>JBGTAN010000001.1:0-7113 GCA_041749855.1 Bdellovibrionota bacterium
CAACAGTTTCGATCTGAACACCAGGCAGACCAATGATATCGTTTATGCAAGGCATGAGGCTTCTCCAGGTTGTCGATTAGTGCGTAGAACACACCAATCTTAACCCAGGGACCTCATGCCCCCTTTAACGATGTAGAGCCCAAAGACCTTCAGGAAGCGCTCCGTCGCTTTCCGAAGATCGTTGCACAAAACCGGACTGCACACGCGAAACGTCTCCGTTTTGTTGAAAAGACCTTCGGTGACCTTGCCCGTAAGGTGCACAAAGAAATGTTTCAAAAGAAGCGCGGGAAGATTTAGCGAGGGTAGAACCCCAGGCACTGATCCTGGGATCAGTGCCTAACCACTCTACTTCACTCCCTCTCGCTCATGGCTCAACTGCCGCGAATCATTGATCGACCACATATCAATGTCTTCTGGGTCCGTCGACGTGACCACGATACCAGGAGCAATGACGCCGCTAGCGGTCGCAATAAAGCTCGCGCCGTCCGCCGGGAAGGGATAGAAGAGGCAGTAGCCCTCTAAAGCTGCAACATCTTCCACGCGATAGATACTTCGGTGTATACCCGAATAGTAGGCCGGAAACGTCCTGGCAATCTCACCAGCCGCCGGACCCGCCGAAGGCTTTACGAGACTCTGGGTCTGGCATGAGTTGTCTTCCGGAAAGCCCACGTTGTAGTAGGCCTGGGTGTCATAGACATTGCTGGTCGTATTGACGGCCGCAGGTATGTATCCGGCCGAAAAGAGATTGTTACCATAGGCGCCGTATTCGCCTCTGAAGCCAGCTTCAGTTTTATAGATCGCTCCCAGCTCGACCTTAGCTTCAGACATTTTGGCTCTCTGCACCATTTTTCGAAAGGTTGGAATACCCACGGTGGAAAGCACTCCGATGATAGCCACCACAATGAGGAGTTCAACGAGGGTGAAACCCTCGGTTTTTCGCGGTGTTTTCACAACCAATGCCGTCCTGAGTTCTTCGGATCATACCAAACAAGGGACGATCGAATAAAGGGATTAAGCTTGGAGTAAACGTCAGCGACACCAAGTGGAAATTGCGGCGCCAATGCGTTCCGATTTCGTTTTAGTCCACCAATCGGCCAACCCCATCGAGCTCGTCATGTAGGGAAACGCGCGTGCCGTTTTGAGCAGGCTTCGCAGAACTTCCTGGTCACAAATCCGAGCTCCGTTAAGTGACTCCACGAACCGGGTGAGCCCCTCTTGTGCTTGAAGTAAAGTGACGCATGCTTCAGGAGCTCCGTAGGACTCCTCTATCTGAATTCCAATGTCTTTAACGAGCTTTTCCACCAGGCGCTCAAGCGCGACTTGAACGTCGAAGGGAACGCAGAGATCAGGGGCTAGAGCAATCGGCCAACCAAAGGCTGTCCTGATGCGATCCAAGTCTGCTTTCAGCAGCGGCATTCCCGCGCTTTCATCGACGAACTCCTGCATCTGACGGGCGAGTTCACGAGGCTCCCCATCCTTAATCTGCGTTCTCAAAATGGACGCCCTCAGATGGGCGACGGCGAGTGGGATGTTTGGCAAAGAGGTCCCACGGTAGGACGATAGGAGGCTCTCCGCCTCGAGAAATGGCTTGAGTAAACGCATCGGCCCGATTTTAAGCGCATTCAACCGGCTCGAAACAAAAGCCGTGTAAGCCGCCCACTCCGGTACAGAGCCCTGATCTTCTCCAGAATGGGAATCACGGCGATTCTGAATCAGAGCCCCCACCGCTTGGACGACATCGCTTTCGGCGGAAATGGGATTGATCGCTCGCATCGCAGCCGCCGTCTTCCAGAATAACGCTTCGTCTTCAGCGCTTAGATTTTCATCCGAAGTCATTTCCCGCAAAGCTTCCCTTATGTCTTCATAGGCGAAAACCGCCGCGGCTCCATGGTCGCTCAACAAGTACAGGGCGGCCAATCGATGAGCGGGCGCCCCTGCCGCTGCAACCTGCGCCAAAGGCGCGACCGCTACTTCTCCGAGCGCTTTTATCGCGCTACGAATATTGGAAGAAGGTGAAATCAGAGGGAAGCGATCCCCAGGGTATTGAGACTGTATTTGCGCGACATACCGAATCAGGCTTTCTACATATTCTCTGGTAATAGGCACGATTTCGGAGTCTGGTTTTCCCTTTAGTTGCTGTTGCAAGAGGGCAAAGGCACAGGGTTCCACTGCTGCCATGCACGAAAAGCTGAAGCAAAGACTCAAAATGACAAAGAGGGCGCCACTCACGAGCCCTTGGCTACCACGCCTTTAGCAGGGAATCAAAGGATCGGGCTTTAGAAGATCCTGCTGCGCAAAAAGGGAAATCACTTTAAAGTACCTGGTAAGGAACCCGTGAATGACGAAACAAACCCGCTTTGAAAACACTTGGCGATTTGCTGTACAGAGGGTTCGCGTCCTTCTTTTGCACCCCCTCTTTTGGGGCATCACTGTATTCGGAAATATTATTGTTGCCGTAGCGAGTTTTGCTTTCTATGCGGCAGAAGCGGGAGCTAATCCGACAGTCGACGAGCCGTTCGATGCGATTTGGTGGGCCATGTCTACGGTGACCACTGTGGGGTACGGAGACATCGTTCCAGCTACTTTTTGGGGAAGAATCGTGGCCATGATTACGATGATTATTGGCAGCGCGATTTTCTGGTCCTACACAGCCCTTTTCGGCTCCATTCTTCTCGAGAAGGAAATCGAAAAGCTGGAGAAGGAAGTGCGAGGTCTTGGCGTTAAAGCGCGACGACATTGACTTCCGGTACTAGAATCAAATTAGCCAGCTCACTATAAGTCCTGCGCCCCTCAGAGACCACAGCCCCGTTCGAAGCCAATTTGTCCGAATCAGTTTTTCCACTTCATTTTTTTTCCACTCTCGATTCAATTGGCTGTGAATAGGAACACTCACTCCAAAAGTCAGGGCCCACAATCCAATGACAGCGAGCAGGCTGAGTAAGCGCCAGGGACCCGGGACAAAGTAGGCGCTCGCCAAAGATAGTCCGAGTTCAAGCACCATGGGCAAGAGCACAATTCGGGTCATTGCGCCCGTATGGTGGACGTGGAAAGCCGCTGCTGCATCAGAGGGAATGAAGCGGAAAGTAGGGTAATGCGTCACTTGAACCGTCCAAATCAACCCGCACAGGTACAGAGTTGTTGCGGTTTCGAGTAATAGTAGCGTGTTCATAAGTTGCACTGCCCCAAGCACTATTCACAATAAGGACTACTTTCACAATCGCGTTTGCGCCTCGGTAGCAAGGGACGCACTCTTGCAAACACACGGTACCCTACTTCCGCCACCCAATGGGCTGGCGGCCAACGAATGATTTTGGCAAGCCATCGGTACGCAGGAAGCTGCTCCCAAACCAGGATGAAAGCATTCACCCCGGTCACCACGGACCCATCCGAGGTTTTGGCGTGCATGTGTCGGTGAATAGCTTTGGGATCGAGCTGTTCTTTGACGGCATCGAAATCCCCGGAGGTAATGTCGACAAACTCGATGCGCTCGGCGCCCCGGCACTTCTTGTAGTGATCGATTTCTCGAGAGCAAAGCGGACACAATCCATCGTAGTATAAGCGCACAGCTTCTCTCCCATCCCTCTTATCGACCTGTGTTGATAGTGTATCCGTACATGCGCACTCCTGTCAGGCCGCCTTGCGGAACAAAGAGGCACTCGGCCAAATCACCATGCCCTTGATAAGCACCAAAATTGGGCGTGTAGAGACACGTTTCGCCCGCTTCGCACAGGCCGTCCATGTCATTGGTATTCCCGCGCCATTCAGAGCGCATGAGCTCCACTGCATTTTTGAGAAAAGTCTGTCCCCATGAATTGGTCAGTGTTTGGTCTCCCGCGACTTCCTTGGGACAAGCCGCACCCGCGACAAAGGGGTCATTGTTGCTCGAGCCATTTCCTGAGCGATTTAAAAGCACATTGGCGCCGGCAGTAAGCGAAGCGTCCCAGATACGGCATGTTCCTGCGCTACAGCGATCTTGGTGGGTGGTTGCGGGAAAAGCACCGCCGTCTTGTCCCCAAGCTCGAAAGGCATTTTCAAAGTTAAAAGTGTCCATGAGCAACGAATAGGCGCCCAGCCCCGTGCCACCCGAAGTAATATTAGCGGTATCCGCACCTACTTTTCCCACGACTTGGGTCGATAAAACGGCAGCCGAATCGACTTCAGTCACTCCCGAACCCCCTACCGGAGAGCAAGTCGTATTGTTAGCACCCGTAGAAATATTCATCGAGCCGGTGATCGAACAATTCCCGCCGATGTTGTTGCCTAAAAATAGCGCCCCTTTCACCGTATTTGTAGTGCTGCTATCCGCAAAAATACCGCTACCCCCATGGTGCGCCAGAGCAGCGTTGTAGATCGTAACGCCGTCGCTATTATTGAGCCGGATGCCGTGAAGTCGAGAGTTCAAAGCCAATGTGCTGAGCAACGTTCCGGAAGTGAGGTTTCTAAGGTCAAGCGCACTGCGCCCGTTGGTGCCCGTATTGCCGTTGTTCAGCACCGAAACAGCGCCGGAAACGAACCGAGAGCCAGCAACTCTCTGAAGCCAAATGCCTTGGTCGTTTGCTGCCATGAAAGTCGCGCCAACGACGGCTGTCTCTTCGCATTCCGAGTAAGCTCCACTCGATCCCCCGGCGCCTATGGTGTCGACGAAACGCGCCAGTTTGCAGCTGTTTTGGGCCCAGATTCTGCCCCCCGTCACCCTCACGGCTTCGGCAAAGACCTCCCGCGCTGCACGAAACCGAAGGCTGCAGCCACTAAATTCGGAAGAGGAAATGTGTATCTCATCGTCGGCAAGGATGCACTGACTGGTGCCGTTTACAAATTTCACACGATGCACGCGCAGCATTCTCCCACCATCAAGAAAATCTCTCATCGCGGCTCCGTCAGAAGAGCCTCCTTCCAACCAAAGCCGGTTGCCCGAGCCACCAAACAAATACCCCAACCCCGGCGTGCTGGTGAAACCACTTCCCGGCATGAAAACGATTCCGACTTTGTCTGCGTCTATCTCAACCCCATCGGAGCTCTCGAGCGCGTTGACGGTGAAGATAACTCCCGAATCGGAAGCCTGGTCGAGCTCGAGCAGGGCTAAGTTCGACGGCGGCAAAGGCTTGACTGGGTTCGTCCACCACGTTTGAGCGTTACTCTGTCGCATGCCAAAGGGGCCGGTCATGGTAAGCGATACCTGCCTCCATGAGCCAGTAACCGATCCGTGTATGACAAGTTCTTGCAACCCTTTGTCCGATTTCAGTCGGCTTTCAAAGACAGCTTCTCCATTGTCGATAGAGCATATCCAGCGAAACACATCTAAATCGTCGGAGACCATAAGCCCCTCACAAGAGGGCATACCCGTACGAACCACCCTTCGCTCGCCTGCGTGGACACACGTTGGGAAATCCACTGACTCGAATTCCTTCGCACATTCAAGGCCATTTGTAACATCACCGTAGTCGTTCCAGTTCGTCAGACCCGCAAACCGTGCTTCGGGCTGAGGCGTCATATCTTTCATCCACAACACTTGTGTCGCGCGTTCGAACGGTTGCCACGATCCGGCACTGCTTCGACCGACGACACATAAAACCAGCTGAACATCTGGGAGAGAGTAGAAAAGATCAGAAAGAGCTTCTGTGATGGATCGTTCGGAGGAATAGCCGCTAGACTCTTGGCAATCAACGGAAGTTGCGACACCCAACTTGTATTTGTAGTGCGAGATTTCGCCGCCCGAAACTGTAGCGGATAAGAACCCCATCCGACTAACCGCAGAAGGCGCATTGGATACGATCGCCACGGGATAAAGCGAAGCGGGGCAGCTATTCAGATTAACGCAAAGCCCTACCCCACATCCAGAAAGCAAGGTGAGGCCGGAGAATAAGAGAATAGCTGCCCTGGCTTTCATCCATTTTTCCTCATTGGCCCCTTGGTGGCTCGTGGCAGTTTAGCTGAGGGACACCTTGGGGGAAAGTGCCATTCTTGATTTCGGAGTGAGCTGGAACGAGTGCACAATCGCTTAAGACGATGCTTCCAAGCGCAATTATCAATGCTTCTATTCCCAACGAGGTAGGTAGAATGTGGAAATAAAGAGGTGATGATGACTTCGACTAAACCGCCTTCTCACCAGGAGTGGGAAGCCATTGGAAAAATTGTCATGCTGGCGGCTTTTGCCGACGGCAAGCTTCGTACCGGTGAAAAAGCTGCCTTTGAAACCATGACTGAAAACTGGTCAGAGCATGAGCGCAGAAATGTTCTTCACCCGATTTTCGCCGAACAGGTCGATCTCGAGAAGGAAGTCGCACTTTTAGTCTCTGATAGCGCGAGGCGCATAGCACTAAAAGCTGCGTGGCGGATGTGTCAGTCTGACGGAGAGATTAGTGCAGCGGAGGCCAATTTTCTGACCAGGCTGACTAAGGCGTTGGCCAAACTCTAAGCCGCTGGATAGGAAGTTTGCTTCGGGAGGCACCACATGTTCGCACGGATTCTTATCATTTTTTCGATGGGTGTATCGACCACCTTGGTCTTGGCCGGCTCGAGCGAACCAGGCACTAAGGTTTCTGCACTGTCTCAAAAGCAATTGCGAGAGTACGCGGCAACTGTTGATAAATCTGACCCCAGTGAGTTTATTCTCGCTAAATGTTTTATAAAACAACCCGGCCTTCCCAACCTTGCAATGCCCTGCCCGCCTCTCACTTTCCGTCTTCTAGATCGTCGAGGAAAAGAGTTGAGGCGGGCCCTCTCTCAGTACGGTGAACTTAAATTGAGGGTTGAAAAGAAGCGTACCTATTTCTTGGTTCTTGATTCCGCTAAGTTCGAAATGGACACAGACAAATTTGGACCGCTACACGCCGGCGAAAATCCCATTATTGAGGTGAGAGCCAAAGCAATCAGCTCTCGCCAGTAACTTCTTTTCCCTGCGTATTCTACGCGCCAATTCCCGTGGCTTTCTTCCATTCGAAACCCGCGTCTAAGTTACCTTTATTACTAAGTACGGATTTCCTCATTGAAGACCGTTACTAGGACGCGGTGGGTAAAGCGGTAGTGGTTCACGCTGCGTCTTTCTCATCGGTTAGTGGTTTGGAAGCTTGATAGAAGGCTTTGAGTTTTTTGTGTTGTTCCTTTCTCAGGCGA
>JBGTAN010000002.1:0-133580 GCA_041749855.1 Bdellovibrionota bacterium
TGTGCACGTGCCTCAAGATCCCACACATCTTTGTAGCCGGATCTGGGAAGGTATGATCTAAGCTAAGGATGGAAGATAAGAACGGTTTTGGGGTTGGTGATGAGTATAGCCGTGCCGAATTTGGAGATGCGCGGTTAACCGCTAGGTTAGTTCGGCTTGGTGATGCTTTGGCTCGCCGTCCGGAGGATAGTTTTCCGGATGCCACGGGTAGCGTGGCGGGTTTGGAGGCAGCGTACCGATTTTTAGGCAATCCGAAAGTCACGCCGGATAGGATTCTTGCTCCGCATTTTGCGGCAACGGCGTTGAGGGCCTCGGATTGCGAGCGCGTCGTTGTGGCGCATGACTCTTCAGAGTTCTTGTTTGGTGGTGAAGGGCGACGAGATGAAATTGGTTGGCTGAATCAAGGCAACCAAGGATTTCTGGGCCATTTTGCTCTTGGAATCGACAGATCCAAGCTTGTACGTCCCTTGGGGGTTTTAGGGATACAGGCGGTGTTTCGCCATGGTTTGCCAAAGGCGCAACGCAAATGTGCAGATTCAAAGCCCGCCAAAGAATCGGACAGATGGTGGGGTTTAGTTGAAGAAGTAGAGGCAAAATTATTGCCCCAGGTATGTCCCATCCACGTCATGGATAGGGAGGCCGATGATTACGAGCTATTCTCCAAGCTCTGCGCCAATCAGTTTCGGTTTGTGATTCGTATCCGCCAGAACAGAGTGTCCTGTCAAAAGCTGGGAGAGAAAGCCAAAAAGAAACTTTTTGAACTGCCGCTCAGTGGCCCGCTCACCGTAGAGCGCCAGATCCATCTATCCCACCGCAAGTTCAACCGCATGAATCACGATCGAAAAGGTTTTCAGGCTCGGAAAGCGCGCAGTGCAAATATTCAAATAAATGCAACGACGATAAGTCTCCCCAGGCCAAAACGACTGTCAGCCTCCAGTGTCGCCCCCAATCTGATTCTCAATTGCATTCATGTGACAGAGATGAATGCGCCAGAATCCGAAGAGTCAATTGACTGGAAACTAGTAACTTCGGAACCCATTGAAACGGAACAGGACCTTCTTAATATCGTCGATGACTACCGGGCGAGATGGACTATTGAAGAATTCTTCAAAGCACTCAAAACCGGTTGCAGCTATCAAAAGCGCCAACTGGAAAGTAAAGACTCTCTACTCAACGCTCTAGCCGTTTTTGCGCCGATTGCTTGGCAATTGCTACTTCTACGATGTTTAGGACGGCAAGACCCCGAGGCCTCTGCGGAGCAGGTTCTGTCTCGCACGCAACTCGAATGCTTATCGGCCGTCTCCAAAAAACCGCTGCCCCCTCACCCTACCGTCGCTCAGGCTCTACTAGCTGTAGCCGCTATGGGTGGGCATATCCCAAACAATGGCGACCCAGGATGGATTGTGCTCGGACGAGGAATGGAACGACTACTCACAATGGAAATAGCCTGGACCGCCGCAAGTGAAAGATATGATCAATCATGAGGCACGTGCCCAGTGTCTCACCAAGAGCGCGCCAGCTAGCCAGCTTTGTTTTTTTTCTCATTCGGACAGAAGCCAGGGCGTGCCCCATTGAAGGGAAAGCCGCGGCATACAGCCGGTCGTTTTGCATAAATGGAACAACGCCGCTGACGATTGAGGAAAACACAATCGCGAACGTTTTTCTGGGCAAGGACGAAAGAGCGCTTTTTAGGCGTGTAGCTTTGAATGATTCCGGCTTTGCGTAGCCGCAGGGCGACTTTGGTGAGAGGACCGTTCACCTCTTCTGCTTTCACATAGCCCATGTGAAACAGGTCTTCGGCGTCCACCGGCACAGGAAAGGTGCAGCAACCCGCGCGGCACCCATTGCATAGAGACGGTTTGAATTTTACCCAGGTTCCTGGGTGATCGACATCTACAGGCATGCACGCAAACTAGTGACTCATACGGCTAATCGCAACCACAAGCCGCGCTGACAGAGCCATCGCAGCAAACCGCTCGGTCTGCGGTGCAACCGCACACTCCCGCTCCACCGGAGCAGCAGGTTTTGCGTGGCTGGAACACGGTGACGCTCACGGGCTGACGGGTCACCGTCACTTTCCCGGCAGGGCGTACATCGCAAGTGAGTCGAGCGCACTCTTCTTTAAACGCAGGAATGCGCACACTGAGATCCTTCGCTTCGCGTGCGCCGGCCTCGGTTTGAACACTGACGCAAAGAAGCAGTAAAACCACGCGATACACGTTCCCACCTTTGAAAGAGAGACTCCTTCTAGTGTCGCAAAGGAATGGGTAGGAATTGTGAAGGCGCGTGAATTAATTACATTAGTAATAACAAATACTTGGCGCTACTGTTTCTGCCAGCGTCCATTTTCTTGCTCTTCGTAGGTAACGCCGCCCTTGGTGGCGGTGCGATTGGAGCCACAATTTGCGAGCAGGAGGAGCAATGTGACCATTGCTATCACTTTCTTCATGGTCTTCTTTTATCGGCAGAATGAGCACTAGCTTAAGTCTGGATTGCCAGAGTAAGCTCTGGCGCCATGTCGCGTGCTTTTTCTATTCGGTTAGCGCTGGCCTTGGCCTCCGGAATTTCTGTCTTCCTCTCGTTTGAGAAATTCAACCTGGTTCCGCTCATCTTTGCGTTCCCCCTGTTTTACGTTGCGCTTGTTTTGCGCTGCTCCGGGTTTCGCAGTGGCTTCGGATGGGGTTGGGTGACTTCCTCTGTCATCGGTTGGGGCACGGCTTACTGGGTCGTACACGTCCTTCACGAATTTTCTGGAATGCCCTCGTGGGTCGCGTTTGTGATTTTCATCTTTGCCTCGGCTTTCGTCGCACTCAGCTTCGCTGTCTTTGCGGGTTGTGCGGCTTGGCTTCAAAGCCGCATGCGTTGGAATACGAAGGGCCCCTGGACCAAGAGCCTCTGGTTCGCTGTCGCACTGCCAGCGCTATTCACAGTGGTCGATTTCCTGGTGCCTCAGATCTTTCCCTGCAGCATTGGCCACGCTCTGTACGCCGTTCCTTGGGTAAACCAGATCGTGGAGATTACCGGCGTGCCTTTTCTCACCTTTGCGATATTCGCAACGGGTTCCGCGCTTTTTGCGCCGAAACGACTTTTTCTCATGGTGCCTATTGCCCTATGGGCCGTCGCGTTGGGCTTTAGCAAGGGCCGCCTCTCCGCCCCCCTTCCAGTTACCAAACCGCTCGAAATCGCGATCATTCAGCCGGGCATTTCCCACTTCACGAAAGTACAAGCGCGCGGAGGCAGGGAGGATCAAGTACGAGCTATCGTCGATACTTTGGAACAGATGACGGAAGCGGCGCTCTTCGACTCGCTCGGCGTCCAACTCATTGTTTGGCCCGAGACAGCCCTCCCTTTCCGAATGGATGTGGAAGGCAAGTTTCAGAACCAGATTCGCGCCGCCGTCACGCGCTGGAACGTACCGTTGATTACCGGAGCTTACGCTGCCGGATCCGATGGCACTTCCGTTTACAACAGTGCGGTGCTTCTGCAACCGGCAGGTGGGGGCATCAGGAGTGACGTCTACCGAAAAAATATCTTGCTCGCGTTTGGAGAGTATTTTCCGCTCATCGGAAAAACCGATTTCTTCCTCTCTCTCTTTCCCTCTTCCGTGCAGCTGGGCGCCGGGAAGGAACAAGATCCGCTGGTCCTCGCCAGTGGCACTCGTGTAGGAACGACCATTTGCTATGAAGATGTTTTCGCGCAGTTTGGACGAAAAGTAGCTCGGCAGAAAGCCCACTTCCTTTTAAACCTCACCAACGACTCTTGGTACGGAGACACTTCCGAACCGTGGTTGCACGCATCGCTTGCGACTTTTAGAGCGTTGGAAGCGCGCGTGCCCCTCGTTCGAGTCACCAATACTGGGCTATCTTTTTGGATTGATTCCCTTGGCAAACGTCATGCTCTGTCGCAGCTGGGAGCGAAGCAGGTTCAGATTGTTTCGATTCCGATCGGATCAACGAGCGGCGACACCTACTTCGTTCTCAAAGGAGATTGGTTTGTGGTGGTTTGCGGACTGGTCTTCGTATTCTGCTTGGGAGTTCTGGTTTTCCAATCCAGCCGACGCCACTCCCTGGTGTGGGGACACACTTGATAGGCACTATCCTAGCGACGTCAGTACTCGCCTTTGGCGTAGGGACCCTTCTCGGCCTCTTGGGCGCGGGTGGCTCCATCCTTACGGTACCCATCTTCGCCTTCGTGCTCGGCTTTCCCCCGAAAGTCGCGATTGCTTCTTCGTTACTCGTGGTGGGCCTCACGAGCGCCGTCGCAACTTTTTCCCATCATCTGCTTCACAATGTCCAGTGGCGGGTCGCCTTCACTTTTGGTTCGAGTGCTTTGGTTGCGAGCTATCTGAGTGCGCGCCTCTCTCACTACCTTTCCGGCGAACTGCAGATGTTGGTTTTCGCTTTAGTGATGCTCGGTGCTGCCACCGCGATGATTCGCAGCCGCCACAAAGAACCCCGTGGGCAATTGTCTCAAAGCCCGATTCCCCTCCTTCTGCAGGGCTTTGCGGTCGGCGTACTCACCGGGTTGGTAGGAGTCGGTGGCGGATTTCTGATTGTTCCTGCTCTGACTTTGCTGTCGGGACTACGAGTCAAAAATGCCATTGGCACTTCGCTTGCGATCATCACACTCAACTGCGCTGCTGGATTTTTGGGCTACGCCGGCCAGTTCGAAGTGCCCTGGCTCGAAGTGGTGGTCTTCGTTGTCGCATCCACACTCGGGACCTTCGTCGGGGCCCGCGGTGTCGGAAAGGTTTCTCCCGCCGCGTTAAAAAAGGGTTTTGCGATCTTATTAATCGCGATCGCTCTGCTCATTCTCTACCGAACCCTGCCCGAATTGCTGTGGTATGATCGAATTTCTCAATCACCCTAAAATTTGAAGCTTGCGTTCTCCCCAGGACGGAGTTTCATTAGGTGCGGTAAATCTCGCAACTCTTGAGAAGGATTAAGGATGCCGCTGTTTCCCCGGCTAAAAACACTGTTCGTCGCCCTGCTTTTTTCCGCAGCTGCCTTTGCGCATTCTGATCTTGTCCGCAGCGAGCGATCCGAGTTTCTGACCGAGGTGAACGGAGAGTTCTCACCCTTTTCTATCCGCTCCGCGTTTGTCCGGCCTGGCGAAGAAGTGCGGGTTGCAGCAGAAACCGAGTTTCGGCTCCAGTCTCAGACAGGCCTCACTTTACAGGAAGAAGAAAATGAGTGGAGCTGGATGGCTCCGGAGAAGCCCGGCCTGTACAAATTGGAAATCGTTCCTCCAGCCAATAAAGCTGCCGTCATTATCAATGTTTTCGTCTTGGTTCCGTTTGAGAAAATGAAGAAGGGCCGACTGAAGGGCTACAAGATTGGGAGCTACCCTCGCGGAGAAGCAATCTATTCTCGTCCTGCTGGATTTGTCGAAGTCTCGAAGGAGATGGTCGAAACGTTCGTTAGCCCGAGTTTTCAGCTGAAACAGTTTCTCTGCAAGCAATCCAGCGCGTTCCCTAAGTTTCTGGTGCTGCGCGAGAAGTTACTCGTTAAATTGGAAATGAT
This sequence comes from Bdellovibrionota bacterium, assembly GCA_041749855.1. Lineage (GTDB taxonomy): Bacteria > Bdellovibrionota > FAC87 > UBA2466 > UBA2466 > JAIEOG01. Next base: position 5,523 of record JBGTAN010000002.1, read on the forward strand.
TTTAGAGAAAGTCCGTGAACTAGGAAGTACCGCTCAAACGCTCCGAGTGGTTAGCGCTTATCGAACCCCTGCGCACAATCGCGGACATGCCCGCAATAGTCGCCACCTTTGGGGCGATGCAGCCGACATCTTTGTGGACGCAGATGAGGATGGGCGGATGGATGACCTCAACCATGATGGCATTACGAACCTGGCAGATTCTCAGTTCCTTGGTGAGCTAGTCGACGCCATGGAAGCCGACGTGGCTGGCTTTTTCCCCGTAGGCGGCTTTGGGCTCTATCCCCATCACCGCGCCTCCAACTTCGTTCACGTCGATGCCCGAGGAAATCCGGCCCGGTGGGTTGGCAAGAAGGCGAAAAAGCGCCGTCTTAGCTCACGTACTCGGCGCATTCCCCGCTCTTAAGAGTGAGCAAAGTCAGGTTAAGCACTTTTAATTCGCTTTTCATCACCGTTTCAGCTGCCCCTGCTAACCTTAGGGCATGCAGAATCAGAGATCTATCCTCTCAGACATCCTATCCGGATTCATAATCTTTCTCATAGCGTTGCCTCTTTCAGTCGGCATCGCGTTAGCTTCAGGAGCGCCTCCCACCGCAGGTATTCTCGCCGCAATCATTGGCGGAGTAGTGGGGGCGTATCTGGGTGGATCTCATCTAGCGATAAACGGGCCTGCCGCAGGCCTCATCGTTATCGCTCTCGGAGCCGTACAAGACTTAGGCGCCGGGGACCCGCAAACTGGTTTTCGCCGAATGCTCGCCGTCGTCTTGGTGGCAGGCGCCGCGCAAGTCGCTATGGGCTTGGCTCGATGGGGCGCCCTGGGAACCACGGTCCCAGGGTCGGTCATTCACGGGATGCTCAGCGCTATCGGTGCCATCATCATGGTAAAGCAACTTCCTGTCGCCATGGGCGTGGCTATGCAATCGAAGGATATTCCGGGAATGCTTGCAGAGCTGCCGCATGCTGCTTTGGGGCTCAATCCCGAAGTTGCGCTGATCGCGATGACCGGGTTTGCCATCATCCTCAGCCTAAATCTCATACAGGGGAAATGGGTTCGCTACGTACCCGCTCCTTTGCTCGTCGTTATCGCTGGATTCGGTTTTGCGAAGCTCTTCGACTTCGATCACGTGCATCTAGTAACATCGCACTGGCTACAGTTCGAAGTAGGACCGAAACTATTGCTCAATCTCCCCCATAACCTCGCACAAGCGATTATCTTTCCCGATTTCAGCGTTATCTTGAGCGCTACTTCTCTTAGATATGTCGCGATGGTGGCTATCGTGGGAAGCATTGAGTCTCTGCTCACTGCGAATGCAGTCGACCGACTAGATCCCTACAAGCGTACTTCCAATCTGGACCGAGAACTGTGGAGCAAAGGTGTTTGCAACATGGTATGCGGCGCTTTGGGCGGGCTGCCAATCATTGCTGAAATTGTTCGCAGTTCTGCCAACATAAAAAACGGAGCCCGCACGCCGCTCGCCAACTTCTGCCATGGCATATTCATTTTGGTTTTCCTTCTCCTGTTGCCAGATTTGCTGCGAGAGATTCCTCTCGCAGCGCTGGCGGCTATTCTCATATCCGTAGGTTGGGCCCTTGCTCACCCTCGACAGTTTCTCAAAACGTTTTCTGTTGGCCAGGACCACTTCCTCGCTTTCCTAACCACTTTCGTCTTAACACTCGCAACCGATCTCCTCGTGGGCGTTGCGGCCGGCATTCTAGTGGAACTCACTTTCAACTTCACTCGAGGCACACGCCTTTCAAACTTATTCCGGGTGAAAGTAGATCAGTCCAAAACCGCGCAAGGCACCGTGCTGAAGCTCAGAACACCCGTCACTTTCACCAACTTTCTTTCATTGCGCAAAATACTCGACTCCACTAAAAACGACGCGAGAGTCATCTTGGACTTGAGTGACGCACCCGTTGTCGATCACACTGTGCTCGAGCAGCTCTATCGATTTCAGGCTGAGCGAAAAGAACAAGGGCGTACTTTGGAGATCTCTTTTTCCGCCGAACATCGACCGACTTCCAAACATCCCCTAGCAGCGCTGCGCCGAGTATGAGCTTTGATCTTCAGACCAGCCTTGAACGGATACGCCACTGGTTACCGCAACAAGGCCCTATTAAGGATTTCATCCATCACAATACCCTGCATGCGTTCCAAGATCGTCCTTTTCACGAAGGGATATTGGAAGCTGCCCAGCTTTACGGGGCGCGACCTTACATGGACCTTTCCTGGTACCGTGAAGCGCTGGGACGAGGTGCTATTTCCTCTGAATCGCTCGATCGGGTGCTATCGCGCTACTTTGAATCAGCGACCGAACGCACGGCTATGCGCTCCTACTTACTGGACGGTGCTGCCCCCTTCATTGCCCCCTTCCCGGGTATCGCGCGCTCCGGTTGCGTAGCCGACTGGAAGCAGCGTGGCGTCGATATCGAAGCTTCCGTTCACCCCCTGCTTTTCCGCCTTATTGCGGGCTACCTGGATCAGGGAATCGCGTCCTGGCGCATGCCACATGCGTCGGAAACCTTCTGGAATGCAGTGGGCAAACTTGTGGAAGAAAGTTGGGCGCCCTATGGCTCACTCTCTAATACCCATTGCCAAGCGCTCCTAAGCGAGCCTGCTGAGCGCGCGATCATGAAATGCCTAGAAGCGCTCGTCGGCACACCCGCCCACTACGAGCGATACTTATTGGAAATGCTGTTGAGCCACCCAGGCTGGTCAGGAATGGTTGCCTCGATAGAGCGAAAACCCAGCGGGTTACTCATTCCCCGCCAGATGCGCTTAGTCGATTTTGCAGCCGTCGAATTAGTCATGCAAGTCGGGGCCGCGATAAAGACACTGGGCAAGGATTTCAAACCCTTGGTTCCCAAAACGCGGCACGAAGCCATCAGTCGCCAACAAGCCGCCTCCCTTCACTACCCTCAACTACTCATGCATGAGGCCCTGGAAGAGACGCTCTACTGCGACGTGTTCGCGGGGCTAGAAGCGCATGCTGAGTGCGTTGTAAGCCGGCCTCTCGCTACCACTCAGGTCTTTTTTTGCATCGACGATCGGGAGTGCTCACTCCGACGGCATATAGAGGAAGTTGAACCTACAGTCGAAACATTTGGGACGGCGGGTTTCTTTGGGATGGATTTTTACTTTCGCGGACTCGAGGAAATCCACCCCACTCAAATGTGTCCGGTGGTCATCACACCCCGACACCTTGTTGTTGAAACAAGCTCAGAGCCGAGAAGCTCACGTCGTATGAAAGCCCCGACCCTGATTGGGTCGAGAAACTCGCTGTTTCGGGGTTGGCTTGCAACGCAAACACTGGGCATCTGGGCAACCGTTCGCTTATTCCTGCAGGTTTTTCGACCGGGAACGACTGCCCTTTTCAGCGAGCCCGCACTCCCGCCCAAAACTCGTCTAATGCTTGTTAGAAACGGCGAGGATAAAGATCCTGAAGGACGATACCTGGGCTACTCCATCGAAGAGTTAGCGACGCGAGTTCGCCATGTTCTTTCCAGCAGCGGTCTGATACGCGGGTTCTCAAAACTGGTTGTCATCATGGGCCACGGCTCCACTAGCGCAAACAACCCACACTATGCGGCTTACGATTGCGGGGCCTGCTCTGGGCGACGAGCGGCTCCCAATGCACGTGCATTTGCTTGGGCGGCAAATGACCCAGCTGTTCGTCGCCAACTAGCAGCGATGGACTTCGAAATACCCTCTGACTGTCACTTCATCGGTGGTCTACACGACACTTCGAAAGACACCATTGAGTTTTTTGATGAGCACGACGTACCGAAGACCCACGCACCCCAGCTCCAGGATTTTCGAATTAAAGTGAAGGAAGCCCTGAAAAGAAATGCAAAAGAGCGCTGCCGCCGCTTTGAGCTCGTTCCCATGGGTATTCCCGAGCAAACCGCCCTCAAACACGTTCACGATAGAGCACTTTCCATATTTGAGCCTCGTCCAGAGTTAAATCACGCGACCAATGCTCTGGCGATAGTGGGACGTCGCGACAGCACCCGTGGCCTGTTCCTCGATCGGCGCTGCTTTCTCAACTCGTACAATCCCAAACAAGATCCAAATGGAAAAATACTGAGTGGCATTCTGGGTGCCGTGATTCCCGTTTGCGGGGGAATCAACTTGGAGTATTTTTTTTCGCGCGTAGACAATACGACTTATGGAGCAGGGACGAAGCTGCCTCACAACGTTATGGCCCTCGTCGGAGTCGCCAATGGAGTGGGCGGAGATTTACGCAACGGCTTACCTTCTCAAATGATCGAAGTGCATGATCCGGTTCGACTCCTCGTGGTTGTTGAGCAAACGTGCGAAATCGCTTTAGCAGCAGTTAAAATGAATCCCTCGACCTACGAGTGGGTAAAGAATGACTGGGTTCGTTACGCCTGTTTATGTCCGGAAACCAAGCGAACCTATCTGCTTCTCAACGATGCCTTTGTTCCGGCAGTTGAATGCCTTAAGAGCCCACCGAAGTACCCCACTTCGCTATCCGTTGTGGAAGGGCACCGAGACAGCTTGCCTGTCGCAGAAATCGAGGGAGTAGGAACAAGACCGTGACCTACCTTCTACTCACACTGCTTGGACTGCCTCTCGTTGCAGCCACTACCATCATCCTGCTGTTCAAAGGCGACGAACATCCCACTTACTGGATTGCCTCAAAGTCGGCGCTGCTGTTAATAGCAGCAACCGTAGTGCTCCTCATTCTTTGGGTGGCACAAGGGTGTCAGCCGTTCGAAGCGGCTTTCGGAGATATCTATAGCAGCTCGGACTACCGGTTTCCTTTCACGCTTTATTTCGACACAACCTCAGCCGTCTTCGTCGGTGTCATCACCTTTATCTCAGCAATCATAGTGAAGTACTGCCGCTACTACATGCACAGAGAAAACCGCTACGGGAGTTTTTTTGCAACGATTCTGGTTTTCCTATCAGGGATTTACCTTTTGGTTCTAGCTGGCACTTTGGATCTGCTCTTTGCAGGGTGGGAAATTGTAGGAATTTCATCATTCCTACTGATCGGATTCTACTGGGAACGCCAGGGCCCCACCGAAAACGCTATTCGAACTTATTCTGTCTACCGCCTATGCGACGTCGGTCTGCTGATGGGCGCTTGGCTGGGGCACCTGATCTGGCACCAAACCCAACATTTCAGCATGCTCGCAAAGATTCCCAACGTGTTTTCTACGGAGTTGGGAATGTTTCAGCTAATGGGTCTGAGTTTTCTAATACTTCTCGCAGCGGCCGGGAAGTCCGCGCAGTTTCCCTTTTGCTTTTGGCTCCCTAGAGCCATGGAAGGCCCTACGCCTTCCAGCGCGATCTTTTATGGGGCGCTTTCGATTCATTGTGGCGTCTACTTGCTCTTACGTACCTACCCCATCTGGTCCGTACTTCCCGTGACGCGGATCTCGGTCGCAGTGCTGGGACTTAGCACTGCAGTTTTTGCAACCTTAGCAAGTCGCGTTCAGTCCAACATCAAAGCCAGCATCGCTTATGCGTCTATCACCCAAGTCGGACTGATGCTGATTGAGGTGGCGGCGGGATGGCATGCTTTCGTGCTGCTACACTTCGTTGGGAACGCCAGTTTGCGTTGCTATCAATTGCTAGTTTCTCCTTCTGTAGTCGCACACCTGATTCGGATGCAGAGTTCGGCCTTCACCCATGAACGGCTGCTCGACTGGCGCGTCGGCCATCGCCTACCCGTGAAGATTACCGGCACGCTGTACGCCCTGTCTCTCCAAGACGGCTTTTTGGAGCCCGCCCTCAAAACCTTGCTTTGGCGCCCTCTGGTCCGCGCCGGGAGAGTGCTTGATACTTTGTTTGCCTCACCTACCCGAAAAGCAGCAGTAGCACTAGGTGGCCTATTCCTGTTGATAGGGATCTTCTATGGGCAGCACAGAAGTAATTCGTTGGCTCTTGGATTGGGTTTATTGATGCTGCTTGCATCACTGGTGGCCGCTGGAGAAGCACGCTCTCCCTGGCGCGTCTGGCTAGCCACAGGAACTAGTGTCATGCTGGCGGGATTAGCTGTGGCTATCGCCGATCCGCACTCCTTCAACAATGTTTGGGTGTACTTTGCCGGCGTCATCCCCTCCTGGCTTTTGGGAGCGTGGATGCTCCACTTGCTAAACTTTCGCCCCTCGACCCAAATAAATCTCAGAGCCTATTCGGCACGTGCGACCACACAGCCACAAATCTCATTTTGGTTCTTCGTCGCCTTTTTGGGAGTAACCGGCTTTCCGATAACACCGGCGTTTCTGGGCGAAGACTTGCTTTTACACTACGCAATTGGGGATCACTTGTGGCTAGCAGCCTGCATTTCCTTCATCTTCGTGGTAAACGGAATTACCTTGGTGCGACTCTACTCTCACCTATGCCTTGGCGAGAGAAACAGTGAAATGAGCACCCCCTGAGGGAGAATTCTCCGCGAGGACGAACCCCGAGTGCAACTCCGCAATTCGCTTCACGAGCGGCAACCCCAGTCCAGTCCCTGGCGCCCCACTGTGACTATCATCTGTCCTAAAAAAGCGATTGAACACATGGGGTAGAGCAGCCGGCGCTATTCCCTTTCCCCGATCAGACACGGTCAGCACAAAGGAATGGTCTAGCTCTCTCAAAGACACTTTTACTACTTCGTTTTCGGGTGAATACTTAATGGCGTTGTCGACAATATTGTCGATAAGAGAGCGAATGAGCTCAGGCTCTCCGAAGAACTCGAACGAATCTGCCTCTGCTTCCTGGCTCGCCTTCAGTTCAACATTGAGCCGAACATGCCTCTTCTCCGCGATGCGCGATAGGCGTGCAACTGACTCCATTAGTTTTTCATCCAAGCGAAACTTCTCACCGGTCCGGTGCGCGCCTTCATTTCCAATGCGTGCGAGTGTCAGCAGGTCTTCAGTCATACGCGACAGATAGCGAATCTCGCTCTCCGCGCTATCAAGAAACGCATTGAGCTCCTCAATCGATCGGCTGCCTTTTCGGAAAATCTCCAGTTCGCCCTTTAGAATAGAAAGGGGGGTCTTAATTTGATGTGAAGCATCGGAAATAAACTCTTCCTGACTGCGAAACGCTCGCTCCAACCGATCCAGTAGCACATTAAGCGTAATCGCAAGCTCTCGAATTTCATCATTGGATTCGGGAACGGGAATACGCTCAGAAAGGTTCTGTGCCTCAATGGCATTGGCCTTTGCCGTGATAGCGGAAACGGGCGCCATCGCCCTTCGGCTAAAGCCCAGAGCGGAAAGGCCAGCGAGAACTAGGATAATAGGAACACTCAGCGCAAAGAAAGCTAACACGCTCTCCAGGTGCCGGTCCAAAAGCAACAAAGGGACTGCCGCCTGAATGAGATAGTGGTCACCCGCAGCATCTTTGAACTCGTGAGACACCATGCGGTAGCGAACCCCCAAGTTACGATCGTCGCCTTCTTCCTTGAGGGAAACATCCTCATAGATGGCTTTCTCCCGGTGCAGCGTCTCTGCACTGACTTGAGGTCGGGGCAAGCTGCGGTTGACCAAACTCTTGGAACGAACCAGAGGCCGTCCCTTGGAGTCGGATACCTTGAGCAAGGTCGCACCATGTGGAAACGGTAGAATCATCTCGGGCGAAAAGGTTTGCCTCTCGAGCGGCGTACTTGCATGGAGCTGTTGCGAATCCAAGGAGTCAGCCACACCGATGACATAGTTATAGAGCGCTGTATCGAAATCGTAGCGGTGGGTGCTCGCAATGTAATGGTAGGTGCCAAAAGAGAAAGCGGTAAAAATGCCTCCGAAAACGAGGAGGAAGAGCAGAACCAACTGGGCACGCACGCCCAGGCGACCCCACCTATCGAGTTTCCTTAAAGACATAGCCCGCTCCAACCACCGTGTGTATCAAACGCGTTTGAAACGGAATATCGATTTTCTTCCGAAGCATGTTTATGTAAACGTCGATAACATTGCTTTGGTTGTCGAACCGAGCGTCCCAGACATGTTCGCCTATCGCGGTTCGAGAAAGCACCCGCTCAGGATTGCGCATAAAGTATTCCAACAGCGCAAACTCCTTAGCGGTAAGTTGGATGAGCGCTCCATCTCGCACCACGCGGCGCTGAACCAAATCCATCTCCAAACCAGAAAACACAAGTTTGGCGCCCGGCGTCGAAGAATTCCGCCTCAGCAACGCCCGAATCCGAGCGGTGAGTTCATCAAACTCAAAGGGCTTGGTTAAATAGTCATCGGCTCCTGCATCGAGGCCGCTCACCTTGTCCTTGGTCCCTGAGAGTGCGGTAAGCATCAAAATGGGGGCAGCACACCCATCCTTGCGCATACTACGTGCCGTATCAACACCACTTCGGTCGGGAAGCATGACATCCAGTACAATCAAATCATATTCATTCCCCGAACAAAGAGCTTCGGCGGCACCCGAGGTTTCAGCCAAATCCACCGCATAGCCCAAGGAAGAAAGGCCCTTATGAATGAAACCCGCCATCTTGGGCTGATCTTCGACAACAAGAATTCTCATACAGGATGGAATCGTACTTACACTTCGCCCCTATGCCAACTTTAACAAGGCAGCGAAAATCGAAACCGGCTTCCCTTTCCGGGCTCCGAATGGACACTCATTTGTCCGCCATGTTTTTCTACAATCGCCCGACAAACCGAGAGGCCGATCCCTGCCCCCTCGAAATCGGCGTGTCCATGTCCACGCACAAAGGGTTCAAACACACGGGTTAGGAATCCCTCAGGAATTCCGACGCCATTGTCCTCAATTTCAAAAATGCACTGGTCCGCCTCCCGCCGCACCGTAAGGTGGATGGATGGAGAATCACTCTTGTTGAACTTAATGGCGTTACTCACCAGGTTCTGAAAAACCTGAAAAAGCATTTTTCGATCTCCCTTGATGGTTGGCAAAGCATCGGAAGAGACTTTAATACGACGACTTTTTATAGGCTCCTCAAACTCTGAAACCACTTCATTGAAAAGCGCCTGACAATCTGTAAGAGCCACTTCGAGTAATGCCGCTTCGCATCTGGCAAACCCAATAAGAGAATCAATCAAGCCTGCCAATCTTTTCGAGTTAGAAATAGCAAATGCCACTGAATCCTGGGCTGCAGGAGAAAGTCTTCCCTTCATTTCTCGGTTCAGCAGGGACAGATGCAAGATGATCATCCGCAGCGGCTCTTTCATGTCGTGGGATGCAGTGGATCCAAACCGTTCCATCTGACGCGCAGAAACCGCGACTTTTTCAAGGAGCTTTTGCTTTTCGCAATGCACGCGGGCAAATACAGCAGCGCGCGCGTTGACTAGCGATGCAGGAGCACCGGCCTCTAAAACATCAGAAGCTCCGGCTTCGGTCGCATGGACAATGATCTCCGCGTCGATTGGAGTTTCCAGTTGCAAAATAACCGGCAAGCGAAGCGGTTCTTCAATGCTCGACAGCGCGCTCAAAGTCTCCAACGTACGCGCACTCAAAGAAGGCGCGCGATAAATGGCGACCGAGCAACTACTCGACATCACGCGGGCGGCTGTGTCGACGACATTAGCCAAGTCCGCTTCAGATAATTGGAGGATTTTTGAGTCGCGCATGCGACCCGAAAACTAGCCGATTGACGCCCCGAGCGTCCAACGAAAAGGGGTTCGTGGGAACATTGAAGGTGCCGCTTTTTGTCACCTGGCTGAGCCGTTCAAGCCTAGGCAAGGCAGATAAGCCTGGCACGCAACTTTGCATAAGTTACTCGGGATGTTGCGTTTTATAGCCAAAGCCACTCAGCAGTATGCGGAAAGCGCGGTGCGAAACCGTCGCCTGACCGCTCGTGCTTTGCCCCTATTGACTGAGCTCATTTCTAAGACCCCCCAGTTTCGCTGGAAGAGCGAATACCTCGAACGGAACCTGAATCTCTCTCCGGCCCGCGTGGACGCCATCGTCGACGCCGTTTTCTATGAGAAAGATTTTCAGCGCGAGATGAAACGGACCATACAGAAGCTGGGTGGCATCGACGCCCCTCGGTTTTGGGATGTTTACCTGCGTCGATCCGATGCGGTTTTAACTTTGTCCGATGCCTATTTGGAATATCTCCAACTGGTAAATATGGCATTGCCGGTTACCGGACATCTTACCGATCTTAGCTGCGGCTCTGGCGCGCTTTCGGCGAGTTTGATTATCTCAGCCCCCGATCGACAACTTCTTGCGATGGACTCGAACCCACGCGCTGCTATTGCAACCAAACGCGTTCTCAAGCACGTCTTCGCATTCGGTGCATGGGATACCAAAGCGCTGGACCTTTCCAAGCCAGATTTCAAGCTCCCACCGACGGATGCCTTGATCCTGAAAGACTCCCTATTTCTCATTGAGACCGATGAAGCCAAAATCCAATGGCTTTCGCACCTTGGAAAGTTTCTGAAACCGGGTGGGACGCTACTCCTCGCTGAGCCCAAACCTTCTCTGCAAAAGCAAGGCAGTCTGCGTGCTTGGTTGGAACGGGTGGCGAAAAGTGCCACGACCGGCAAGTACATCTTGAATGAATTCGACCTCGCCCTCTTTCTCGATATTCAAAGACGCCTCTTTCTTGGCTCCGCCTTCCCCTTTTCTACCACTCAGGAACTCATGGAATTGGCCAAACAGGCGAGTTTTGAAGTGAAACTAGTCAGAGACTCTCTCTACGGGCACTATTCCATCCTAGTGCTTACGAAAGTGGAGAAGGCTCGGAAGGAACCCGTCATCCGCTACCACGGTGATCGGAAACCCACGGCTAGGGACTAGACTTCTCCGTCCACAAACGTGTAGTTTCTCCTTCATGGGCGCACAGTGGAAACACGCAGGTCGGACTGAGAATGCCGCTAAGCGCGGTGCTCTTATCTCTAAGTTGGTAAAAGAAATCATCGTTGCTGCGAAGATCAACCCTGATCCCGACTCAAACGCACGTCTTCGGGTGGCAATTGAAGCGGCAAAAAAGCAGTCCGTTCCTCGCGATAATATTGAACGCGCCATCAAGAAGGGATCTGGCCTTCTCGACCCCGTAAACTACGAGCTCGTCACTTTTGAAGGCTTCACCCCGCATAAGGTCCCCTGCATCGTGGAATGCCTGACAGATAATCGCAACCGCACGTCCGCAGATATGCGCGCGATCTTTCGTAAAGCGACGTTAGGTGCGACCGGCAGCGTGAACTACCTTTTCAACCATGTGGGCATGGTTGAAGCCACTCACCCCGATCAGTCGAAGGACATTGAAGAGGCTGCCATTGAGGCCGGCGCTCAGGAAGTGGAGAAGGCCGACGACGGCGCGCGCTTTCTCTGCGACATGACCGATCTCATATCGGTAACCAAGGCACTCACCGACTCGGGTTGGGTAATCAGCATGTCTGATTTTGCTTGGGTTCCCAAGGATCCGGTCTCCTTACCAGATGACGCCAAGAAGGAGGTCACCGACTTCCTGGAAGAGCTCGACGACAACGACGATGTCCATCGCATTTTCGTCGCTATGAAATAGCGCCTGGTGCGGTTCGTGCAGATTACTTTTTAGGAGATAAAATGTTCACACTGACAAAGGCACTTTTAATCATGGGAAGCTCGGCTTTATTTGCAGCCGGAACCCACACCGACCGCTCCCAGGTATTTGGTCGGGCCACGCTTTCCCCAAAGAGCAAATCTTCGGCCAGCGGGCGAGTGGAATTTTCAAAGAATGAAAAGGGCCGGATGGTAGTCTTGGTCCTTTTGAAGGGACTGAAACCTGGCAAACATGGATTCCATGTCCATGAGAAGGGCGATTGCTCCGCCGAAGATGCGTCAAGCGCTGGGGGGCACTTCAACCCAGCAGGATCCACGCATGGCAGTGCCCTCTCGGGCAAGGGACACGCAGGCGATTTTGCAAACGTGGTTGCAGATGCCAAAGGCGAAGTAAAAACCGCCATTGAACTTCCCGCACCGGCGGATGTTTCCGTCTTCATCGGGAAATCCCTCGTGCTGCATGAAAAAGAAGACGACTTGAAAACGGATCCCACCGGAAACTCAGGCGCACGTATCGCCTGCGGCGTTATCGAAGCAAAAACTCCGTAAGGGTGTTTACTCAGGTTCGTATAGGCCTTGCATTCTGTTTAGCTTTCGCGCCCGGCCCCTTAAGCGCAGCAGACCGTTTCAACGATCCGAGTCTCTACGAGGTGGGGAGTCGGACGGATTGGGCAATCACCGGGAGCGCTTTGGCTTTAAGCGCGCTTCCCTACCTCTTTGAAAGCTCGGTCATTAAGCCTCGGTGCCCCTGCCCCCCTGAAGAAGTCCCGGGTTGGGAGAGGGGTGTCATTGGGAATAACAGCGATGGCGCCTTGCTCTTTACGGATGTCGGTCTGACGCTTGCCGTGGGATTGCCTGTTTTGTTCAATTGGATCGAACTGCATCGCAACCTGAAGGGCATCTTCTGGGAAGACATGTTTGTGTACTTGCAAGTGCTCGCCATCAACGGGGCCCTGGTTAGCCTGACCAAGGCGCTGGTCCAAAGGCCCCTGCCTCGTAGCTATTCCGGGGACCCTGCTTTCGTGAACTCGGCGCAGGGCTACCGTTCTTTTTATTCCGGTCACGCCTCTGTGGTCACTGCGGCGCTTACTGCAACCGCCTGGACCGTTCACTGGCGTCATGGCAGGAGCGCTTGGCCCTGGCTCATCCTTGCAGGGGCGGGCACCGCGGTCGCAGCGGGTCGCGTACTGGGAGGCGTACATTTCCCCTCTGACGTCGTTGTAGGGTTTGTTACGGGAGCAGCGATAGGAACTGTCGTTCCTCTGCTTCACCGTCGCAATCAGACGTCTGAAAGCAATCACGCTTGGGTGCTTGTTCCAACTGAAGGGGGAGCAAGCGCCCAATGGATTTATCGGCTCTAACTAAAGTCTAGGCGACCATCTGTTTAAAACCTTCCCGCAGGTTTTCGATCGGACCACCTTCTTTAGAGGCTTGAAAGTCCGACAGAATCTGTTGACGCTCTTCTTTCGAGAAATTTTTTCGAATCTTAGCAAACAACTCGGACTCTTCTTCTTTAACGTGGTGTGACACGATCTCTTTTAGAACACTGACAGTTGCCATCCAACGTTCATCGTCAAAGCCCAAGCCGTCAATTTTAGAAAAAAGATGCTTCATCATATCGTGCTCTTCTACCGCTTCCAGACCAAGATCTCTGGTGCGTTTCTCTTCGATCAAATGGGGATAAAGCGCCTTCTCCTCTGCCTCGGCATGCTTGGTCAATTCCGTGCGAAGTTCCGAATAAAGTGTTTCTCGCCGACCAGCCGCTTTGCTCTTTTCTATTTTCTCAAAAATAGATTCGACGAGGCGGTGATCCGCCTTAATCGTTGAGAAAATATCTTTCTGAGCCTTCTTTTTCGAACTGGTTCGTTTGGTCTGAGCCATGAGTCCTCCCTATGGTCGAGTTTGATGTTACGAAGATTCAAAGTGCAGGGGACGTGCCAGCGCAGCCTAGTGCGCAGCGGGAGGGTTTTCTGGGAGGTGTTTTCCTAGCTCTGTGGAGAGGCGCAACAGATCCCCGAGACAGTCGCGCTGAAGGCGCATCGCTGCCGCGGAAATGGCGCGCACTCGCTCGCCCGAATAGCGGCTTGCAGAGAGTTCTTCCCGCAAAATTCTATAGAGGTTCATAGTGACTTGCCCTGAAGTTTCCTTCGCGAGCGCTTCGGAGGCCAAACGCGTGAGGATCTGGTGGGCTGCCAACCCCAAATCGAACCGCGCAATCCTGCTCACAATATCTCCGCTGGGATCCAGTACTACCAATTTCTCGAGTGCCGCTATCAGGCGGGCTTGTTCCGGGAGACTTCTTGCTTCCAAACTCTCAACCGATTCAGGTCTCCAAAGAAACTGCCAGATTCGCTTCGTCCCAATAGCACCCAGCACCGCGGTAGGGGCTGCCCGCCATCGGGCCACATATTCCGGCGTAAAATACGTCATGCCCTGCCCAGCACCCCACAGTCCCAGTCCCAGCGCGACGCCCTTCAAACTTGCGTACCAAACTTGGCGGTGAAAAGACTTTTTCTCCAACGCCACAATCGCAAGCTTCACTTCCTTTACCGCTTCGAGAAGCTGAACGGGAATCGGGCCGCTACTGAGCGTTGGCAGTGTCTTCGGGTTTTGCCGCTGCAGTGCCACGAGCAACCTCTCTGCTCTTCGGGTATGGCCGGTCTCTAACGATTTTAAAAACAGAGCGAGAATCTGCTTTTGAGAATGCTCGTCGTCCCGCTCTATCAGCGCGTCGAAGGCAGCGTCGGACATCGCATCTGCGATAGTGACCGAATATCTGGGCTTGTCTATCGCGGCGGAAGCAGCGGTAGCGGCTGTGACCTCGGGGTTCAGTTCCAGCAGCTGGGCCCACGCTCGTTTCAGACGCTTGTAGTGTTTGGGCAGGAAAAACTTCCGCACGTACTCAAGCCCTTTGAAATAGTCCATGGCGAGAAAGTAGGTCCCTCCGGCGGCGGCCCAAACTCCGCCAATGGAGAGAATGAGCTCTCGCGGAGTCATCGTGGAGATATTTAAAAGATCGTAGGTTTCGAAAATAAGAAAACCCGCACCGGCCATGAACAACGACACGTGCGACATCCAGAGATTGCGCTCCAACGCTTCGGATCGAGTGATGAAGTCATCTTGGGATTCCAAAACCTCTTTAATGGCGAGATCCAAAAGTCCAATCGAAACACTGGCCCGCCCATCGTGCATCTCCTCAACAGAGACTTCGCCCAGGACTCGTGCGAAAGCGTCGAAACCCACTTTTCTCAAAAGGGTATCGGTCACTTCCCGGGTGGCGGGATTGAGCAGCCGCCCCTGAATGTCCTCCAAGTCGTCCCTCAACGGGTCTAGTTGGAGGAGTCCTTTGCCGGTTGCATAATAGAGAAACTGTTTGAGGGCTTTGGGCGCTTCCGAGAGGTCTTCCAAACCCAGGCGAAGGCGTTCGGTTTCACGGGCGCTTAGGCTAGCCGGGTCGGCCAGATACCTCTGGGTCCGATCCACCAGGCGCAAAACCTTTTCTCGAAATTCAGTGGTCGCATCCCCGAAGACCGGTGCTGCGAGCACCATCCAAAGACACAGAGCTCTCAAAATCCACATTCGCGCGTGACCTGTAAAAACCGTCATACTACGTTGCGAAGTCTGTGCGTTTCAACCCCTTAGCGCTATGCCTCCTGCCACTGCTGACGGCTTATGCCGAACCCGCAAGGGCGGCTTGTCCCCCGTTTTTACTGCCTGAAACGCGCCCTTTCAGCCATGAAGCCTATGGCCGATCCCTTTTACATTGGAAGGCTTTACTCATCGAAAGTCCCGCCACGTATCAGACCCTCGAACGGGGAGGATGGGAAACGGGAGAGTCGCTGCTTGCCCTAGGCGATGCCCTACATCCCGAAGGCCCCACGTTCCTGGGGCAAATAGCTGCCATTGAAAAAGCGGGGGGCAAAGTTCTCTTTCGCGGCTATCGGTTTCCCCTCTTTCACGCGGCGCCTGAAGTGGTCTATCGAAGGGGTCAGTGGCACGGCCTCCCCCTTCTGAGACGGGAGAGTCGGGCTATCGTTCTCGTCACCCAGAAACCGCCCCCCACCCTCCAAGCGGCGTCCGAGTGGCTGCTCAAGCTCGCAGCGGCCTTAGAGTACCAGCGGCTGTCCCTGGCCACCCAAAGGGCGGGGTTTCTCACCAAACTCTGGGGAACGCAGAGTTTTTCAACGACAGGGATGCAAACCTTCGTCGACTCTGAGCACCACGTTTATTCAGTTTTGAGGGCGTTTCACGAGCGTTTCCCCACCACTGTCTCGCCACTGCCTAAACGAGATGCCACCTGGAAATGGCGACAGGTACAGTACGCGTTGGAATGGTCCTATAGGTGGATTGCGCCGTTTTATCGACCTCTGGGGAAACACTATCCCAACCAGGTGTTGAGCACGGCCGCACGTGATGGTCATCTTGAAGAGGAACTTGAGAAGCGCTACGGGCCCCGTCTCAAAGCCAAATGGGTGATTGATCACTACCGGCAAACGGTCGGCACTTTTTTTCTAGGGGTTGCACTCCTTAGCGCAGCGGATTTGGCCAGGGTGATGACCTCTGCGGATGTGCGCGAGGGCTGGGCAAGGATTCAAGCGGAAATACAGAGCATGGAAGTCCGGCTCAAACCAGCTCGGCTGAATCCCGCGCTCGATGCTTATCAAGATAACCAGGCAGGCTTCTCAATGGTGAATGATCGATACAATGCGCTCATTCGAGATCTCAAAGAACGCATTCGGTCGGAAGGTGACCCGCAGGGCAAGCTTCAACTTGAAATACAGAAATGGGAAACCAGACGCGACGAACTGAATCATTGAAAGCAGGGGAGCGCCTCTCGACGCTCCCCCTCATGCTTTTACTCGAGGTTATTTCTTTTCCTCAGCAGCCACATAGGCACCCTGCACTTCCTGCATGCGACGATAAATCTGCTCAGGAGTTAACTTGGCAGCTGCCTCTTGAGAGGCCTTCAGCTTCATTGCCAGGTCTTTGGCTCGATTCTCATCGCTGTGACGCGAATTGAAAAAGTTTCCAACATAGGGAATTGGACTGCGGATGGAAGAATCATCCGATCCCACCAACAACTGAAAATCGAGCGCTTCCGCTTGTCCCGAGATGGGCCGATCTTGGCCGCCGATCCCGTGAAAACCGAAGAACATTCCTGCATCGGGCGCTGATAAGCCATTGAGTTTGGCGTAAAAGCCACCCTGAATAGTCTTGGCTTTACGATTCGCTTCACCCGTATCCGTCGAAATCTCTCCCGCACCGCCCAAATACCAGCCTTGCAGGTCGCCCATGCGAACCGTGGTCAGTTCTTCGTTCATTGGCAGAACGACAGCAATCGCAGGGAACATCCAGTTGATGCCTGTCATGCCAGGGCGAGCTGCACTCGCGACGCGTTTTCCGAAAATGGTGTTTCCGCCCACAATGGCCGAGGCCCCGATAGAAAAATCTCTCCAAAGAACATTATTCGTCAGCTCACTCCGAGTCATTCCGACGGTCACACCGAAAGAACCTTGGGCTCCCCACTTCAAGGGAAGCCGATTGAATCCCGGAAGCTTCTCTATAAGGTTTAAGGGCAATTCAGCCCCCACTTGGAAAGACAGCGTCAGGGCCACAGAAGATACCTCGGCCGCGTAGTCGTACATCGCAAGCAGAAGGCGAACATGGTTTTCAATGCTCTTCAAACGCTCAGCATCCCCTGGTTGGGCGACCGCCCGGGTTTTGATTTCGTTCGCTTCCTGCGCGTAGGCTGAGAGAAAGAGTTTGAGCATCGAAGACGTAGGCCCTGGCACAATTTCGGAATCGTGATTGAGCGGCTCGTCTGCAATTCGAATTTTCTCTTCGATCGCCTTTGAATAGCTAGCAGTAGTGAATAGAACGGCCGCGACGGCGGCTGCCAGTGAGAATCGAAATTTCATAATCCCTCCCAGGATGCGGATTTAACAACTGATGTGTCGGCTTTAACAACGCCGACGCCGAAAGGCAAAGGCGTCGTAATAGATCAGTTCGTCTCAGTCTGGCATGCCGTTCGCACACTCCAGCAGCTCAAAACGGTTTGTAACGAAAGGAAAACGCATGAACTCAGAAGTCACTGCCTACTTGGAGAAAGATCACCGCACGGTGGAAACGCTCTTTGATGACATTCTCGACAGTAATGATGCAACCCGCAAAAGAGCGCTGTTCCACGCCGTCGATGGAGAGCTCTCTATTCATACCGAGGCCGAGGAAGCCATCTTGTATCCGCGTGCCCGTCGGGAGCCAGAGCTGAAGGGATTAGTGGAACATGCAGAAGACGAACATCAATCCATCAAAGACAAAATCGCCCTTCTTCGAGAAACCGACCTAGAAGATCGTGAGTGGAATGTGCTACTGCGAAACCTGCGCGATTGCGTGAACCATCATGTCGAAGAAGAAGAGAAGGAACTGTTTCCGAAGATGCGGGAACTTTGGAGCGAAGCGGAACGCAAAGAAATAGGCGAGGCGCTCATCGAAGCTAAAGAGCGCACCTTTCGACTGTCGGTAGTTACAGTGCACGAGGGAGCGACAGGATAAGACCTGAAACTCCGGACCAGGCAATCTGGGCACCGATGCACATGAGAATAAATGCCATTAAGCGCGTGATCACTTTGGTGCCGCTCGGACCGATGCGCCTGAGCATCGGCACGGTGTAAGCAAAGCAGAGGTAGACCGTAATAGAGAGCGCAAGAAAACCAACGACCGCGCCCAATTGGCTGACGATGGTGTTGGTCACTGACGGGTGCGTGGTATGGGCGGCTAAGGTGAGGGTCACGGCCACGCTGCCGGGGCCCACGGTCACAGGAAAAGTGAAGGGGTAAAACGTCTGGCTGAGAAGCGAGGCCGGTGATCGTGCCGAAGCGGCCTCTCGATCATCCGCCAATCCATCGTCTGCTTTAAGCAAAGTCCATCCCATTGAAGCGACCACTAGCCCCCCGGCTGCCTGCACCACCGGAATGCTAATGCCGAAGAATGCGAGCAGCGGCGATCCCACGAAAAGCACAATTGCAAGAATGACCCAGGTATTTCGGGCCACTTTGAGAGCAATCAGTCGTCGGGTCGCTTCATCTGCACTGCTTGTAAAGGGAAGAAGCACAATCGCAGACCCAATGGGATTTAGGATGGGAAAGACAGCCGCAAAGACCAGAGGGATAGAGTGCGCAAACAGGAGCAAGAGATGCTGAGACATGGCGAGTGTCCTAACCCAACTGGGGCGACGGAGCAACCCTGCTTAAGGCCGCGACACAGAACGTGCCGTGAGAGCGAAGGTATTCGAAGGTTGAACGGAGTAGTCCGAAGCGCTTAAGAGCACATCGATATGCCCGTGGAGACCATTTACATAGACCGTGGTGCCTTGGCTTTTGAAGTAGTCACGCGCGCGAACACTCCTGGGACTTTCCCATAGGGAGGCAGGAGCAGGCACAATAGCCACTCTAGCGCCTACCCGATCGAAAAAACGATTGGGCGCCATGGATTCCCCCCCGTGATGGGGCACCTTCAAAATATCAGCAGCAAGTTCCTTTCCCTGACCTGCCAAATACTCCCCAATGCCCCGATTCAAATCCCCCGTAAAGAGCACCCGTGTGTGTCCAATAGAGAGCAACATCTGTGCGCTCATATCGTTGATATCGGTCGGGCCTATAGGCGTATCAACGCCATTGAAGGCGTAAAGGACCCGCAGGGCCGCCGCCCCGCTGCGAATCTCGTCTCCTGGAAGAACCGGCTTCACGGGTACTCGGTGTTGCTTTAAGAGCGCTACCACCGCGAGCACATCTTCGTAGTTGCAACCCCATGCTCCTTCGCGATCGCAGACTGTCCGCATTGGAATATTCATTCGGACGCGCTTCATCAAAATGTTTCCGGCTAGAAGGGATCTCAATCCCCCGTAATGATCCCGGTGGGCATGGGTAATAAACACTTCGTCGATGTGAGAAATGCCACGCTCCCGCAGAAAATTTAAAAGTAGGCCATTGTCGTCGCCCACATCGATGAGTATGCGTTCGCCTTTAGGCAATAGGAGGAAATTAGCGTCTCCCTGTCGCTGGGTCGTACTGACATTGACCGCCGTCCATCGAACGGGTGCGACGGCCTCGGGCAAGCTTACGTTGCAGGCAAACAAAAGGGGGAGGAAGAGAGCGACTAGACAACGAGCCATCGAAAGAAAAGTCTACTGACTAACACGGTTTTGGTACAGTCGCATTGCCAGGAGATAATAAACGTTTGATAGCACTACTTTTCATCCTTGCGTCTTGGACGCCCTCGGCAAACGGCGCTGTGAGCTGGCAGATGCAGGCGTCCAAATTGACGGGGTATTCGGAAGCTATCCGAAATGAAGCGCTCGTTGCCCTTAAAAAGACGCCTCAGATTCAAGACAAACTGAAAGCGGCGCTCACAACTTCCGATCGCTACCTCGCTCTAGATGTGATGAGTGCCCTTGGCCTTCACTCAATGGTGGGACACCTCTTGGAGGTTTCGGAAAAGGGCGATGATGGAGCCATCCACCTGACGATCAATACGCTAGTGAGCGGTGACAACATCCAACCCGTATTGGAGAAATATGTTCTGCGTCTGCGCCGGTCCCAGGCGCCGGCAGTGAAGGTGGCGATCCTCGACTATTTGGGAAGGCTTGGGCATCGACTGGGCGAAGCCGACTTGGCTGCTCTGGCCCGTAGCTCCAGTTTCGAAGTTCGATCAGCCGCTTTGTACTATGCCCGCTTGATGCTCGGTAAGTTGCGCAAAGCCGACTACTACCACGTCTTTCGCCGCACACTTCAAGATGCAGCAACACCCCTGCGTATTCAAACGATCTACACACTTCAAGAGCTTCCTTTCGAAACGCCTGCCGAGTGGAAAAATCTCGAGGTTCTCTGTAGCAAAGACCCGGTAGAAGAAGTGCGTAGACTCTGTAAGGAGCTGCGCGGATGAGCCGAGGCCGAAAAATCCTTGTGGCGCTTGCACTTGTCCTGGGCCTCGCCGCCCTGTTGCTGCAGATAGGGCGAAAAATGGGCATCCTTAACTCGGAGCAGCTCGGAGACAATCCAACCGCGTTTATTTTCCCCCTGCAGAAAGCCTGTCCCAAGGCGTACACCGCCCTTTTAGACGATCGAGAAATAGATATTCGAGTAGTCTTTGGCTACAAGGACGCGCGGCCGTCTCGGTTTGTAGGCGACCGATATGAAAAAGCCATGCTGCTGCAGTATCTAACCGCTCCTTGCACGCCGGGATGGCATGCTTGCGGTTTCACCCGAAGTGATTCCGACCCAGACCAGCTGCACAAAACCTCACTCACTGCGGGAAAAGTGTTGCGCGACTTCAAGCTGACCGTGGTGAATAGCGCAGCCGGTCCGGACGATGACGAAAATCGAAGAGATGGTTTTCAGCGCTGGATGAGTCGGCGAGCTGCCGCCAGTTTCCTAGATGGGATTGAGAAAGCGGATGTTGTTTTTTACAACGGACACTCGCGAGATGGAGGCGGTCCTGATTTCGCACCGCCTAAGCTGACTCTCGACAAGCACGTTGATTATGATTGGTACGCTAAGAATCGGCCAGGCGTGGAGCAGCTCATGGAGCGGCTCAGCGCCCATGGAAAGGGAGTCGATCTTTTGGGGTTGTTCTCGTGCGCTTCTCGTGGACACTTTTTGGAAGAGATACGCAAAGCAAGGCCGAAGCTCGCAACGATCACAAGTCCGAGACTTCTTTACTACACCGATGCACTGAGGAATTTATTGGCAGGATTATCAGCCGTAATGGGGCAAGCGTGTGAGTCCGACTTCAACGCAGCTCTGCGAGCCCGCGCCGAAGTCGGAAATTCACTGCTAAAAGGTTTGTTTCCCTAAGTCGAAAGACTTAGCGACCCTGGCCGCTCGAGGAGCTGCCGAGGTTTGCTGCGGCAACGTTGGTGTCAGCAGGAGCGCTGTCCCCTGTTGATCCGCTGATGACTGGCTCTTCAGAGCGTGTCTCTTTTGAGCTGCAGCTCGTTGCAGCAATTCCCAACACCAGTACCATCACAGAAAGCATTCCAAGTTTTTTCATGTCCCTTATCCTTATTCAAGAGTCGAAGCCACGCACGAAGCAGTGACTCTTCCCAAGTTATTGCATAGCGGGTGCCAGTTTTTCTAAGCACTCCCGATCACAAATCCAGGCAGGAAACCGCCAAACTATGTCATTTGCATGCGCGTTTCGGCACGATGTGTCTAAAACTCAGGCGTCAAACTCTATAAAATTGACAGTTTGCTTGCCTCAAAATGCCACCGGTTTATGCCGATAAGAAAACATGAAAACCCTTCGCATTAACGCAGTGCAACTTATTCTAACTCCAATCCTTTTCACCTTTTCGCTTCAAGCGGCAACGATAGATTGGGGTGCGGAATGCAGAGACGGCGATCGAATCGCCTGTCACAAAGTCGGCGATGGTTTCAGCACAGTCGGTAGAAAAGGAGAAGCGATTCGCCACTACTCTCTCGCATGCGACATGAAGCTTGCCGTCGCGTGTGTGGACGCTGCTTCTCTCCTAGAAAAAGAAGGCAAAGCCAAAGAAGCCCAAGCGCTGCTTGGAAAAGCCTGCGACTACAATGATGCGATGGCTTGCGACACGCTCGCAACCCGCGCTGAAAAGGAAGGCAATCAGGAAGCCGCTCGCAAGTACCACGTCGAAAGCTGTCTACGAGGCATTGGGTCTTCTTGTTTGGCACTGGGCTTTTGGGCCGAGCAAGGGGGGGACGCCACCACGGCTCGTGAATGGTACATCAAAGGGTGTGCTTACAATCACGGCAATAGCTGCAACAACTTGGGAGGCACCGAGCGATCTGCGGGCAATCAGACCGCGGCGGTTTTCTACTACCAACGCGCGTGTAACCTACAATCGGGTCCCGGATGCAACGCTCTCGCCGATAGTTTTCGTGAATTGAATAAGCCGCTTGAAGTCCGTCGCTACTACTCGCTTGCCTGCCAATACGAAGACAGCATGGGCTGCAATAATCTGGGTGTTGTCGAGGAGTACGCAGGAAACTTGGACCGCGCGAAGAAGCTGTACAAGTATAGCTGCGATCGCGGCACATCGCACGGCTGCCGAAATGCAGGAAACCTTGCACGTCGCGAAGGCCGTCTGAAAGACAGCGTGTTTCTGCTGGCTCGCGCAACCACGCTTCTGAAAAATGCCTGTGCCTCTGGTTTCGCCCAGAGCTGCGTGGACCTCAAGGCCATGGAAAATCAGCCCCACGTCTCTCGCGCTCCCGCGAGCAAGCCTGCAAACCCGTCGTCGGGACAGAAGGCTCCTTCGAAGCAGCGATGAGAAGCTCGCACCTTCTTGCTACCGAGCGTTGAAGACGGCCAGAACTTCCTTAGCTTTGCCACGGCGATCGCCGCGACAACTGATGGATCGACGTACTTCAAACCGATGCCTTTTGGCCAATCCGTATTCTCGGCGGGTGAAGGGTGTGTCGTGATTCGAAATCAGAACGGGTATGCCCCGGTCCGCGGTTTGCTCGGCCGCTCGCGCGAGTCGGATCTGTTCTTCAGGTCCAAATCCTCCCGCATCGTAGCTTGTAAAGTTCGCTGTCGCGGACAGAGGCACGTAAGGCGGATCACAATAGATCACGTCACCGGCACGTGAGTCGGCCATCACCATTTCAAAATCTGCATTGCGAATATCCGCGCGTTGAGACTTCTGATGGAAGGCCCGCATTTCAACTTCAGGAAAGTAAACCTTCGAGTATTTCCCAAAGGGAGCATTGAAACCGCCGCTCGCATTGTATCTACACAGACCATTGAAGCAGTGTCGATTTAAGTACAAAAAGAGCGCGGACTTCTCATGGTCCTTGGCCACTTCGTTGAACCGCGCACGTCTTTCATAAAAGACTTCCTTGGAGTTCGCTGGATCTTCGAAGAAGGAGCGGCAGTACTCCATAAAGGAAGCGCCTTCTTTCTGTAGATGGCGGTACAGATCAATGAGGTCGGCATTGGAGTCGGATAGAACGTAGTGCGAATAGTCGGTATTCAAAAATAGCGCGCCCGACCCCGCAAAGGGTTCTACCAAACGCTCGGCGGGCGGGAGCACGGCTTTAATACGGTCGACAATGAGATGCTTGTTGCCAGCCCATTTTAGGAAGGGACGCACGGACATCGAACTAAACTACCTGGATTCAAAAATTTTGCAGTTAATGTTTAGATGTTTTATTGTCCTCAGCGATGAAAGACAGGAATGAAGTGGAAGAGCGGCGTTTGCGGGCCAAAATCGTGGGTGAATTCCTCAAATTGATGCGTCAGAAGGCGGGTCTAACTCAGCACGAGTTAGCATCGACCCTTTCGTACTCAACAGCACAATTCATCAGTAACTGGGAGCGGGGCGTGTCATTGCCTCCTTTGGATGTCTTGCCAAAGCTCGCTCACCTTTGTCGCATCGCACCGAGAAAGTTGGTCGATGTTCTATACAGGTACCAAGAAGAAGTTTTGAAGCTTCACAAGAAGCAGCTCATGGCACTTCTCACTCGGCGCTCGCGCACTGCCTGATCGCGCACGTCACGGGTTAATCGCTTAATATTTTTGGCGAAATCCCGATACGTGAGAGAGGAGGGTATATGAAGCGACTAGTCTTGGGGCTTGTTTCGGCTACCTTTTTCGTACCTCTTTTTGCAGAGGCTTCGTACCTCATCGGAACGGGCATCCACGATGTCACCGGACCGGTTGCTGAAGCCATGATGATGGGCTACGTCGATCCCCAGCAAAAAACGGAGGGCATTCACACGCGCCTCTGGTCGCGCGCCTATGTGATTGCAGACGGTCCCACCGGCAATCGATTGGTTTTCGTCAGCGCCGATTTGATTCACATTTATCAAGGCGTCAAAGCCGCTGTGATTCGCAACCTCGCGTCGCGGTATGGAGATTTGTACTCCGAAAGCAACGTCATGCTAACCGCCACTCATACGCATAGCGGACCGGGTGGCTACTCTCACTACCGGCTCTATACGATTTCGGCTTTGGGTTACTCGCAGATGGGCTTTGATGCGGTGGTCGACGGCATTACTCAGTCCATCATCAAAGCACACGATAGTCTTCAACCCGGCCAAATCCGAATTGCCAAAGGAACACTCACAGGGGCCTCACGCAATCGCTCGCCGGAGGCCTACCTAATGAATCCCGCCGCTGATCGAATCGATCAGCCCCAGACGAACGAAGACATGACCCTGCTGCGCTTAGAGCGCGTCGATGGAACGGAGCTGGGTCTCATCGATTGGTTCGCGGTGCATGCGACTTCCATGCAGAAACGCAACAAACTCATCAGCTCTGACAATAAGGGCATGGCTTCCTATCTCTTCGAACGGGCGAAAGACTCTCGTTTCACGGAAGGGCACCCCTTTGTTGCTGCTTTTGCGAACTCGGATGCCGGAGATGTGAGCCCCAATACCGCTGGCGACCTGGATAGCGACGGAAATTGGGACTGCGTCTACAAGGACGATTTCAAATGCAATTTGGACTCTGCCCGGCGCCAGTCCCTTCGAGCGGCGGAGTTGTACAACGATGCCACCGAGCTGCTTCAGGGGCCCGTCGACTATCGCCACAGCTTTGTCGATATGTCGAAAGTGGAAGTTGCCTCCTCGTTTACGGGAGTCGGCACGGAGCACACGTGCCCCGCAGCTATCGGACTTTCCATGCTAGCCGGCACTGCCGATGGCCGCGGAATCGGTCAAGAGGGTTGGACCTGTCGCAACGTTCCGCTTTGGGGACGCATCTTTTGCAGTCGCGATCACGATGACTGCCATGGTGTGAAGCCGCTGGCGCTCAAGACCGGTTACAAATCCACCCCATGGACACCTGAAGTGCTTCCAATCCATGTAGTGCGAATCGGGCAGCTTGCCTTGATCGGAGTGCCCGCTGAATTTACAACGGTCTCAGGCCGTCGCCTGCGAGCCACCGTCGAGAACGAGCTAAAATCTGCGGGGGTGAACTACTTCGTGCTGGCCGGCTATGCCAATGCCTACGCGGGCTATGTGGCAACGCGAGAAGAATATCAACTCCAGATGTATGAAGGCGCTTCCACGCACTTCGGCGAGTGGACTCTGAATGCCTACCAACAGGAGTTTGCAACGGTGGCTGCGGCTTTACGAACGGGCAGCCCCACCGACCCCGGTCCCCAGCCTCGCGACCTGACCGGAAAGATTCCGAGTAAAAGCCCCCCTGAGGTTTCCGTCGATACGGTTCCCGTAGGGGTCAGTTTCGGTTCGGTGTCTCAACAACCCGACCGAGAAGTGCAGCCGGGCCAAGTGGCGAAAGCCGTTTTCTGGGGCGGCCACCCGAACAATGACCTGCTCCGACAGAGTTCTTTCCTTGAGGTCCAGCACTTCGACAAATCCACCCAGAGCTGGATCCCCGTTGCCCTGGACCGAGATTGGGATACCCGCTTCCGGTGGGAATCTGTAAAGCCCCATAGCTCCAAAATTACGATTGAATGGGACGTGTCGGCCGACTACCCGGCAGGGGAGTACCGCATTCTCCATCGAGGGACTCGAAAACTAGTCTCTGGAAAGCGCACCCGGTACCAAGGGATCAGCCGTAGTTTCCAGGTTGTGCATTAGCGCGCGAACGTGTATCCCAGCCGCTTATGCAGCATTTCGGTCTCCTGATTAGTGCCCTATTTTGGGCAGTGACGGCTACGGCTCATTCCCGGATCGAAATTCCGGACGCTATCCTGCCCCTGCTCGATCCTTCCCTTTATCAAATCCCGAAAGATCCTGGCTCCGGGGTAGTGGCAGATATTCTCAACGAACGTGTGATGCCCGGCGGAAAGCGCATCCGGCCCTATTTGTGCTTTCTTTCTGCGGGACTCGTGAACCCTGACCCCAAGGCGGTGGATTGGATCGCGTGTGTGGCAGAGGAAACGCACCAAGCTTCACTCACACACGATGACGTTATCGATGGAAGCGAAACTCGGCGAGGCAATCCGAGCCTGCCGGCTGTCATCGAAAATAAGAAGTCGGTCCTTACCGGCAACTACCTGCTTGCACACCTCACGAAATCCGCGGTTCGCCATGGAAACGATCGACTGACTTTAGGCATTCTGGAGGTGATTCAGGGAATGACGATCGGTGAATTCGAGCAAGCCGACTTACTCGCCTCCGGTACCTACACGCCGATGCAGTGGGCACAAGTCGCCCGTAAAAAAACGGGCTTACTCTTTGGTTGGTCGCTCTCGGCTCCTGCCATTTGGCTCGGGCAGAATGAAGGTTTCATCGATACGATGTCGAATTTGGGAAACCTGCTCGGAGAAGTGTTTCAGCTCCGCGACGACATGGACGATGCTGACCTGGAGCGGGGCGAATTAAACTACGTGCTGATGTTGGCGGCAGGCGAAACCAAAAGTCCCTTGGACCCTGATTTTTCTGAAGAAGAGATCCGAAACGCAAGACAAAGGGTAATTCCCTTGCTAGAAACCCAACGCAAGCGAATGGAATCACTCATAGAAAACCTCATGCGCTACAGCGCCACCGTTCGGGGTGGCGAGGCGCATCGCCTGGCATGCCGCGATGGCCTACTGAACCTAGCCAACCTGCTCACCCGACTGCCGGATTGACCATTGGCACCGCTCCTTGTTTACTTTCCCTAACTCAAGGAGATCTCATGAAATTCACGGAATTCACGTTCGCAGCCCTACTGGCGTTTTCGGCTCCCGCCATGGCAGATAAAGCAGCTTGTAGTTGCGATCACCAATGTGAAAAGGCCTGTAAGGAACACAAGGGCGAGAAATGCGATTGCCAAGCTTGCGATTGCGCAAAGTCAGGCAAATGCGAACACGGAAAATGTGAGCATCACGAAGGCAGAGCGGCTTCTAAAGAAGCCAAAAAGAAATAGTTTTGAGATCGCTATTGGGCGTTGATGTAATCCCAGCACTGACTGTCGGAAACGGCCGTTGCGCTTTCGACGATGCCACGTGATCCGGGGCCGTCTTCCAACCGTCCGGGTGGCTTGGGCAGAGATCGTACTCGCTCAGCGTCTTTTCTCAGCTCAGAAGAAATCGTGCCGGTCGCGAAGACCACGCACATATTTCCTGTGATCTTTTCCTTGGCCGCAACAGCGTCTTCCAAATAAGGCGTGCAGACGAACAGTCCGGAAGCTTCTACGTTCATTCTCCATTTGCGGAAATTATAACCCGGGAGCTTTCCGACCTTTGCACGCGACTCCAAAAAGTCGAGGGCTTCTCTCAGTTCGCCATCCACCCCGGTGGGCTCACCCGCAGCGGCCGTTGAAGGACGGGCCGTGCCTTGCAACCCTCGAGGACCGGCAAAGCGCCCAATCTTAGAAGGCGTATCGCATACGGTAACAAAGCTATCTGGGCCCGTTTGGGCGTGGATCGTGAAGGCAAAAAAGAGAGGTATAGAGAGAAGCGATTTGTTCATCAGTATTCCAGAGCCCCGAATTGCACGCACGCTACAACATTCGACACTACGTGTCTAGGCTTCGGCGCACCCTATATAACCACTTCAGATCGTAAGAGTTTTCGGATCTAGGAGTTTTCATCAGGGGGGAACTGTGCACGTGCACACCCCAAGCTTTTACTTGGCTTCGAGTTGGACCAACCAGTTGGGCGACGCATATTCTACCGTTTCCGACTGGTGAATGCGGTTGGCCAGATTGAGACTGGCGATGCCGCGAGGACTTTCGACTAACCAAATTACTCGCTCCGCGGAGGCCACCACTTTTTTCAGCAGCTTCACGCCTTGAGCTTTTGCCCAGGCGCGCACGCGTGCTTCACTCGTCGAAGCGCGAAAAGCCACTAGCACGCCGCCGGGTAGCGAACGGCGCATCCCTGAGGCATCTCGAAAGACGGGAGACTTTCCGCCTTTTTCTTGGGTCGAAGTTTGAAAACTCACTCCGTCGTGCCAACGGTAAGTAACCGGGGCCGCAACGGCGGAAGCACAAATGAGCCCTAACGCGAAAGCTGTGAGATGCATTTTCATTCTCCGAAGAACCTCAACCGCCAGCTCTGAAAAGTGCCTACGATTCCTGCTTTCCGATCGAAAATCGCGAGCGTCCAATCCCCATCCGCAGGTTCACCCAAGTGCCGAGCCGTTCCAAATCGGAAAGTGTTCGCGCTAACAGTGCAAGGTTCGGTGTCGGCGCCATTGATATCCGCCTTGTAGCAGTCGTGCTTTACGGTCAAACGACTGACTGTGTCTGCTACGCCAGACCGCTCCAGCTGAATCTCCAGCTCGCCCCAATCCGCATGGGTTAGGTTCACGGTCACTTCCACGTACTCAATCCGGGAAATGCCACTTCCCGCCACGGTAATCGTGCTTGTCAGCGCGGTGTCAACGGGGTCAATAGAGCCGGCACCCGCCGTTTGCGCTCCGGCCGTGGGAGCATAAACGGTTTTCAGCGGTCCGACATTCACCCAAGTTTTTGCCAGGTTCACCGCGGCTTGCGCGTCGACCATTCCAAAGCCATAGTCGTAATGAATATTGTACGGTACAGCCGCCGACACTTTGACTGCATCGTTGGTTGCCCAGTTTAAATCACCGGGGTCTACTTTTCGGGCCGTTTCCGCTAAAATAATCCGCACATCGCGCCACGACAGATTCGGATTGGCTTTGTACATCAACGCCGCTACTCCCGAAACCATGGGAGCGGCTGCGGAAGTGCCACTAAAAATGCTAGTATAGGCTTGGTCGGCTGGCACAGTCCCATCAGTCGGGTTGTATCCGACATCGCCTACTCGGTCGGTGGTGTAGATGCCCGCCCCAGTGTCTCCTAAAGACGGACCACAAACCCACACATTCGCTCCAGGCTCGGAATAGGAAGCGATATTCCCATCATTTC
The DNA here is from genome assembly GCA_041749855.1 of Bdellovibrionota bacterium. Taxonomy (GTDB): domain Bacteria; phylum Bdellovibrionota; class FAC87; order UBA2466; family UBA2466; genus JAIEOG01. Next base: position 34,822 of record JBGTAN010000002.1, read on the forward strand.
CTGAAGCGCATACGGCGGTCACTCCATAGTAGTTTGCATAGCCATCGTAGTTGGATTGATCGGTCAGGGTAGCCGACTTCGAGACGCGCCCGTTTCCCGCGGCCCAGAAGAAAGACGTGCCGCGCCCCCCTCGCCCCGTGGTAATCGCGCTATCAATCGCCGTTTGCCAAGTGAGATCGGAAGCAGAAAACCTACCCAATCGATCCGAAGGTCCCCAGCTATTGTTGGAGACATAGACATTCGCGCTATTACGAGTCATCGCATTGGCAATATTTGCTGCCGTCGAATTCTTCAGCATGTTGTAGCCGACCAGCTTCGAAAGCGGCGCAATCCCGCGAAGTCCAAAGCCGTTCAGATGACGCGCGCCGATGATACCAGCTACACAAGTGCCGTGAGAGGAAAACGAAGAATCATCTTCTTCACCCGTGGGGTTACTGGAGCCAGTGAGGTAGTTGTAACTCCCTCCCCCCAGAATATTCGCAAACAGATCGGGGTGGCCGATCTCCATACCGTCATCGACCACGGAAATGAGAATACCCTCACCGTAATTTCCATCATTCAGCCATACCGGTTCGACATTCGCATCTTCCCCGGGGGTCCCTCCGTGTTGTCCCGTATTTTTAATGTGCCACTGATCCGCATACAAAGGATCGTCTTGCGTGTAGCCGGGTGTTTCGATGCTGATAGAAGCCGTCGGCCATTCGGACTTTGTTTCGGTATTGCCGTAACCCAGCTGCCCGTTGGTGCCCGAACCGGCGCAACGAATGTTGGAGTCGCTGTTCACGGCGCACCAGCTATCTCCTCCGCCCGAAACACTACTGAAAGCAATGCCGTACGGAATGTCGGGCGTTCCGCCCCAACACAGCCAGGAGCCAGAACCATCCAAAGATTTGCCGCACGTTTCAGAGTAGCCAACGGCTACGTCGGTGAAATACCCCAGCACCCGGGCATCTCCCTTTTGCCCGGGAGTTTCGTTATCCCCGATAGGTTCCGTTCCCACGAATCCAACGCCTTGAGAAGAGTTGTCACCCCAGCAACGTATCTTACCGGTCGAGGTCAGCACGCAGGTGTGCTTATCCGCCGAGGAAATTTTCGTGGCAGTCCCACCCAACGGCACCTTGCCCACACTGGAGGGAGATTCATTGTCACCGATGCTGTTCGTGTTGCCATAGCCAAGCACGCCGGAAGCGCCAGAACCCCAGCAGTAGACGTCGCCCGTAGTCGTCAAGGCACAGGTGTGCGCAGCGCCTGCCGCAATCATCGCTATCGGATCATCCAAAGAGACCGTTCCCGCGGTCGAGGGCGCTTCGTTATCTCCGATGTTATTCGTACTCGCGTATCCCAAGCGGCCATCGGCACCCTTGCCCCAGCACCGAACCTCTTGCTCGTCTGTGAGCACGCACGTGTGATCGGCTCCCGCCACCACTTGAGTCGCTACGGCTTCATTACGGACTTCGCCCGAAAGGTACGGCAGTTCGTTGTCACCGATATTGGCCGTGGCCCCGTAGCCCAACTGCCCAGAAGTGCCTTTGCCCCAGCATCGGACTCGGCCCGAGTTACACAGCGCGCAGGTGTGGTTCGCACCGAGCGCCATATCGGAAACCGTGCAACCCACGTTCACGTCACCCGCAGAAAGCGGACTCTCGTCATCGCCTATCGTGTTGGTGTTTCCGTAACCTAGCTGACCGAAATCATTCTTTCCCCAGCAACGCACATTGCCCGTGGAGAACACCGCGCAGTGATGGCTCTCGCCGGAGCGCACGAGGACTGCTGTACCCACGGTGCTGTCCGCGACCTCCACGGCAGATAACTGGCCGGTGGCAATGGCGGGCTCTTTATAGCCTGTAATAATGTCGCCACAACTCAGTGGAAGGGCCAGTAGCGTCAAAATGAGTAAACGTAGCTGCACTCCGAGCTTTTCGGAATAAAAGGGGCAAGAATGAAGCACCTTCATCGCCGCGGGATGTCACATTGCGGCTCCACAGCCCGTCTAGGTCTAGGACGATTTTCGAAAGCGTGTTCAAGGTTTAGCGCCTATTTCCCGATGAGATCGTCGTGACTTCCGGTTTTCAAATCGGACTGGTGCTCGTATATTGACGCCGCTCAACAGGAGATTCGAATGCTTTGCTCTCGTCCTCTTATCCGTCTCATTACGGTAATCGCAATTCTGGTAGGTTCGAACGCCTACCCCGCCACTGCACTTCAGTGCAAATTGCTCCCCACGATTTTTGGCATCTACCTGAAGAATCACTACAGCAATAAGAAGCTGTCCTCTGAGCTGAAAGAACGAACCATTGACCAGTTCATTCGAGAAATGGATCCCTCGAAAAACATGCTTCTTAAGAGCGACGTAGAGGCTTTGCGCCCCAAGCTGCTCGCCCTGTTCGACAAGATGGCCGGGGGAGAATGTGGAGAGCTCGCCGTTGCCAACAAACTCCTCGCCACCCGCGCTAAGGAGAACGAAGACTTTGCTCGTACTTATCTAGGAAAAGACTACAAACTCGACGAGACGGTAGAACTCATCCTGGACCCCAAGAAGCGGGAATACTCGAAAACACTTGAAGAACGTAAAGAGCTTTTGAAAAAGCTCATTCACTTCCAAATGTCGAACTACCTGCTTACGGACATGAAGCTGCCGGAAGCCAAAAAGCAACTCATCCATCAGTACGAATTGGTGACCAAGCGCTTAACTGACAAGTCAGAAGAAAACCAGCTGGAGGGCTTCTCAGAAGCCTTTGCCCAAGCATTGGACCCGCACTCTTCCTTCATGTCTCGTGACAGCATGGAAGATTTTACGATCCAAATGGAGCTTTCGTTAGAAGGCATCGGTGCCGTTCTTCGGTCCCAGAATGGCTTTACTGTCATTGAAAGCCTTATCAAAGGCGGCGGCGCAGAGAAATCCAAGATGCTCCGCCCCAAAGACAAAATCATCGCCGTCGCTCAGAAAGGCCAAAAGCCTGTCACCGTCATTGATATGGACTTGCGCGATGTCGTGAAGCTGATTCGCGGCAAGAAGGGAACAACGGTTCTTTTGACCGTGCTCCGCCAAGACGACGAAACCAAGAGCTTTGAAGTCGCCATCGTGCGCGACAAAGTGAATATCGAAGAACAAGCTGCCAAGATCCGCTATGTGGAAACGGGCGAAGGCAAGAAGAAGTCCACTATCGGGATCATCGACCTTCCTTCGTTTTACGGAAGCGGCAAAAAAGGCACTCGCTCTTCTTCTGCCGACGTCAAAAAGCTTCTCGATGATGCGAAAAAGAAAAAAGTGGCTGGTATTGTCCTCAATCTAGCGAGCAATGGCGGCGGACTCCTGGATGAAGCCGTCGCGATTTCTGGACTGTTCATTAATAGAGGAGCGGTGGTCGCTACGCGCTCAACCGATGCAACGGACGAAATCCTCAACGATGAGGAAAATGGCGTCGCTTACGCAGGCCCGCTCGTGGTTCTCATCAGCCGTGCGAGTGCTTCTGCATCGGAGATTCTGGCAGGCGCGCTTCGCGACTATCGCCGTGCGGTGATTGTAGGATCGGACCACACTTTCGGAAAAGGGACCGTTCAAGCGGTGGCTAACCTCCCGCTGAACATCGGCGGAATGAAAGTCACGACGGGTATGTTTTTCTTGCCGGGGGGCGCTTCTACCCAGCATGACGGCGTGACTTCAGATGTCGCGCTTCCCCCCAGCTTCAATGACGGCGATGTGGGCGAAAAGACGCTCGACTACTCGTTGGCACCACAGAAAATCGGTGCTTTCTTGTCGAAAGATGCCAATGGCCACAACAATCAGGAGAAGTGGGCTCCCATTACTCCGGAAATTGTCAAAACGCTGAAAGAAAAGTCGAAGGCCCGTGTTTCCAAGAGCGCAAAGTTTGCGGAAATGATCAAGAAAGTGGACGAGGCAAAGAAAAACGAAGGTCTCATTCGCTTGGCCGAGTTGCGCAAAGTTGCGAAAGAAGAAAAAAAGCGCACAGACAAAAAGAAGAAGAAGACTTCTAAAACCCGAGCAGAAACCGGCGATGAAACCGAGGAGGAGCTGAACTCTCCCCTGGTGGAAGAAGCAACGCAGATTTTGGGTGACCTGATTGCTCAGTCCCCTCAGATGCCGCTTGCCGGACTGTAAACCTAACAGCTATAGCTGGGTTCTGATTCCAACGTGAAAACGACGCCCAAGTCCAAACTTTCCCTTCTGATCCTTGGAGCTCTCGGAGTCGTCTTTGGCGACATCGGGACCAGCCCGCTCTATGCCTTTCGCGAATGCTTTGCGGTACACGGCCTGCCTGTAACACCAGCGAACGTGTACGGAGTTCTGTCACTCGTATTCTGGTCGCTCATCAGCATCATCAGCATCAAATACTTAGTCTTTGTCCTTCGCGCCGATAACAACGGCGAGGGCGGCATTCTTGCGTTGATGGCGCTCATCCAGCCCGAAAAAAAGATTCAGTCCGATCGTTTTCGCCAGTACTTCATCCTAACTGCCCTTTTTGGTGCCGCACTGCTTTACGGCGATGGGATGATTACGCCTGCCATTACCGTTCTTTCGGCCATTGAAGGCCTAGAAGTGGTCACACCCTTTTTCCAGCCCTATGTTTTGCCTCTCACTGTTTCTATTCTCCTCGCCCTTTTCAGCGTGCAGCGCTTTGGTACGGGGGGCATCGGAGGGGTTTTCGGTCCCGTCTTGGTATTCTGGTTCGTCGTCTTGGGAGTGCTTGGGGTGCGCAGCCTGGTGCAGTATCCCGATGTTCTCGCTGCTTTGAGCCCCGTCTTCGGCTTTCAATTCCTAACCCATGAAGGTTGGCTGGCCTTCGAGATTTTGGGCGCCGTCTTCCTGGTGGTCACGGGGGGCGAGTCGCTCTACCTTGATATGGGGCATTTTGGACGTAAGCCAATCCGGCTAGCGTGGTTTCTCGTCGTACTTCCGGGGCTCGTTCTGAATTATTTTGGTCAAGGCGCGCTCTTGCTCATGCGTCCCGAAGCGGCAAGCAACCCCTTTTACATGATGGCGCCGCCCTGGTTCCTCCTTCCGCTGGTCATCCTTTCTACTTTTGTTGCGGCCATTGCGTCCCAAGCCGTCATCACGGGTGCTTTTTCCCTCACGTACCAGGCCGTGCAGCTTGGCTACTTACCCCGCATCGAAATTCGGCATACGTCTTCTGAAGAAAAGGGCCAGATTTTTGTCCCTACCGTAAACTGGGCGCTTTTCGTCGTGACCGTTTGGCTCGTGGTGACCTTCGGAACTTCCAGTAACCTCGCTGCGGCCTACGGCATCGCAGTCAGCACCACTATGGTGATCACCTCACTTTTAATTGGCTTTCTCTCTTACCGTGTTTGGAGCTGGTCTTTGGCCAAGGTGGTGGGCTGCTTCACTATACTCTTTGTTATCGATATCACGTTCTTTGCTTCCAACTTGTTGAAAGTTGCGCAGGGAGGGTGGTTTCCCCTGCTCGTCGGAGCCTTCATCTTGTTGCTCATGGCCACCTGGCGAGCGGGTCGAAAAATCCTAGCGCACTATATGTCTGTTAACGCCGTTCCGTATGAAAAGCTCTTCGCGGGAATCGAGGAAAAGCCGCCGCTTCGAGTCCCTGGCACCTCGGTTTTCATGGCTAGCGACATGTCGGTCGCACCCCCGTCTTTGGTACATAACCTGCGCCACAACAAAGTATTGCACGAGCGCGTTTTGGTCATCCGAATTGCAACCCGCGATGTCCCCCACATTCCTTTCGGAAATCGAGTATCCGTACGAAAACTGCGCGATGATTTCTTTTGTGTCTTGGCGGAGTACGGATTCAATGATCGACCCAATGTGCCTCAGATTTTGCGGCAATTGGGATCCGTGGGAGTACCCATCTCGCTACCTGAGGTCACGTTTTTCCTAGGCCGGGAGACGATTCTGGCGACGCGCAAAGCGGGCATGCAGATCTGGCGAGAGAATCTTTTCGCTTTGCTCTCTCGCAATGCTCAGCGTGCGACAAGCTTCTTCCAAATACCCCCGGATCAAGTCGTGGAAATCGGTCTACAGATCGAAATCTAACCGGCTCAAATGCTTAAACGAGTCGCAAAGCGGTAATTCCAAAACGGTTCCCCGATAAACGCCCTCGTAGATCTCTCGTGTGAGCCAGATTTTTTCCTCTTCGACTTCTTCCATGAAGATTCTCTTTAGCCACACCCGTCGCTCCGTGTTCCATCGGTAGCGCCGCTCCCGCAGTTTATCTTTGGTCTCGCGCGGCGATTGGGTGGCAAAAACGACGGCTTGTCGACGGCGGGCATTGCCCAGCAGCTCCTTCAAATAGGGGTCCCCGCTCTCGGGATCGGGCATTCCCAACAAGTGCAGGAGTGTATCTGCATCAGCGAGCGCTCGATGCGCATCGTTGTAGAATCCGTGGTAAATCGCCAGAATCTCTAACTTCTGACTTGGAAAATGCTTTGCTGCCCAGTCCACTTGCTTAAAGCTGCATCCCCAGATCTTGGAGGCCGAGAGGGGAAGATACCTATCTAAAAACGGCCGATCGAATTCTGCGTTATGGGCGAGGATAAGGTGGCACTGCTCCAGGATTGTCTGAACTCTGGACCAGTCGATTTGCTTTCCTGCCAGCATGGCATCCGTTATTCCCGTGATACGCACTATTTCGGGACGGAGTGGCTCGCCCGGATCAGCAAGTTCGCTGTACCCTTCATCGCGCGTGAGAATCTGTCCCGTTTCGCGATGGAAGCGAAAAGTGCGGATGCCAATCTCAATAATCTTGTCGCGCAATGAGTCGACGCCGGTGGTCTCGGTGTCCAGTGCCGCTCCCCAACGCCATTCGTCTTTGTGCTCTTCCAACCAAACGTCACTCACGAAATCTGGGGCGGTAAACGCACCATGGTACCGGTGCAAAACGACGCTCTCACCATCGGGGCTTTGTCCTATCCAACGCACGCCCTGGAGTGTGAAGGAGAAACGTGTAGAATGCCAGCATGAATCCGCAAGCCAATTGGCGATTTGAAAAGCAGTCCGCACACCTTTACCGGGTCATTGCAAAAAAAGAAAAGCGCCCTGAGGTACGCCAGCTCTTCACTCAGCTGGCGGGTGAAGCGGAGAAGCAAGCCGCTCTATGGGAAGGAAAGTTCACGCCGGGACTTTCCCCCACACATTTCACACCGGACTGGAAGACTTGGTTCACTACTCACTTGGTGAATATCCTCGGCCCGCGCCACCTCAGCGGATTGCTCTCTGCTATGAAAGTGCGCGGCATGGCTGTGTATCGAAATCCCATGGCGTTTCACTCAAAGCCGCATCACATCTCACAAGTTGGACAACGCCACCATCAGCTGGGTGCCAGCAATTGGCTTCGTGCCGGAGTCTTTGGCATCAATGACGGCCTTGTCTCCAATGCAAGCCTCATCGTCGGGGTCGCGGGGGCGGCACAAACGGGCGAATCCGTTTTACTTGCGGGAACCGCGGGACTCTTAGCCGGTGCCCTATCGATGGCTTGTGGAGAGTACGTTTCGGTGAAGTCGCAAAGGGAGTTCCTTGAGAAGCAGATGGAAATCGAGAAAGAGGAACTCGAGAACTATCCCGAAGAGGAAGCACTTGAACTGGCTCTGATTTATGAGGCCAAGGGCCTGTTGCGGGCAGACGCGGAGAGGACGGCAAAGGCTCTCATCGCCAATCCCGAGAAGGCTTTGGATACGTTGGCGAGAGAGGAGCTGGGGATCAATCCGTCGGAGTTGGGTTCGCCCTACTCTGCCGCTGCTTCCTCCTGTATCTCCTTTACCCTGGGCGCGTCGATTCCTTTGGTTCCCTTGCTCTGGATCGCGTGGCCCCGCGCGTTTCATTTCTCCATTGGCTTCGCGCTGGTGAGCCTCTTTGTCGTGGGAGCTGCTATCGGAGTCTTCACGGGAAAATCCGCCCTTTACGGGGGAATGAGAATGTTGGTGCTGGGAAGCATCGCCGGAGGACTGACTTTCTTGATCGGCACTCTCTTGGCCTAGAAGAGGCGTCCCGCACCGTGACCTCAGTCCGCACTCGATTGACGACCCGAGTGCGCCTCTCTATAGTTTTCCCATGCCTTCCTTCTTTGAACGCATTGCTCAGTCAGTGCTGGCCCGCCTTCTCAAAGAAAGTATCAAAGAGGTTTTCAAAAAAAAGCGGCCGAAGGAGATCAATCCTTCCCCAAAACCGCTTTCAGACGCGAACACGTCTAAAGCACAGCCCAACGAACCTAGAAAGAGTCATCCTTGGCGCCTATGCCCCTCGGGAGAAAGTTGGGTAAGAACTCACCCACTGACAATACCCCCAAGTGAAAAGGGACCAGGATGGGAAACGATTCGAAGAGGACATTGTCGCCGCAACAATAGCGGGCGAAATATCTTCACCGGCGATGAACTGAGAGAGATTGCCACCCTTCACTTTAAGGATTTGCTCGACAGCCCTAGTGCGATGCCTATCGGAGATTCGCTGGGATTTCCAAGAGGAAATCAATACGACCTCAGTATCGCTGGATGGACAAAGTTTTGGAATGAAGTTTTACAACCAAGGGAATTGCTCTCGCCCGACTTTGTAAAGGCGCTAATCGCAACGGAATCTAGTTTCAATACTCCGATCGATGTTCAAAGTAGTGCAGGACCCGCGAGGGGTCTTATCCAAATTACGGAGCAAACTCGCGAGATTCTTCAAAATCCGAAGGGTGAGCTTAAAGATCACCTCATTGAAATGTCGATCGAAGAAAGTCGCGATCCCCAAATCAATATAGCCGCAGGAACTCGCTGGCTTCATCACAAGAAGGATCTGGCCAAGCACAGGCTCAAAAGGGAGGCCACATGGGAAGAAGCGGTAGCGGAATACAAGGGGATACTTTCTCAACTAGGAAGGAACAAAAAGGCCGACGAAATCATGGAAAAGCTGGAGCAATACCACAGACAACTCAGAGAAAAGCGAGTGCCCAAATAGTCGCCGTGACCGTTTGGCTCACAATCGGTTTTCTTCTTCAAACGACATACTCCTTGAGAACGGAAGCTAAGCGTGAGAAGGACCGGCCTCAATTCTTACTCACCCCTCATTATGGAATCCTTTCGCCAGAAGAACTTCAGAAAGACGCACAAAACAATGGAAATTCCTTTTGGCAGTGTTTCCCTACAAAGTCTGTTTCAGTAGGCTACGAAAAGTGGAAAGATTCGCACCCCATGGGCTCTTCCAGTCAACCCGTTGAAATGTGCGTTTTTGGAATAAAAGCCAAGCACGACGGAGTTTGGAGCGAGTTTGTTGGCCGCCGAGCAAATGAACTCGAGGTGTGCACCAAGTTGGTCACTAATTGGAACCGGCTCACAACAGGAGAACAATTTGTTTGCATCAACGGCGAGGGGATGGACTTCAAAAAACAGGCCCACGAGAAGGGGCTGCATTCGTGGACATGGCTCAAGCTGAAAACGAAGAAGGGGTGTTACGCCTACTTTCCTGACGATTGCCCCTGATCCAAGAGCCCCCAGACTGGAGTTTGGCTCGAACCTATTTGTTTCTTTTCGGAACCAACTGAGACTGAGACAAGCGCCAAAGGTCGTCGATATCTTTCATCCTTGTATTGCCACCCTTAAACCGACGAAGGGCGGCTACTTTGTCGACGATGATGTTTTCTATGGTCGCTGCTTGAGGTTACCGCCCTTAAAAATAAAATCGGAAGACGCCCGATTCAATGCTTCGACATAGTTTAGCATTGTGTAGCGAAGGAAAGCCTGGGGCCCCTTAAGTCCGTTTTCCTTTGCCCACAGTCTAGCTTTCTTCAGAAAGGAGGAATTGGTTTCAGACATCAGCCAGCTCCTGCTGAACATGTGGCATCACTAGAGTCCCAAGCAGTCCGTCATATTTAAGTATCAAAGCCATATTGGGATCATGTTGCCTGAGGTACCGCTTGAGGGCTTTGTAGAAAATGGGCCCACCCTTGTCGAATCGAAAGGCTTCCGCGAGAGATCGCTCGGGATCATAGATTGTGATTATTTCACCATGAAATTTCATTGCGGTAATACCAACAAGTCGCTTCGCTGGTACGCGGTGAACGCGAAGAAGCGCATTACGAATCGATGAATCTCTTGGGATATCGACATCGATTCGATCAACGCTTTCGTCTGAAAGCCCATGAATCACAAGCGCCGTAATATTGGATAGAATCGCTTTGGGGTAAAAGCGCGGAATGGCGATAACGGAAGCGACAAAGGGATCTATTCTGGACGACGCATAAAGGCCTGCGCCCAGAGATACGATCTTTCCATCTTCAACTAGACGCTTGAGAGCCATCCTAGAGGATACCGAAGATTTCAATTGTTGCGCGCTGAGTACCTTCTCTTTCTGGAGTCGCGCAAGCACGTTCGATAGGCTCTGACTTTTTACATTTTTCCGCATGTTACAATATTACCACATATAAGCATTTATGTGGTAACTAAGTATCACACGTGCCTGCTCACATCCTAGACTTCTTCTTCAGCCAAGCTCGATAGGCAGCGTTCACGTCCGGAGTTTCACACAAAATGGAAAGGTGTGTCTCCAACTTGCGACCGACCGACAGATGTAAAAGATCATGCAAGCTGCACTTGGCTGCAATCATTTCAGTGACGGCAGTCGAGGTTTGGTAGTGAAACTTCAGGCCCAACGGATCTTGTAGGGGATGGGTCATTGACCGTATGTCGCGCGTGGGTTGCCGGGCGAGCCACTTATAATCGACCGGACCCAATTTGCTCAGGTAGTTCGCAAGCCCTTCTTCCAGCCACTTAGGAATCGCCTCTTTATACTTTTGAAAAAAAATGGCGTGCACGAGTTCGTGGGAAAGAATCGGTCCGAAGTTTTTTGGCGTCACATCAGGACCCAAGTGAAGCGTTCCTTCGGGGGGATTTGATGACCGGCGGAAAAAGGCTTTCACAGTAGGACCCGCCCCGTGAAGCGCCTGAAAGCGTTTTGCGTCAGCGTGGTAGAAGGCCTGGATGCGACGAATATCCCACTGCAAGTAGTCTTGAACAGGCCTAGAGGCCTTTTCGAGGAGGCTTTCGGTGATCCAAGCAGGCGCTTCAGCAAAGCGGATCGAATTGGTTATCACCTCAGCCGCTACCGCCGGGCGTAACCAGAGCATCGTCGTAACCAAAATCTGAAGCACTAAGGGTTGGCGCATCACGGAGTCTTCATGTTATCAACAGACACCATGTATTGGATACTCTGCTTCATCGTTTTCCTAGTCGGCTACCTGATTAACAGCTTCTACATTACCGTTTTATATCACCGCGGGCTCGCACACGGCGCCGTGAAACTGCGCCCCTGGGTACGCCAGATGGTCGTGCTGACCGGAAACTGGGTCACTGGCTTGGATCCCAAGGCCTGGGCTTGCATGCACCGTCGACACCATCTTTACTCTGATACCCCGCAGGATCCCCATAGCCCAGTGCACCAAGGTGTCTTCCCGCTTTTGTACGGGCAGCTGAAATCCTATAAACGCACTATCCGCGGCCTCATGACTCAGCAGAAATCCTATACTTCTTTTGTCCCGGATTTGGATTTTTCGGTGAATGTCCTCAATCGCCAAGGACTTTGGTATGTGCCCTATATAGTGCACGCCGCAATCGCTCTTTCCTTCGGCTTTATCGGAGGCTTCTGGTTGCTGGGAGCAGCCTATTGGCTGGGAATCATGAGCCACCCGATTCAGGGTTGGATGGTCAATGCATTGGCTCATCGCTTCGGCTATCGAAATTTTGCAACGGGCGACAATTCTCGGAACAACTATCTCGTGGCGATTTTGGTTTGGGGTGAGGGCTATCAGAACAACCACCACCATGCGCCCACTTCCGTCAGGTTTGGAGCAAAATGGTGGGAGCTCGATCTAGGCTACTACCTTTGCCATGTCGCCAAGGCGTTCCGCATGGTGGATTTTCGTCCCTCTCGCTTCGGCGCTTTGCCGGCCTAGTCTTGCGCTCTGAGGCTGGTTCATTCTGGCTCTGATGCGGGCTGCCGATCGCCGTTTTCCTGGCGATTGTGCTCATCTTCCTCACGGACTTCTTTCATCTGACTCCGCAGGAAGTAAGACTTTTGCATCGCTTTCAAAGTAATTACGGCTTCATCCAGCGCTTGAACAAGGCGCTGACTCGATCGAGGCAGATCCGGGGCAATCAGTGCAAGCGCAGGAACTACTTTCTTAAATTCTTCGCTCAGCAAGGACATATTGGCGACCATCGCTCCAAGATCCTTTCCCATCTCCGGGGAATGCGCGCGCATCTGGTCCGTTGTCACAGCCAGATTGGCAACCAAAGTTCCCAAATGCTGTTCCTTGCTCATCTGACGACTCACTTTTGATAGCTCTGCCGCTGCTGTGGTGACGTTCTTGAGCATCTTAGGAAGATTAGTAATTGAACTGACCATCTTCTCCGAGCTTCTTTCTTTGAGGAGCATATCAACAAGCTTCTTCATCTCTGCTGCCGCAAGTTCCATGGTCTCAAAGTACGGCGCAAGTTTTCGGCCATTGAGCAAATCCATGACACCCATTGACTCTGTGGATGCGATCACGGCCCCCTCAGGAAGGCGCGCTTTGGATGCGGAACCTGGAGAAAGGTGGAGCACCTTTTCTCCGACGAGGAAGGGACGTGAAAGCTGAATACGACTGTCCTCGCGAATACGGTCTTTAAACTTCCTCAAAATTCTCAGATGCGTTCGAATCTGATTCTGATCATCCAACTCGATTTTTTCAACCGCCCCGATGCGAACTCCTACCATCTCTACGGGTGAGCCAATACGAACACCATCGCCGGATTCTAAAAGCGTGTAAAAGGACAACTTCGGCTGGAACCAGCCCTTCTGAGTCACAAGCAAAAGAAAGAAAATGGAACTCCCGAATAGGACGGCTCCCACAAAGATGCTGGCCATGCGTTCGTACTTCCTATTTGCACTTTGCGCCACTAGCTACGCCCCCGCTTTGGCTGGAGCGCATGGCCTTTCAGCTCGATGCTTTCCCAGTCAAAGAACTCGATTAAGAACGGATCTTCCGTCACGATGACCACATACTGCAAGCCCATCTCGGACTGGTGCCACCTTACAAGCTCCGCCAACTTTTCCACTCCCGACCGATGCAACCCATCCGCAGGACTGTCCAAAATCAATAGCCGTGGCGAAAGGATAAGCGCCCGAGCAAGGGCGCAGGCTTTGCGCACACTGGCGGGGGTAAGCGCTGGCAGATGGCCTGCGTAGTCTGCAATTCCAAAATGGTCCAAGTAGGCTTGTACGCGTGCAGCGCGATCTGGTATCGGCACAGCCTGATGGTAGTTCAGCGGAAGCATCAAGTTGTCGCGAAGCGAGTAGTTCGAGAGTAAACCGCGGGTCTCAAAGCCAAAGCCTACGGACAGTTGCCATTCAAGTCGTGCATGGGAATCCAGGGTATTCACATCCAGATCATTCACGGCGTAGACGCCTTGGGTGGGAGCCTCTAAACCTCCTAGCAAGCGAAGGACGGTGGTAGTTCCTTCCCCTTCATGACCGAGCACCCGAATCATCTTTGACGAAGGGAAGAGAAAGCTGGAGCTGTCCAATATTTTTTTTCCCGTGTCATATTGAAAGGAAACCTTCTTCAGCTGCATGGAGAAGATCTCAGGATGCGGAATACGCGCAACAGATTTCATAGCTGCACTCCTCCCTGCATCAGGCGAATGAGCATCACGGTCGTCAGCACAAAGTTGATCAGTGTGACAGAGACGATATTGACGACAACGGCCTTGGTCGTAACCTGAGGGACTTCATGATGACTTTTTTTCACCTGCAGACCCTGATAGCTGGAGGCTGAGAATATCGCCGCGCCCATCAGGAATGCCTTGAGAAAGACGATACATACATCTTCGCCTTGCACTTGGTTTACAAAGGAGGTGATGAAAACCATCACGGGAATTTCATGAAACAAGTTGGAAGTGAGAAAGCCACCGGCAATAGCGACGAAATCAAAGTAAAGAACCAGGCAGACGACACTGAGTACGCCTGCAATGAGTCTTGGAAAAACAATGAAGCTCAAAGGGTTGATACCCATTACGGATAGCGCGTCAATTTCTCCGTTCGCTCGCATATTTCCCAGCTCAGAAGCGACAGCCGTGCCAGAACGTGCAATCACCACAAATCCGACAATCAAGGGACCCAGCTCACGACCGACCACAAGATACAGTAGACTGGATCCCACATCGCCACTGCCGAGAGGGTTCGCTTGGTTGGCAGAATAGAAGGTAATGAGGCTGCCAGTGGCAAAGGCGACGACCAGAATAAGGGGCATCGCCTGCCATCCCGTGAAGTAGGTTTGGGCTGCGATCACGCGTAGGGTCTCTCGCATCGCGTGCGATCGATCGAAAACGGCAGCACGAACGCTGGCCGCGATCATGAAGAGGATATTTCCCCAATACTCAAAAAGACGGAGCACAGACTGCCCCATTTTTTCAAGAAGAGAAAAGGGCGAAAGCAAAGCGACGTTCACCCTATCTTTTCGGCATGTTCAGCGAGTGAGATGATAACTGATCACTGCGTCAAATAGGTTCCATGAAGAGTAGGAAATCCGACGTGACGCACCCCTCATCGCGGGTATCGTACTCGGACAAAGTGACCTCTTCGGACGACTGACGGTTCCAGCGATGCGTTGATTGACGCAGGAACTCGCAGATTGCCTGGTAAGTCAGACCCGTAGGAATTTCAATCGCTTCCCCTACGCGAAGTGCTTCCGGCACAATGGTTTCGCCGCGCTGCTTCAATCTTTCGAAGTTTGCCCGAGCCTTACCGAGGACTTCGGGTGCTGTCTCTAAATCTCGAACCACCCGGATCAGGTCTTTTGCGACTTTATAGCGCTGCACCACAATTTTGCTCCCTGCAAGCGTCTTCATTGCCTGTTCGATGGGCTCTGCAGGAACGAAAAGGGCTTGGTTTTCACCCGCCGCGTCAGAGACGAAGCTGAAAACCCCAATCGGAACTGCTCCGTTGCCGAAATCTAAAAGGAACTTTTGCGAAGACTTCAGGTCGTAGGAGACTTCATCCAAGATCTCCTCGGGAAGGATGTTCTTAGTGACCGTCATCACACTGCCGCCGGCCACTTTGCCGGTTTCATCCCGCACAAACTCTTTGAAACGAACCTTAATTCGCAATTCAGGGGGGATACCCTGACCATCCGCAATCGAATGGTGCAAAACAAGCTGGTAGGGTTGAGCACTCACGAGCCCGCCCGTACTACGAGCAATGGCTCGAGGCTTCCCATCCATTTTGGAAATAGCAGCGTCTATCGTGGCCTTGCGCACAGAGACTTCATGCCGAACGCCTTTTGGATCGAAATAGATAAGACGCGCGCGTTTAGGGTCACGCTCATCCGGCGTTACGATAAATGACTCAATAGGAATGCGAAGCGGTAAAGCGGCTTTCATAAGAACTCCCTAGCTCTTACAAGAGCAAGGGGCCTGCCAACTTCGCGTCAAAGGCTCTCATCTAAATATCTGTTTTTATTGAACCATTTAGGCGGGGGTGCACTCTCTGTGGTCAAAGTGTGTACGCCACCGACGGGGCTATGAGCAAGTACATGAAATTGCGGCGATCCCTAGCGCACGCGATTTAGACGCAAGGCGCGCTTCGCAGAACGCTCGTGCTCAATGTAGATGGGAGACAGGCACAGTGGGCTTAATACTTTGCGATTTCATAGGCGACGCTGACTTGTTCGTCGTCACCAGGAGCAAAGTCGAGATTGTGAAATACCACACGATTCATATCAAAATCATAGACCCAAAAGCCGCCGCTCTCCTCAGGCCCGCCTGGCAAGTCTTTGCCTACGTAAGTGACTCGAAGGGTATCGATTTGAGGCCTATCGGGAAGCTGAATAAACGGGCGTTTGATTCGCTCAACCAAATGCGAACCCAAGTCCGCCAAGTCTTTCCCGAAATCATTGTTGCACAGCTTGTAGTGCTTACCGCCGGTTGCCTTGATCAATGCCTCGTAAGGACTTCCTACATAATTCCAAAAACCATCCGTCATCTGGCAGCCAAAATCCTGAGCCGCAAAGACGCCGTAGTTCACTACCTTCTTGATATCCCCTTTAGTTTTCTCCAAGAAAGTGAGGATGTCCTTCGCAGGTATCCGGCTTTGCTCCTCAGCATCGGTGAGCATGATCACAGCCAAAGTTGCCTGCTTGCGAATAAAGTCAGGATAGGTGGTCAGATGCTTTCTGATAGGAGCCAATGTCTGCTCGGTGACATCCCCGTTAATCCCTAAACGGCTGACAGCACGCTGAAAGTCTCGAATCGGATCGGCAGACATATAAGTCAGAAGCGTTGTTGGAGTAAACCCAATGTAGGGGTTCTCATTCAAGGAAGTGGACACGATTCCCATCTTCCATTCCAGTCCGCCTTTTGCGACGAAAGTGTTGATGAAAATTCCGGCGTTCCGAATGAGGTCTTGCTGGTAGCTCCCCATGCTGCCGCTGTTATCGATCACCCAAAGAATGTCGACCTTGGTTTCGCCTTGTAGCTCTTTCAGCTTGTGGGGCGTTTCGAAGTAAGTCGGCTCCACCCCAGTGATGTGATTCAAATACTGAGTATCTCGGCCACAGCTTGCGAAAACCAGAAGAAGAACCACTCCCAATAGGTGTTTCATCTTTTGCTCACTTTCTCCTGGCAGCGAGATTGTGCTACCGAAGTCAGTTTAAACAATTCGTCAGGCCAAATCACCCCATCAAATGGAAAAACCATCTCAGATTGAGACGCTTCGTTAAGAGCTTCTTTGGATTCCTCTTTCAAGCGACTTGCCGTGTCACGCTCGAGAGCGGAGACGGCTCCAGACGGAGCACTCGCAGAAGGAGAAGTCTCTTTGCTGAGTAGGCGCACCTGGCTAAAGAGTTCGACTTTAACAAACTGCATTTTACGAATCGCTTCCGTAAGTACCGTTTTGCGATTCTTCCAATGCCTACGTACCTCATCAGCGACTTGTTTGCGCGCCGACTCAGAGGCCGAAAGCGCTCGCGCTTTGGCTTTTTCCCAGTGGTGCTGAGGTCCGACCGCGGGAAGTACCGCCGTGATGCTCTGGGTTGCCAATGCTTCCAGGAGATCGGCTTCCGCCTTCTTTGAATCGCGAGAGCGACGAGCCGCTTCAACAAAGAAATCGGACTCCGCCACTGGCGGATCCTCTGCTGTCATTGCAGCCTGAATCTTCGTAGCCCATTCCTTATTGCTCTTCACGAAAGCATTGAGCTCTTTTTCGACCTCTGCGTAGTAGCAAAGCTTTAGATTAGAAATCGACCGCAGCACGTAAACATCCGGCGCGAACTTGTCGTTAAACAATCCACTCCCGAGCGTTTCCAGTTCACCGCGAAGCTTCGAAGTATCTCCCTGACGAAGCCACACCCATCCTAACTCCTCACGTGCATTGAGGAAGTCCTTCGATCCGTTCGGAATCTTAAGGTAGTACTCCGCCGCACCATCCAAGGAGCCCGCTTGGTACAAAAGCCGAGCTATCTGAATGTAATGCGCAGACAAACCTTCAATATCTTTTCGAGCCGAAATAGCAGGCTCCAAGTGTTGTTTCAGAACGGCACCCGCACCACGCAAATCACTTTTGCGTGCAAGCGCCAGAGCGACCGTGTTTGCAAGCGGCACTTTCAGTGCGTGGTCGGCTGGCAACAATGCCAACGCCCTTTCTGCGTTCACCCCAGTGCGCAGACTGCCCCACGCCTGCACGGTGGCATAGTGGCTTCCTCGATTCTGGTTCTGCTTCGCCACGGTCCGCAGCTGTTCTGCCGTTACCGAAACCGCATTGTCGACCCACCACTTGTCAAACCCCGGGTTAATCGTTTGATCGAGAGCGAGGGACAAAGACGAATCTACAAAGCTCTTTCTGTCTAAACTCTCCACCCATTGATCAAAGAAGGTTTGGGGCAGATTCAACTTGTAGAGTGAGTAGAGATAACCCGCTCGGGCCGCCGGCTCGAAACGGCTGGGCAAGTGTTTTTGAATCGCCGTCCACAGATGCGCGGCTCCCGCATAGTCTTTTTTGATTACCTTCTGCGCCCAGAGTTTAATTTCGAATGGCAGCTTGCTCTCCACTTGAACGTGAGAAAAAAACTGCACCAGAAACGGATCACTCAGATCGCTTGAAACTACCGCTGTCGTAGAAATCGCCTCTTGAACGGGGACGCCTCCTACTTTGTTGAGGAGCGCATCGGCGCCAGTTCCAGCACCCATTGCGACTTGCGCAGTCAAACAGAAGATCAATCCCAATCGCATCTTATCTCCCAAAAACAAGCCCTGCTTGCAGGTAACCCATGACGTTGTGCTCCATGGAACTCGATGTCAGACGCTTTTCCCGGTAAAAGTAGTCTTTAAAGCCCGCGCGCATGGAGAAGTTTTTCCCCAGCCAAAAGGCAATCCCCGCATCCGCTACCGCGGCGACTTCACGACCGCTCAACATCCACACCATGCCGGGTCCCAGTGCTATGTACTGATCGAAGTAGAAAACCTTATCCATCGAAAAACGAAGTTTTCCGTAGAACAAGTGGTAGCCCACTTGAAAATCTGCGCGGTACTTCGCCACCGAAACATCGGGGACGATCCCGCTCAGCTGGATTCCCTTTTCTCCGCCCTTGGTCAGCTCGTTGAAAACATAGTTCCCGGCGAAAGAAACGTACCACCGATTGCTCAAGTAGAATCGGTAGGCTGCATCCAGGCTTTGCGAAGAGAGGAAGCTATCCGAGGTGAAGTTCCTAGATCCTCCCACCGAAATCTCACTACGAAAACGCAGGGGAGAAAAGCGGGTTTGCACCGCAAACATCTCTTCGCTGGTGATACCCGCAGGCGCTTGATTGCCGGCGGTCCCAAGCGCATCCAATGCCGCTTCCAAGTTGGTATCTGTCTTGGGCTCTTCTTTCGGCGCCTCCGCGGCAAATCCCACTTGGGGAAGCAGCAGGGAGAACAGGGCCGCAACGAGACTGAGTTTTAGATTGTGCTTTTTCATTGATTCACCAATCCCTTCAGCCAGGTTTTGACTAGCCGACTATCCGCTGGGCTCGTGACGATATCGCCAAACTCGATACCCGCTACAATGAGCCTTCCACCCGCCGTGCGCTTACAACTTTGCACCACCGGTATGGGGGTTTCGCCTGCTTTCGTCAGAAAGAGCAGTGACCTACAAGCCGTCCCAAACAAACCGCCGTTGTAGTCTACGGGCGCCGGCCGCTCCGATTCGCCTGTCAGACCCGCATTCAACTTGATAGGACTGCTAGGCAGAGTAAGCCCACTCGCCGGGGCAACTTCGAGGGTGTACCCCGTGATGTCTGCGAGCCGATTTCCAACCCGGACACCTATGGCATCCATCTCGTCCCCCAGCGCGCCTTCTAGCTTGCCTGCGAGCGGTGTACTGATGACCACGTCCGTAATATCGGCTGCTAGTTTTTCCATCGGCCCAATGGCAGAGGGTTCTGCTAGAGCGGTGGTACCCATGAAGACCGTTTTGCGTAAGACGGTTAGCCGCGGATCGGAGAGCTGTAACACCGGGTTTGCCACTTGCGCCGATTCGAACAGAGCGGAACTCGCGCGCACTTCTGGATCCGTCGGCCCCTCACCGAAGAGCAGGACTGAGCTCCAGCTCCAGGGTAGGACTTCAACCAAGAACGTCTCCGATTTTACAACACTGAAAACCGATGTCGCTTCGAGAGTGATTTGCTTGAGACCCGCTTTTCTGCCAGTGATTTCAAGCTGTCCATTCGCCCACTTCACTTCGTTCGCAAGTGTCGACGGGAGGACTTTCACGATGGGTGGCGTGGTCGAAAACTCTCCATCCCGCACACGCACTGGAATAGTGATTTTCTCCTGCTCTCGAACGTACCGAACCGTGCCCAAGGGAAACAGGGTCCGATCAATAATCGGAGGCTCATGCGTTTCATTCTCAAATGAAATTGCGACTTCATTCGTTTTGCAGAAGCTCTTGGAGTTGCGGGACTGCTGAACGCAGGTGGCGAACCTAACTTTCTGTGTAGTGCCAATCTTGTCAGGAGGAATCTGCGTCCATCGAAATGAGTAAACAACTGAGGGATTGATTCCCTTTACTGCATTACCCACACCGCGCGTCTCTTCCTTGAGCTCCGCAATTCCGAACGTGGGCTTAGGCGACATGATAATGGTAGGCGGCACTTCGCCATTCACATCCTCAGCGCTGATCACAAAACCCGCTGAAGTCCCTTGGGTCACCTTGGTAGGTAACAAGGTCGTCGGAAACTGCCGCTCATCCAAAATCTTCCAGGTCATCTTCCCTGAAACGTTGATTCCCCGAGGACCGAATGCAGTAAGCGTGATCGCTTTCTCAACCGAGGGAGGAATCGAGTAAGAGGTGTTCGTTAGTACATTCACTTCGCGGAACGAAGGAGTGTAACGAATTTTGAACTTCGCGAGGTTCGTCAGATCGCGATGAATCTCCACACCGACCGGCATATTCTCGATCTGGAGGTCGAATGGCCCTTGTGGGTAGTCCGAGCTGAAAACGGTAACCTGCTGCTCATGCACCTTCCCCTCGTAAAGGATTACGGGTGCGGGTGGAAGTGGCATAGAAACATTCTGGGGGACGTCACGTACAACGATCATCATCGAACGAGAAGTAACCGTCGTTCGGTTCTCGGAACTGCTCAGGCTGAAACGAATGGTGTACGGGCGGACAATCATCGTCGTATCACGCGGATCGTTAGCGGCATTGAATCCAGGGATCCACCGGAACAGGCGGGTTGCATCATCATAAGTTGCACCGGGCGGCATTCCTTGGATTTCAACTATCGGTAGCCCGGGCGCTGGAACGGTTGCCCCTAGGGTGAATTCCAGCTTCTGCCCTTCATGCACGTACAGGGATTCTTGTTCTGGGAACTCTAGAATGAGCGGCGGCAACGCCGGGGCTAACTTGGGTAGCTCTCCCTGTACCAGGCGTCCATCTGTTGGAAACGGATTCTGTTTGCAACCTGCGATCACCAGGCCGATGGCAAACAAGACATTCAGTCGTTTCATGCGTTTCTCGCTCCTCTAGATTTAAGAATTCACCGGTCGCAACAAGAACGGGTAGGAAACTTTCACGTTCACACCGCCCACGGGCTTCGGAAAATCCCAAGTCATCATCTTCGTGGCGATGCAACTACCCACTTCATCGTCACCCAAGGAAGATTTGTTCACTTTGGCAAAATTCAATCTTCCCGTGCCGCCAATCTCAAATCCCATCGTCACTTGTCCTTGGAGTGCGGCATTCCGACGCAGTCCCAATTCATAGCAAGCGCGTACTTGGCTGAGGTATTTGGCGATGGTGGCAGCAATCACGGCGCGATCGAGGCCCCCATCCAGTTCGATGTCCGACGATAGAGGCAGTGTGGACAGGGAACGTCCATTGCCTGACCCTACTCCCGCACCGGTTCCGGAACCGACCAGGGTATCGCCATAGCCGCCAGCTCCCCCGCCTGGTCCTTTTCCACCGCCCACGCCTCCGAGCCCCGCAAGTCCTGTGTTGCCCACGGTCGTGCGCTTTACGCCTTGACCGATGCCGACGAGCATTTCTCCGCCTGAACCCTTGTCGCCTTCAATTCCAGCGCCGGGACTGACATTCTGCATCTGGGAGGGAATACCACCGACCGCGTTCTTCAATTCTTTTTTGCCCAGCATTCCCAGAAAGCCGAGGTTCTGAGCGACGGCACGTTTACCGCCGTCATCTTTCTTCGTAGCGACCAGCTCGGGCGGCGGCGCAATGGTAGGCGCAGGAATGCGTACGGCGTTCGCAGGAGGCGCGACCGTCACAGTAACCGGTTCCGGCAAAGTTTCTGAAGGAACCTCAACAGCGGTAGGTGCGAGCCACAATCCGATGGAAAGCAGGAAGAACAGCAGGGCAAAAAGCAAAACCCATTTGCGGCCCACTTCGTTTTCATGGTCCTCAGGAAAATGATCGTCCGCAAGTTCGGCGGAGGACGTTACAAGAAAAGTGCCCTGTGGGGACTTAAGCTGCCAGGTGCCATCCTCCATGGCGCTCGCCGTGCAGCCCTCCAACGCAGCGACACGGACCGTATCGTTCTCCTTCTTCAGATTGAAGCGGAACAGCCACTCGGACCTCCGGTTCGACAAACCGTGTGCCTTACGATTATTCAATCGCTGAGCCGACGCCTTCTCGCTGATGAATCCGAAGAGCCGGTGAAAGCCAAAAGCACCTTCTGCACCGAGAGGGATTGCTCGAATTAAATCTCCTTGCGCGTTCGCAATCGCGATCATGGAATCTCCTCCCCTGCATCAATGGCTACTCGGTCCAAGAAATTCTCGCGCAACCGAAGCAATCCATCGGTGCCCCCATTCGCGTCACCCGTAACGACCGAGATATCTGGTCTCTGAATTTGCCCCTGAAGCAGCAACGCTTCGAAATCCACGTCTTTGGCCTTGCGATAGCGCACTTTGCTTTGCGCTTCTGCCGGGGGAGGCGTCGATTCTGCCGCAAAAGCCGCACTCGAAAACGCCATCAGTAGGGCTAGCACGTATACGCTTTTCAATTGGCACCTCCGGATTGGAGAATTCGACCCTGGAAGTAGGAAGCCAGGCGCTCTTTCCCCTGCGATTCGTAAAAAGCTTTGATCTCTTTCAGCGCCGTTACCGAAGCAGGATCTTCATGCAATACGGCCAGTGCTTTCTTCATCGGTTCGTCGCTCGATGGGGCGACGAGGGGCGTTTTGGGCGCTTCTTCCACTTTTGCGATCAAGCCGAGATCGGCATCAGGAAGTAGCAACGCCTCCAGAGCGGCCCGCTCGGAAACCACCGAAATGGAGGCCATCTGCTCGCGAGCCAGCTTCTCATAGTCCGCTGCCTTAGCTTGAAACGGGGCCGCCATTGCGGTGAGCGAGGCTTGCACTTCGGCGAGCATCTCGGGAGACAGTTCGCCCGGCAACGGGCTGTTCAAAATCTCTTTCGAAAAATCCGTGTAGGCCTTGGTCAGCAAAACCGCGATGCGCGCCCGGGTCTTCGCATCCGCTCCCGCAAAATACTTCACCGAACCGTTATCCAGCGCCGTAATCGAAGCCAGGCGGTCTTTGAACTTCTTCTGACCATTGCGCCCGTAGAACCCAATCTTGCGCTGAGCCGCATCCTGCTTCGCAAGTTCTTCGAGCACAAATCGTGACCAGGCAACACCCGCTGCCTTGGTACTTGCAAGCAGCTCTTTTCGTGTACGAGCACTTCCTTTGCCTTCGAGTTCGAGACTGTTGGCGAGACGCAGTCGGTTACTTTCCGACCAGGGCAATTCCAACGCTTCGGGTCCCAGTAGCTTCGCGTCCATCAACGTGGCGTAGATGATGTCCTCGTGTTCGCCAGCCGACTTGCGCTGTTTCATACGCTTGGTGACTTCCACCAAAAGGTCGTTGCGGTCTGTGAACCGTCCACCCAACTCAAACAGAAGCGCGACTTTCAAGTACTCGGCGTCGCTCGATTTGGCATTCAAAGCCTTTTGCTGAATCTCTGCGGACTCAGCAAAAAACCCAGCCGCTTCGTACTCTGAAGCCAGTTCCGAAGTTTGGTTCAGATGCTTGAGCATCGCGAGAATCGCCTTCTGATCTTTGAGCTTCACCGCCAGAACACGCGCGTTGTCGCACGACTTTGGCAAAAACTTGCCGGCCAAACAGTAGGTTTGGAAAGTAGCGAGCGCTTCTGGATTCTCACCCAAACCCACAGCGGCTTCGAACCGAGCTTCTTCGCGAACCGCAGCCAAGTGCTTCAGACCCTCATCCCAAACTTTTTTTTCTTTGGCCGCTTTGGCGGCCGAATTTACGAGCGCGCTGTCCACCCAATTGCCTGCAACCTTCGCAATCTCCGTGTTGCGCTTCTGATCCACAAGGATATCGACCATGAGCAGCCCGCCGCGAAAGGTCCATGGATCCTGAACGGAATCGGGCTGCGCCCAAGTTTGCAACTGTGCGTAAGCCTCATCTGCGCGACCTGCTTCTTTCATCGCCAATGCGTTGATGAATTTGTATTCGCGTACACGACCCGGATCTTTTACGATCGAAGCCAATTTCCCAGACTCCGCTTCAACAATCGCCGAATCTTTCGCCTTGCCCGCAAGTGCCAAGCGAATCTCCCGCAGCTTGATCTCTTCAGCGTCGGTAAGTGCGAGTGCGGGATTGCCCACCCACTCTTCAATCTTTTTCATCTTGGCGGCCGGATCGGTCTCAGAAGCGAGCCAACCTTCGATCATTTTAAAGCGATCCTTGTCCTTCGGAAAAAGGCGGAGATAGAGCAGCACCACTGACTTAAACTCGGGAGCATATTGCGCGCGCGTGGCACGCTCTCCATCCAACTGAACGCTCAAGCGCCGCAAGGTCTTCTCAGTCTTGGGATCGATAGTCTCCGGCACGGGCGTGTTGGCTACTTGGTCGAGAACGAGACGGAATTTGTCCCACTGGCGTAAACCGTACAACTCTTCGAGCAGGCGAACCTGGTGGGCCATAGAAGGTGTGCGCTGATTGACGTGCTCCAAAGCGCGGGTTCCAGCAACCCGATTCCCCACGGAATAGTACGCTTCTGCGAGATCCAAATAGAGTGACGGGCGCGCGAGCTTGTCGGCCAGCTTCTCAACGAGCAGCAAGCCTTTTTCACCGTCGGTTCCCGGCTCACCGGCTGAAAAAACAATCAAATCTCGAACGGCTTCTTCGCGCGGCTGCCCCTTAGAGTCGAAAAGCGCAACTTGAAGTTCGCTGATAGCACCTTGCAGGTCGCCCGCTTCACGCAGCAGCCATGCACGACGGTAGTGGCCATAAGCACAAACATCGCTCTCGCCGCAGAGTTCAATCGCAGTCAGGTAGTACTTGTCTGCTTCTTTCAGAGCGGCTTGTGACTTCTGCTTCTCATAGTACTCGGCAAGTCGAAGTGCCGCTTCTCGGCGAAGGTCTTTGAGTTCTTCTTGGGCATAGAGCTTTTTCCAAAGCGTGTTGGCCGCATCGACTTTGCCTTGCTCTGTGTATAGACGAGCCAATTGGAATTCAATTTTATAGGCTAACGCCCCGGTGGCACCTGGGTGATACTGAGTGCCTTTTAGCGCTTCTTCGTAAAGAGCTACTGTCTTGGCTCTCAACGCATTCGAAGCTGCTTTTTCCTTGTCGGTCGCAAGCGCATTTCCGCTCTGGTCGACCCCGATATCAAACAGAACGTCCGCAAGCCGCAAAGTCAGCGTAGGACGAGCGCCATCTTTAAGGGGAAGTGAATTGCGCAGGGCTTCGATATCTTTTGCCAGCTGGGGGTCTCCAGCTCGAGCAACACTCGACGCGAGCAAGACGGCAATCAACGCTGGTCTCGTGTACTTAAATAACGTCACTTTTCGGTACCCCCCCATAAAAACCCTGAAACCCGAAAGCGGAACTGCAGCGAATCAGCCGCCAGAAATTACCGCTAGCTGAATCGAACCATAGTGTGCGCTCGGAAGAATCGCCATGAGTTGAGAGATCGTGGTGCTCGATACTTCCTTGTGGGCCTGAAGAATAATTTCACCTGGAAACGCCGTGTTCGGATTCCCCGCCATCCATTGCTTGCGAAGTTCCCCGAGTTTCGAAAGCAAGGCGCTAGGCTCCGCGAGAACTTTGTCCACGGGTCCAATGCTTTTTTGGTCGATAAAAACGCCTTCGGTTGCAACCGCAATCACGGGAGCATCCTGGATCTCCAGTCCGGTGATGGCGTTAGGAAGCGTCACACCTTTCATCATCACCAGCAATTCCGGCGAAGCCGAATAAGCCTGGAGCAAAAAGATCACCAAAAGGCTGAACATGTCCACCATGGGCGTGAGCATCAAGTTCGAAACGATATTACGTCGCCCCTTGCGACCCTTGCCGCGACCCACGAGGTGGTGTGCAAAAACGCCTGGTTTGAGTGTGCTGGCCGTTAAGCTCATTTTGCCCCCACCGGAACAACTCCCAGATTGACGATGTGGTGCTTGCGCAAAACATCCATCGCGGAGACGAGGTTCCCGTAAGTCACGCCCGCTTTGGGCGTCACCATTGCTGCAGAGACTTGAGAAACGGCTGGTTTGCCCGTGTCGACTTTCGTAGGAGCTCCCAACCAACTCGTCAGCTGAGAATCCATTGACGCCAAGACCGCGCTAAACTCAGCGCCTTCGAATGCGGCTTTCTTGAAGGCCTTGCCGTTCTTTTTGAGCGCCAGCTGAACTTTATTCGGGCCGCCGAACTGAACATCCAGCTCCATATCACCCGGTTTCGAAGCGGCTCCTTCCGTACCGTGACTCTGCTTCACCTGCAGGGTGCTGATCTGCATCCACACAGCGGTCATCAGAAGAAAACAGATACAAACCGAGAGCAAGTCGATGAAAGGGACTAGATTGATCTCCGCATCTAAGCTCCGCTTCCCTCCAGAAGAGGGAAGCATAGGTCCTGCTCCAGCCATTTATGCCCCCACGGGTTGTGGGTTCGTGCTGAAACTCGGTACTGCTTTGCTTGCGGTTTGCTTCACAGGCTCTGCGCTGCCCGCTTCCGTGAAGAACAGAAGATCGTGATAGATCTGAGCCGTGAGCTGAGTGAGCTGCGTCACAATCCGATCCGTTCGATTCTGGAAAACCGCATAGGCAACCAATGCCGGAATCGCGACCAGAAGACCGAAGGCGGTACAGTTCATCGCTTCCGAAATACCCGCCGACAACATCGTTGCACGCTCTGCAGGGTTAGCACTCGCGACAGCAGCAAAGGATGAGATCATCCCGCTAATCGTTCCGAGTAGACCTAACAAAGTAGAGACGTTCCCGAACATGGCCAAGAAGCCGGTCCGTCGGTCGATTTTGGAAATTTCTTCCGCAAGGCGCTCGTCCATACGAGCTTGGAGCTCTTCTTCTCCCGCCGCATTCGCCCGCAGTCGGCACCCTGTTTCTACAATACCGTTGAGGGCCGTTTTCGGCTCTGAGTTGCGCGCTGCGTCTGCCGCAGCAAGAAACTCGCCCTTAGGCAAGTAATGGAGCAGTTTCTGTCTGAAATCTGCTGCCGGCTCCTTTACCGTTACGTAAAGAGCCCTGGCGCGTTCGATAATAAACCCCACCGTCGCCACCGCGAAGATGAGGATGAAATACATAAACACGCCGCCGTCATGGAACTTTTCTAAGATAACGCTCACGGAACCCCCTCCAACCTATGAGAATTTCTACTAATCAATCTCTACTATGTGCAAATGTGTCAACGCACGATTTTGACGCTGCCCACCTAAAGCCAAACACTTGTTAACGCGATACAATGTTTGCATCTCGACTTTGGACTGGGGACTTTAAATGGTGCGCAATGGGATACTTTGCTTGGAAGGCGATTGGGATGAGGGTTTGCGGCGCAGGCGCACCGTGGTCCCGGTGCTGGATCTACTGAGAAGTCAGTGGAATATCCCCTACATTCACCGCACAGCGTCAACTCGCGACGAATTTGGGCGAGTGATTAAGGAGTGGGTGAAATCGAAGTACCAAAGCTTTCCGATTCTCTATTTGGGGGTTCATGGAGCGCCCGGAGCGATTCACATTGGAAACGATAAAATTCCTCTGCGGGATCTGCATGAATTTACCGGCAAGGGACGCGACCGCATTATTCACTTTGGGTCATGCGAGACCCTTCAAGCAACCCAACGAGAGCTTTCCGAGTTCCTCTCAAGAACCCAGTTCACTGCCATTTGTGGATTCAAAAACGAAGTGGACTGGCTGCATTCCTGTGCTTTGGAAATTTTGATTTTGGATTTGCTGTCGAGTCGTAGGATCACACCGAAGAACATTCGCAGCTTTAAAACCCACCTCGACGCCCAAGCGAAAACTTTGGTTCGATCTTTGAAGTTTCACGTTTGGGAGCGCAATCGCGGGAAATTATAAGCGGTCGCGAGCCGCGCGCAACTTTTCGGCACATTTGTCGACGATAATAGAACCATGCGCCACCGAGATCACTTCGAGATCCGACAACCCAGCGACCTCCCCGAGCCAAGACTTGAACTGCGATCTGTCTTGCATCAAGAGCATCCGACCGATGCGGGTGATTCCAAAGAAACCGGTACTCCCTAGCCACTTCAAGAAGAGCCCTTGGATGCCACCCAGATTCGGAAGGTTCATCAGGCAATCGGTTACAACGAGCACTTTGCCGGAAGGGATCTTCAAAACGTAAACCAGTTCCCATTCCTTTAAACCAGCCGGCTTTAAGCACTGGATTCCGCGAGAAGGAAGGTACTCTTCCGCTAAGGCGTCCACTTTCACCACCTGCTCCACGGCAGAACGGGCCACCTTCGGACAAATCACCTTGAGGGCGGGATACCGTTCCTTATACACACCGGCATCCAGGCGATGAATTTTGCTTGGGACAATCAGAACGGCTGGTTCGCCGAGACTTTCGAGCTCCTTCATGCGCGCGTCATCGAGCGCAATAACGCTATGCAACAGAAGCGTTTGATCGGGAAGTCGATAGACCAACATATTTCGCGGCACGGGCCCTCTGGGCGCCATCCCCGTGACCTCCCACAAGCCGGGCTTTATCAGACGCAGTGGGCCATGGGGCAATACGTGTCGCTTCCAGTTGCTCATAGGTATAATGGGAGTATCCCAATCGAAAGGAATCTCGACAATGCCTAACGCCAAGATACTGCTCGGAGCGGTTTTTTTCCTGGTCCTTTCGGTGCCTGCCCATTCGGTTTCTCCCACCGAAAACGCCTACGGGATCATTGTGAAGTTTCGCACCAGTGCCAAGGCTGGGTTTTCTAAGCGCGATCAACTCCATCAATCGCTTAACACCTCGCTGGTTTACCGACCGAAACGATCCCCCTACGATTTTGTGATGCCCAAAGGCTCTGACCTCCAGCGTGATTATCAGAAGCTGGTTCAACTTTGCGCGCAATACCAGTCGGCATCAAACGTTGCCGAATGCGAGATCAACTACAACTTGGTGGCGCGTGCCGACGAGCCGAAACCTCTCAATACGATCGCGTCGACAGAAGCTTGTGGTCTTACGCCTAGCTATGGAACGCCCCTGCTCAGAGACGGAAGCCTGTCACCCTTTTGGGCCCAAGAAGCGGTCGGTTCGGATTTGGCAGCTTTTCCCAAAAGTGCTTCGCGAATGGGATTTGGCACAAAGGTCGCTTTGGTCGACCGCGACTACCGCACGGCAGACTCTAAGAAAGTCGTGGCCCCAGTTGTAGCAAGCGCCCCTGGCACGGAACCCCATGGTGCACTCGTGCTTTCGCTCCTGACCGCCGCCACCCCCTACACGTTACAAGCGCCGATTGAGCTCACCCAGCTTTACGAAGTGCACTCTACGATCGACTTTCAAAAAGTCGCCGAATCGATGGAAGAAAAGGCCGCTCCGGCTGTTGTCCAAATTGGCGTCGGTCTCGGGGCAAACAGCAACTCGGCGCAAGACGCTCTGAAGCGCATGGCCGCGAAAGCTACCCTTGTTGCCGCAGCAGGAAATGAATGGCCTTCGAGGCTAGATCGCAACGATCGCGAGTTCCCGGGAATTCTCGTCGGTAGCGTAACTCCCGAAGGGTACCCTAGCGCCACTTCATCGGCCGGCACCGGGGTCGCGGTATCTGCCCCCAGCGATCGCTACCTTCAGTCCACCCTCGACGGAAAGACGGCAAAAACCTTTGGCGGAACGAGTGGAGCCGCCGCCATGGTCGCTAGCGCCATTGCCGCGGCCAAGTTGTTAGTTCCCAGTTTATCTACTTCGGAAATCAAAACCTTACTCCAGAAGACGGCGTTCTTGTCCCCCAATGGACTTGCGGCCAATCAAGAGAACGGTTCTGGGAGTTTGAATGCGGTAAAGTTCCTTGCTGTCGCAGACCGTATTCGAGCGCAAGGACTGGAAGGCAAGCTACGCGAAAGAGCCCTTTCTGCAGCGCCCGACACCAAGCTCTATCGGTTTGAAAAGGAATCCAAAGCGGAACTCGAGCGCGCGGCTCCCGTGCTGGCAAACGCCGCAGCTAGCTGCGAACAAAGGAAAAATGCCTTCAACCAGACTCGTAGAGCGTTCTTCTTGGATCCGAACGGACCGGCTCGGGAAAAGGTCGTCAAGATGCTGCATGAGCAGGGCCTCAAGACGAATGCACGCTTCATCGAGAACCTCGATCGAGCAACCCTTTTGGTAAAGCTCGCAGAAGATGTGGATTCGAGCGATCCCCTCATTCGCGTGTCCGCAGCGCGAGTAGCGGGTTACTTGGGCGTAGACGGGCTAGATCTCGTGATGAAGTTTGCAGAGTCGACGGTCCGCTCGCCCGCTAGTGGAGAAGGCGTACCTAGCACGGGTGGGTCTTTGAAAGGCATTTCCGCATCGATGGATGCGGAGACGCAGAAGATATTGATCAATCGGCTACAGAATCATCGAAATAGCGACGTCAAAGCTTTTGCCGAAGCGATCTCGGATACCAGTAAACCTTGATCTCTCGCGAGCCCGTCCCAGTCCCCTCAAAGTCCTCGACGCGAGAGTGTAAAAAGGAAAAGGGCGCGATTTCTCGCGCCCTTTCGTTGGGATACAACGTACAGCGGTAGGATTACAGATGCAGAGTTTTGCTTGCCTTGTTGCGCGAGAGATCGCGCGTCGTGGTTCGCAAGCGGCTCGCCAAAGTCTGCGCGACCGCCTGGTGGAACTTCGAGGCAAGGGCGGGATGAACCTCGAAGAGCTTTTGAAGATTTTTGAAACTGATGCGCACGACTTCCGTATGCTCCACTGCCGTTGCAGTAGCCATCCGCCGCGCGACATCCAAAAACGACATCTCGCCAAAGTGAGAGCCGGTACCCAAAACGGCGACCTGAAGATCATCTCCCGACTCGGTTCGGTGATTGACCTGAACCGTGCCGTACTTGATGAAGTACATCGAGTCGGCCGAATCGTTTTGGGTGAAAATCTCTTGCCCTGTTTCGAACTTTACCAGCTCTAGGATGGAAGACAGGGTCTCCAAGTCTTCGGGTGAGAAGGTTTTAAACATGAAACTGGCGTGCACTAACTTCGTAACCATCGACTTACGTACCTCTATTAAATGTTTATATTCCTTAATCCTACGCCCCGATTGTGAAGGAACTTTGGCGGCGGGCCCAAGTGCTTGTTCTCTTGGGAAAAGCCTGCTACAAGCCGCTGTCGTGGAATTCTTGGATGGCTATTTAATGAACGCGCCGGTTGCCAAAGTGGGACCGCGCCTTCAGTCGGTTCTTGAGAGTTGGATCGCCCGCTTTCAGAAGTCCGAACCCGCTTGGACGCAGTACCCTGCGCTCCAGGATGGGACTTTGTACGCTAGCCCACTCGCCCTACCCTTTCTTCTGTCCTATGCCCGACGCGAAGAGTGCCCCGAGTGGGATTGGCGCCTACTGAATCGGGCAGTCCAAAGCTTCCTGCGCCACCGTCTGGCCAAGGCAAGTAGCGCTCGAGAGATTCGAGCCTTGGGGACCGCCCTGGACAACCTAGATACACTCGTCCCATCTGCACGCGAAGACGGTAAAAGCCCTGATATTCACTAGTTAACACTGTATCCTCGCAGTATTCGCCGCACTTTCATGGGTTTAGCCCTATCGAGCCGTGCCTAGCATCCTGGCGGCCACCTTGCACTTGTCTAGCAATAGAGGGGAGCATGGGGGGAATTCGAATCTTCATTTTGAGTCTGCTTTGCGCATTGGCCTTATGGTCAGCAGCAGCCCATGCTGATGAAGACCCTCATCTCGACCTCTTCCCGGACATGGACGAGGCTTTCGGCGAAATGGAAGACTTTGAGCCCGTCGAATTGGAACCCTCCCGGAAGCCCGATACCTCGGCTCTTGTGATTCCTTTCGCACCCAAAAAGCCGGAAATCCCACTCCTGTTTCGAGCTGCCGCCTCTGGGTTCTCGGAGTGGAACACGAGTCGCTACCCGGCACCCGCACCCAAGTCGGAACCCAAGCGCGAGGTCGCGAGCGTTCCCGTTCTCGAGTCCAAACGCCTGGCTGATAGTGCGACTGAAGAGGAGAAGCACTTTCAGGAACAGGTCATCGAGGCAGGCATCGTGCCGGCGGCCGCAACGTATCGAAAAATTCTCTCTGTTCTGTCGGGCGAGGCCTACGTTCCCAAAGCGATTACAGAAAGCCAGTCAAAGTAAGCCCAAGCAGGTTGCCACGAACGCCCCAAACGGGTAGTGCTTTGCCTTCCCATGAACGCGCAGCTCGTCTTAGAAAATGTATCCGTTCGACTGCCCAATCGGGTGTTGTTTGAAGATGTAAACTGGACCGTTTACGAAGGCATGCGTGTGGCTTTGGCGGGTCGAAATGGCTCAGGCAAGTCCACTCTGCTCCGAATTATGGCCGGTCGTTCCGAGTCCTCTTCGGGCAACTGCATTGTCGTAGGGGGTAAGAAGCTGCGCCTCGGCTTTCTCGATCAGTCGCTTCTAGACTCGGCTGTCGTCGATATCAAGGCCAAGCACGAGATGGGCACCTCGGCGGTGAGCTATATCGTGAGCCGATTGGGGCTGGGCAAAGATCCGCTTGAATTCGATGAGATCGAAGCGGAGTGGGAAACCCGGAAAATCTTAAGCGGGTTGGGTTTTTCCAACGAGTGGATGGACGGCCCGATGGGCGATTTGAGCGGGGGATGGTTGCTCCGCGTGTTCATCGCGGCGGCACTCGTCGAGAAGCCCGAAATCCTTTTGCTCGATGAACCTACCAACCACTTGGATATTTCCTCCATTCAATGGCTCGAAGAGTTTTTGACCAAGGAATATAAGGGAAGCCTTCTACTCGTAACTCACGACGTTTCACTCCAAAAGCGCACCACGGATTCGCTCGCCGTCTTACACGGAGGTCGCTTCTTCTTCCGCTCGCACCAGCGCGATTACCTCACCTTTCGAGACTCTCTGGGTGAAGAAAAGCGCCTGCTCGAAAAGGCAATTGAAACGACCGAGCGCAAAATCGATGAGAACATGGATTTCTTCATGCGCTTTCGCGCCAAGGCCAATACCGCCAATCGCGCTCAAAGTAAGTTCAAAGCGGCAGAGGCCCTGCGGGTGGAATTGGCGGAGCAGAAAGCACGGCTCGTTCGCATCGAGGGTTTTAGCTACAACTTAAAGTTCCGGTTCCGGCATGCGGGGCCGAGTGGCAAATTCCCGGTGGCTACCACGAACTTAGACTTCCGATACGACGAAGAAGGTCCGTGGATTTTAAAGAACGTATCCATCGACATTGCCCGAGGTCAGCGCGTTGCCATCATGGGCGACAACGGCGCTGGTAAAACCACCTTGCTCAACGTTCTTGCGGAACGTTTGAAGCCAGTGAACGGCCAGCTCATCAACGGCCACAATCTGATGACAGGCTATTTCGGACAGCATCAGCTGGATGAGCTCTCCCTCGACGACACACTCATGGACAATCTTCGTTCTCGAGCCGTGGGCGTTAGCTACGAAGAAGTGCGCGCCTGGCTAGGCGCTTTCGGGTTCGGCGGCGAAGAAGAAGTGAATAAGAAGGTGCGCGTACTGAGCGGGGGCGAGCGCGCCCGGTTGGCGCTGCTGCGCATTTTGGTCACTCGCATCAACTTCTGTTTGCTCGATGAGCCTACCAACCACTTGGACATCGAGACCAAAGAGCTTCTTAAAGAGGCCATGCGAAACTTCGAAGGCACGACCGTATTCGTCTCCCACGATCGTGAATTCGTCGCCGATATTGCTGAGCGCATCCTTTACCTAACCAATGATCATCAATGCATTGATCACCTAGGTAACCTGGAATCGTTCTTTGAGAAGTATCCCCAGTATGTGCGGCACCTCGAAGGCCAAGGCAAGGCCTTGCCCTCTCAAGCCCCTGCCGAGAAAAAGGCGCAATCCACCAAAGACACCCCCAAAATTTCCTTCGAAGAGCGCAAGAAATACAAGAACCAGGCAAAATCGCTTGAGAAGAAGATTTCAGCTGCTGAAGCGGAGATCGAAACCCTGGGCAAGCAGAAGACCGAAAGTAACTGGGACCCTTCGCTTGAAAAGCGCCTGAGCACCTTGCTCAGTGAATGGGAAAAGATGTGTTCGGAACTCGAACGCATCCGCCAAATCGTCCCTGACTTACTCTAAGGGGAACTGGTGCTATAGTGGGCCTTCCATGAAAGTCCTTATCCTTGGTGGTACGAGTTTTTTCGGCAAAGAGATTGTCCGACAGTTCAACGAAGCGGGCCACGAGGTCACTGTTTTCACCCGCGGCAATCACGCCCTGAATGATTTGCCGGAACACCGCCATATTCAAGGTGACCGAGAAAAGCTGGAAGACCTCGTTCGGGCGAACGCAGTCGACAGTTTCGATGTAGTCATCGACAACATCGCCTTCACGGCAGCGCATGTCCGAGCAGCGCTCAAGGCTTTCTCCAAAACCTCGCACTACATTCTTTGCAGCACTATCTCGGTCTACCGCTACGCCCCGGCAAAGTACCCCTGGCCGCTCACGGACGGTGAAGTGTCCCATGAATACCAACCGCCAGAGGAAAACTTAGGGGACATCCACTGGAAATATGCGCGTGGAAAACTAGAGGCGGAAAAAGAGTGCATGAAACAGCGCAAAGTCCCTTGGACGATTTTGCGACCGACCGTTGTTTACGGACCCGAAGACCCGACAGACCTTGGCTTTTGGTACCTCATGCGGCTCCTCAGTGGGGGACCGATGCTTCTTGCGGATAGCGGCTCGCAGAGTTTTCGACTGCTTTACTCGGTCGATTGCGCGCGCGCTTTTTTGCAAGTCGCGGAAAATCGCAAGCGCGTCCTGCGCAAGTGCTACTTGCTAGGCCAATCTGAGATCATCACGCTGCGAGACTTCATCGAAGAAAGCGCCAAGGCGCTTGGGGTCGTTCCTGACTATCTCTGCGTTGCGGGGGAGGTTTTAAAGGAGATGGGGGGCCCTTACGCCTCGTTGACCAATATCATTCCAGACAGCAGTGCGGCGCGCCGAGACTTTGGATTCGCCACCACCCCTTTTGCCGACTTTATACGGGTCACCTCCGAATGGTTCCGAGACCACTGGAAAGGGGACGAAGCTAAAATGCTGGAATCACGAGACAAAGAAATAGCTTTCGCCCAGCGCTGGAAAACCACCGTAAAAATCTGAACTCTTTAATTTGCTGCAACAGGCGCAGCAATGGCTTGGGGTGCCAGTCGAGCGAGTCTTTCCGCGCGCGCTTTCGAAGCATGGTGCAGTTGGCCACAGGCCGCCGCGATATCTCGCCCCCGACTCCGTCGATAGGTCGTCGTGTACCCTTCACCCAGCAAAATGCGCTGGAACTTCAGAATCCGCTCTTCGGGCGGGCGTTTGAAGTGAATGAAAGAGTTTTCGTTGTAGGCGAGCAGGTTAATCTTGCTCGGTATCCCTCTTAATATTTTGGCTAACCGGTAAGCGTCTTCTTCCGAGTCGTTAATCCCATCAATTAACAAGTACTCCCAAGTAATCCGAAGCCGGTCAGGCATTCGCAAGGCGCGGCAATTCGCAAGCAACTCCTCAAGCGGGTACTTCTTATTAATCGGCATGATGCTCGTGCGTTGCTCGTCGGTGGTTCCATGCAACGAGATAGCGAGCTTCCCGACGTTGGCATCGACAAAGGATTGGATCTGCGGCACCAGCCCCACTGTCGAAACCGTGATGTGCTTTCGGCCAATTTGGCAGCCCATTGGGTGCTGGAGAATCTCGAGCGCTTCAATCACGTTCTCGTAATTATCAAACGGCTCACCCATCCCCATGAAAACGATGTTGGTGACCCTGTCAGGAAAGGGTAACGAAAGCAGCTGGTCCACAATTTCCCATGTTTTCAGATCGCGGGTGAATTTTTGATACCCCGTGGCACAAAAGCTACAAGCCTGTTTGCAACCGACTTGGGTTGAGACGCAGAGCGTATTTCGCCCTTCGGTTGGAATAAAAACCGCTTCAACCTTTTCGCCATCGTGCAGCTTAACCAGGTATTTGATGGTCCCATCGCCACTGTCGAACTGCTCAGCGAGCTCTACTTTTGGCAAAATGAAATGCTGCGTCAGCCACACGCGAAACTTCTTCGAGAGGTCAGTCATCTCATTGAAGTCATTTACTTTTTTTTGATATATCCACTGAAATAGTTGTCGGCCTCGAAACGCGGAGTGACCGTGCTCAACCATTTTTTCTTCAAGCTTTGAAAGACGGATTCCCTTAAGATTTTCCACAGCGGCCGCTTTATACCTATATTGCGTGTGACTGTCACATAGTGGACTGCCTTAGCGTTTCAATTGCATAGGCATTACAAAGAGGGGTCATGCCGGGGAACTTAAAAAGCTGGTTAAAAAAGTTGAAGCAGGGGGACCAATCCGCGTTCCTTCCGCTCTATCAAAAAACATCACCGGGCCTTATGCGCTTCTTGATGTGGAAAACCAAAGGAGACCGTCCGCTGTGTGAAGACATCCTCCAAGAAACGTACGTTCGCTTTTTGCTGAGCGTCGATCGCCTGGAATCACACAATGACGTTGCCGTGCAGTCTTACCTACTTCAAATCGTACGCAACTGCCTCATCGACAAGGTAGCTCGTACTCCCGAAGCACGACGCCCGCATGTGGCGCTCGATTCTATCGGAGACTTGCCGGAAGCTTTCGAACGTCGCCAAGAACGCGCTGTGGAACTGAGAGAATTATCTGTCGCAATGGAATCGCTCTCGGACAGAGAATCTGAGATCGTTTGGCTGCGTGACGGAATGGGTATGTCTCACAAAGAGGTTGCCGACCGAGTCGGGATTTCCGAACAGGCTTCCCGCCAAGCCTATGTGCGCGCCAAGCGCGCCTTGATTGAAATGGTGGGCGACGGCTTTGGACACCGGGGAGGGCTGCATGCCGCACCGAAACTGTCCTAGCCAGGAAGCTCTCATGGGTTTCCTGTCCATGCCTGCAGAAATGGGGCGCTGGGAAAGACTGAAAGTTCGTACGCACCTGGTTCGTTGTCTGCCTTGTCAGGAAAAGAAGGCACACATTAAAGCTACCTTTGATTCTTACTTTCAACCTGAACCCGAAGTGGCTTCTTCTCTCCTACGAGTTTATTCACGTTTGCAACGCGATGAGACTTTGATTTTAAAGGGATGGAAGCTGAACGACTTCCGTAGTCAGCGCCCTTCCCCCGCACGCCTATTTGCACGGTCTTGGGGCTTTCCCGCTGGGATTGCCGCTGCCTTGGGGCTTTCTGTTATCGCTTTTTCCCCTGCTTTTCAGGCCACTCAACAGGAAGCGCCTGTGGAATATGCGTCGGCCGCGATGCCCCGATTGCCAATCCGAGTGCGCGATAAGCATTCAGTGAAAGTCCGTTACGTTCAACCCGAGCTCTTACACAGCGTGGAGTTTGAAACGGGGAGCCCATGAAGCATCTTTCTTCTCTTTGTGCATTAATGGCGGTCGGCTTCCAAGCCGCGCCCCTACTGGCGAACGCAGAACCTCAATTTACCTCGCGTGTTTTTTTTCTGATTAACGAATCGAGCCCACAGCAGGTCGTTCGAAGCCGCAAGATCATTGAGAAAGAGTTCGCGCAAACTTTTGCAGGTATCCCTCAGCTTCAGAAATCGCGGTATCAGATGATAGCCGATGGAAACCATGTAGTTTTCACCATGATTACGGCAGAAGATCAGCGCATTCCGTTTCAAAATCTCGTTTCGTCTACCGTCGGTCAGATGAATGGCGTTGTGCGAACACGCGGCCGCTACGATTTGCTGCGCACGAGCTATGATGAGCAAGCGGCTGGTCCCGAGCTCGTGGTCACGCTGGATGAGAGCAATCTCAAAATCAAATCCATCGTTGCTCGCTCCGTACCCTTACGAGAATTGCTGGGTGAGCTAAAACTTCAGTTCGGCGAACCCAGACCCTCTTATCCCGGCTCAAGGAAAATGGTGCCTGGATTTAGCTATTTGATTCCCGGTGAGTGCGCGACTCGGCAAGTGGATTGGAGTTTTGGCACTCAGGACGAATCGGAAGTTAAAACGCTCGATGAAGCCATGAGCGAAGTAGCGAAGCTTTTTGGTTTAAAGGCCGAGAATCACAATGGCACCTTCATCTTCAGCGGCCAGTGTCCCCAACCTGCTGGCCGACAACGGCCAACCTCAGTAGAACTGTTCCCCACACGATGGATGCCAGGAAGTGAGTTTCACACGGTGCCGCTCCCCGTCCCTTTGAGACCACGCGCCGCAAATCCCGTTCCTGCCATTCCTGTTGGACTAGTGGAATAGGTTTAATTTTTACGTAAATCGAATCCGATGATGGAAGCTGAAGCAGCAAGTCCTTTATCTAGAGTCCAAAGCGGCACTCCATATTCCGCCGCCAGGCTACCTATCAAACAGTCCAGGGTGGTTAGAGTGATTCCTTTTTTACGGCATCGAAAGTAGTTCCAGGCGCTTATCCCCCAGTGGCGCGAAGTCACTTCAAGAAAATCAAACCCCTGAAAGGCGTCCCAAAGCTGGTGGAACTGCTCTTCGGTTCGAGCACCCTGGCACACTTCCACTTGAATAAAGCGAGTGAGATGAATGAGCTCATTCTTCAGGATAAGCTTTTTGA
The DNA here is from genome assembly GCA_041749855.1 of Bdellovibrionota bacterium. GTDB lineage: Bacteria > Bdellovibrionota > FAC87 > UBA2466 > UBA2466 > JAIEOG01. The sequence continues at coordinate 73,294 of JBGTAN010000002.1, forward strand.
GTTCATTGCATTCCGAAGTCTTGGGATTGGAGGCCGAAATCCAAACAGAGCTATCGATCAGAACCGCCACGATTGCGCCTCACTCGGTTGCTCCCCTCGTAAAAACCCGTTCCCAGCAGTTTTGCCATGGAGTGGCGCCTCGCTTGCGCAATATAGGCGTCCAGAGCCAGATCCAAAAGTTCACGAAGGGTGGATACCTGCCCCAGGCGCTTGGCGAGGTCTACTTTTTCGGTCTCTAGCTCCACCGATGTTTTGGTCGTGCCGATATGCTTCATATATCTAATATTAGCATATTAGATATAAATAGAGCTAGGGGGTGGCTTACTTTATTCAGGAAAAAAGTGGTCATCGATATAATCCGGTACAACCGGAGTAAAAGGCTTGGCTCTTCCTTGCTCTGGAACCACTGGGGTCGAAGGCCTAGTGTGAATCCGATCGACTAGAATCGGATGCGCAGACTTGAAGCCTGCTGCCCGTAATCGCTCCTTCAAAGCCTCGCCTTCGAGATCTGTGCGGACCGTCAATGTCATTGGATCTGGTGTCCATCTCGAGTGTTCCAAATCCAGCTCCACGCCTGGAATCTTACCTAACCGGGCCGCTATTTCATTCTTGGTTTTAGAAACTTTTTCTGAAGGGGGCGGAATTTGGTAACGCTCGCCCGGCGCAAATCGTTGCTTCACGTAAAACGTGTATGACAATTCTTCCGGTGGAAGGAGTTTCATTCCTCCGCTCTCAGCGTCTTTTTGCGTCTCGATACTTCGGATTTCAGTAACAGCCAGTCGCTTACCATCGAAATTACCAACGAGAGTGACAACGTTCCCGCTCTCATCTGCGCCCTTGGAAAGTAAATTCTCAAGAGCCGGTTTAAAGGCGATCAAACGATGCATTTTCCCTGAGGGGGTCTCTAGATAAAGAAAGTCTTTGTGCCAAACGAGTTTACCAATCCAGGCAACCACTGCTTCTTCGGGCGCTTCGGGGCGGGGCCGCCTGATACCGGGTTCCACAGCCGAATGCTCTGCCAACAAGGCTGAGGATTCGATGAAGAGAGAACCGAGAACAAACAGAGCCGCTCGCGACACTCTTAGATTTGGACTTAACATCCCTTTGTTTGGTGCAAAGCTACTGCCAGTAGGGGGCTTCACGAAGCGCAATGTAGCCTGCAGATCAATTGGCCGATCACAAGGGGTCTACAGTGGAGATGGCTGCCTAACTATCCAATCCAACTCAATCTTTGGACTTCTGGACCCTACCTGTACTCCCGAGAAGCTTTCGGTAGATTTGCAGGATTTCAAATAGGCTGGATGATTTGGCTAACAAGAGTGACCGGCCTTGCGTCGGTGGTAAGTGGCTTGGCCATTGCCACGGGGATGTTTTTCCCAAGTGTCGAGTCGGGAACGGGGCGCGCGGTCTTTATTTCGTTTCTGATTGGTCTTTTTACGTGGATTAACTTCAGAGGCATGCGTCTTAGCGCCAACGTCATTTCCTTTCTCACGGTGGGCAAGCTCGTGCCCCTGCTCTCACTCATCTTGGTCTGGCTTTTTTCTCAACCAGGGTTTGAACTCCCTGGCTCAAACGCCACTTTGTCTTCTTGGGGAAGTGCCCTGCTTCTGCTGGTCTTTATGTTTGGAGGATACGATGTGATCCCCGTGCCGGCCGGTGAAGTGAAAGCGCCCACTCGAGTCGTTCCACAAGCATTGATGATTTCCGTCGTTTTCGTCTCAAGTATCTTCATTCTGCTGCAATTGGTTGCCGAATCCTCGTTACCCGGTTTGGTGAGCTCCAAAACGCCGCTTGCCGATGCGGGAGGGGTTCTTCTTGGAACGCATGGAGCTCTTTTCGTCGCCATCGGCTCGATTTTGGCAATGGCGGGTAACAACATGGGACAGGTTCTGACGGGCTCCCGCGAACTGTATGGCATGGCTGCGCAAGGCGATCTACCCAAAGCACTGAAGTCTATACACTCAAAGTACCGTACCCCGGCCAATGCGATTTTGATTACAGCCGTTGCGGGATGGTTGATGGCGCTTTCGGGATCCTTCGTCATACTTGCCATGAGTAGCGCGATGGCAAGGCTCGTCGTCTATGTCGGAACCGCAGGCTCGGTGATCCGTTTGCGACAGTTAGAGGGCAAGCAGGGCCTAAGGAGGGCAGAGTTCTGCGTTCCACTGGGGTCGTTGATTCCGGTCATTGCGATCGCAGCGTCGGTAGTCGTCATGCTGGGCGCTTCCCAGGCCCAGTTTGCAGCTGGCTTAGGCGCTCTCACGGTAGGAAGTGGTCTTTATTACTTTGGTAGGCGAACCAACCGTTGAACCAGTAGCAAAGAGCTACCAGTCCGCCTGAATGAACCTGAAACATTTACGTTCTTTTCGTCGGTAAGTGCCTGGCCGTTTCCTCAGAAAACGGCACAGCCCTTGCTCTCTCCTTAGATTGGGGGGAAACCATGAAAACTTCACGTTGGGGCATTAATCACTTTTGGTTACTGGCCATTCTAGTTGCTTCGATGCCATCACGCGTTGGAGCCGCCGAAAGTCCGGCGCCTGCCTCTTTAGAGGAAACCAAGAAGACCAGCACTCTGGACTGGATCGGCCGCAACTTCGGGATGAACTACAATAGCTTCTTCGCCGGCCCAGGTATTGGATTGCCCCTAGGCATGCCTCCCGGGATGACCGGAGAACCCTCCGACTCAGGCCTCAACTTTTTCAACCTCGTCTCAGTCAAATGGAAGTTCAGCGAGCGCTTCGCATTCGATGTGCAATTTCGAAATCAGCTGGTCGTTACCAACCAGTGGGAGTTTCGACACCAAGGCCAGCGCTTTGGCGTTTCGGGCAAGCTGTTAAAAGGCGCAAACTGGGTGCTCGCCGGAGCGGTTAATACCGATGTTCCCTTGGCGGCCATTGCCGGTCAAATTCCTTCGCAGCGCACATTGCTATTAAACCCGGGCATGTTTGCCACTTTCTCGTATAACCCCGAAGGAAGTCGCTGGTCCGCTTTTGCTTTGCTCGCGCCGCGCATGTGGGTTTATCGCGATCGGGAAGCCCTGGCCCTACAGGACGTCGCCAATGGCGGAACGAATGCGAAGCCTGAGTATTCCATCTACATGAACCCCTCGGTCAACTACGCGGTCAACGAGAAGGTCGGCGTGCGGCTGGGAACCACTTTGGAGTTCAGCAAGAATGTCGGTTGGGACTCGCTGCGACGCAACTACATGCCTTTTGAACTGGGGGTCACGTACGACATTAGTAAGATGTTTAGCGTCTATACGTACTTACTCACCTCAACGCCCTTGGATGATCAGCTGCGCAGCTTACAGCTGGGAACTGCGACTCCTCCGAGCTGGACCCGTACGGCTTCCATCAATGTGTGGCTGAGTGGGACGCTATTCTAGGGCATCGACGCTATAACTGCGGCTTATCACCCCTATCCTCGCATCTGATTGGCGAGTTTTTCAAAGTCCGCCGAAGCTATTTCTAGGGGGACTTATGAAAAACAAAAGTTGGTTAGTATTGGTGGCAATGGTGATGGGCGCAGGAGCCCAAGCAGCGAGCGATACGCTACTGGACTGCTGGGATGGCAGTTTCAACTACGGCGAGGTGACAATCAAGGAACTGAGACAGGATTCGCACCTGTTTGAAATCGTCATGAAGTCGGCCGACCCGGCATTCTTGCACTCTGTGATCCCCGGCAAACTTTTTCAGTGGGGACCCGGGGCGGAAGTGCGCTTCAATCTACTAAAAACAGATTGCAAAACGTCTGCCGGGGACGACCTACTCGTCAAGTGCGAAACCAAAAGGCAGTCGCATCTGACTATCAGCTACTTGAAATCACAGGGAGACAAACGCACCCTGGAACTCACCGTCGAAAACTTTCAGTTACGGACTTCCCATCGGGAGGTCACAGATATCGATGGAAGTAGTCAACGCTTCGGCGCAACCATCGAATTCGAAACGAAAGATAAAGCCGTGCGCCAACAACGCTTCGGCGCGTACATCGACATGCAGTTCCCTGGCGAATGTCGGACGCACCCTCACTAAGCGCCGCACGCCGGGCAAGGCTCTCCACCTGGGTAATCCGCAAGCCCCGCTAGAATGCTCACTTGCCATCCCTAGCCAGTATGGTTGCTATTGCTATATGGCATTTAATACCATATACTGGGTTTATGTGGCGGGTGCATCTAGCGAAAAGGGCAGCGAAACAATTCGAGAAGCTTCCCGCGGACGCTCAGTTCGCTTTAAGAGCGCTGGCAGCCGATATTCAGGCTAACGGCCCCTATAGAGCGAACTGGAAGCACTATTCGCCACTTCGGAATCAGGCTGGCAAATACCATTGTCATTTAATGGGCGGCCGGCCGACGTACGTTGTTTGTTGGGAACTGGTCGATAAAAAGAATAAACTCGTGGAGGTCTATTATGCCGGCACACATGAAAATGCCCCGTACTAAGGGAAAGATGGCGACAGTGACTGTAAAGTCTTCGCCGGAAGAAGCGACTTTTGTATTTGAGATCCCCAAGACAGCCCTTTCGAGTTTTATGGGAACGTTAAAGAAGATTGGAACTCCCATAAGTGAACGGGATAGCATTCCTGCGGATGAGATCTTTAAGGGCTTAGACAAGAAATATGGACGGGCGGGTAGTATTCTGCGGGGTGCTAGGGCCAAGGAAGGGCTTACCCAGGAGGAACTAGCGAAGAAGGCTGGTATTGAGCAGGCCGACCTTTCCAAAATGGAAAATGGCAAACTTTCGATTGGTCGCGAACGTGCCAAACGCCTGGGTGAAGTCCTGGGTATCGATTATCGATTGTTTTTATAGAGGGGAAAAGTGGAGCGGGACACGGGGTTCGAACCCGCGACCTCAACCTTGGCAAGGTTGCGCTCTAGCCAACTGAGCTAGTCCCGCTTTGAGAAGCTTCAGAATTAGTGGCATTTCCCCTTAAAGGCAAGATTCTTCAAGGCTCCAGAAGCGCCTTGGGTCCTATGGCCAAAGGCACACAATCTTTCGGGTTTCTCCAACTTCTCTTAGGGATTTTTGCGTAAAGTCGGAAAACACCTGGGGCCGTTTATGTCGACCGATGAAATCTTTAAGTTATCCGGCGAAGAGAGCTTTCGCACGCTGGCCCAGTCCATTCCCCAAATGATTTGGACGGCAAAGCCAGACGGAAGCCTCGACTACTTCAATGCCCGCTGGAGCGAGTATACCGGCTTCACATTCGAGGACATGCAGGTCGATTCCGAGTACAGAAGGGGGCTTCTGCATCCGGATGATTTCGATAAGTGCATGGTCCTGTGGTCTCAAGCCCTCCAGTCCGGAATGCCCTTTGAAGATGAGTATCGGTTCCGACGAGCCGATGGAGTCTATCGCTGGCACTTAGCTCGTGCTTTGCCACTGCGAAACTCCCGTGGGGAGATTGTAAAGTGGTTCGGAACCACTACCGACATTAACGACTATAAGCGCATTCAAGAGCAGGCGCTCACCGCCGAACAACATCGAAAAACCGCCGAGGACCTTTCTCGCATTAAGTCACAGTTTCTTGCCAACATGACCCACGAAATTCGCACTCCTTTAAACGCTGTCATCGGAATGGTGGATGTACTGATGACGACCCACTTGTCGCCGGGACAAAGCGAGTACGTAGGGGTCATTCACAATGCCGCGAACCACCTACTTAGTCTTCTGAACGACATCTTAGATCTATCGAAGATTGAAGCCGGAAAAATGGAACTCTCCGAAGCCCCCTACTCCCTGCGCAATCTCATCAGCGCACTGGAACATGAATTCTCCGCCAGTGCCGCTCAGAAGAACCTCACGTTTTCCGTAATCTGGGACCCCAAAACTCCAAACAATGTAATGGGAGACCAAGCAAGACTTCGGCAAATTCTCGTAAACTTGGTGGGCAACGCGCTGAAATTTACCCCGCAGGGCTTCGTTATTCTCCAAATCGGGGGGAAGACCGCTCCCGCAAGACTGCGCTTTGACGTCATTGATTCAGGAATTGGCATCAAGAAGGACGTCATTCCCCATCTCTTCACACCGTTCATTCAAGCCGACAGCTCTACCACACGACAGTATGGAGGAACGGGGCTGGGGCTTTCTATTTGTAAAGAGCTGGTGGAACGCATGGGCGGAACCCTTGGAGTCGACTCCACCAGTAGAGGTTCGCGCTTCTGGTTCGAAGTCCCCGCGCAAACAACCACCGCCGCTCCTTCGATACCGGAGGATTTCTTCAAACCGGTGGCCCGCACCAAGCAAGTGGGGCGAATCCTTGTGGCGGAAGACAATCCGATCAATCAGAAAGTACTGGTTACCATGCTCGATCGATTGGGCTTTTCAAACCAGGCAGTTGAATCGGGTGATGAAGTCCTCGTCAGCGTAGAAGTGAAAGAGCCTATCCTGATTCTTATGGACTGCCAGATGCCGAAGATGGACGGCTACGAAACCGCGCAGCGCCTGCGACAAATGCAAAAAAATATTCCCATAGTTGCGGTTACAGCGAGTGCCGTATCAGGAGAAAAGGAACGTTGTTTAGAGGCCGGAATGAACGACATCCTCTTCAAACCACTCAAACTCGAACAGCTCCGCCGTACCCTAGAGAGATGGCTTCCGGTCGACTAGTTCACGTGCGGTTTATCGGCGATAACCGCAAGGGATAGAGCGGGGTAACCCATCCGCTTCGTTACCGCTTTGTCCAACTTGCGCAAGATCCGCAGCGGAAAGGTGATAGCCCACGCAAGGGAGTGCGGCATCCGCTGATCCAGTTTGCAGATCCAGCTGTAGAGCGTTTGCGAAAGGTAGCCACTCAAGAAATCTACCTGCCGCACCCGAAGCCCCGCCGTTTCGCAAAGCGTGCGAACTTCACGTTCCGTATAACCGAAGCGCACATGGCCCCCATCTTCCACCGAAGCCCGGTATTCACGATCGGGGTGTTCGCCGATTAAGGGATGGTGCCATTTGAAGGGGGTCGTCAGTAGTAGCTGCCCGCCCTCTTTCAATAGGGCAGCAAGCTGCGTCACGAGTTTCTGGTCTTCCAGCAAGTGTTCTATCGTCTCAAGACAAATGACCTGATCAAACTTGCCCAAGCTCGGGGCGACTTCGTCCAGGTACCGTAAGTCGACTTGTCGAAACTGCACATTGGTCAGTTTCAGAATTTTGGCGCGCTCAGCGGCTGTGTGATTGTTTCTTTCGTTGAATGAAAGACCGACTGTGAAATTTCCCTGACGAGCAGCAAAGAGCGAAAACGCTCCTGTTCCACAACCCGCTTCCAGCGTCCAAACAGGTCCTTGTTTAAGATGTGCCTTCACCCACTCCCATCGATCCGCGACGGTGGGATCTCCGTGAAGGATCGTTGCGCGCCACCCCAAGACTCTAACCAAAGCGTTTTCCATTTTTTCAACCCTCGTAAAGCTGTCTAAAAGCTGGTGAGTGCGCCGGACCGGCCCTTTGCATTCGAAAAGAATACACTAGTCTTTTCAGTAAGTTAATGACGCCAAGTGGCGATCGACTAAGGTCAGGTCGGTGTTCGACCCCTGTCCAATCCGCTGACAGGGTAAGTCGCGGGTTCCATTGAATTTGAGCACTTGCGGGCACTCGGTGGTGTCTCACAAAACGAATACACCCGCGCGCTAGGCACGCTTCAGGCACGGAATGGCTGGCGACAGGCTTGCACTATCACTAGGTGGGGAGGAACGGCTTTGCCTATTGGGCGAACCACATTGCAGCTGGCGTTTGTATTATGCCTGGCCTACGGCTTTTGCGCCGTTACGTCGCTTCACGCGCATAGTAATTCGCTTGAGGAGTCTGAGGAAACGGAAGCCGATGCCCCGGCTGCCAATACGACCACCTCTCTTGAACAAGAAACGGAAGAACAAAAAAAGAAGCGCGAGAAAAAAGAATTAGCCGAATCGCTCGGTATGAGCCCTGAACAACTCGACGCCTATTACAAAGAAATCGATCCTGACGGCAAGATGACAGAAGAAGAAAAGGAGACCCTCGCCAAAGAGATCGCGTCCATCGTAAAGGACATGGGAGAAGACAAAGAGGTTGCGCGCGAAGTTCTGACTGCCTTGTTCCTCGGAAAGAAAATGCCTGAGAGTTTCCAGAAACTTTCTACCGATCAAAAGCTTAAGCTGATGACCTCAATCGAAGGAAGGCTCGGTTCCGCTGAGAACCGAACTAAAGGACTAGCTAAGAAGATTCTAAAATCAGTGGGCAAGGTGAAGACTGCCTTGGTTGCACAGGCGAAAAGAGAAGCAAAAGAGTTAGAGACAATAGTCGATAGAAACTTCGAGAAGGCGAAGGCCAAAGCCCCTGAGGGAAGCCTTACCGTCCCAGATGCCAGTAACAATGCCATGCTCTCTAGGGCAGACGACTTAAAGGCCGCGGCAGTCCAAGCTCAGAATACTACTTCGGCAGAAAGTGGAAATTCTAGGCAAACGACGCAGGTCATGGACAATCCTATTCCCGCGGGTACGCCGGATCAAATTGCAGCCGGCGCTTCTGCGTTTCCCGGCAATAAGTCCTCACTGGACGGCCATGAGGCGCTGGGAAGCAGTCCACCCACTGGGAAGGTAACTCCCAGTATTGGAAATCCTACTTCGCCTAATCCGACGGTGGGCGCGCCCCCAACTGGCGGTGCCGATACGGAGACCGCCGGGGAACCAGCAGGTGCCGCAGGCAGCCGAGGCTCATCTACCGGGACCTACGCCGGTGGTGGGGCTTCCGCTTCGAGTTCTGGCGGGGGTAGCATCGCAGGGCCGGTCAGCATGACCTCTGCTGAAAGTGGTTTTGACGTGAGCGCCGCGGGCCTGGCTGGAATCGATGAAGCTTCCGTCTCAGTGGGCGCTGAAAGTGCGCGCGAAGCGGAAGGTGGCGAGTTTACTGAAGCAGACAACCAAAGTGAAGCCCTAGAGCGCGGGCCTGCCCAGGTCATTCTGGTTCAAAACAACCCGGAGAGCACCGAATCTGAGGCGCAGGCTCCCGAAAGTAAATACAGCGCCACGGGAATCTCGAAACAGAATGAGGCGTCACCCGTTGCAGCAGCCACAGCGACGGAAATCGAAACTCGCAAGGCTCCTGAGAACAAGCCGATGACCCTGGCCGAAATGGCGGAAGCCGGATATGGCCTCTATGAAGGCGCCAAATCAGCGGGCATTGCTCGCGTGAAGAAATTCGTAGGTGAGTACGCTGAGTCAAGTGCGACAGACGCAAAGAGCTCAGGTTCCAGTTTTATGGATAGCCTGGCGTCTATGGATTTTTTCGACGCAGGGGATGAAGACGAGGCACCTGTGCAAACCGCGGTGAAAGCAAAGCAGTCGTCTCTGGCTCCCACCGCTGCCTCGCGCAAAACGGTTTCCGATTTTGTCAGCGGCTGGTTTCCGCCGAGCACGAATTCGTCTCAGGCCTCAACCCCTTCGCAGGCAGAAACGCTGCCGGTCTCTCCCGCTGTGGTTGCAGCAACGCGCGGCTTGTTCCAGGAGCCGACGGCAACGGTTGCCGCGGCTTATAGGGGAAAAGGTTTATTGGATCTGGTTCGCACTTCGGATGAGGAATATAGAAATGCTCAGAAGGCCATGAGCCGGATTTCTGCGCCAACGACGAGTCGCATTCCTGCATCGGCGGACTTGCCGCTGGCTATCAGCCCAGCCCAAATGCCCGGTACTGACTTAGGCGCGTTCCTACTCAAGCAGAACAATATCTAGTTCGCGGGGCTCAAGAAGAACGGATAGGCCGATACTTCGGTCACGACCGGCGCTTCAGGCTTGGGGAATATCCAAGACTTCACGCGCGACGTGATGCAATTGCCGAGCATCGAATCACCCACCGTGCTCTCTTTCACCGACGCCGTTTGGACGACCCCTTGCGGCGAGATGCTGAAAGCAACGACAATCTTGCCTTTGACACTGGGGTTACGTTGCAAAGCTGCATCGTAACAAGCCCGTATCTCAGACTTATGTCGAGCGACGACCTCGTTGATCACGTCTTTCGGAAGACCTGAAAGCACCTGAACGTTCTCGGAGATGATGTTGACCGAGTGTTCACCCTTTTGGCCGAGTCGACCAGGACCGGAGATTCCCTCTCCGATTCCGCCGCCTTCGAAGCCACGGCCCAGGCCCTTCGTAGAAGGTCCGTCGATGCCGACCGTTTGTCCGCCGCCACCGGCGTCAACGCCTTTCAAGCCTTTGCCACCTGCGCCGAAGGCATCAATGCTATTGCCCTTCGCGCCGGAGACCGCTTTGTCGAAGCTCTCGAAACCAGCGGAACTGCCTGCCGTCGAGTTGATCAGGTTTTTAAGGTCGTTCTTGATGCCGCTGCGACTTAGCGCATCGAGCATGCCCACTTTCTTCGCCTGCTGCTGATCCACCACTTTGCGCGGGGGAGGCTTAGGCGTCGCTTTGGGCTTCTCGGGGGCTGGTTTCGCAACCACCGGCTCAGGCTTTTTCTCAGGTTTAGGAGCCATCTGTTGCGGGGCGTCCGGCTTCTTAGGAGCGTCTGGCTTACCAGCTTTCCCTTCGGGTTCAGGCGCCTTGCCGCCTTCACCTTTCACCGAGCCACCTTCTTGAGTGGCAGCATCTTTCACCTGCACCGCATCTGGAATCTTGGGCTTCTTGCGAATCACGATCTTCGCTATGCGCTCTGGAACCATGTCGATTGTGACTGGCTTAGGCGGCTCAATGAAGCTGAGTCCCACCATCAATAACATGAGCAGCAAGAAGGAACCGATCGCAGTGCGCATCATGATCGGATCGTTTTGGAAGAATGGGGCTGCCTTAATGCGAGGGGCGGGCTTCACGTACAGCATGAAGAAGTTGATATTGCCGATGGAGACCTTGGCAAAATCTTCCTGCTTCAGCGCAACGACGTAGTAGTCCGCAAAACGTTTTACAAACTTCTCTTCCCGCAACTCACCAACCGTATAGATTTTGTCACGGGCACGCACTGTGCCCTTCATGTCGTCGGTGAAAGCGAGGTAGGCCGTTCCATCTTCTTCGATGGTGATGAGCGGAAACTCCTCCGGGATACCATCACTAGGAATGATGTACTCGTTCGACGCAGACTCACCCGCTGTCAGAACGACCGGATCATAATAGTTCGAAACATCGAGAATGTGGTCGCCCCAAAGGGCCGTCACTTCGAACTCTCGCGCGTGTTCCGGCGCTTCGAAGGCTCTTTCCAGTTCCTCTGGAAGTAAGTCGTCATCCGAACGCCGCGTGCGCCTATCTTCAATGCGCCGCTCAAGACTAGTGATATCGAACACGCGGCGGTCGCCGCGACGGCGATCGCCTAAACGGCGTTCAGTATCAAGGTCCGTCCTCCGTTCCTCTCCCGCGCGACGGTCTTTGTCGACTCCTACGGGTAAGGTGGGCGGCGCACCCTTCTTCTCTTTCGAGCGACGATCTGTTTTCTCGCGCTGCTCTGATCGACGATCCCCGTCTCGGCGGTCATCGAGCCGGTTCTCATCTGGAAAGGCGTCTTTCTTGCGCCGTTCTTCTGGCTTTGCTCGACGATCCAGAGCCTTCAATGCCTCAATCGGAATATCAGTAACGGTGGCTTCGCCATCAAACACAGGCGAACCCTCAAAAGCGGATTGCGAGGACATCGCAACGCCCGAGCCCTTGGAAATCTTGATCTGGATGTGGCCGAGTTTTAGCGTGTCGCCGAAAGCGAGCTTCGCTTCGACTACCTTCTTGTTGTTCACGAAGGTGCCGTGGGAACTCGCGAGGTCTGTAATAAGGATGTTTCCGTTTCGAACTTCGATGAGGGCGTGAATTCGAGACACGCGAGGATCATCAATGCGGACGTCGGCGGAAAGAATGCGTCCTAAGACGATCTTCTCCTTTACGAACTCACTAGCCTGGAGGACTTTTCCGTCCTCTCCCACTACGTCTAGACGAATAGGGATCGTCGCGTTCGGGTTCGTTTTCGCTTCCATACGGCCTCGTTCAGCTTAAGAGCAAATCGTTCACTTCATTTGACGAGAAGAATCTATGACTTCCGCATCAAAATTCTCGCGCAATCGGATGATGCTTCTCGCCTTAACGTCCTTGATATTCGATACATAGGAACCAGAGGGCTTGTTGTGAATCCCTTCGATCCCTACTCCTTCAAAATCGTAAGTCGTCTTTTTCTTGTACTTGACCGTGGTTCCATCGGAACGCTTCTCGATCACATAGTCACCCGATTCACGCGAGCTCGGAGCCGGCGGAACACGTTTGGGCTTCTCAGCGATGGCAGCGCCGGCTATCCCCAACACAATGGTGAGAGTTGCGATCGTTTTCACGGTTTCCTCTAATCTTATCGCCAATTTCGCATGGTTTCCTGAGCCTTCGCGGACTCCCTACCACCGTTCTGGATGTAGCGCAGCATTTGCTGCGCCGCTTTCTCTTTTTGATTCAGGCGATTTCCAAGCAAGATCGAATCGTTGTACAAAACGGAGAGTGCACGAGAATTATCGTCGATATACGATGCGTAGGCCTCGTGCGCTGCGTCGAACTTCCCCTGGCCTTCTAAGGCAACACCCAGCCCCAGAGCCGCATCTTCAAACGAGGAATCTAGCTCAACGGCTTTTTTGAATAGGCTTTCGGCATCAGCGTAGCTCTTACTCTGCAAATACATAGCACCCAAGTTGGCTAAGGGAGCGGCGATCTTCGGACTCGCTTCTGTCGCCTTCTTGAACAAATCTAGAGCAGCATCGCGATTGCGCTCACCGAGTGCGATCATTCCCAAGTTGTTATAGAGCAACGACTTCCAAGGGAAGTCGGCGTCTTTCTCCAACTGATTGAAGAAGTAGCCGGCCAATTCTTGTTTCTTCACCCGCAAGTAGATAGTCGCTAGCAAGAATACGGCGCGCTTTTCCTTGGGATGCGCCACTAAATATTCCTTGGTCTTCGTCTCGGCTATTTCAGTCCGTCCGCCCGCACTGAGCACCGAGAGGTACTCCATGTACTTGTCCGCATCATCCATGCTGGGAGGACTGCCTTCCCATTGTCGGACGCGATCTTCGGCGATAGACCGATCCGGCTCGTATCCGGTTTCGAGCGTCCCGTCGATCCACGCCATTTCGATGTTCACGCCCTTATCCCCGGGACGCATGCTCCAGTAGGACGGCAAGGGCATCAATCCCGTGGGCTCTACTGTTTTCTCGGACTTCATCCGGCTTCGACAGCGAGCGGCGTACTCATTGGCAACATGGAATTCGGTAGCTTTGTCGACGCAGAGTTTGAAGATCTCCTCCGCCTGCTTTTCCAAAGCGACCACAATATCGGTTTCAATCTTCTTCAGACCTATCTCGGCTTCTTTGCGATCATCCCCCTTCATCTTTGCGGGGATGGTCACTTTGCGAAAGGTAGCGCCATAGGCAGCAAAGGCGTCGGCTTTGTCGTGAAGGGCAGCGACACCCCACTCCGGAACACCGACTTCGATAATCTTGTCATAGGAAATTCCCAGATTCTTCAGGCGACGCTGCTTCAATCCGACTAAGTAGACCAGATCCTGAACGGGAAACCGTATATCCGTCTCATCGTATTTCTTGCGTTCAGCAGCCACGGAATTAAAAGCAGCTTCGCCAATATAGCGAGCGGCAGGCCCGATGCTCTTCACATTCTTGCCGGAGTTCTTGTAAAGTCCCAGCATCTCACCCACGAGCTGATTTTTGGGTCCCGTGCGGCCGGCAATTTCGTTTTGCCGGACCATCTCTCCCAAGTAGGCGAATTTGTCTTCCAGCTTGCCAGAGTCCGCCATCAATTGACGATAGATTCGGGCATACATATCCCAGTTGCCTTGCTTGCGATAAAGCTTCGCGAGGCTGAACTGAATGGCTTGACGCTCTTCTGCATTGGGTTTGGCTGCTTTAAGGTAGGCGTTATACCGCTCCACAGCGCTGGAGTTCTTCTCCAAGAGCTCAGCAAACACGGCCGAATTGTACAGCGCTTTGGTCGCTTCCTTGGACTTGGGCTGGTTGCGATAAAAATCGAAGTAGAGCTTCTGTGATTCCTCGAAGTCGTACAGCTTCTCTGCATTCTTCGCCATCGACAGAAGCAACGACTCCGCATATTTGCTCTTAGGATACTTCGCTACGAATTGCTTCGTCAGCTCCTGAGACTTCCCGGGTTCATTCCCTTTTTCAAAACTAACTAGGGCGTTGTAGAGCGCCTTTTCTGCAAGCTCGCTTCCCGGATCACTGCGGTACACTCTGAGGTACGCCTCAGCAGCTTCCACCCATTTGTTGTCCGCTTCCAGCTTTTCAACCTGCTTGAAGCCAATCTGGCTACTGATGACCTTCATCTCAGACTTGAATTTGGCATCTCCAAGACCCGCGATGCGGCCGAAACGCCCTGCTGCCTCATCGAGCTTGTCGAACTTCTTCTGCATGTTCAGCACGTCGAGAACGATGTACGCCGCTGTCGTCGCGCTGCGGTGCTTAGGATGGTCAGATGCAATCTTCTCGAATAGCGGCAGCGCACGGTCGAAGTGGCGGTAGCGATAGTAAATGGCAGCGATACGGAACTGCACATCCACAATGCGCGCGCCCTTCGGGTATTCATTCATGTAAAGATTGGCAATCTCAATGAAGCGCTCTTCGCCTTTGGGGATCTCACGTGGAGAAAGGTCCAAAGTCTTCTGCTGCTCTTCCGAGTAGCGCTCAATCTTGTCGACTTTGGCAGTAAGCTGATCGAGAGCGAGAAGCGCATTGTAAACCGCTTCGTCGGTCATTTTATCTTTTGGCGTTATCTTGGAAGCCTCCATATAGGAGTCAGCCGCTTCTAACCATTTTTTCTGGCTATAAAGCACTTCGGCGCGAAAGAAGTGGAACTTTTTCTTGTCTGGATGTTCCGGGTAACAGCGCAAGAGGGCCTCGTACAAAGTGAGCGCGTACCCATAATTGACTTTGTTGAACCCTTTTTGAGCGGCCGAGTGATAGAAGAAGGCGGCTTTTGCCCCTTCGCCTTCCAAAGTCTTTAACATGCCCTGTAACTCGGTTTTGTCGCCCGAGTAGTCGCCTGCCCAATCCGATTTCGGTCCGTAATTATCCAGTGCGTAGACGAGCGCTTCAACCGCCTTGCCAGATTTTTCAGAACGGTTCAAAGACTCATAAATGCCCAACTGAATGAGAAGAGCCTCTTTTGAGTTGGGCTCTTCGCGAACGAGGCGTTGATAGGCACGAATGGCTTCCGCGTCGCGGGCCTTCGATCGCATCGAGTCCGCAATGAGGCGCAGGTTCTGCAAAGCCTTCTCCCGACCCGCCACCTCCGTGAAGAACTCCATCGCTTCATCGATGTTTCCTGCCTCCGCGTAGAAAGTAACTAGATCGCGAATCGCTTGCTCACGAAGATTAAACTTGGACGGGTCATTGGATCCTTCGAGTTCTTTCACCAGCTGCTTCATGTCTCGCAGAGCGCGCACACCTTGCATCATATTGAGACGACACCAGGCGGTTTTGTAGAAAGCGTAGCTATAGAGTGCCGAGTCCTTTCGGCGGGTGAGGATTTCAAACTTGGCGAGAGCCGCTTTAAAGTTGTTCTTCACGTCGAAGTAGTAGTCCGCCATGTACAGCACGGCTTCTTCAAACTTTCGGCTCTTAGGGTGTTTCGTGATGACTTTGTCGAGATACCGAGCACCCTTTTCTGAACGGCCACTCTCCATCTCCACGAAACCAATGAAGAACAGAATCTCGTCGATCTTCGGATGCTTGGGATACTTTCGTTCGAGCTCGTAGAACAGCTTTAGCGCATCAGCAAGGTACTTCTTCGAACGCGAGTTATCGGGCTTTGGACCCGCACCCTTCTTGCCGCTCTTCTCAAACTCCATGAGCTTGGACGTAAAGACTTCCGTCTCCTGGTAGCTCAGCTCCATGTACTTCTCGGCGTACAGCTGTCCCAAACGCAGAAGCATGTTCTCGCGGTTGATATTGAGGCCGGAATCCATCTGCTGACGCAGGAGCTTAATCGCCTCCTCGCGCTTCTCAGCGAGGAAAGATTCCCTAGCAAAGAGAAACTTCTTCGAATCCACTCGGGGAGCCTTCGTGCTCACCTTGTTCCTCAGCGTGATTTTCTCGGAGACAAATAGTTTACCGGGGCCTTCCACGGTGCTTTTGACCAGCGGCAGCTCGAAGTTCTTGTAATTATCTTTCGCAGCGATCGCGGGAACGCAAGCCCATGAAGTGACGATCGCCGCAAGAAGAAGGGAATTTTTGTTAGTTAACACAACTGCTCTCCGTCGTGTAAACGTACGCACCTAGTTCATCTTCCCAATACTCGCCTGCGTAGGGCCAGAAGTGATAACTGTCACCGACGCTCGTTTCTACGTCGACAACTCGCTTGGGAGGTAGGCCCTTTTGGCCTTCGATCAATTCTTTTTCACCAGTAACGATTTCCACCTTTAGGTAGTTCGCCTGTTCACGTTGCTGAGTGAGCTCTTTCAGCTTGCGTGCGTGCAGCCGGTGCAAGTCCCGACCCAGTTCTCGCTGCGCACCTTCGACGGCTTCTTCAAGCAGCTTGCCTAGGCGAGCCACGGTTTCATTGCGGCCTAGCCGTGCGAGATCTTTGCGCTCCTTGTTCAGAAGCTCGATAACTTTCATCGATTTGCTCACGCCCTCATCGCGTTTAGCAAAGTTGATGAACGCCTTGTTGAGGCCCTTTTTTGACGCGTAGGCCTCGTAATAGGCGTTATCGCTCCCCAAACGGCCATCTTCATTTTGCATGGCGCGCAGAATGGGGTCATAGATGACAAAGAAGTCCGCTAAGGTTTTGCGCATCTCTTCGTATTTGCAGAGTGAAAACAGGATAGTGGATCGCAACACATAGCCTTCTCCCACCAAGTCTTCCTGGTAAAAGGGCGATAAAACCGTGTGCAAGTTCCCTAGCGAAACCGTCGTGTCGTTTACGCGTAAGAGCGGCCAGCTTGCTTCGAGCAAGATGGTCAACCAATGAGGGGAAGAGCTCGTGAACTGAGCGTAGTACTCGATCGAGCGTTCAATCTGACCTGCCGAGTAAGCCGAGCGCGCTAAGTTCAGACGCGCCAACTCACGAAGGGATGCCTTGTCTTTGGCACGTCCGCAAACTTGCACGCATTTGTCGAAGTACGCCATGGCTTCCTCATACTTCTTAGCTTTCGTCGACAGAACACCGAGCAAAAACATGGCTTTTGCGAAAAAGGGACTGTCTGGCGGCACCGACTTCAGGTAGCTCCCTGCTTTTGAGTCCTGGTTGGTGGTGAAAAGGTGGGCGCCGATGGCGTAGTTGGAATGACCACTTACCGTAGGAGCAATGAACCCACCCGGAAGGGCTTCCAAGACCTTACCCACGCGCTCGACCATATTGAGCTTGTCTGTGATCAGGACCGCATTCTTGATCGCTTTTTCGTAAACCTGTTTAGCGTTGCTATCTGCCGTAAGCAGCACATTGCGAAAGGAGACGTAACTAGAGTAGTAAAGGCCCAACTCAAATAGGGTCGCGCCCTGATAGTAGTAAGCCATGTTGCGGGTGGTAGCCGAATCGCCTGACTGAACGGCCTGACCAAAAAGCTCGAGCGCGCGAGAGAAACGACCCTTCTCAAACTGCTGACGCCCCAGCTCCAATGGGGGAAGCTGCACGCGTGAAGCGCTGCTGCCCCGTTTTTCGGCAGACAAAGGCGTCGCAATGCAGACGCATAAAATAGTTGTGAGTAATACCCGATTCATTACCAACCCCTTAGTTGGACGGCATCTTGGGCAACCAGAAACTTAAGGAAACTGAGAACGCATAGTTGTTCCTCAGTTTCGATACGATAGGCGCCCCAGCAGTTTCTCGATCGACGGAACGCTCGGTGTAGATGTAGTCGCGGAAATCAAATCGCAAAGAGAACCACTCTTTGAAGAAAAGTCGAACACCTACTCCCGGGGCGAGCGCGAGATACTGGTTCGACTCAGTTGTCGCAAGGCCCGCATTGAAAGAAATGAACGGCTCGATGTAAGCGATGTAACGCGAGAATGTGGAAAGCTTCCCGTAGAAGGGGGTTATCTGAATTCCGCCCGTCAAAAAGAAGAGCAGCTTCTGCTCGTCGATATTGATCTTGGGACGACCTAGCACATCCTGGCCATCGTTAATTTCTTTTGTGAACCCACTGAAAAACGTTTTTGTGTAGAGAAAGTTGGGCGCCTCGACAGAAAGCCAGTCGTTCAAATGATACGTCATGCTCGCGCCACCAAAAAGCGTACGACGAACCGTTCCGAAAGGAACGCCGCCAAAGGTGACGGGAGTCAATTCAAACCGTCCGTTTTTCCGAGTGTACTTGCGTTGCACGACGACAATTTCATCGTCCGGGACTTTGCCAATCTCTGCCAACTGTTCTTCGATGATGTTGGCTACGGAAGGCGTCGCCGGATAAAGCACGCAAAGCACCACAATGAGGCGGACAAACGCACAGCGAGCGCGAAGATGTCTATTCATGTTGGGCACTTTGTCAGTAGGAGGCGTACTCCATCATTATAGGTGAAGAGGCAGGGATTGACCAGAAAAGGCACGTAACGGTAACGTCTCGCCGTAAAACATTTAGGAGGCGGCGTGTCGACCATTGCAGGTGAGAGCTCAGAGATTAAGCATGTTTGGATGGATGGAAAAATGCTGCGGTACGGCGACGCACAGGTTTCCGTACTTTCGCATAGTCTCCATTACGGCACCGCGGCATTTGAGGGAATCCGCGCATACCAGTGTACCGACGGTCGCACGGCTATATTCCGCGCGGAAGACCACTACCGCCGGCTTCATGACTCCTGCAAAGCGCTCGATGTGGTTTTGGACCGTCCCGTTTCGGAATGGGTCGAAGCGTCAAGGAAGCTGGTTCAGGACAATGGCTTCAAGGAATGCTACCTGCGCCCACTCGCCTACATAGACGACCAGTTCCGAGGTTTAAAGCTACCTTCGCAGACCAAAGCCCGCACCGCTATTATTGCCTGGCCTTGGGGCAAATACATGGGCGACGAAGGCACGCAGAAAGGGATTCGAGTGGCTGTATCCAGCTACCGACGCCCCGATGTCGGAACCGGCCTTCCCTGGGCAAAACTGAGCGGTGGCTATTTGAACTCGGTACTTGCTAGACGCCAGGCCTCACTCAACGGACTAGACGAAGCCATCTTGCTCGACACGCAAGGCTATGTGGCAGAGGGCTCGGGCGAGAACATCTTTATCGTGAAGAACAGCAAACTGATTACTCCCGCCCCCGGTGCTATTTTGCCGGGTATTACGCGCGACAGCGTGATTCAGCTCGCAAAAAGCCAGGGCTTGGAAGTGGTCGAAGCCCAGATTCCACGTAATCAGCTCTATCTTGCGGATGAGATATTCTTTACCGGCACCGCAGTGGAGGTTTGCCCCATTCGTGAGGTGGATGGACACTCGATTGGTGCGGGTAAACCCGGCGAGATTACACGCATGCTGACGGATCAATACTTCAAAGCGGTCCGTGGCGAGCTCTCCGCTTTCAAGAATTGGCTAACGTACGTCTAAAAGGTGCCCGTGATCTTCCCCCAATAAAGTGGACACGCTAGGCGGCGTTGTTTTCCTGCTCATACACGGCTGGCGCTTTATATCCAATCGTGGAATGCAGTCTCTGCCGATTGTAAAAAACTTCAATCCAATCAAACATCTTCTGACGCGCCTCATCGCGTGTTTTGAAGATTTCGCCCGCTTCGGTCTTGAGCGAGTGAAAAAAACTTTCTGCAACGGCGTTATCCCAGCAATCAGCCTCCCGGCTCATGCTTTGGCGAATTCCCTTGCCAACGAGCTGCGCTCTAAATGGCCGGCTTGCGTACTCTTTGCCTCTATCAGAGTGGTGGATCAATCCTGGGGAAACCTGGCGCGAATTAAGAGCTGAATTTAAACAATCCAGCACCAGTTCAGTCGTCAGACGCTCGCTCATACTCCACCCAACAACTTTGCGAGAATAAAGATCCAGAGTGACAGCTAAAAAAAGCCAACCCTCGTGAGTCCACAAGTACGTTACGTCGGAAACCCAAACTTTATTGGGCGCAGGCGTTGTAAATTTTCGCTCGAGTAAATTTGGAGAAATTCTCTCGTAGTGAGCTGAATTTGTTGTCTTTCGAAACTGGCGTTTTACCTTGGGGCGAATCCCAAATTTGCGCATCAAACGCTCAACTCGACCCCGCCCGCAGCTATGGCCCATTGCTTTTAGCTGCTCATGCACTCGTGGGCTACCGTAAGTTTTTCGGCTCGCGTCGTGAATTTGCTCAATTTTTCGAATTAGGGAGAAGTTTTCCTGCTCCCGTTTCGACGCGGTTGCACCCGCCCAACGATAAAAACCGCTGGCTGATACGCCCAACACCCGACACATAAGCCGCACTGGATAACTTCGACGATACTCCCTAACGAACTGGTATCTCACTACTTTTCTTTGGCAAAGAAGCCCACGGCTTTTTTTAAAATATCCCGCTCCATTCGAGCCTCGGCCAGCTCCCGCTCCAAAACTCGGATCCGCTCAATGTTGCTCTTGGACCTAGCCCCAGATTTCGTATTGCCCTTCGAATTCCGAATCCAAGTCTCAAGCAACGAAACCGAAATACCAAGGTTCCTTGCTACTTCCGTCTTGCGACCCTTCTTCTCTTCCACCATTCTCACTGCCGCAGCCTTGAACTCCGCCGAGTGATTTCTATACGGACGCTTATCTGACACGGTTCCTCCAACTTCGAAGTATACCGCCTAACTTTAACTGTCCATTTTACTGAGGAAGGTCATTGACCCCTTTCAAGGCAGAGTCGGCTATTCGCCAACATCATCCCAGGAATAGGCTTCTTCTTTTTCATCGGCGATGGTCACGACGAGTTCGACGCGGCGGTTGCGCTGGCGTCCTTGAACCGTCGTATTTTCCGATACGGGTTGCGTGTCACCAAAACCCGAGAGTGAGATCTTATTGGTCGGGAACTTCGCGCCTTGCACCAGAAACTGCACCACATTAAATGCGCGGTTGATGGAAAGCTGCCAGTTGGCCTCGGGAGTTACCGACGGCACGGCGTCTGAATGGCCTTCTACTTGAACAGAATGTCCCATGCGTACCAAGCGTTTGCCGATGGCATAGAGGAAAGGCAAATTCTGCTGACGGATACGATCGCTTCCTGGCTTAAAGAGCAGGTATTCCCCTAGGCGAATCCGGTAACCCTTCTCAGACCGGATGACTTCAATTGCTCCCGGACTCAAAGACAAGCCCGTGGTCTGACGGAACAGGCCTCGAAGCTGTTGCGCGACACGATCGAGCACTTCTTCCTGTTTGTCGTGCATGCCTGCTCGACCCTGATCTGAAGAAGGTGAAGCAGTGCCTTTATCCGGCGTTTTGTCGTAAGGAGAAAAGGGAACGCCACGGAGCGAGAAGATTCCACCCGCCGACAAAAAAGCGCGTTGAATGTTTTCTACGGCATCTTTGTACTTGGTCTTATCTTGTTGGGATAAAGCATAAAGAACCACGAAGAATGCGAAGAGAAGGGTGATGAAGTCGGCATAGGAAACCAACCATCGCTCTAAGTTCTCGTGTTCTTCTGCGTGTTTCTTGCGAGCCATTTTATGCTGCTTTCTTTACATCAGGGGCTTCTGCATGGCCTTCGCCGTGACCGCCGACCATGTTCATCAAGCGATCTTCGATCACTCGAGGGTTGAGGCCTTCCTGGATGCCGCAAAGCGCGATGTAGATGATTTCCATCTCCATCAACTCGGACTTCCCAATCTTTTTCAGCTTGTTGCCCATAGGAATGAGGAACAAGTTTGCGGCTCCGACGCCATACACCGTAGCTACGAAAGCAACGGCAATACCGGATCCGAGTTTGGAAGAGTCGGACAAGTTCGACATCACGTGAATGAGACCTAGCACGGCTCCCAAGATTCCAATCGTGGGAGAGTACCCACCGGCAGTTTCCCAAACCTTGCCAATTGCCATCATCTCTTCTTCTTTGTGGCTAATCTGGTCTTCCATGATGCTCTTGAGAACAGCCGGGTCGTACCCATCGATGATGTGGCGAAGGTTTTTTGTCAGGAAGGTGTTCTTGATTCCGCCGAGTTTGCTCTCTAGCGACAAGATCCCTTCTTTGCGAGCCGATCCAGCCAGTCCCGCGACTTCTTTAACAAGTCCTGTGTAGTCGGGGGTTTTCCCGAACCAAATTTTCATGATGCCGCGCAGGGCGCCGCTGAATTCGGCCGAGGTCACCGAGAGCATGGTGGCCGAGATGGTGCCACCCAATACGATCATGGCGGCAGTCGGTTGAATCAGAGAGCTAATGTGGCCGCCTTCAAGCGCGTTGCCGATCAAAACAGCCGCGACGCCTAGGACGCCGCCAATCCAGTTCATCAACATGGCGTAATCTCCTTCGCCAAACCTACGTGTTTATCTCTCTGGTAATTGCGAAATGCCTCTGCCACGGTCTGAACGGATTCTTTGACGATCAGTTTAAAGCCCGTGGTCAATGTGATCAGAGTGTCCGGCGTCGGCTCGATGCTTTGAATCCAATCGGCATTGAGCATGATTGCGGAACCATCAAATTTTGTAAGAAGGATCATTCCCTAAGCTTTTCGGCACAAGTCAGGGAAAGACTGAGGATAAGTCGCGGAAAATACGAAGGTATAAATGCAGCGCGTTAAGAAGCGGTGCTATCAAACTCCCGGATCGGAGTTAGAACGCGAGGCGTCCGCCCAACCGAAACAGGTGGGCTTGGCTTTGGTGGAAAATGTAGCTGTAACCGATGAAAAGCTTGCGTCCCAGCTTGAAAAACGGCCAGTCGGGAATGAGCCATTTGCGTGGAATGATGAAGTTGGCACCCACCATGGGGATTAGGGCTTGAACACCAAACCAGGATTGCGCACCGCCCAGGATTTCAAACTCAAATCCCTTGCCGAACTTGCGGGCAAGCGAAAGGCGATATTCAATGGCGGGGAAGAATTCCTGTACCTTGTTCTTGAAGAGCATGACATTGAGCCCGGCTCCCAGGGTCCAGCGACGGTTGATGCGGTACTCTGGGGACCAGCCCCCTGCCACGGAGATGACTAAGCCCCCCAGACTGTCGGTTACGAGCATGCCTTGCCCTTCAAATTGCTTGAGGAAGGCGCGACCCGCGCGACGAGCCAGTGTAGGTGTTGCTTCAATCCAATCTTCGGATTCTTGAACTTTCGTCACCGCGGCAGTGGCTTTCTCCACCACTTGTCCGCCTTCGCGAATCTTCACTTTAAACTGCTTTTCGGGTGGAAGCTTTTTCCAGGTATAAGTGAAGCGATAAATATTCTCCCCGACTTCAGGGATCTTCAGGCGTATCGTATAGTCATTGGCGCTATCCATAAGCTTTACCGGAATGGAAAAACGACCGTCGGTAAGCTCGACGGCAATATCGTTAAAGAAAAGCTCATTCCCTTCCTTCAATTTTCCCGACAACGTCACGTGTGGTTCGCCTTTTTCCGGGAAAAAAACCTTGGTACCTGCTTCCTGATCCCATTCCACCGCTTCTTCCTGGAACGGAGGGCCGGACTGAGCGACCATCGGCAGTGCAGTTGTCGTAGCCTCCGCGGCGACGGCCGGCGCGGGAGAACTGGCATCAGCTGGGGCAGGTTCTGCCGCAACGACCGAATGATTGAGAAAGAGACTTCCGCATGCGATAAGTGCCATTTTTTTAAGCATACCTAAGTGTATTTACTGAGCGGCTGCCAATAAAGCTTTTTTTCAGAAAAAACCGACGTTTGGATGTCGACGCGGCGCACACCACTTGATCCTTCGAGTCGGCGCGGGTAGCGTTATTGAATGAGAAGCACTGCATTCCGCCTTTTTCTTTTTTCGTTCTTAGTCGGACCCCTTTGCATCGCGGCCGCCAATCCTGGGGACGGTGCGCCAGCCTTCTCTCTGCCCGGCAATGACGGCCAGATTCATACTTTGAAGGAGAACTCAGGAAAGTGGGTTGTCCTTGAGTGGCTCAACCATGGCTGCCCCTTTGTCCGGAAACACTACGATGGGAAAAACATGCAAGCTTTGCAGGGTAAGTACACTGACAAAGGAGTGGTCTGGTATTCCATTATCTCGTCGGCAAAGGGCAAGCAGGGTTATGCGACGGCTGAAGAAGCCAACGCAGACATAAAGAAATATGCGGCCAAACCAACCGCGGTTCTGTTCGATGCCGAGGGCACGGTGGGCAAGCTTTATGGGGCGGAAACCACGCCCCACCTTTTTGTAATTAATCCCGCTGGTAAGATCGTCTTTATGGGAGGCATCGACAACAGGCCCACGAGCGAGATCTCTGATATCAAGGGCGCCACTAACTACGTAGCAGCCGCACTGGATGCGGGTCTGGCCGGAATGCCCGTGAAAACTGCTAAGGCGAAACCTTACGGCTGTTCGATCAAGTACAAATGAAGATCTATACGAAGACCGGCGATTCAGGCACGACAGGCTTGGCGGGTGGCGCGCGGCTTCCCAAAAGCGCCCCACGGATTGCGGCCTACGGCGATATCGACGAACTCAATGCGATGCTGGGACTAGTCGCGTCAGAAACGCCTCACGCGCCCGTCCGGGAATCCCTTGCCCAGATTCAAGCTGCACTTTTCACCGTGGGTGCCCAGCTTGCGTCTCCCGATCGCGATACAAAAATCGAAGTGATTACGGCCGCACAGGTGGATTTTTTGGAACGGCAAATCGATGTGATTTCAGTCAGTTTACCCGAGCTGCGTTCGTTTATTTTGCCAGGGGGTGGCAAGACAGCTGCCCTTTTGCACGTCGCCCGTACCGTTTGTCGTCGAGCTGAGCGTTCGATGGTGGCGCTCACAACGCACGATGGCGAAAAAGTGGATAGCTGGCTCCTTATCTATGTGAATCGGCTGTCAGACTTTCTTTTTACTCTGGCTCGTCTGGCCAACCAGTTAGAATCGGTCGAAGACGTTCCATGGAAGCCTCACCGGCGATAATTGAACAGACGAGGGATTTTGATGAAACGATTGCTTGTTGCTGTCTTCGTAGGTCTTGCTCCGCTCTCCGCTTTTGCAGAAACAGCGTACGATGCTGCGGTCGCTAAAGCGCGCCAAGCAGCGGCGGCGCAAAACCACGCGGAAGCGATAAAAACTTATCGATCCATCATTAAGTCGCTTCCCAAAGGGGATCCTCGGAACGAAATGCTGAATGCTGAGTTGGTCTTCGCTTATTACGGCTCGAAGGACTATCAGAAAACTGCGAAGGAAAGCATTCGCTTCCTCACGGCGTTTCCTCAGTCTCAGTACGGATTCAACATCTCTTACATATTGGCTGCTGCGCAGTTCGGATTGGACAAGTATGCCGAAGCTTTTACGATTTTTTCCGGATTCACTTTTGAGCAAGTCCGCACTCTCGAAGAAGATCCTAGAGGAAAAGTCTATGAGGTTTTGATTCGTTCGCTTTCGGGGATGAAGAATGAACCCGCGAGTCAAGCTTTGCGGGCAGATGTAAATGATCTGCTCAGAGATAAAGACGATCGTCCGATTTTGGTCGGCCCCATTTCTGCCATTGTGGAGTTGGTCAAAACCCCTTCTGATCTCGATAGGCTTATTGAGCAGGTGCCCAGCTCTTCGGATCGCGAGCGCATTTACGCTTTGCTGGGAACCAAGGCGTCCGTTGCGGCGGGAACCGTGGAGCCCTTCGTTCCATCGTTCTATGTCGGCGCTGGGGTCTCCTATGATTCCATTGTCGATCCCACAACGCCTTTGCATCAAATCAATACCCAGCTGCAAGCAGGTCTTGAACTTCCTTTGACACCGGACGGTTCAGCGATTGGGCTGCGAGGATCCTTTGATCTGTTTCCAGTCTCGGGTACCGTCGCGGGAGCTTCATTCAAGAATTTTAGTTTAGACGCAGTCATCGATGGAAGAATGTACGGCAATTCCAAACGGGTAAGTTGGGACATTTTGTTGGGACTCACGTTTCGTCAGGGCGCTTCGGCCCCCACCGCTTTTGGCTACCAAAGTGTTTTCGGGGTTTTGTTGGGAACCGAACTTCGTATAGCAACGAGTGCTACGCATTCTTTGGGCGTAGGCTTTTCTTATCGCCCACTAGCAAAGTTTAAGGGCAAGCTCGATTCCTACAATGCGATTATGTCGGTCGACGTGGACTATCGCTTTGGAAAGCACGCTGCTTATCTGGATCTCCAAAAGGCCAGTTACCGCGAAACAGTGACCACGGGTGGCTTTGAGTTAGCGCGTTTGGGCCTCGGGTACCGACTTACCTTCTGATATTTTCGAAGCGCGTACGGATTTTTCGACCGGCAGATGCTGCTTGATCCATCGGCACAGCATGGTGAAGTATTGTTCACTGCCCAAATCCAAGTGCGGTTCATGGAAGGCGCTTGGCAAGTAGTGCAGTTCTTTGTCCCGACTTGCCAACGCTTGCAAAAGTTCAAAACTAGGTCCCGCCAAGATCACGCGATCGGCTGTTCCGTGAAAGATCACGGTTGGGTTGCCAATCAGTCGGCATTTATCAGGCATTTCTTTGAGGGCTTTGAGGACGACATCCCCTTGCTGAAGGGTATTGAAATGCGACGAGAGTGGATCGGCTCGATAGGCCTCGTGCACACGAGGGTCGCGAGAAAGAGCCGTGGGAGGCCCATTTTTTAGACGCAGTGTCGGGAGAAAACGAACCAGCAATCTACCTAGAAGAATCTTCAATGGGGGGATTTGGGTGCCCGTGCGATACGCGGGTGCACTCAGGATAAGTCCGTGGAAGAGTTTCCCATACTGCGCCGCAAAATGGGTGGCGACTGCGCCGCCTAGACTATGTCCCATTACAAAAAGGGGAAGTGGGCTCAGTTCCGAAGCGCACCAATTGTAAATCTGGACGAGGTCAGCCACATAGTCAGAGAAACGAGCAACCCATTGGCGTCTTCCCCCGCTTAAGCCTGCGCCCCGCATATCGAAGCGCACAACTTCGATCCCGATAGCGTTCAATGCGCGGATGGTTCCCAAATGCCGGCCACTGTGTTCGCTAATTCCATGAACAAGGATCAAACGGGCAACGGGCGTCGTTTCAGCAGGGTGTCGCCACACAGCTAGGTGGCCCAACGCAATCGGATCCATTTATTCGCTCGGAGCAGGCGTCGTGCTCGTCTCTAGTTTTGCGGGAATATCTTGAGGGAATCGGGCATTGGAGGGGAATTTGTAAGATTTGATGGTACCCAAAAACTTCGTCCCATCGACTTCCTGGCCGTTGTGCACGACACGTGAGCCAGTTGAATTTCCCAAGACTACTTTAATTTTGTTGGCCGCTTTGTAAGTAGCCGACTTGCCTTCGCCCAAGAAGTACTCGGTGGGCGGAGTGTCGTCGATGACGACCTTAATCCAAGTGCGCTCTTTGCTCTCCACCATGACTTCATGCTGAGTAGGGCCCGCAGGAACGGCGGGCGTCGTTTCAGGTGCAGGGGGCGTGGTGGTTGCTTGAGGTTTCGCTGCGTCCGTCGCTACTTTGCGGGTTTCCGCGTTGTCCTGGGATGTAGCAGGGTTGATAGCAAGTCCGCTCAGGGGAGTTTCCGGAGTCATCGTTACTTGTGTAGGCACGGCTTGCACGGGTGGCGCTTCCGATTCCTTGCCAACGTTGATCAAAAGCGTGGCAAGGCCAATCACCCCAATCAGAGAGGCCGCCGTTATGAGCTTCGGAGCGGAAGGAAGGCGCATTTGCGAAAGAATTTCGTTTGGATTCGCCAACATCGGGTTTTTTCCGACGGGCTTGCTCGCAGTAGGACTGGCAGCAAAAGGGTCTGCCTTGCGTCCCGAAACGGGTGGAGCTTCTGCAACCACGACCTCTTCGACACCGGTGCTCTGGCGATACTTATCGAGGACTTCACTCGTGGGAATGCCAACGTACTTGGCATAAGCGATGATGAATCCGCGAATGAAGGGCTCAGGGGGAAGGGCATCGAATTTGCTCGCTTCCAACAGTTCCAAAGCGTGCAGATGGATCTTAGTGATCGACGCAATCTCTTCGAGTCGGATCCCTTTTTTTTCGCGGTGCGCTTTTAAATAGGCGCCGAACGTGTCCATGCTCAAAACCACCCCATGACTTGAGATTCTTAAGGACGTTGGGTAGGTACGTCCAGTTTAATCAGCAAGTTTTGGTTATTTCAGCCATTTAAGTACTTCAGAGGATCGCTCAACGTACGGCCCAGAGCGGTGCCTTCGGACGAGTTTCTCGAGTTCAGCTTTAGCGACTTTGCGCTGTCCCATTTTCATCAGCACAAGCCCCAGCTTGTACTGGCTCTCTTGATATAAGGGACAGTTGGTGACTGCTTTCTCGTAGTAGCGAGAGGCTTTCACATAGCTGCGCTGCTTTGCGTAAACGTCGGCCATGTTTTTGCTCGCCAGGCAAAACAGAGGCGAAACATCCAAGGCCTTCTGGTGCTCGGCAATCGCCTCGTTAAATTTTCCCAAGCGATAGAGAGAATACCCCATATTCGTGAGCGCATTCTCAGGGGTGACATAAGTGTCGTCACTCAAAGCGGTTTTGAACTCAGCAATCGCCTTGTCGAACTTCATCTGGCGGTTATAGAGAACACCTAAGTTGTTGCGTACTTCCGAGTAGACGGGCTGCAGTTGCAAGGCGCGCTGAAAGTTTTCTTCGCTCTTGTCATAGCGTTTGGTCTCCAAATGAACCAGCGCCAAGAGGTTGTAAGCAGCAGCCAGTTTCGGGTCTAGTTTCAGGGACTGCTGCGCGGCTTCAATCGCCTTTGAGTACTCGCGCTGACTGAGTAAATCAGCGGCTTGTTGTAAGTGAATACGCGCTGCCTGCTCGTCTTGACGCGAGGTGAATCCAGCGCAGGCCGACAGTCCTAGGCTTAAGGTACAAAAAAGCACGATTTGAGCGGTTTTTTTGAACACGGCTTAAGTCTCCTCTATCCAAACATTATACCCGGCCCCTCGCCAAAAAGGCTTGGAGTTTTGGCCCAGTCTGATTAGTTTCAGTCAGGGTTTTTTTAGGGGACCAATATGGCTAACTCATCAATTCGCTCTGGTTTCAAATTTCTCGCGGCTTTTCTCGTGTTGTGCGGCGTGTCGTGCACGCAATCGAAGTCCATCTCCGGCAAGGTTCCTAAAATCGGCTTCGTTTTAGCCACTATGAACGAAGAACGGTATGTGAAGGACCGTGATTACTTTGTGGAGGCAGTTAAGAAACAGGGCGCTGAAGTCGAGTTTGCCGCATGCGACAACCAGGTTTCTGTCCAAACAGCGCGCGTCGAGAATCTCCTTTCTAAGGGCATAGACGCTCTGGTCATCCAACCGGTTCACTCGGAAGCGGCGGCTGCCATGGCGAAAGCGGCGAAGGCGGAAGGCATTCCCGTCATCGCTTACGATCGCCTGATTAAAAACGCTCCGATTGATCTGTACGTGACCCAAAATAGTTTCCAAGTCGGCGAGTTTCAGGCCGAAGAGGCGGTCAAGGCGCTTGGAGAAAAGGGAAACGTCGTTATTCTCTCCGGTGAAGCAGGCCATTCAGTGGCGGAGGAGATCACGCGCGGAAACCGGTCCGTACTCGCGAGGTATCCGGGCATCAAAGTGGTCGTCCAGCAGAATCATCCCGGGTGGTCGACTGCGGCTGCTTTGGCGACGACAGAGAATGCACTTACACGGTTTCACAACGATATCGGGGCGGTGCTTGCAAATAACGACGGAATGGCGCTCGGCGCCGTGAAGGCGCTTGAAGAACAGAAGCTCACAGGAAAAGTCTTTGTGGCCGGAGCGGATGCGGATCTTACAGCCGTGCGCAACGTAGTGGGGGGCAAGCAGTCACTGACGGTTCTTAAGGGGATCAAACCCCTCGCTGAGGCAGCTGCTGCCGCTGCGGTTTCCATGGTGAAGAAGGAAAAAGTCGCAACGACCGAGACCATGGATAATGGGTCCGGCCTCATTCCAGTTCTCAACACTCCCGTCGAAAAAGTTCTTAAATCCAACTTCAAAGAAGTCATCGTTAATTCGGGTTTTCACTCAGCCGAAGCGGTGTCTGGACCTGACAAGACTTGAATCAAGAAGCCCAGCCTTTGCTCCGCGTTAGCGCAGTGAAAAAGCAGTTCGGGGGGATCTCTGCGCTGAGCGATGTGAGTTTTGATATCGAGCGTGGGTGTTGTATCGCGCTCGTCGGTGAGAACGGGGCGGGCAAATCGACGCTCATGAAGATTCTATCGGGGGTATGGCCCCAGGGAACCTTTACTGGCGAACTTCGTTTCGCTGGAGAGCCGCTGCATTTGAAGTCCCCTTTGGATGCCCGCAAAGCGGGTATATCCATCATCCATCAGGAGCTTTGCCTTTTTCCACATCTGACTGTTGCTGAGAACCTGTTACTGACAGAAGCGCCTCCCTTTGATGGTTCGCCTTCGGCGTCTCTATTTCAAGCGGTCGGATGGCCCCTGCTGTATGCAAAAGCCTCACAGCTCTTAGAGGAGCTTGGGTTTGAGATTAGTGCGCACTCTTTGGTGAAAGATCTCAGTGTTGCCGAAAGACAGATGGTGGAAATCGCTCGTGCAGTGCACCATCAAGCGCGGCTGCTTATTCTTGATGAACCCACTTCGGCACTGTCCACACGTGAAGTGCATCGCCTGTTCGAAGTGCTCGATCGAATGAAGGCGTCGCAGGTAACTCTCATCTACATTTCTCATAAGCTCGATGAAGTGTTTCGTCTCGCCGATCGCATTGTTGTCTTGCGCGATGGCAGAACCGTTGCGGATCTCAACCCGAAAGAAACCACGCCGGAAGAAGTGGTACGGTACATGGTGGGAAGGCCCATCCTGGATAAGCGATACTTTGAAGCTTCGGTACCGGCGGCCGAGCCGCTTCTGGAGATTGAGGGACTGGGGCACGTGCTTTCCGATGGTCACCCGCGACTTGAGGGAATTGGTTTTAGCGTTGCTCCTGGAGAGATAGTGGGTGTTGCGGGACTGATGGGTTCAGGAAGGAGCGAACTTTTGCGTTCGCTCGTAGGTGTATTGCCAGGGAAGCGCACGGGCCTGGTTCGATTTGATGGCAAGGTAGTGGATTGGAAAAACGTCAGTGAGTCGTTAGATGCGGGAGTATCTTTTGTTCCCGAAGACCGAAAGAAAGACGGCTTGTGTTTAGACTTGGGAGTGGGCTTTAACCTCTCTCTTTCTATATTAAGAATGCTGAGCGATCGACTGGGACTGGTCGACGCCAATCGAGAGCGCAATCGTGCGGAAGAGTTGAGGCGCTATCTCACCGTTCGCTGTGGAACTCTTGCCCAAAGCGTGAAGTCACTCAGCGGCGGCAACCAACAAAAAGTCTTGCTCGGCAAAATGGTCGCTCGCGGCCCTCGTCTACTGTTGTTGGATGAACCCACCCGTGGCATCGACATCGGTGCGAAGGGGGAGATTTACGAGATTATTGCGAAGCTTGCGGCCGAGGGGATGGCCATCATGGTTGTTTCATCTGAATTGCCGGAGATTCTCGCACTCAGTCACCGAGTGGTCGTTTTGCGCGAAGGCCGGCAAGTTGGGGTGCTTGAAAATCAAGGACTCACCCAGGAAACCATTCTTTCGCTCGCTATTGAAAAGGAAACGCTATGAGCTCCTTAGAAGAAACTCGACCCCGCTTTATGAATTGGGAACTGCCACGACTGCGTGCTGCGGATTGGACGGCACTTCTGGCCTTGATCGCTTGTGCACTGCTTTTTCAGTACTTGAGTGAAGGTAGCTTCCTCACTTCGCGCAACCTCAGCAATCTATCGCGCCAAGTCTGCGTCAACCTTACGCTCGCGGTGGGAATGACGGTGGTTATTTTGACCTCCGGCATTGATCTTTCAGTGGGCAGCGTGCTCGCACTCGCTGGAATGAGCGTGGCAATCAGTCAAGTGCAGTGGGGCTGGGCGGATGGCGGCACCCTGGGTGCCACTTTCTCGGTGCTCTTGGCTCTTGGTATTGGAGCGGGCGCGGGAGCGACGAATGGCTTCGCGGTCAGTCGATTAGGGATCACTCCGTTCATTGTGACTTTGGGGATGATGGTGATTGGAAGAGGGCTCACTCTGATTGTTTCCGGTGCACGTGCTGTTGCTCCGGTGGGAGACAGTTTGGGATCTCTGAGCTCTAGTTACTTGCCTCCTGCTGCAAGTGGCGCCGTCTTAGTGGGTGCGCTCGCACTTTTTCTCCTGGTTTCTTATCGTTCTTTTGCGCGCGGGGAACTCGATATTGCAACGGGATTGCGTCGACTGATTGTTTCTGTAGGCGGTTGCGCCATTGCCCTGCACGCTTTTTGCGGCTACCGCGGCATTCCTACGATGGTGTTCATCGCAGCCGGCTGTGTCGCGATGGTGTATGTGGCGTTGCACTACTTGCGTTTTGGCCGTTTTGTCTACGCAATTGGCGACAATCGTGAAGCAGCTCTGCTTTCCGGCGTCCCAGTCACCCGGACCTTGTGGAGTGTTTATATTCTTATGGGGGCATTGGCGGGTCTGGCTGGAACGCTGGATGTCGCTCGCGTAAATGGTGCCGTGCCGTCTGCGGGTGAGTTAGCCGAGTTAGACGCGATCGCCGCTGTCGTCATTGGTGGCACGAGCCTCATGGGGGGCGCCGGCGGAGTCGGTGGCACGATCCTCGGTGTTCTGCTCATGGGAGTGCTCAACAATGGAATGAGTTTGATTGGAATCACCGAGCATTCTCAGAAGGTCTTTAAGGGACTCGTGATTATTTTAGCGGTCTATTTGGACACGCGAGCAAAAAGGAAGGCCTAGGTTTTCAGAAGTAGGCAAGCGCGCCGATAGAACCTTCCCACCCGCTTCCCAGGCGAGAAACCCGCGCGTTGAGTGCCCAGTCCGGTCCTAGCGAGAGTCGCCACTCGGTACCGAAATCGAGGATCAAAGTATCTAGGGGATCCATCTGATAGCGATAGAGCCCATAGAGCCACCCATTAAGCCAGGGTCGGATGCGAAAACGCGCCCCCGCTCGCGGCCCTACGGAAGGCTTGATGGGAAATCCCGAGTACGCGGGTGAGCCCGCGAGCTCCAGCTCCATCAGGAGGAACAGGGCAAACAAGGAGCTTCCAAAAGGTTCGACCGTTCCTCCGATGCCCGCTGCCGCATTCGGCGCGAAACATCCTGCGCAACTCGCTTCTCGAACGGTACGTCCACCCAGTTCGAGTTTGAAAGAGAGTTCCTCCCATTTTTTGGATATGGGCGGCAGGCGAAGAATGCGGGCAAGTACCAGCTCATCCAAGATCATTCGGCTGGACTGGGGATAAAACTCAAAGCGTGCGCTTAAGAATTCAATGGAAGTGGCATCTGGATACTCTTTCTGTCGATCCAAAATGTCATGAAGACCAAATCGGTAATGGATGCCAACCGAGGGTCCCAGGTTCTCCCGCGCGCCAATCTCAATGCCAGCGCGCATCGTGCCGTGTCCGCCTGGAGGCCCAGCGCCTTGTTTCTTTTCAACAGCAAATAGGGGAGCGCTCAGAAGTAGCGCGAACAGAAAGCGGTACCTATACATGGTGCGAAAGTGTACCCAGTGAATTCACGAAAGGGCATCTGATTTTCTGATATTAGCATGCATCCTTTATTTGATAGTGGAGTGTCAGATCAGCGAGCTGAATACTGTCCCCGTCTTTGAGTTCCACGGGTCCCAGGATATTTCGGCGATTGAGTTGTACGGCCGGATTGTTCGTATCCAAAGCCTCCAGCCAGAGGCCGGTTTTGCGACGAAAGATTCGAGCATGACGACTCAAGATGCCTTGAGCATCGAGCCGCACATCTCCTGCCGTGCCAAGGACAGTCTCCTCGGCATTCAGAAAATACTCCTTCATCGGAGATCGTTTCTCCGTTCGAAACTCGATTCGACCGACGCGCAAAGGCACTCGGCACTTCGGGCAATAGCCACTTTGAGAATCTCTATCGGAATGCCCACAGAACTCGCAAAAGGTACACGTTGCCGGAAAAAGAGTGCGGGGAAGCACGTTGATTTCAACAGGTGCGATTGAATTACTCGAGCCAAAGATCCAAAAGCCCTTTTTGGTTAGGCGATCGAGCTCGTCGCGCACCTGCCGTGCGCGTTGATAGCGTTGAGCGGGATCCACTTCCAAGCACTTCTTGATGATGGCGATGAGTCGTGGGTCGCGGTTACTCGCTTCTAATTCCTTAATATCGCCTAGTTTCGGAGTTTCTCCGAGGGCCGCTTCGTAGAGCAAAGCACCCAGACTGTAGATATCCCCCGCTGCAAGAAAGGGTTTGGTTTTATCGAGTAAGTCCGGCGGCGTATAACCTTCGGACTCAAAGACAAGCGGATCGGGATCGGCACGGTGGTACAGCGTTCCAAAGTCGATCATTTTGATGCGCGAACTAATCCCGTCGAGCATCACGTTCTGAGGCTTCAAGTCTCGGTAAACGTACCCATGCTGGTGAATGATTTCCAGTGCGTCTGCGATTTGCACACCGAGGTAAACTAAGAGTCCATCTTCAATCTTCCCTTTTTCCGAGCGGTAGTCCGTAAGCGCTTTGGCAAGTTCCTTACCGTTGATGAACTCCATCACGAGATAGAAAGATTTGTTGCGTTCAAAGTATTCAAAGCCCTGGGGAAACGCGGGATGCTTGATTTTTCGAAGAAAGATCGCTTCGCGTTTAAAGCTTTGCATGAGTTGCTTGCGGAACCCATCGTAGCTCGGTTGATCGAGCATCTGTTTGATGAGGACAACTTTACCGTCATCAAGGCGCGTAGCTCGGAAGGTTGCTCCAAATCCGCTTTTGGCGATGGATTCTTCAATCACGTAGTGGCGCTTGCCTTTAAGGCGTTCGCCCGAGGAGAGCAATCCATCTTTTGCATCGACAATCGTAGTAAACGAGGCCTGTCGCAGCTTACGAGCTACTTTCACCGCGGCAACGGCAGCTCCACAAGCGTCGCAAAACATCGCGCCTGGCATGAGCCGATCACTACATGTGGAACAAGTCTGCATATAGAGTTCGTTCACCATCCGGGTTTGGGTCCTGGCGCTTTGGTTGGGTCCCCCCGTCAGCAGACGGGTCCGCCCAACCGCCGCACCACCCAACCCCGGATGGTGGACGACTGAATTTCCTTACTGGATGAGGAGACGAGTCTTTTTCGCCTCGTCCTTGATCGTTGCCAATTCATTCGCGACGGATTTTCCGGCGCGGACATCGTTAGCCAACCGAGTTAAAGCCTTGGTCACGCGATCTTGACCGAGGTTAGAAGCAATTCGAGTCGTGTTCTGAATGAGGCGAGTGGCTTTTGCCGTGTCGCCGCTTTCAATACTGGCTTGAATTTGCTGCCCATTCAGATGCACTTGAAGCACCTGGCTGGCCTTGAACACGTCCTGATCCACCTGACCCAAGTCCGCGTCGCGGTCCGTGGTCTTGAGCTTCACATGGACTTGCTCGGTCTTGTTTCCATCATAGATGCCTTCGACGGCGAAGAGCGGTACTTCAACGCCTACTTCGCCGGGGCCGACACCACTGGTTTGAATCAAGAAGGCAGTGAGGTCACGCGTCATCGAACCTGTTGGGATTTCGAAGTGCTTTGCGTTGCCCGGGATATCGTAAATGACGATTTCCGGAGCGACGCGTGCAATGCGCATCACACGTCCATTGAGGCCAGAGAACTTCATCACCAAGTCACCCACGACAGACGATTGAAGCTTCTGCATTTCTGCAGCGAGACCTTCTTTGAATTTGTCCATCGCGTTAGCGTGGTAGTACGAACCGCGACCCAACTCAGACAATCGGCTGATGAAGTCGGCATCGTAGTCATCGGCTGAACCAATCCCCACGCCCGTCAAGGTGATGTGCTCTTGTTGAGCGACAATATTCTCAAACTTATCGAACTTTTCGACGCGGTAACCCTGGTTGTCCGTCGGGAAGCCGTCGGTCAAGAGGATCACGTGATTGACACGCTTTACACGGTCAGCTTGGTCACGCGCTTCAAAAGCTTTGTAAGCAGTCTTCAAGCCTTGCTCAAGATTCGTCACGCCCGAGGGGTTCTCGAGTTTTCGAATCGCGTCCTGCATGGCAGCTCGGTTCTGCGAAAGCGAAGCAAGCGGGAACACTTCTTTTGCGGTGGATCCGAAGAGGACCAGCGCCACGCGGTCATCGTCCTTCAACGCGCCGACCAATTCGGTCATCGCAGTCTTCACCATCGACCATTTATCTCCGCCCATCGAGCTGCTGGAGTCGACCAGGAACAAAATGTTCGCCGGTACGCGCTTCAACGAGGTCTCAGGGGTTAGTTCAATTAAAGTAGTGGTGCTGAATTCGCCGTCTTTGGGACGGAAATCCGAGCCGTTCTTCGCCGTGATCTTCACAATCTCTCCTTTGGAACTCGGGGCACTTAAGACCCGAGCACTCCTGCTCTCTGGAGCTGAAGAGTGCAAGGGGTATGCCCCCTGTGCGCTGGAGGAATACGCATAGATTGTGGGCACGCAAGGGAGGAAAGCGCCGTTTTGCGTCACGCTGTGGACGTTCGCCGGCAGGTAACTGATAACGCCATGCGCTCAAAAAATCGCC
Organism: Bdellovibrionota bacterium; assembly: GCA_041749855.1. Classification (GTDB taxonomy): domain Bacteria; phylum Bdellovibrionota; class FAC87; order UBA2466; family UBA2466; genus JAIEOG01. Next base: position 109,746 of record JBGTAN010000002.1, read on the forward strand.
GAGCGAAGTCGCAGGTTTGGCCTTTATCCTCTCCAAGAGCCGAAAGAATTGCGATAAACTAGGCGAATCCAAAATCTCCAGAGAAAGCGAAAACCATGCGTAACCGTGTAACGAACAGCTGGGCTCTTTTGTACTGCGTTGTTTTTCTGTCGGGGGTAGCCGGCCTGATTTACCAGGTCACCTGGCATAAGTACTTGGCGATCCTTTTGGGCGGGCAAGCCAAGGCGACTGCCATTGTACTTGCGATATTTTTGGGCGGGATTAGCGCGGGTTACCTGGTGTTTGGATACTGGTCGCGCACTCGGCGTTGGAACTTGCTCGCTGCCTACGCGATCGTTGAAGTGCTTCTGGCTTTCTGGGGAATTTTCTTTCCACAGATGTTTCATGGTTTCCAGTTTCTCACGCATGCTTACTACGCCAAGTTCGGCGTTGATAGTCTCGCAATTGATGTTTTGGTTTCGCTCGGACTTTTGGGAATCCCTACCTTTTTGATGGGCGGGACTTTACCACTGCTGACACAGGGCTTAAGTGAAGATCTTAAAACCGCCAGCCGTACGCATGCGAAGATCTATGGGTGGAACACCGTTGGAGCCTGTTTCGGTGCGTTGCTCGCCGGCTACGTTCTTATCCCGATGACGGATCTTCCTGTCGCATTGCTCACTGCCGTGTTTTTGAACTGCATTGCGGGCGGGGTGACGTACTTTGCGTACGCCAAGCACATGGGAACGCCCAAGAAGGCGCCTGCCAAACAGAAGCGTTCACTGCCCACACTCAACTTGCGAGTGGCCACTCTTTTTGTGGTGGGCTTTTTGAGTGGTTTTTACGTGCTGACCCTTGAGAATGTTTTTATTCGCCTCATTGGATTGTCGACCGGCTCAAGCAATTACACGTTTACCTTGGTGGTGGCGATTTTTGTGCTGGCTCTGGGAACCGGCAGTTTGCTGGTTCGCCGAATCGGTGAGTTCTCCGAGAAGCACTTGGTTTGGAATCAGCTAGGTGTTTCTGTCTCGTTACTTGCTTTGTATTTTACAGTCGAATTTTGGCCGTACTGGGTACACCTCATTCGTATTACCTTCCGCGAGATCGGTCCAAACTTCTATGTCTATCAGGTCGCACTCGCTTTCGGTTTCCTGCTTCTGTTTCTAGTGCCGATTGGGCTGTGTGGACTTACGTTGCCTTTGTGTTTTCACTTGCTGAAAGACAAACAAGAAACGCTCGGTGAACGGGTGGGGCAGCTTTACGGACTCAACACTTTGGGGTGTGTGCTGGGAGCGTCTGTGGGGGGTTACTGGATTCTCCATTTCATGAATCTCGACCAGTTGTTCCGCCTCTGTGTGGCAACGGTTTTGCTGGGCGCCTTCTTCGCTCTTTGGGCGAGCTGGAAAAACAAAGTGATGGGAAAATGGGATGGCGGAGGAGCCGCTGTCCTAGGCGTTGCAGTCTTGGTGGGCTTGATAGTCGCTCCCAATACGGACAAGTACATGTACCTCCAGATGTTCCGTCAACAACAGCCGCTACCGAATAGTTACGAGGGTCGGCAAGCGATGTCGAAGCACCTTCAAACCCGGTCCACCTACTTGAGCTTTAAAGATGGACCGAATACCTCGGTCGCGGTTTCTGAGTCCAAAGGGAATGGCGATCATTCGCGTTCACTGATCGTGAACGGCAAGTCTGACGGAAACACGTCCGGAGACATGCTCACCATGATGATGACCGGAGCGATTCCTGGCGTGCTTGCTCCTAAGATTGAGAAGGCTTGCGTCATTGGATTTGGTACCGGTGCGACGGTGGGTACGTTGGCCCGCTTCAACGAGAACAAGAGTGTGGATGTGGTTGAGATATCGGGAACGGTATTAGAGGCCGCTCCCTACTTCGATCCGTTCAATGGAAATGTAACGAAGGATCCGAAGGTCAAGATGCATGAGATGGATGCGTTTCGATTTTTCGCGACCCCAGAGAAGTATGACATTATTGCCAGTGAGCCATCGAATCCCTGGGTCGTGGGTGTTGAGAATCTGTTTACCGCAGAGTTCTACGACGCGGTTCTAAGCAAGTTAAATGACGACGGGGTCTTCGTTCAATGGATTCACCTGTATTCCTTCAATGACGAGCTACTGAAGTCCGTGTTTGCGACGGTGAATAGCCGGTTTCCGCACGTGCGGGTTTTCAAGATGCTGGAGCATGATATTGCACTGCTCGCGAGCCATCGACCGTTGGGCAAAGCGGACTTGGCTCTGGCAGAACGGCGATTCAATAGTAATCCGGAAGTGCTGAAGCTTCTCAAGCCCTTTGGCGCAGATAAATTTGAGAACTTCCTGGCCTATGAAATTGGTATGCCTTCTATGGTGCGGGAGCTGGGCAAGGGGCTCGAGCCGCTCAGTCTAGAAATGCCTCGCTTAAGCTATCAAGCGGCGAAAGCGCTCTTCATGGGTTCAACCGCAGATATTTTTCGCGCCCGCAAGCGCGTGTCGTCCTTTCCCAAGCGATTTAAGGAATCTCTGCTGAACCTCTACTTGGATGGGAAGCCGGTTTCCTTCGCGATGGCAGATGGATTCCGAAAAGCCTTCTGTGAAGGGAGAGGGAGAAGTGCGGCGCTTTGCCGAGAAGCCGTGCTCTATCAGAAAAGTCTGAAACCCAGTTTGCCTTTGGAGATTGCCGAGCCGGGGATTCTTAATAGCCGTGCGGTGGCGCTGATTCCCTATTTTGAAGTGCCTAAGCGGAAAGTTGCGGTGGACAAGAACGAGCTCGCAAAAATTCACAATGCCGTGACCCTCTGGGAAGACACCATCTCTCCCATCGCAACTTTGCCGACCGATGGCCTTATGGCTCGTCTAGAGGCCTGCGATATCGGCAAGGATCAGCTAACCGGGGAATGCTTGCTGGAGAGGATGGCGCTCTTGCGGGTAACGGAACCGGATTCTGCCCGTTGGAAAAAGACCGTGGACCAGTTTCAAGTTTGGTTCCAAAAGTTTCCTTCGACCGAACCCGAGCACCGCGTATTTGCCGAGGTAGACAGGGCGATTCGGGCGCAGCAAGTCGATCGCGTCCCGGCATCCCACTAAGCTATTTGGTGGCTAGGGTTTCCAAGTACGGTTTGCCTACGTTTCGCTGCTGGCCATCCACGTCTTGAAATAGCCCCTGGATGCTTGCCACATCATTCTTCGTTTTCTCTTCCGTGACACGGAAGAGAGTGTCGGACAATCCGCCCTTCAGATCGGCTTGAGCGCGCAGTTCAAGGACTTTTCGCGTCCATCCATCGCTTTCGCACCGAGTAGTACCATCGGATTCCCTTACCTTGCGTGTGCAGTCAAAAATCGCAGCTCGGCACCGGTCACCCTCCGCCCAGGTCCTTGCACTGAAAAGGGATTCAAACTGAATGAGACCGCGCGTGAACTTCACTAAGAAGCTGAAGTTCGATTTGTCGCGTTTGGGCTCGAGGAAATCAATGCAGCCTTGGAAATTGTCGGCCACTTTCCGGGTCCATCGGTGCGATTGGCTTTGGCTGTTGCGATTGCGATCATCGCCCGCAAAAAACACATCCGGCTCCCCCAGCCCGCCTTTCGCTTCGTGTTCTTCCTGCTGCGTTTTGGAAAGGATGTTTGTGTAGAAGTCGAAAGGGGCCCAGGCTTGTGCGGCAGCGGTGGTGCCTTTACGAGGGGTATGAAATCCACAATCGAGGCCTGTCTCCGTCCGTTCGGACGAGATCCCCACATCCAGATACGAGCGCACGTCTTTAAGACGGTCGTACCCTTCAACAGCGAGCGTCATCAAAGTGATTCGAGTCGATGTCTCGGCAATAGCGGAAGTAGCCAAAGCAAAAAGCGCAAAGATTCCAATCAGACGCATTATCCAACCCTCTAGTAAAACGAGTAAGCGAGCCTAGCAATGGGCTGAGAAGGGGTCAATGCTGCAGGGCGTTAGTCCGATTTTTCAGCAATCGCGAGTTCCAGAATTTTCTCGGACGGTATGGGTTGGTTGGTTTGGTGAATGCGGCGGTACCAGTAGTAGTTGCGCAAGACCGAGCCCACATACTCGCGGGTCTCTTTAAAAGGGATGAGGTCGGTGAATAAAATCGGATCATCGGTCGGGTATTGCCGCGTCCATCCTTTAAGTTTCCCGGGCCCCGCATTGTAGGCGGCAAGAGCGAGGTGGACTTGTCCATCCGTGCGTTTGAGAAGCTCGGCGATGTATTTCGCTCCGACAGCCACATTGGTTTCGGGATCGAACAGGTTGGGTCGCTTCTTTCGCAATCGGCGGCCCGTTCCAGGAAGGACTTGGAGTAACCCCTGCGCATTCGCACTCGAAACGGCATTGGGATTAAAGGCGCTTTCACGGCGGGCGATGGCGAGGAGGAAATAGGGATCCACTACAGCGGAGTGTTTCTCAAAGATGGGGAATAGGACTTTGGGAAAGTACAACTCGAGCGTCTTGCGCGAGATCAAACTAGGATTCTGATAGAGCACGTCCGAGAGAATGATAATTTTTGTTTTGTAATCGCCTTGCTCTTTTTTCAACTCCGCAATGTAGAGCATCACTTCGGGTTCGATATCGCGAGAGGAGGAAACCACGGCCCAGTCGAGAACGGTGGATGCACTGGCATCAAATCCAAACAGCCGGAGCACCTCAACCTGCTCAAGCAGGAGATTGACCTCGGCTTCGTTGCGCGATCGCGTTGTGGCCGCAGAGGCGTTTAGCGTGAGTAGCTCGCCAGGATCTTTTCCCGAAGAAGTTTGGGCGATGAGGCTGTGAAACGAGAACGGATAACGCGTCTGTAAGTCTTTTAGCGTTTTTGCTGCAGCTGACTTCTCTTCGAGCGCGAGCTGGGTGCGGTAGAGCCAATAGAGCGGGCGGCCCACAAAAGTCCCCTTCACTTGCGACGCTTGGGTGAGTGCTTCTTTCGCGAGGGGGTAATCCTTCTTTGCAAGGTACATCAGGCCCGCACGAGTATAGGCAGATTCTTGATCCCCGGGATTCTCTCCTAGGCAGGCGGCGCCCTTTTCGTACAGGCGGCCTACCTCATCGTAGGTGACAGCCTGAGGAAGTCGGTCTTCGAGAACGGCGGCGATAGCGATAGAGGCGGAGTTGGGGCACTGCGTTTCTAGAAGTGCAGCACTTTTCAGTTTCGCCATTCGCTTGGGCTGGCTTTTGGGAAGGCTTCGCAAGAGTCCAGGGACCGGAGCAGAACGAAGTTCCGTCCAATTGAGCAGTTCTCCCGATTTCGAGAAGCTCGGGTAGTAGCGGGGACCTCGGTACTTAGCCGGTTGCGCATCTTTGAGCGATTGCGCCACCTTGGCTTGCAAGGCAGCTCTGTGGACAATGCCATGGCAAAAAATCGAAGCTTGCGGTGTGGCTGCGCAGTTGGCTTCCAATTGCGCTTGTTGCTCAGAGTGCAATTTGTTCTGCAGAAGATCGTCAAAGAGTTTTGCCATGGGTAGGCGAGGGTCATCGGCCGCGGGCTCGCGTTCCAAAGTGGAGAGGGGTGCAGAACAGCCAGCAATTACGAGGAGTAAGGCTAAACGCCGCATGCGCAGGACCCAGGTTGAGAGTTGGAAATCTAAGAATGTCCGAGAGGCGTTCCCGGGTCTGAACAGTTTAGCACCGATCGGCGGTGCCGCTTAGCGGCACAGTGTCGAACACATTCGGTGTTCACCCCCCGCCCCGAGTGGCCTGTACTGCCTAGCTCTTGGTGGCCCACCCCTTGCTCAATGACCCTTCGCCTGATCGAGCCACGGTGAGACGTGGGGATCGATCGTATTTTGGGAGAGTAGTGATGCGTCGATTTTTTCTTTTAGCTTTAACAGTGCTTTTGGTGAGCGCTTGTGGACAAGAGTGCCGGTACAACTACGGCCAGCAGGGTTACTACAATCCTAACTGCCCTGTGTACCCACAGACCCAGTACCCACAAACACCGTATCCGCCGCAATATCCACAGTATCCCCAGTACCCTGGATATGGTCAGCCGCAACCTCAGCCGTATCCACAATACCCAGGATACTACCCGACTCAGTATCCCCAGGTTCCCACAACGAACCCGTACAATTACCCGTGTGACCCGAACAATCCGTATTGTTATCCTAGGTAAGCCCACGCGCTTGATTTAGGACGAAGGCACGGATGACGTGCGTGCGCTTTCAAGGGTGGCTTCGAGAGGGGTGCTTCCTAGCGGACTAGTACTTTTTCCCAAGCCGCTTTCTTGGTTTCCGTTTCGGCGAGGAGCTTTTCGTATCCCACGCGACGCGCTTTCCACGAAGCCATTTGCGATTCCAGGGGCTTTCGGCGCGATCGGATGTCACGCAAGTTTCGGTCGATGCCTGCCATTAGCTCTTTTACTCGGGCTGTTTTTGACTCGGCATCGAACTTCCAGCGTTCACGATCGGCTTGTTCAAGGCGGGCAGCTTCTAATTTGTCCTTCAAGGCTTCACTCACACTCGGAGCCTTTTTCTGACTTTCTTCCCACTTGGCTAAATCACGCTGGGCTTTGTTATTTTTGGCTATTTCTCCATGCGCATTGCCTAGGTAGCCTTCGTATTTTTTCCGCAGTTCTAAGTGCTCTTTCTCCAAGCCCTCTAGGTCTTTGAGTTCTGCGAGGATGGTTTCGAGATTCTTATCCGTCGATTCGATATTGGTCTTCAGATCCCGGATATTGTTCTCGAGGGTTCGAATGTTGTCTTCAAGGCGCTTCTTCCCAGTTCCGCTAAGTACCGGCTTCTTAAGTTCTTCCTCCGTAGGAGGCTTATCGGCCGGTAGCTGTCCGGTGGGGATCTCCCCAAAAGCAGGCAGGGTAAGCAGAAGGATGAGGAAGCTGGTTCTCATTTCCCTATTGTAGCCATTTCAGTGAGTAAATTCATCATGTCGAAGTCGTACTGGGCTGTGTGCGCATCGCTGACTCCTGCGAACACCTTTACGACTGGCTTGCCCGAGGCATTGCGTCCAATGATGCGGCCCATCGGATAGACATGGTGAAGGTCCACAATGCCGCTGTTTTCGCCCCGTTCGTAGCCTTCAATGGGTTGAATCGCATCGGCCTTGTAGATCTCGATATGCGTCAGTGCGGCGTTCCACAGTTTGATGGAAGCAGTGTAGTGCCGCTTCAAGAAGCCCCGGTCTTGAAAGTAGCGGATTTCGTGGTCAAACGTGACGTACCGAGCTTCGCCCTCCGGAATAGGTATCGAGGCGCCAGTTGGAATTTTGCCTAGGTCCAGTTCTTCTGCCCCTTTGGTTTCGGAAAGGTAGAGGTGGTTTCCTTGTCTTCGAAGGCGAACCGGAATGGTGCCCGGCCCGAGGCCTTTTCCTTTTTCCGTGACCAGGTGCGCGTCACGAAAATGCTCCGTCAGATCGGCGTCCTTGAGTACGGTACGTGCGCTGAGGGGTTGGGCGTGTGAGGGAGCAGCAGCGTTTGGCGCCGCGAACAAATCGTCGATACAGTTCTTCCAATCATAGGATTGCAGGTGTGCGAGATCGCGAAAGACAAAGACCTGCTCGGCGTATTTCCACTTCTCTCCACGGGCGCGTTCGGCTACCCACGGGTCGGCAAAATCTGGGCGAAGGCGGGTGCGTACGACTATCTGGCCTTGTTCGTTTTGATAGATCGTTGCATTCTTTGCATCGATAAAAGACGTAGCGCTTCCGTGTCGAACGGGGGCGGGGCTGAGGTCCAAGAAAGCTGGCTTTCCGGTTGTGGAATCAGTGGGTATCGCTTCGGGCAAACCAGTGGTGTCGAGTTTTATGGGCACATACCGGTTCATGACATCTGGATTCGTTGTGCCTTCCACGTGGGGAGAGTAGTCGGTGCCGCTCAAAAAGTACGCGAGGTTTCCGTCGGCAGTGGAGAGGATAGAAACGCGAGGGTCTTCAAACAAGAAGTGTTTGGCGGGGTTGGACCGAAGTAGCGTTCTGACATACTTAAATTCCCCGTCCATTCCGCGGCGAAAAAGCAAGACATCCGAGACGTATTTTTCCGGCGATTGAGAGCCAGAAGGAACCACCCGGTTTTTGTACGGGCGGATGCCGCGAGCCAGCAGTAGTTCCTGGCTTTGGCCGGTGCGTGGGTCGACAGTGCTCATTGCAGTGGAATTGGTGAACTCCAGATAGTCTGTTCCACCTAGTCGCCGGCTTTTTCCAATGGGAAACACATCCGCGTGCCCATTGGACCGGTCATTCTTCACTTCGGGATTGAAGTTGCCGCTCAGGACTCGTCCTTTGCGGGTAAAGGCCCGACTTTCTGGCGGGCCCCTTAGGGTGGTTGCTTCAGGTCCAAGAGTCGCTTGGAATTCAGAGATACGTTCTTCATTCCAGCTTTGCAATTCGAGTAGTGCTTCACATTCTTTAGCTTGGAGAATGCTCGTTGCGCCCCAGGTAGTAGCTATCAGGAGAATTCGTAAGGGCAAACTGCTCGGTCGCTGCATGGATGGCCTTAATCGCTGGGAAGGTGTCGAAGTAGTCTACGGGTTGCTGGGCGCGATGGGTTGGTGCGCGGAGTCACGACGAGCCAAGACTTGCAGGACAGACTGAGCGGTCCAGTCTTGGGGCCCCAGCCATTTGTATTTCACGGTGCCGTCAGGCGCTATCCAGTAAGTTTCTGGAAATTTCTCAGAACCGAGGGATTCCGCGAATGCTGCATCCGGATCGTGGAGCACGAGGAAGCCCGGCCGAAACGGCAGGGTTCTATAGAGGGCTGCCACTTCCTGCGCGTGGGCATCGACTGATACCGTGACAAGCTTCGGGAGCAAGGGATCTGCCTTGGCCTTGAGTTGCCGGTCGAGCTCCTCGAGAGAGGGGAGTTCTTCGATGCAGGGCGGGCACCAGGTAGCCCAAAAGTTTACTATGACGCCTCCAGGGTGGCCTTGGGTCAGCTCCTTCAGGCTCACGGGAGCCCCCTGCTTCATGAGCAGGGGAAAGGCTCTATCCATGTCGAACTTGGGGCGAGTCGCGGTAGCTTTATCGCTGGGTGTGTAGGTAAATCGCGTTTTTGCGATGACTAGGGGCAAGAAGCCCAGAAAAACTAAGAGCGCAAGAATGCCCACGGCAAAAGGCCACGAACTCTGTTTAGGAGGACGATTAGCACCGGCGGTGGTCATTACTTAGAGAAGCTTACGCTTCCTTTTTGGCTTTCGCTTTTTTTTCTTTTGCTGGAGCCTTCGCCTTTGCTGCCTTTTTTTCCTTGGCAGGGGCCTTGGTAGCTTTCTTAGCGCCCGAGGGATCGGGGAGATAGCGGAAAACTACCATTTCGGCATTATCACCCGCACGACGAGTCGCTAGGCGCACCATCTGGGTGTAGCCACCCGGACGATCTTTGAAGCGAGGAACGAGTTGGCTATAGAGGCGGTCCAATACGAGACGTACTCGGTTGTGCCCCGGCTTCTGCGTTTCGGTAGAGCCCAGAATCTGAACAATACGTCGACGAGAGTGTAGGTCACCTCGCTTTGCGAGAGTCACTACGCGATCCGCGAACCAGCGCAATTCCTTGGCGCGTGCCGGAGTGGTTCGGATGGCTTCGCGCTCAATCAGCGCCAGAGTCATGGATCGCAGCATCGCCTTACGACGGTCTGCCGACATCCCGAGTTTTCTTCCGGTGTTAAGGTGTCTCATGAAGCGGTCCTACTAGAGTTCCGGTGCCAAGAGCCTGTTAGTTCAGGCTCTCAGGACCTTCTTTTTTCTTCTTGTTCGCGAAATAGGTTTCGGGCTCGAAGCTTTCCAGCTTCATCCCGAAAGAAAGGCCCATTTCGGTCAACATTTCTTTAATTTCGTTGAGCGACTTACGACCGAAGTTCTTGGTCTTCAGCATTTCCGCTTCGGTTTTCTGAACGAGTTCACCGATATACTTGATACCAGCGTTCTGCAGGCAGTTAGCCGAACGAACTGAAAGCTCCAATTCATCCACGGTGCGATACAAGTTGTCGTTAATCTTTTCTTGCTCGATCACGGCAACTGGCTCTTCAGGCTCCAGGCTTTCATCAAAGTTGATGAAAATGCTCAATTGATCCTTGAGGATCTTGGAGCTAAATGCCACTGCGTCTTCTGGACGAACCGATCCATCGGTCCAAACTTCGAGTTCCAGACGATCGTAATCGGTGCGCTGACCGACACGAGACTGAGAAATCACATAGTTGACCTTGCGGACAGGCGAAAACAACGCGTCCAATGGAATGATGCCTGCCGGGAGATCTTCTTTACGAAGGTTCTCAGCAGTCATATATCCCTTGCCGTATTCCAGTCGGAGTTCAGCGCGGAACTTAGCGTCTTTCCCAAGGGTAGCGATGTGCTGCTCAGGATTCAAAACTTCCACGGCATCGTCGACTTGAATGTCGGCGGCTGTTACGACGCCCGGACCACTTTTCTCAATGATCACGGTGCGAGGGCCATCGACATAAAGTTTGAAACGAACTTCCTTCATGTTCAAGAGAACGTCAGCGACGTCTTCAATCACATCAGGGAGAGCAGAAAACTCGTGCAATACGCCGTCAATACGAACTGCAGTGATGGCGACGCCCTGGAGCGACGACAGCAAAATGCGACGTAGACTGTTCCCAATCGTGGTTCCAAAACCACGTTCGAGGGGTTTGGCGATGAAACGGCCATAAGTGTCCGTTAGCGAGTCGCGTTCGACTTCCAAGCCTTTCGGCTTGATAAGACTGCGCCAGTTTTTTGGGGCAAGGGAGATCTCCATAATTTTTACCTCGAATAAAGCTCTACGACCAGGTTCTCTTCAATTGGCAGCGTGACGTGGTTTCGCTCGGGGGCGTATTTGAGGCGTCCCTTGAACTCACCGTGATTAACTTCGAGCCAATCGGGCATTTCCCGCTTTTTTGCATTCTCAATGGAACGCATAATCGGAACTGCTTTTTGGCTCTTGGATGTAACTGTAACTTCGTCACCTACTTTTAAAATCGTGTTTGGCACGTTAACCGGTTTTCCATTCACTAAGAAGTGAGAATGGATGACCAGCTGGCGTGCTTCTTTGCGGCTGTCGCCGAAACCAAGACGATAGACAACGTTGTCCAATCGGGTTTCGAGGATGCGCAAAAGCATCAAGCCAGTCGCGCCGCGCTTACGGTTCGCAATATAGAAATAGCGACGGAATTGACGCTCCAAAAGACCGTAGATGCGTTTGAGCTTCTGCTTCTCACGCAACTGCAGGCCATAATCGGAAACCTTTGTACGACGCTGACCATGTTGGCCAGGGGGGTACGAACGGCGCTCGAAAGCGCATTTATCCGTGAAGCATCGCTCGCCCTTCAAAAAGAGCTTCATATTTTCGCGTCTGCATTGCTTACAAACCGAGGTGGTAGATCTCGCCAAGGGAAATGCTCCTAATTAAACACGGCGCCGCTTGGGCGGCCGACAGCCATTATGGGGAATCGGGGTGATGTCTCGAATCAAGCTGATTTTCAGTCCCGCTACTTGCAATCCGCGAAGCGCGGTTTCCCGACCTGCGCCCGGACCATTAACAAAAACAGAGAGCGACCGTACGCCGTTATCGACGGCAGTACGAGCAGCATCTTCAGCCGCAACTTGCGCAGCAAAAGGAGTGCTTTTGCGTGCTCCTTTAAAACCTTTTTTTCCAGACGAAGACCAGCAAATAACGGCGCCGGTGGGGTCTGTGATCGTGATGATAGTGTTGTTAAATGAGCTTTGGATGTATGCCAGCCCGTTTGGAATCTCGCGGCGATTCTTCTTCCGCTTAACTTCCTTAGGCGCGGCTGTAGCTCCTGCCCCTGCAGCTTCTGTCGTCGGTTTCTCTGCCGTTTCAGGCGTTGTGTTCTCGGTGCTCACTGATAATCCTTATTACTTCATCACTTTGAGTTGCTTGCGCACGGCCATCGTCTTACGAGGTCCTTTACGAGTGCGAGAGTTGGTGCGTGTTCGCTGTCCACGTACCGGAAGTCCTCGACGGTGCCTTAAACCTCGGTAAGTACCCAGATCCATCAATCGCTTGATGTTCATGCTAATCACGCGACGCAATTCGCCTTCGACGTCCATGTTCTTGTCCATGAACTCGCGAATTTTGCCCATGTCGTCTTCGGTCAAGACGTCCGTCTTCGTGTTTGGGTCAATCTTGGTAGCTTCTAGAATTTTTCGAGAAGTACTTCGGCCGACACCAAAGACATAAGTAAGTGCGATTTCGACTCGTTTATTTCGGGGGAGATCGACCCCTGCAATTCTCGCCACGGCTATCCTTGCCTCTGTTTATGACGCGGATCTTCACAAACGACTCGGACCACTCCGCCACGTCGTAAAACCTTGCATTTATTACAGATTTTCTTTACTGAAGCCCGGACTTTCACGGCTGTTTTACACCCTTAGTTTGAACGAAGGCTTGTTGTAGGCGACCCCCGCCTAAATTGTCAATCGTCCTGGAGAAATTCCCCATCGGCCTAATGCTATTTTGCCCTATAGGTAATGCGTCCGCGGGTGAGGTCGTAGGGCGAGAGCTCAACCGTAACCTTATCGCCCGCCAAAATTCGGATGTAGTGCATCCGCATCTTGCCGGAGATATGGGCTAAAACCTTTTTGCCACCAGGAAGTTCCACTTGGAACATCGCGTTCGGGAGCAATTCCCGGACAACCCCTTCTACTGAAATTAAGTCTTCTTTGGCCATGCCTTGTTGCGTCTTTCCTAGCTCAATGAGTTACCGATAACGAGCCCAAAATGGAGTCGAATCGAGAAGGGTTCCATTCAGTAAGCACTTCCGCTGCACCATCCGTAATCGCGAGCGTGTGTTCAAAGTGGGCGGCGAGCCCGCCGTCCACCGTTACTGCTGTCCAATGATCGTCGAGAACCCTTACGGCGGGCCCTTTCTCGGTGATCATGGGTTCAATGCAAATCGTCATACCCCGGCGCAGCTTCAAATTCGAAGCGCCCGAAACGTAGTTGGGCACTTGAGGGTCTTCGTGGAGTTTTTGGCCGATGCCGTGTCCCACAAACTCGCGGACAATCCCGTAGCCCAAGGGGTTCACAACCGCTTCCACTGCGCGAGCCACATCTTTGAGCGTATTGCCTTCGCGGCTTGCGTCGATGGCTGCGTACAATGCGTCTCGAGTCGCCTTCATCAAACGAGCGGAACGCTCGGAGATTTTGCCAACAGGGACCGTCACGGCGCTGTCGCCGTAGAAGCCCTGGTAGACCAAACCGTAATCGAGCCCAACAATATCGCCTTCTTTCAAGGCGCGGTTGTTGGGTACTCCGTGGACCACTTCCTCGTTCACCGACGTGCAAAGCGTGTGACGGAACCCGTGGTACCCCTTAAACGCAGGGATGGAGTCGCGTTCCAAAGTCAGACGTTCTGCTTCACGGTCCAGTTCAGCGGTCGTGATGCCTGGTTTCACCATGGCAGCTACTTCACGCAAGACTTCCGAGACGAGCCGTCCGGCCTGCCGCATGATATCCAATTCGCGATTTGATTTAACCGTGACCATTTACTTCAAAATCCGATTCAAGTCCGCTTGCAGTTTGTCGATAGAGGCATCCGCCTGAACGGGCTTGAGCTTATGGCGGTCCCCGAAGAAGTCGAGCAGAGGTTGAGTTTGCTTGGTGTAGACTTCCAGGCGTCTCTTTACCACAGATTCCTGGTCATCGGGTCGCTGAAGCAACGCACTTGAACAGAGGTCACAAATGCCGGCCTTTTTCGGTGGCATAAATTTCACATGGTAAGGTTGTCCGCATTGGGAGCAAATTCGGCGGCCGGTAAGTCGCTCGACTAAAAGATCTTCCGGCATTTCGAAAAAAACAGCCCGATTCACTTCCGTGTTCGGATTGCCATCGAGTGCTTCCGCTTGCGCCTCGGTCCTTGGGAATCCGTCCAAAATAATACGCGCGGTATCGGGCAAGGCCTCCAGTGTCCGCTCGATAAGTTCGATCATCACAGCATCGGGAACCAGCTCGCCAGCATCAATGAACTTTTTTGCTTTCACGCCGGTGTCGGTGCCAGCCGCTATAGCAGCCCGCAGCATGTCGCCCGTAGAGAAGTGTTTGAAGCCCTTGCCTGCCAAGATCTTGGCCTGCGTACCTTTTCCAGAACCGGGAGCGCCGAGGAATACCGTAATATCCACCTGGCCGTTATCCCCGTCGGCCGCGCAGCTTGGCGTTCTTCATGAAGCCTTCGTAATCGCGGGTGAGGAGGAAGGTCTGAATCTGTGCGACGGTATCTAGAGCAACGCCCACCAAGATGAGAAGTGTCGTTCCTCCGAAGAAAAACGAAACTTTGAACTTCGTGATGAAGAAATCGGGAAGCAAACAGACCAGCGAGATGTAGAGGGCCCCGCCCACCGTAATGCGTGAAAGCACTCTGTCGATATAGTCTGCTGTGTTCTTACCGGGCCGAATGCCTGGAATGTAGCCGCCGTATTTCTTTAGATTCTCCGCAACATCGGTCGGATTAAAAACGACGGCGGTGTAGAAAAAGCAGAAGAACACGATGAGCGAAACATAGAACGAGTAGTACAGCACGCCGCCACGGGAGATGACATCCCGGACATAGTCCGCTACCGGATTTTGGGGAAGAAAAGCAATGACCGTCAAGGGCGCCATCAAAAGTGACGACGCGAAGATGGGAGGAATCACTCCCGCGGTATTGATCTTCAAAGGTAAGTGCGCGGACTGGCCACCATAAAGCCGGCGTCCCACCTGGCGTTTGGCGTACTGGATAGGGAGCCGACGCTGCCCTTGTTCCAAAAAGATGATCACGGCTACGATGAGCACCATCAGTCCTGCCAAAAGTACGAACAGCAGCGGTGATAGCTGGCCATCGCGCACGAGCTGGAAGGTCTGCTGAACACCGAGCGGAATCCCCGCAGCAATCCCTGAGAAGATGACGAGCGAAACGCCGTTGCCAATGCCGCGCTCTGTGATCTGCTCACCGAGCCACATGATGAAGGCAGTTCCGGCCGCCAAGGTGACCACTGCCAGGAACTTGAAGTGCACGCCCGGAAGTACAAATCCCGCATCGGAACTCATCAGAACTGAAGCAATCGAGAAGCCTTGGAACATGGCCAGGACGACGGTTGCGTAACGCGTGTACTGGTTGATTTTCCGGCGACCCATTTCGCCTTCCTTAGAAAGCGCATTCAAATGGGGCCAAACAGAAGTCAGTAGCTGAAAGATAATAGAAGCACTGATGTAGGGCATGATGCCCAACGCAAAAATAGACGCGTTCTCCAGCGCTTGACCGGAGAACGTGTTCAGCATTCCAAATAAAGTATTTTGGTTGGACTGGAAAAACTTGCCCAACGCATCTTGGTTAATGCCGGGAACTGGGATGTGACACCCAATTCGATAAACCCCCAGCATCATTAAAGTGAAACCTATCCGTCGCCTAAGCTCCGGTATCTTGGTGAGTCCCTCAACCGCCGCCAACGTTGGTCTCCTCTGCTGCCGCCTCGCCAGGTAGCTTGATCTCTTCGATCTTGCCTCCGGCCTGATTGATCTTCTGAGTTGCTGACTTAGAGAATTTATGTGCAACGACGGTAAGCTTCTTAGTGAGGCTACCTTCGCCGAGAACTTTTAAAAGCGCCGAGGCCGACTTGATTAGCCCCTTTGCCAACAATGTTTCGGCATTCACGGTGTCGCCGGTATTGAACTGGTTTTCCAAAGTGAAAACGTTCACCACGACATAGTGACGACGAAAAGGAGAATTAAAACCAAACTTCGGAAGTCGGCGATGCAAAGGCATTTGACCGCCTTCGAATCCGCGAGGACGCCCTTTACCGCTACGAGCTGTTTGGCCCTTCCCGCCGCGTCCTGCCGTTTTTCCCAAGCCAGAGCCCGAGCCACGACCCACGCGAACGCGATCTTTACGAGAGCCTTCTGCGCGTTGCAGATTGTGTAAACCGATTGCTTCTTGTTCCTGAGGCATCTTAACCCTCTACTTCTCTCAGTGTAACGAGATGCGGCACTTTCTTGACCATTCCTCGGATTGCGCCGGTATCGCCAACCACTTTGGTCTGGCCCAATTTGCGCAGATTTAAAGTACGAACAATGACGCGCATCCACTCCGGGGTAGCGATCGTGCTTCGCACCAACTTAATTTCTACTTTCTTTGCCATTTAAAGAGCCTGCCCTTCCGAGGCGCGAGCCCGGCGAATATCTTCAGGGTTACGTAAAGAACGCAGCCCATTCAAGGTCGCCCGGACCAGGTTGTGCGGGTTGGTTGTGCCAAACGCTTTGGTGAGCGCGTTGCGAACCCCCGCCATTTCTAAAACGGATCGGCATGCCCCACCGGCAATAACGCCAGTACCTTCAGAGGCTGGTCGCAAAAGGACCGAAGCGGCTCCAAACTTACCAATGGTTTCGTGCGGGAACGTTCCCGAGAACAAGGGCACGGTTACAATGTTTTTACGAGCGGAGTCGCCAGCCTTACGGATGGCTTCGGGGACCTCGCGGGCTTTGCCCAGACCGATTCCAACATGCCCGTTTGCATCTCCGACGACCACAATCACACTGAAGCTAAAGCGACGTCCGCCTTTAACTACTTTGGCGACGCGGTTGATGTAGACAATACGTTCTGCCAGTTCAATTTCATTCGCATTCATGCGCTGCTGCTGCCTAGTAGCCATTAGAACTGCAAACCTGCCTCTCTTGCACCATCGGCAATCGCTTTGATGCGGCCGTGGTAGTCAAACCCATTACGATCAAAAAGTACGCGCTCCACTTTAGCTTCTTTCGCGCGTTTGCCAATCAAACCGCCCAGCGCTTTCGCAGCCGCCAAGTTATGACGCGACTTCAAAGTCTTGAATTCATCTTCCTTGGTATTCGCCTGAGTCAGCGTGTGTGCCTGACCATCGTCTACAAGCTGAGCGTAGAGAAACTTATTGCTACGGTACACGACAAGACGGGCAATTTTACCTTGGTGGCGAGCAATTTTCTTGCGGATGCGCACCTTGCGTTTGAGTCGGGTTTTTGCCCGCGGACTCGTTTGGTTTCGAATGATTTTAGACATAAGTCCTCTTACTTCCCTGCAGTCTTGCCTTGTTTCAAGGTAATGACCTCACCCTGATAACGGATGCCTTTACCTTTATAGGGTTCAGGTGGTCGTACTTTGCGCAGCTTAGCTGCAGTGACGCCCAAAAGATCTTTATCTGCGCCTTTCAGCGTAATTTTTGTGTTCGCATCAATCGCAGCCGAAATTCCTTGAGGGAGCGGAAACTCAACCGGGTGAGAAAACCCAACCTGCAAGGTGAGTTTCTGTCCAGCGACCTGAGCACGATAACCGACGCCCTGAAGTTCCAGCTGTCTCGAATAACCTTCCGAAACGCCCTTCACCATATTGGAGATGAGCGTGCGATTCAGACCATAAAGATGGTTCTTTGTCGGATCGTCCGACAAGTTCTTCACGAGCAGCTCATCACCCTTCATCTCAACGGAGATGGAAGGTGGAAGCGTGCGCTTAAGACTTCCATTCTTACCGCTCACTTCAAGAACGGGCTTCTGAAAAGCGACTTTCACGCCTTGAGCAACCTTTACGGGTCTTTTTCCAATCCGAGACATTCCGTTTCCTTACCAAATCGAACAAAGGATCTCGCCGCCGACTTTCGTCTCGCGAGCCGCTTCATCCGTTAATACGCCCTTCGACGTTGAGATAACCGCCATACCCAATCCACCTAGCACTTTCGGGATACGCGAACTGGGCGCGTAAACACGGTTGCTTGGCTTACTGATACGTTTCAAACCCTGAATGACCGGCTCGTTCTTACCAACGTACTTCAAGTAGATGCGCAAAATGCCACGGCTATCTTGGCGGTACAATTTGTAGTTCTTGATAAACCCGCCCTTTTTCCAAAGGTCGACAATCGCTACCTTCAGCTGGCTGGCAGGGATATCTACCTTAGGCTGCTTGGCGTGAACGCCGTTTCTTACTCGGGTCAATAAGTCTGCTATCGGATCAGTCATCATAAAATCACCAGCTCGCCTTAATTACTCCGGGCAAAAGGCCCTGAAGCGCTAATTGTCGGAAGCACAAGCGGCATAAAGCAAACTTGCGCAGAAACGCCCTGGAGCGTCCACAACGAGGGCATCGATTATACTTGCGGACCTTAAACTTCGGTTTCCGCGCCGCTTTTACCATGAGAGACGTCTTAGCCATTTATGCCTGGGCTCCTTCTGGACGAGTTTCTTTTTTCTGGAACGGGATGCCCAGCTTCTCGAGGAGCTGAAAGCCTTCCTTGTCATCTTTTGCCGAAGTGGAAAAGACCACGTTCATTCCACGTGGTTTATCAATTTTGTCGTAATTGAGTTCCGGAAAAATAATTTGCTCTTTTACGCCGACGCAGTAATTACCCGCACCGTCGAAACTTTTGGGCGATAGCCCGCGGAAATCGCGCACGCGGGGCAAAGCCACGTTCGTGAAGCGATCTAGAAACTCATACATCTTCGCGCCGCGCAAAGTGACAACGGCACCCAATGGCATGCCTGCTCGCAATTTAAATGCAGCAATCGCCTTTTTGGACCGGGTCATCTTCGGCTTTTGGCCTGTGATCTGGGAAAGTTCGCTCATCGCAATTTCCATCACCTTGATGTCGCTTGTGGCTTCTTTGAGGCACATGCTCACTACGATCTTTTTGAGCCGAGGGACCTGAATGGGGTTCTTGTAACCCAATTCGGTCATCAGTTCTGGAATCAGTTTTGTTTCGAAATGTTCGTGTAAACGAGGTCTAGCCATAACTACTTATCCGCCTTCGCCGTCTTAACACGCATCACATTTGAAGCATGAATAGAGGCTTCCTTCTCAATGATTCCGCCCGGCTCTTTGCCGTTGGACTTCTTGTGTCGCTTTACCATGTTCACTTTTTCGACAACCACGCGACCGTGTTTGTTCATGACGCGTAAGACTTTGCCAGTCTTCCCGCGCTCACTGCCTGTGAGTACCTTCACTACGTCGTTCTTTTTGACGTGAGTAATAATCGAGCCGTTCATTTAAATGACCTCCGGCGCGAGCGAAATGATCTTCATGTACCCATCTTTAGACGGTTGGCGCATCTCTCTGGCGATTGGCCCGAAGATACGCGTTCCGATGGGCTCAAAATTGTTGTTGAGCAGTACGGCCGCATTGTCGTCAAAGCGGACGTAGCTGCCATCAGCACGGCGCACTTCTTTTTTGGTGCGCACTACGACTGCTTTGGAAACAGTTCCCTTTTTGATTTTCGAGGTGGGAAGCGCTTCCTTGATCGCAACGACGATGATGTCGCCGATGCTAGCATAGCGTCGCTTGCTACCGCCCAGTACCTTGAAGCACATCACTGTGCGCGCGCCTGAATTGTCGGCGACATTCAAGTAGGATTCGTTTTGAATCATGTTCTTCTAAGCCCCTTTTTCCAAAATCTTGAGGAGGCGGAAACTCTTGTTCTTTGATAGGCGCCGAGTTCCCACGGCTTCCACCAAATCCCCGGTTTTCGCTTCATTCTTTTCGTCATGAATAAAGAAGCTCGTTTTGCGCACTAGGCCCTTACCGTAAAGGCTGTGTTTCAAACGGCGTTTCACTTCAATAACACGCGTTTTGTTCATCTTGTCGCTAGTGACCACGCCACGAATCTTCTGGCTGTTCTTCTTGCGAACTTCCGTTTTAATTTCTTCGGCCATTTACTTCGTCTCCGCCTTGAGTTTCTGGCTCAAAATCGTAATACCGCGGGAAATGTTGCGACGTAGTTTGCGATTCGTCGTCGTGTCCTTCACTTCCCCGCTGAACTTTTTAAGTTTCGAGCGGAAGAGTTCTTCTTTCCACTGGGTAATGCGCGTCGTGAGCTCCGGCGCTTTCAGTTCTCTGAGTTCTTTCGCTTCCATTACAAACTTACTCCGCGCTGGATGATTCGCGTTTTCAGCGGAAGCTTATGCTTAGCAAGCGTGAACGCATGCTTCGCGACGTCAGCTGTAACGCCTTCCATTTCAAACAAGATCCGACCTGGCTTAATAACGGCCACCCAGTATTCTGGCGCCCCTTTACCGCCCCCTTGGCGGGTCTCAGCAGGTTTGCGAGAAATGGGCTTATCCGGAAAAATTCGGATGAACATCTTGCCCGATTTCTTAGCATGGCGCGTGATTGCCACGCGGCTGGCTTCAATCTGACGTGCGGTGATACGACCGCATTCCACAGCTTGCAAACCGAAATCACCGAAGTTGAGGGTAGAGCCACGGTAGGCTTTGCCCTTCATTCGGCCCTTCTGCATGCGACGATATTTAACTCGCTTAGGTGCTAACATAAATTACTTCACGCCTTTGGGCTGATCCTGAGCAACCGGTTGAGCCACTGGTACATCCGTTTGATTGAAATGCTGTTTGCCCAGCAACTCACCTTTATATACCCAGACCTTAATCCCGATCTGGCCGTAAGTGGTGTACGCTTCTGTAAAACCGTAGTCGATGTCTGCGCGCAGAGTGTGCAAAGGCACGCTGCCTTCGGCATAGCGCTCAACACGCGCGATTTCCGCTCCGCCCAGTCGACCTGAGCATTGAATCTTAATTCCAGCGACACCAAACTTGAACGCCTGGCTCATCGCCTTTTTCATGGCGCGACGGAAGGCGATACGTTTGGACAGCTGATCGGCGATACTCTCTGCGATCAGCTGTGCATCGGCTTCTGCCTTACGTACTTCCATGATATTCAAAAAGATTTCACTGAGCGCAAGCTTCTGGGCTTCGATTTTTAGCTGATCGATGCCCGAGCCCTTTTTGCCGATCACAATCCCCGGACGAGCCGTGTAGATGTTGATCTTGCACTTCTGGGCAACGCGCTCGATATCGATCTTGGAAACGCCCGCATGACGGAGTTTCTTTTTCAAGAAAGCACGCAACTTCAAATCTTCGTGGAGAAACTTTACGTACTCACGGCTGCTATACCACCGTGAACTCCATGTCTTGTTCACTCCAAGACGAAAACCAATTGGATGTGTCTTTTGACCCACTATTTGTGCCCTACCTTGCTTCGTCCAGAATCATCGTGATGTGACTCATTTTCTTGCGAATCTTGGTCGCGCGGCCCATCGCGCGAGGCATGAATCGCTTCAACATTGGCGCATCACCGACTTCAACCCGTTTCACATACAGGTTTTCAACATCGATGCCGCCCTTTTCCTTGGCGTTTGCCACGGCGGACTTCAAAAGTTTGGAAAGAATGGGACCGCCGCGCTTTTGACAGTATTCCAACTGAAATACAGCCTTAGCCACGGGCAATCCTTTGCAGAGGCCACCGACCAATCGCATTTTGCGAGGGGTGATGCGTGCGTATCGGAGTTTTGCCGTTACTTCCATGTCTTACTTCCCACCAGCTGCCGGAGCCGAACCTTCGACTTTAGTCTTTCGATCGCCCGAATGAGCAATGAAGGTACGGGTTGAGGCAAATTCGCCGAATTTGTGACCAATCATGTTCTCGGTCACGAACACAGGCAGAAATTTACGGCCGTTGTGCACCGCAAATGTCAGACCCAAAAACTCTGGAACCACCGTAGATCGACGAGACCAAGTCTTAATGACTCGCTTGTCACCGGTCGATTGGGCGCGTTCGGCCTTTTTAATGAGCTCAACGGCCACATAAGGACCTTTTTTAATGGAACGAGCCATCGACTACTTTCTCCTTCTATCCCGGATGATAAACCGATCCGTGCGCTTAGAATTGCGCGTCTTCAAACCTTTGGTCTTTTTGCCCCATGGCGTGGTCGGGTGACGTCCGCCTGACGTACGGCCTTCGCCGCCGCCCATCGGGTGATCCACTGGATTCATGGAAACGCCGCGGTTGTGCGGACGTAATCCGCGCCAGCGATTTGCACCGGCTTTACCGATCACGCGGTTCTCATGCTCCAAGTTTCCGACCTGGCCAATCGTCGCCCAGCATCCGTCAGCAACCATGCGGATTTCGCCAGATGGCATGCGCAGCTGCGCGTAGGCAGCTTCGAAACCTACTAGAACAGCCATGCCTCCGGCACTGCGAACTAGCTTTCCGCCTGCTCCCGGGCGCGCTTCAATATTGTGCACGGTGGTACCTGGTGGAATATTCTTGAGCGGCAAGCAATTGCCGACGACGATATCCGCCTTCTCAGAAGACTGAATTGCTCCGCCAACCTTCATGCCTTCAGCAGCCAAGACATAACGCTTTTCGCCGTCGGTGTAGAACACGAGCGCCAAACGCGCAGTGCGGTTTGGATCGTATTCAAAGGCAGCGATCTTGCCCATGATTTCCCGCTTGTCGCGACGAAAATCAATGATGCGGTAGCGACGTTTATGACCGCCCCCACGAAAACGCGAGGTGATGCGACCGTAGCTATTGCGTCCGCCCGTACTGGGCTTGCTTTCGGTTAAACCTTTTTCCGGCTTTTTCTTGCTGATTTCTTTGAAATCGAAACCAGTGACAAAGCGTCTGGAAGGGGTGGTGGGCCTATAAGTAATAATGGGCATGGGTTAGCCGGCGGCAAATTCGAATTTGTCGCCCTCCTTCAATTTCACAATGGCCTTCTTCCACAGACGACGCTTGCCGGGCATCTTGCCCAGTTTGCGAGCTTCTTTGCGATTGACCAGCGTATTGACCCGCAGGACCTTCACTCCGAACAGCTTTTCGACGGCTTCTTTGACCTGTTTTCGATTGGCAGTGAGTGAGACTTCGAAAGCAAACTCATTGAACGCCTGTGCTTGGCGCGTGTTTTTTTCAGTCACGAGTGGACGGCGGATGATGTCAAACATGGCTTAGCCTTTCGGACAGCTTCTGCACCGCGCTCTTGCTGATGAGAACATTCTTGTACTTCAAAACGTCGAACACATTCATGCCTTCCGGTGCCAAAAACTTCACCTTCTGCACATTCTTGATGCTTCGGTTGAAGGCCTGCTCTTTTGCCCCCTCGTTGCCGTTAACGACTAAGACTGTCTCTAGTCCGAACGCCTTGAGGCAAACCGAGGCTTGCTTGCAATTCAATTTGTCCAGCTCCAGCTTATCGACGACAAAAAGACGATCTTCCTTTTGGTTCTGCGATAGGGCGCTAATCAGAGCCGCACGCTTCACTTTTTTGTTCAGCTTGCGCTGCACGCGGCGTGGTTTAGGTCCGTGGGCTTTTCCCCCACCGACAAAAATCGGAGCCTTTTTATCTCCGTGACGAGCCTGGCCCGTGCCCTTCTGCTTGTACATTTTCTTGCGCGTTCCGTGCACTTCCGTGCGGGTCAGCGAATTAGCGGTGCGATATTCATAACGCTTAGCGATTTGATATCGAACGGCATCGTTGAGCAGATGAGGGCGAACCTCTGTAGCAAAGATGGCGTCGTCGAGATCGACGTTGCCGACTTTCTTTTTGCTCATGTCATATAAAGGCAAAGACAACATTTCTTTTTCCTACAACGTAATCGTCACATCGATGCCAGCGGACAAGTCCAACTTCATCAGAGAATCAATCGTATTCTGTGTGGGTTCCAGGATGTCGATCAATCGCTTGTGCGTGCGAATTTCAAATTGCTCTCGCGATTTCTTATCCACGTGCGGCGAGCGCAAAACCGTATATCGGTTGATTTTGGTCGGCAGCGGTATCGGACCCGCAATGCGGGCGCCGGTTCGCCGAGCCGTTTCCACAATTTCCGACACGGACTGATCCAAAAGCTTGTAATCGAAAGCTTTTAGTCGAATTCGAATTCTCTGACTTTGCACCGTTTACTCCACAATCTCCGTGACAACCCCTGCGCCGACGGTGCGTCCCCCTTCGCGAATTGCGAAGCGGACTTCTTTTTCCATCGCTACGGGAGTGATGAGTTCTACTTCACCCGCGACGTTATCGCCAGGCATGACCATCTCAACGCCCTTAGGCAGAGTGAAAACACCGGTTACGTCAGTCGTGCGGAAGTAGAACTGGGGACGGTATCCCGTAAAAAACGGGGTA
>JBGTAN010000003.1:0-8374 GCA_041749855.1 Bdellovibrionota bacterium
CTCATAAACTTCCAAACGAAAGGTCTCCGTCGCTTGCCGGCGGGGCAATACCCCAGGCACCCTCAAGTTGAAATACCGCCGGCAAACCAAGCAAACAAACTTATGCGACTTGAGCCAAATCTCCATCACCCGGTTGCCTTGCCGGGTGTGCTTTAGCTTTCGTGTGAATGATGATTTAATCCGATAACGCTTCGCTTCGCAGTGCGAACAGGCCGTTCGCCCTACAAACCGAGCCTCCACCGTGATCGTTCTATTACTGCGAACCGCTTCAATCTCGACGTCAGGCAAACCAATGATAGAGTTCGAATAAGGCATGGGGCTTCTCCAGGTTGTTGATCGATGCTTTGACACACCAATCTTAACCCAGGGACCTCATGCCCCCTTTAACGATGTAGAGCCGTAATCTTAAGGCTAATAGGGGTCAGTGTAGCTTTATAAACTTCAATTGCGCCATCTCAGAGAAGTCACCATCCATAGACCACATCTTGGATTGCGTCTCAGAGCAAATGGCGGCTATCAGAAGGTCCGCAAAACCAAACCGCTTCCCCTTCTTGGAGGCCACTGCAATCCACGCCTCTATCGTTTTCCAGGTGCTCTTGCCAGGTGTTGCCCGGGGAAGAGCTGAAAGCGTTGACTTGAGAACAACTAGGTCTTTCTTGGATGCTCCGGAGAGAATTTCAATCCACACTGGGGCCGGAATCAGTACAGATTGATCATCCAACAATTCGTTTAGCTCGGAAACAACTGCCGAGTGACCTCGAAAATATTCAATCCAAACCGAGGTATCTACGACAATCATTTCTGCTTCTTGTCACGCCTGCGGGATGCAGAAAGATCGATATCGAGTTCAATCACTCCCGCGAGGGTCTTCAACTTTTCGATACGTTTGCACCGAATCAACTCCTGAAGCGACACGACAATGGTGTCGGTCTTGGACTTGAAGCCCAGCAACTTCCTGGCTTCTTCCACCAATTCTTCGGGCAAATCTAACGTAGTTCGCATACTTTACAGGATAAATCATATGCCTATAGATGTCCACCTCAACGCTATTTATATGCCTCAATCTGAGCAATCCAAAGTCTGCCGGTAGGCTTTGCAACCCCTCCAAACTGAGCTAAACCCTAAGTCTTACTTTTCATCTTAGGGGGAACAACTTGGCTGCAAAAAAATCCTATCAACCGGTGATCTTTTTACTGTTCGTACTGTCAGGGTTTTGTGGCCTGCTCTACCAAGTCATTTGGTTGCGGCTCGCTTTTGCAGCTTTCGGCATTGTCACTCCGGTGCTTTCGGTCGTTGTCTCCGTCTTCATGGTGGGACTCGCCCTAGGATCCTGGCTAGGCGGCATTGGGGCAAATCGTATTGCGAGAACGAAGTACTCCCCTCTCTGGCTTTACGGCGCCGTTGAACTGTTGATTGGTCTGGGCGCGTTCGTCTTGCCGGTGTTTTTCGCAAAAGGAGAAATGGCACTTTTGCAGTTGGGAGACACCAACTCCACGAGCTACCTGATTAGCTCCGGTCTTTGGATTGCCCTCTCCATTTTGCCCTGGACGATATGCATGGGAGCGACCTACCCCGCGGCGATGGCGTACTTGAAACGCCAACCGGGTGCAGCCACCACAAGCTTTAGCTACCTCTATTTAGGAAACGTCATTGGCGCGATGGCAGGCGCTCTGCTCACTGCAATCGCGTTAGTGGAACTGCTCGGCTTTTCGCAAACGCTCTGGGTGGCGGCTCTCGTCAATGGCCTCATCGCCGTAACGGCTTTCGGCGTCGCTTGGCGCGACAAATCCAAGCCGCTTGCAGCCGAGTCCAAGAAGGCAAAAGGCAAGGGTTCTGCGGAAAACTGGTACGCGGTGCTTTTTCTGACCGGTTTCACCTCGATGGCGATGGAAGTGGTTTGGACGCGCGCCTTCACTCCTGCCTTGCGCACGAATATTTACGCTTTTGCGATGCTGCTTGCGACTTACCTCTTTGCCACTTGGGTCGGATCGTTCCTGTATCGCAAGCACCTTGCGCGCAAACGGGTTTTGAATACCCGACGACTCCTCGCCTGGGCGGCTTTTGCGGCTTGCCTTCCCATCGCCGTCAACGACCCTCGGCTCTTTCTGCGCGGGGTAGGAGCGCTGCTTAGCATTTTCCCCTTTTGTGCGCTGCTGGGTTATCTCACGCCTTTGTTTATTGACCGCCAATCCAATGGCGATGCCCGCACGGCCGGTATGGCCTATGCGGTCAACATTGTCGGCTGCGTTTTAGGACCGCTCGTTGCGGGTTACTTGCTACTTCCTTACATTGGCGTGAAGTGGTCACTGATCTTACTCGCTTTGCCCTTCTTCTACTGGGTGCTCCCTACTCCACGCGGGGTCAGACTTTCGGGTCCTCGAGTGGTAGCAGCCAGTTTTGCCCTGCTCGTGCTGTCCGTTTTTTTCGCAGACACCTATGAAGAAAGAGCCGCCAAAACCAATGGCCTGGTTTTGCGCGATCACACGGCAACGGTCATCGCGGCGGGCGAAGGTCCCATGCGACAGCTCTATGTCAATGGCGTCGCTATCACCTTTCTGACTCCTTTAACCAAACTCATGGCCCACATTCCGCTGGCCGCTCTGGGGCATGAACCTCAAAGTGCGCTCGTCATTTGTTTTGGAATGGGCACGACGTTCCGGTCGCTTCTCACTTGGGACATTGACACCTGGGCCGCGGAACTGGTTCCCAGCGTGCGCGAAACGTTCGGGTACTTTTTCTCGGACGGCCCTGGGCTCATGAAGAAGCCTAATGCCCACGTTGTCATTGATGATGGCCGTCGCTTCCTACGCCGAACGGACCAGCGCTTTGATGTCATCACACTCGATCCGCCGCCTCCCATTGAAGCGGCTGGCTCAAGCCTGCTCTATTCCACAGGTTTTTATAGGAGTGCCAAGGCACGCCTTCGCGAAGGCGGCATTCTAGCTCAGTGGTTTCCCGGAGGCGAAATTCGCATCCAGGAAGCCATTGCCCAAGCGATCGTGCGATCTTTCGCGCACGTGCGGGCCTTTCGGTCCCATGAAAGCAATGGCATCCATTTTCTAGCGAGTGACTCGCCACTCGATCATCTCAGCGCGAAACAGATGCTGGCGCGCACTCCGCCAGCCGCCCAAAGAGATCTCGTTGAATGGTGGCCCGGTGTTGCGCCTGAAAAGGTCTATGCTGATTTTCTTGCTAGAGAAATCCCCATGAAGGACGTGCATGGCGCTGCGCATTGGTATATTTCCGATGATCGCCCCTTGAATGAGTACTACTTGCTTCGCAGGACGTGGGCCAAGAGGTAGAATCGTCTCGCTGATGCGATTACCTCGAGGCATTCAAAAGGAAGATCTTCAAGCATGGTTCAGTGCGTTTGAACTCTGGCTTACCAAAGCCTCACGTATTGCGGTGGTCATGACTCGAGGCGCTTACTGGCTGTCAGAGCGCAGGCGTTTAATGACTCAGCTCGGGGAGCGGAGCTATAAACAGATGCAGGCCGGCGAACTCGACGCAAGTGCGTTGACCGATGTTGCAGACCAGCTCAAACGACTCAACGAGAAATTGGAAATGGAAGAAGACTTAATCGCGCGCATCCGAGCCGGCGAGGAAGTTCCACCGAAAGAAGACCTATGATGAACTCATCCACTGAATGGACCTCTGAACAGCAACAGCTGTCCGAAACGCTTACGAGCTTTGCTAAGGCACATCTTGCGCCTCGAGCAGCAGAGCTAGATGAAGCACAGGGCTTCAATCGGGAAGCGTTCACCAAAATGGCGGAGCTGGGACTGCTCGGTGTGACCGTGAGTGAAGAGTATGGTGGCGCCGGGTTAGGAGCGGTTGAAGCCAGTCTTACGATGGAGAAGCTCGGCGAGGCCTGTGCCTCTACGACCCTTTCGTACCTGGCGCATTCTATTTTGTGCGTGAACAATATTTTTGAGAATGCGTCCGACGCCCAGAAAAAGAAGTACCTACCCAAGCTGATTGACGGCACACAGCTCGGCGCGATGGCCATGACGGAGCCGGAAGCAGGTAGCGACGCGCTCGGACTTCGCACGAAAGCCGAGAAAAAAGGCGGCAAGTACCTTCTCAACGGCTCAAAGACCTACATTACAAATGGTCCCGTGGCGGACGTCTTTGTCGTCTACGCCCGAACCGGGCCCTCAAAGAAAGAAATCTCCACTTTCATCGTAGAGAAAAGTTTTCCAGGCTTCCACGTAGGTCGAAAGCTCAACAAACTGGGCATGCGAGCCTCTCCCACCTCCGAACTCGCTTTTGAAAACTGCGAAGTCCCCCTTGAGAACCTAGTCGGTCATGAGAACGAAAGCGTTACCCATATGATGCGCAACCTCAATCTTGAGCGCATCACGATCTCCGGAATCTCCGTGGGTATCGCACAAGCCTCTGTCGATTATTCCGTTGGTTATGCGCGTGAGCGCAAGCAATTCGGCACTGCGATTGCCCAATTTCAAATGATTCAAGAGCGTCTGGCAGAAATGTCCACTCGCACCGAAGCGGGTCGAGCTCTGCTCTATTTGTCCGCGCGCCTCTACGACCGCGGTCAGCGCGACATGACTTTGGGGGCGAAGACTAAGCTTTTCACCGCTCAAGTGGCCACCGATGCTGCTATGGACGCGATTCAAATTTTGGGTGGGTATGGCTACATGAAGGAATACCCCGTCGAGCGCTACATGCGCGATGCAAAGCTCATGGAAATTGGTGCGGGAACGAATGAAATCATGCGAATCTTGATTTCTAGAAGTCTCGTAGGAAACAAGGACAGCTAAATGCTCCGCTTTCTGCCAAGGGACAGCTAATGCTCCGCTTTCTGCCAGCCGCAAACGCAGACGAGCGCCATGTCCGCGAAGTCACCGCTCGGTTTGTCGACGAGTTTGTTCGGCCTACCACAGAAGCCGATGATGCGGCTTCCCGCTTTCGCAGAGATCTCTTTTCGAAAGTAACCAAACTAGGCTTCCATGCGTATACCCATGAAAAGCGGTACGGTGGCGGTGGCGGCTCCTACGTTCCCTACTACTCTTTTCTTGAAGAACTGGGGCGCGGTTCGCTTTCGCTTTCAGTCTCCACGGGCGTGACTAACTTAGTTCAAGGGGCTTTGAGCCAATTCGGAACGGACGCCCAGAAGCAAAGCTACTTGCGTCCCTTGGTTCAGGGGGACTTGCTCGGAGCCTTCTCCCTATCAGAGCCTCAGGCGGGGTCAGACGCATCGGCGTTGCGACTGGCGGCAACCCAAGCGCCCAAAGGCTACGTGCTCAACGGTACGAAGTGCTGGTGCTCCAACGCAGGACACGCTGACTTGTATTTGGTCATTGCGCGCACGGGAGAGCACCGGACCAAAGGCATTAGTGCCTTTGTCGTTCCTGCTTCGACCCCAGGCTTACGAATAGGGAAGCAAGAAAAGAAGCTGGGGCTTCGCGCTTCCACGCTGGCAGAACTTGTCTTTGAAGATTGCTTTATTCCCGAGGCGCAGCGCTTGGGGGACGAGGGCATGGGCCTCACCATCGCCCTCACCCAGCTAGACGCCGGACGCGTTTCGATAGCGGCTTCCGGTATCGCGGCTACGACTGAGACGATCGAGAAGATATGGCCGCTCATTCAAGACGACGAAAGCTTCAATCGCCAGGGCATTCGCCAGCGCTTTGCTGGGTACGTTTCGGAACTCATGGGCGTGAAGGCCCTCATCCGCGAAACCGCCATTCGACGCGATGAAGGCACTCCGCTCACGGTCCTTGCCGCCTCGGCAAAGCTACTCGCCAGTGATCTTGCCTTGAAAGTCTGCGATGACGCCGTCGCCGTATTGGGGTACGAAGGGGTTCGCAGCGGCAGTGGCTTTGAACGCCTTTTGCGAGACGCAAAAGCCCTGCAAATTGTAGAAGGCACCAACCAGATCCAAAGGATGGTTCTGGAGCGCCAAATCACCGAGATGTATCTTCCATGACCTTAGAGTTGCCCGCCATGACCTTAGAGTTACCTGGTTTCTCACTCGATTTAAGCGCTCTTGCCAGCCGCTTTCTCAAAAGCACTTCAGTCGATTACGACGGGGCCCAAGAACGCATGCGTAAACGGTTTGCCAAAGACGTGGGTTTTTACGACCTGCCTTTCGATGCGACTCAAGTGAGCCAAGTTCAGACGGTTGCGCGCGAATTGCGCAAAGATTTCCCCGCGGCTCTGGTCATCGGCATCGGGGGCTCGTACTTGGGCGCAGCCAGTGCGGCAACCGCTGTGGGAAATACTGACTTTCCCATTACGTGGGTGAGCAATATCGATCCCCATGCGATTCGCTTGGCCGAGGCCCAATTGGCAGCTCGCAAGCATGCTGCCATCGTGATCAGCAAATCGGGAAACACCACCGAAACGCTGGCCGCTTTCTACCATTTTAGCCGCACACTCGACCCCAAAGGATGGGTGATGATCACGGACCCTCAGGAAGGAGAGCTTCGCCTGCTCGCCGGCAAACACGCTTGGAAGTCGCTCCAAGTCCCGCCTAATATCGGCGGCCGCTTCAGCGTGCTTTCGCCCGTCGGCCTGCTTCCCGCAACGCTGGCCGGAGTCGACATCGAAGCGCTTTTAGATGGAGCCCGTCAAACGCGCGCCGCACTCGACCAGTGCAAGCCGTCACAGAATCCGGCGTACCTACTCGCAGCCGGACTCCATGCAGCAGACCTCGCCGGGTTCGGACAACAGTACTTGATGCCTTATTGGGGTGCGCTTTCTCTCTTTGCGCAGTGGTATGTGCAGCTCTGGGGCGAAAGTCTTGGAAAGTTACAGCCCGATGGAACGCGTGTAGGCCCTACCCCCGTTGCCGCTCTTGGCAGCACGGATCAGCATTCGCTGCTTCAACTTTTCAAAGAGGGTCCCCGCAACAAGGTGGTGGGCTTCATCGACGTTTTAACTCAAGGCAAAGAAGTACCGGTGGGAGCGCCTGCGTTTCAGCCCGGCCCCTCAGGTTACCTATGCCGTCACAGCTTTGACCGCATTTCCCACGAAGCCTGCGCGGCCACTCAGCAGAGCGTAGAAAACTCAGGGCTTCCGACCTACCGTATTACCATCCCGACACTCGATGCTGCGGTCGTAGGCGCGCTCTACTTCTTCTACGAAACCGCCACCGCCTTTGCTGCCGAACTGTATGGCGTGAATGCCTTTGACCAGCCCGGAGTAGAAGAAGCCAAGCGCCTGCTCCGCAAAGCGTTGTCCTAAAACAATGCTATAATTCCTGTATGGCCGACCAAGATGAAAAGTCGTTATCTGACAAAACCGAAGTCGCAGAGAGTCAAACCCTCAAGATTCGTCTAGAGCAGGCAAAGTCGTCCGCACCTTGCTTAGTGGTGATCTCCGGAAAGCCGCTGGGTAAAAACTTCTTCATCACCAAGCCCGTTATGATCTTAGGGCGTGACCTCGCTGCGGACATAAGCGTCGGCGAAACGAGTATCAGCCGCCGGCACACCGAATTCAGTCTTTCCCCTGAAGGCATCATTTGCAAAGACCTTGGCAGCACCAACGGCACCTTCATCAATGATCAAAAGTGCGGAAGCCAATTGCTCGTAGATGGTGATTTGATTCGTTGTGGAAATACGATCTTAAAGTTCCTTAAAGAGGGAAAGATCGAGAATCTACATTATGAAAAGATGTACGACTTGGCCACACGCGACGCGCTGACTCAAGCGATGAACCGCAAAGCCATCATGGAAATCATTGCAGAGGAATTCACGCGCTCCAGTTCACGGAACTTGCCGCTTACCCTCATGCTGCTCGACATCGACCACTTCAAAGTGGTGAACGATACCTACGGTCACCAAGCGGGAGACTATGTCTTGAAAGAAACCTGCGCGCTCATCATGAACAAGATGATCCGTAGCCAAGACGTTCTGGGTCGGTACGGGGGCGAAGAGTTCGCGCTCGTACTGCGAGAAACAAAGCTTCAAATTGCCGTGGATGTCGCGGAGCGAATCCGCGCTGCTATTGAGAAAAATGCCTACGTATTTGATGGGAAGACGATTCCGGTGCGAATGAGCATTGGGGTTGCGACCCTCGACTCTACGGCGAAAAGCCACGAGGATCTGATCCAGACGGCTGATCGAGCGCTTTACGATGCTAAGAACCAAGGGCGCAACCGCGTCTGCGTCAGATAAACTGGCCTACTACGCTGTGTGTAATTTGACGGTTTGGGAGCTAGGTGAGGACCCCGTTGTGGAAGTTCACGTACAGCGCTAGGTGATCGGCCAGTGCGGATGGTTTTTTGGTGGTGCACCAGGTTCTTCTAAACAGGCGATTCACATTGGCTCTGAACATCCCCGCTGTGTGATTTAAGCTAAATAGCGGGTCCCACTTTCCTCTTTTTAGTTCTCCTTGGCCCACCACACAG
>JBGTAN010000004.1:0-141503 GCA_041749855.1 Bdellovibrionota bacterium
ACGATAATCGCGGTAACACCCGAAGTGGTGGCGGCGGCGGCGGTGGTCGGTTCGCCAGGTTTGAGGAATCGCCTCGGCGAGACCTGAGATTTGACCGAGACGAAGAGCGTCTTCCGGATTTCGAGCCGAACACTCGGTTCGCAGCAGACGACGAAGAATAAACAACCAGTCCCGGGGGATTCATGAGGCAAGCCCGTGCGGATACTTCCGCGCTCTATCACAAGGCTGTTCTGGAGAACGGCCTGACGGTAGTGCTGGAGCGTCATCCGCATGTGCGCACCGTCTCTATTGGTGCCTGGGTAAGGCTGGGAAGTGCGTTGGAGACGCCTTCAACCAACGGTATCAGTCATTTTATTGAACATATGGTTTTCAAGGGGACCGAAAGACGGACCCCCTTGGAAATCGCAACGGTGCTGGAAAGCCTGGGGGGAGACCTCAATGCTTTCACCGACCGTGAACTGACGTGCTTTCACGCCACCTGTCTCAATAACCACGTCGATCAGGCGCTAGATGTTTTAAGTGACCTCCTGATGCGAGCTACTTTCCCAGCGGATCAATTGGTCCGTGAACGCAAAGTACTTCTTCAGGAACTATCGATGGTGGAAGAGTCACCCGAAGAACGTATAAGCGATCTGTTTTTTCAGACGGTGTGGAAAGACCAACCGCTAGGTCGCCCGATTATTGGCAGCAAGAAGAACATACAAGGCATTAGTCGCAATCAGCTTCTGAAGTTCTTTAGGCAGCACTACCGTCCTGAAAACATGGTCATCAGCGCTGCGGGCGATATTGATTTCAATGAGTTCGTCGACAAGTGCCGAAAGTATTTTACGTTTACGGGTGCTCCCGCCGAAAAAGCGCCGAAGAGGCCAGTCTCCAAATACACAGGCAAGTCCAAATCTATCAAGAGTGATACCGAGCAGCTGCATCTACTGCTGGGGTTTGAGGGAATAGGGTTTCAGGACCCTTATCGTTTTGATGCCTTGATGTTGAGTTTTTTCTTGGGTGGCGGCATGAGTAGCCGTCTGTTCCAGGAAATCCGAGAAAATGCAGCGCTCGCGTATTCCGTGGATTGCGATTGTGTGCCTTTTAGCCAAACGGGTCTTTTTACTTTCTACGTGGGAATGTCGCCGAAGTCCCTGAAGCCTTGCCTGAAAATTTTGAGCCGAGAAATTCATCGTTTAAGAGACCAGCCGCTCACCACTCGAGAACTCGATATGGTCAAGGGGCAGGTCAAAGGTGCTATTTTGCTTTCATCGGACCAAACCGAAGTCCGGCAGGAATCTTTGGGTCGCAACGAAGTGATTTTCGGACGCTACGTGACCGTGGAAGAAGTCATCGCTGAAATCGATCGCGTTTCATCGGATCGGGTGCAGGCGCTAGCGCGCCGTATTTTCGATCCGGAAAAAGAAGCGGTGGTGACCTTGGGGCCCACCAAACTCAGTGGCCTATCCGTTTTTGAATGAGGGAAAAAGCATGGATCCAAATCGCATCACCGTTCGTTACACTAAACTCCACCCTTCGGCACAGGTGCCGGCCTATATGTCGTCAGGTGCCTCAGGCTGCGACGCCTTAGCGTGCTTGGAACAGACCCTTGAGGTAGCGCCGCTCCAGCGCGTGGCAGTGAGCACGGGACTTTCCATGGAAATTCCGCAGGGCTTTGAGGTGCAAGTCCGACCACGCAGTGGGTTGGCCTGGAAAAAGGGTCTCACCGTCGTCAATGCGCCTGGCACGATCGATAGCGATTACCGCGGCGAGCTCAAAGTCTTGCTCGTCAATCTCGGCAACGAAGCCGTCAGAATTGAACCCGGGGATCGCATTGCCCAACTAGTGCTGCAGCGCGCCCTGCAAATCGACTGGCAGCAGGCCGATGCGCTTTCGGACACCGCTCGCGGAGTCGGCGGCTTCGGAAGTACCGGCGTGGAGTCTTCAAAGCTTCAATAGCACTTAGAAATAAAAGCGCGCTTCTGCAAATGCACTGCTGAGGCTTTGAAGGCGTCCGAAAAGCGTGTCTTCTCCGCCACCGTAAAATTGTGCGCCAGCTAAAACACGCCAAGAATCTGATACCGAGTAACTGATCTTGGGGCGTGCAAGCCAGCCGCCGCCTTGAAGAAAGCCGACCAACGCGAGCTCATACTCAAGCGTCTCGTGGAGCGCTTTGTAAGCAATACGAAGCGAGAAGCCTTGTTGGTCTCGGAAAAGCTGATTCGAAAGCAAGCTCACTTGGCGCGCTAAGTTCGCGGTGGCTGGGTCAGAGAAGGAGCTAGGGTCTACGTAGTTGAAAACATGGCGGTAGATGACTTGCCCAAAAAGAGTGAAGTTTTCGAAGGGGGAGTACTCAGTGCCCACCACAGCGTAAAAGCTCGGGTTCTGGGTCGTAGGATCGGATCCCACGGAATCCACCGTATGGATATAAGCCGCTTCCGCGCGCAAGCCGAACGATCCCAGGGCTGTGGCAACATCGGCCCCGAGTACTTGGAGGCGCTGGTGAGTGAGCGCAATGTTTACCGTGCTTCCGGAAACCGACACGGGTTTCAAGTCAGGAGCCCGGTTGAAGCCGTTGAAGTAGCTCACTGACCAATCGACTTTACCGCCGCTGCTGTCGAATTTGATTCCTCCTTGTTGCCAGGAGTCAGTGGGATCGGTTTCGTTCAGTGTAATGCCCGTCAGCGGTGGAATGGGATAGGTGGGTTGCCGCCATTCAGGCTGCCAGACCCCAGTCAGTCGGAAGCTATTCCAGTTGTAGGTAACCGCCAAGGAGCTAATGCCCAGCCGCTGCTCTTCATCGTCGGTCGTGAGTAAAGTCAGGGACTTGGTGGTAAGCGTATCGGTGGGGTTGAGTTTATCTGCGCGCCCCCAAACGATGACTTGTCGCCCGGCCCGGATG
This sequence comes from Bdellovibrionota bacterium, assembly GCA_041749855.1. Taxonomy (GTDB): domain Bacteria; phylum Bdellovibrionota; class FAC87; order UBA2466; family UBA2466; genus JAIEOG01. Next base: position 2,885 of record JBGTAN010000004.1, read on the forward strand.
TCGAGTGGTCCAAGTGAGGTTTCGGCATACGCTTCTCGCAAATCAAATAGGACCTGGTTCGAAGTACGTAGATCAGGCGCTATTGCTCGCGCTTCAGCATAGGTTCGCACGCCAGCCCATTCTTTCGGACGTAAGCTTAGCCAGACCGCAGGGACGAGAAGGCTTCTTTTTCCGCTAAACTGGGCATCGTGGTCGAACCACGCCAAGCGAATCGAGCCCGCTGGGCTTAAAGTGTCGGTTACCTTTTTTGCCAGACTTGTTTCGGCTTCGGGTTCTGCAAACGCACTGAGGCAAGTAGCAGTCAAAAATGCCAGTGCGAAAGCCTTATTGCCGTTCCAAGTAGCGCGCCGTGAACACTTCATCGCCGACTCCTACGTTTGCCTTGTAGTTACGAAATTCAATAATCGTTTTGTGCCCCGTTGAGACATCTTCTGCGGATATCTCCATAGGTTGCCACTTCCCATTCACCGCATCCACTTTTTCAAGCTTTTGCGCCCGGAACCGTTTCGAGAGCGCGTTGGAGTTGTCGTACCCTTCGCCCTTAATCGCAACGAAGCTCTCTTTCTCTATCCAACCAATGCGCTTCGAATAGCCTGAGTTCTGAGCAACTTCGGGGCTTTTGGGTAAGGACTCAACGACGAAGCAGGGCTTACCGTCGACGGATTCCTCTTTGAGAAGCTTGTGATTCCAGTCTTCTACTTTGTGACCGATCACATCCCCATAAGAGAAGTCGGTGCCGACGAAAGAGCTTTTCTTGTCACTTGCGACGAGCCGCCGGGTTTTCTTAAGGGCGGGTAAGTAAATCCAAATATCATCGTCGGCACCCGTGTGCTCGACCAGCAATGTTTTCGTTCCTTTCACATCGGAAGGACTTAGGAACTGCACATAGCGCATATTGTCCGTAGTTCCTTTAATCAACTTGGTCTTTCCATTCGTTTCCCGCACGCGCTCCTGCCCGTTTGCATTGACGAGTCTAAATTTAGATTCCGAAGTGGAGTCGTTGGTGCGACTAGCCGCGTAGCTTCGCTTCGCGATTTCCTCTGCCGTGAGCGTGCCGGCGGCAGTAGCACGGTTGGGTGAGGTGAGGATAGTCAGGGCTAACAAAACGGCCCCCAAGGCCGCTGCTTTGTGTTGCGTGGGAGGCATCGTATATTTCCTTTCTCCAAAGATAAATTTAGGTCGCAAACTGAAAATCAACGCGGGAAACAAAGTTAAAGCGGACACGGAGCTCACTAGCATGGCGGTTCCGATGAGAAACCCCATCCACAAGTGAATCATGAAACCGTAAGAGAGCATGAGGACGCCGAAGCCTCCTGCCACTGCGGTGGAAACGAAAATGGCTGCTTTGCCCGCCGATTTGAAAGCGCGTCGGATGGCTTCTTCTTCGTCGTCACCTGTGGCGAGTTCCTCCTTCAAGCGGTAGCTCATGTAGATACCGTAGTCTGCTCCGATCCCTACCGCCATCGCGGATACCAGTGCGGTAGCTATTTGTAGGGGAATGCCGAGAAGCCCCATGATCCCAAAGTTTACAAACACGGCAGCAATTAATGGGGTGAGAATGAGTAGGCCTGCCAGCGCTGACCGGAAAACCAGGGAAGAGACCAAGAAAACGGCCCCCATGATTTGCAAGATATTAAGAACTTTCTCGTGGATCATCACTTCATTGAGCGCGACCCCGCCAGTGCTTCCTCCGCCAATGGAGAGTTTCACGTCAGGAGGAAACACCGATTCAGCATAAGTTTTTAATTTTGCTATCAAAGAATCAATATAAGCCGAGCTGTCTGTTTTAATGAACGCTTGCACCGTGGCTCGTTGATACCCGTAGTCGACGAACGAATCAAAATCAGTGGGGTCCCCCGAGTTTGAGTAAAGTAAGAGGTATTGGGCCACCAAATCGGAGCTAGCAGGAATAACGTCGAAATCCGCTTGGTCGGCGTTCATCGCCCGGTTCATTCTCTTTAGAAAGTCGGCGAGCGAAACGGTCTTACCGACTTGTTCATCTTGGATCAGAAAGTTTTGCACTTTCTCCATGGCTTTAAGCACTTCGGGATTTTTAATCCCGTCTTCTTTGCCTGAATCTACTAAGAGGTAAACGGTATTCGTTCCGGCCATGCGGGCGTTTACTGCGTCGTCGTCCGTGCGAATCCGAATCGACTTACCGAAATAACCTTTCTGGGAATTGTCGATGCGCAGCCAATAGCCACCCAACGACAGGACGCCCAGCAAGAGGGCCGCTGAAATATAGACCTGTTTCCGTCGTTGAGTGACCAGATGGTAGAACCAATCGATCACGCTATCCCAGAATGAATGAGATTGTTCTCTTTGGTATTCTTTTTCTCCAGGAGGAGGGAGCATCGAACGCAGAGCGGGAATAAGAGTGAGTTCGAGCACTAGGGCGCTCAAAATTCCCATGCCGGTAAAGACACCAAAAGTACGGATGGTTTTAATTTCAAAAATGACGAGCGAAAAGAAACCAAGTGCGGCGATAGTGCAGGCGACGATCATGACCGGGCCCACTTTCGTGAGCGAGTTCACGACGGCTTGGTGACTCATCTCTACTGGGTTTAAGCTCGGACTGCTTTTTTTGAGTTTTGCAAACTCTTCATAGTAGCGCTTAAGAATTTGAACGGCATGCCCTGCCGCGATTGCGAGAATGAGAATGGGCGTGGACGCATTAAACACATCCATGGGCTGGCCTGTCAGGGCAAGAAATCCTACCGCCCAGGCAACGGAAACGAGAGCGGTGACGAGAGGAAGAATCAGAGCCTGCACCGTCCGAAATGCTTCGAAGTGAATTAAACCGATAATGAGAACTGCAATTGGAAATAAAAAAGCCATCCGAGCGGAATAGGTTTCCAGCTGAGACAGGAAAATGGGCTGACCCGCCACATTAATATCTACGGTCCCATCGAGCTCGGGCTCCACTAGCTTTCGCACCGAATTCTCTACTTCCTTCATTCCGTTGGGCAGGCGTTTGAACTCAGCCACTATCTGGGCAGTTTTGGCATCTTTGGAGACGAGTAGGTTGTCGTAAACAGGGTTGGTGGCTACGGCCGACCGCAAGGCCGCCAAACCTTCTTCGGTTTGAGGCACGGTTTCCATTAGCTGGCGCACTTGCATTCCTTCGGCGTCTCCTGAAATACTTTTTGCTTTGCGTGCGGATAAGCTATTTACGTTACTTTTCACCACTCCCGGAGAGTTGAGGATCCCCGTGGTGATTCTTTGTACTTTTTCCAGGATCCCGGTTTGAAAGACCGTGCCCTCTTTGGCGGTGATGGCAACGACTACGGTAAATTTGTTGCCAAATATTTTCTCTATTTCATTGCCTACCCGAATATAGGGGTGGGTTTGGGGTAGGGTGTTATCGGGGTCAATGATAACGGAAAGTGACTTGAGCTGGCTCAGAAGTCCTAAGGTGGCCACAAAACTTGCGAATAAAACCCAACGTCGGTATCGAACCATTGCCTTGATCCAGGTATTCACGAGTTGTTCCTTTTGTGTGGTTGGGGCGCGTCTAACAATGTTAACAATGTTAACTGAAATGGCTTGAGGATCCACTGAGAAATGAAGAGAGAAAAAAGCTTGACCCAATCCAAAAAAAGGCGCGATGCGGCAAAAAGGAATTTGAAGAGTCGGATACTTGCCGAGGCGCGGCGAGTCTTGCGAGAAAAATCGGCCGACGAAATATCATTGCGTTCCATTGCTCGGGCGTGTGGCGTTAGCGAAGCAGCTCCTTACCGACACTTTCGTGATCGGCAGGACCTACTGGCTTGTTTGGCAATTGAAGGATTCCGGCTGCTGCGGGAACGACTGCTAGTTGCGGCGGAAGCTAAGCTGTCCCCAAGAGCGAAATTTCTGGCCGCTGCGGCGGCCTATCTCTCGATGGGGGAAAAGCACCCCGAGCAGCTCCGTTTAATTTTTGGCGCCGGCTTGCCGGCTGCCAGCGACTACCCGGAGCTCAGAGAAGCCGGGCAGGCGGCTTTTCTTACGCTGGTGAGTGTTGTAGCGGAGTGTCAGAAAGCGGATTTGATAGCAAAGGGCGATCCTATTTCAAAAGCCATGCACACTTGGATGGCGATTCACGGATTCACACTGCTCTACATCAGTCGCCGCTGCGAGTGGCTCGGCTTAACCGAGAATACGGTCGAAAAAGCGATGGGCGGCTTCGTCGAAGAGTTGCTTAGTGGCTTGGGAGCCCGGCAGAATCAGGCTTTCCAACCCGTAATCTGCGAAAGGCAAACGGCGATTCTGGAAGATGCGAGCGCTAGCCGACTTGGCCGCGAGTGAAGAAAATATCGCGGACTTTGAGCTTGGGGAATTCCTTGCGGTAGTGGGCTAAAATGCCCTGCTTCAAGAACGTCAGCTGCTGCATCCATATCGAGTCCACCACGTAAACCGTAAGCGTTCCCTGCCGCAGGCGCACCGCGCGAGTGACTCGAGCGGCGGCCTCTCCTACATACCGTCCCCAGGCCTCTAGGGCCTTGGTTTCCTCAATCTGTTGAAGGGTTTCCGGGTCGTTTTTAAAGAAACCTTGCAGCAAGTCTCCAAAGCGGTTCGGCATCGCCTCAGCTTGCCGTCGACGTTTGGTGGTGGCCTGCTGCCGGTCCCGCCTGCGGAGCCTCTGTAGTTCAAGGAGTTCTTTAAGATCTTTTTCCATGTCACCACAAGCTTGGCTTGGGCGTCTCTGAAGCGCAAGCGGCTTAGGACTCATCAATAGTGATGGGGCCTAAACCATACATAGTTCCCTCCAACCCCCAAAGAAGCCGGGTGACACCTAAGTCGGTGCCACCCGGTTCTATTTTTCCAGCATCTGAAGATGTGCTAGAAATACGCATGGACAGAAATCTCGCCTTGGAGTTTGTGAGAGTCACAGAAGCTGCTGCCCTTGCCGTGGGTCCCTGGGTGGGCCGCGGAGATGAAATGGAGGCCGATCGAGCCGCTGTGGAATCCATGCGAAAGGCGTTCGATTCCATCCGGTTTGACGGCACCATCGTCATCGGAGAAGGGGAGCGCGACGAAGCCCCCATGCTTTATATTGGTGAAAAAGTGGGGAGTCGCGATGGGACGCGGATTGATATCGCTTGCGACCCTTTGGAAGGCACTTCCATTACGGCCCTAGGCCGAAGTGAGGCAATTTCAGTCATTGCCGCTGCTGAGGAAGGAAACTTCCTGCATGCCCCTGATACTTACATGGACAAAATCGCCGTGGGACCCAAGGCGCGTGGCGTGATTGACATCACCCAGGGCGCTACTTGGAATTTGAAAGCAGTGGCTAAGGCCACTCAGAAGCGCGTGTCCGACCTCATGGTCATTGTCTTGGACAGGCCTCGTCACGCCGATCTCATTGCAGAAGTGCGATCTTGTGGAGCGCGCATTCGGCTGATTGGAGACGGCGATGTTTCCGCGGCGGTTGCCGTTGCTCAAGAGGACACGGGCTTGGATATTTTGATGGGTGTGGGAGGCGCGCCAGAGGGTGTCATTTCCGCGGCGGCGATGCGGTGTTTGGGGGGCGACTTCCAAGGGGTGTTGAAGTTTCGAAGTGAGCACGAACGCACTCGTGCCCGAGCCATGGGGGTTCTGGATGAGAACCGCGTTTATGCCATGGAAGACCTGGCTAAAGGCAATGTGATGTTTATCGCAACGGGAATTACCAATGGAAGTTATCTACAAGGCGTTCGGTACTATGGTGGGGGCGCGCATACGCACTCCGTCGTCATGCGGTCTGAAACGGGCACGGTCCGCGAGATTCGTGCTACCCACCGCTTTGATACAAAACCCCGCTACGGTTGGTGAGAGATGCCTAAAGTAGTGCGTGAAAAGACCATGGACGTCTCACTAGATGCTTTGAAAAGAGTTATTCTAGATTTCGAAAAGTATCCGCTTTTCCTCGGCGAAGTGGTTGTCGCGAAAACCAAAGAAGCCAAACAGGCGGGGCACCAGCTGGTGGAGTTTGAGATCGAAGTGATCAAGCGATTTGCCTACACGTTGGACTTTGACTTGGCTGGTGGCGATACGATTCGGTGGCGTCTGGTTGACAGTAATTTTTTTACGGCCAACGAAGGATCCTGGCAGCTGAAAGCGGTTGGAAAAGACAAAGTACATGCCACTTACGAGCTGGAAGTGGGTGTGAAGTTTATGGTTCCTGGGTTTGTTGCCAAGAAACTAACGGAAGTCAGCCTTCCAAAACTGCTCGATAACTTTGAGGCTAGAGCCTCCAAAGTCAGTCGATAGAATAGGTGCTTTGTGTCAGACGACGAACAGAAGTCAGAAAGTTCCGATAAACCTTGGTGGAGTGAAGCCATCAAGGATCTCACTTCCGCCGGTCTCGCCACGGTCTTTATGACTGAAGAGTCGGTGCGTGGGTACCTTCGTGAAAAGAAGTATCCCAAAGAGATGGTGGGGCAGCTCCTCGACACGATGAATCGACGCAAGGATGATGTCTATAAAGTGATTGGCAAGGAAGTCGGTGCCTTTCTCTCCAAGATCGACCTTACGAAAGAAGCTTCTCGGTTTTTAGAGACCCATCGAATCAGTTTCGAGGGTAAAGTAGCGTTCGAACCCAAAGATAGCGAAAACCGCAAAAAAGAAAAGAAGGATGGATGATGAAGGCGATAGCCACCGATAAAGCGCCCAAAGCAGTGGGCCCCTATTCTCAGGCAGTCCAAGTCGGCGATCTCCTTTTTTGTTCGGGGATGATCGCGCTGGATCCGAATTCCGGTCAGATGATTGGAAAAGATGTTCAGTCGCAAACCAAGCAGGTCATGTCCAATATTGGCAACCTGCTGGAGTCTCAAGGGCTCGATTTTTCCAAGATCGTAAAGACGACAGTGTTTCTTCAGGACATGGCGGATTTCGTCACGTTCAATGAAATCTACGCGTCAAATTTAAAAGCCCCTTATCCTGCGCGCTCCACGGTGGAAGCAGCAGCGCTCCCCAAAGGGGCTCTCGTCGAAATCGAATGCATCGTCTCGCTCAAATAAGCAGCCTGCTTCCTTCTCTCTTTGTTGCGATGTCGGCCTTGGCCGCGACACCGACTTTGGTGGATGGAATGGCAGCGAAAGTGGCAGGCCAAGTCCTTACGGTCCGAGACGCCCGGTTTTATCTCGCGTTATCGCGTTTTCGCGACGGCAAGGCGGACCCACTCGCTCCGGAAACCCCTGCCGAACTGAAGTCCGCGGTACAACGGCTCTCACTGGAAGAAATGGTTTACAGCGAGTTGCGAAGCCTCAAGTTCGAGGGGGGCAGTCGAGCGGACGCTGAAGCCTTACTCAAAGCTCGAAAGAAACCTCCTGGAAACAAGGTTTGGGACCGGATTCTCAAGCAGTTCGGGCAGACGGATGCCCAGGCTATCGACAAAGTTTGGAAGAGTAGCCAAGTCGAAAAGTTTATCCAGCGTCGGGTGGAGACCATGACGCCTATTGTAACCCCTGCCGAGATTGACCGTTTCTTGAGGCAGAGGGGGCGCGGTGGGGACAAGAAACTGGACGAGGCGGAGCTGGAAAGGTTAAGACCCGGGGCTGCACAGGAGCTAAAGAAAGACCTGATGCGCAAGGAGCTCGAAGAGTGGATCGTTCTTCTGAAACGCAAATACTCCGTCACGAATTACCTAGAAGGCTGAGTTCGCTTGGACAGGTGTTGCCCTTGGATCATCGGCATGCGGCCGAAGTTCAGGCGGTGGCGGCAGGGAGCTTCCCGAAGGTCTGGTCTGAAGAAGATTTCCGCTTTTTCCTCTCCCACGAACAAAAGCTATGCTTCGGGCTTTTTACCGAGGGGGAGCCTGGCATCTTACGTTTGCGCAGCTATTTCATTGCTCTGCTGGTAGCGGGCGACGTGGATATCATCTCCATTGCCACGCGTCCCCTGGATAGGCGACTGGGCTTGAGTGAGCGGCTTTTGGATCATGTCTGCCACGCTCCTACCGTGCGACGCGCTTTTCTCGAAGTGGAAGTCGGCAATGAAGCCGCCATTGGTTTGTACGAAAAGTACGGATTCAAGCGCTTAGGGACGCGGCCTGCCTACTATGGGCCAGGCAGAGATGCCTATCTCATGTGTTGGGAGCGGTTTTCATAAGCCAGTCGGCGAAGGGGCGGTTTTTTTAATCCAGCTTCGGATGCGGGCCGTGGATTTATCTCGCCGATAGGATGGCAGCTTTGCGCCACTACAGACCGTGCACCTGGAATCAATATGGACATCCCCCACCGCACCTAATTCTTCAACGAGCACGAAGCGCAACAAGTCGCAGTAGAGCTTCCCGTCACGACGTTCCAGGTAGGGCGCAATGGGGCGTTTGGCGGCATTAAAGGCATCGACAAAGTCTGCTTGCACTTCAAAGCAGCAGCTGTGGATGCAAGGTCCAATCACGGCATGAAGTCGCGCGCGCGGGTACGCCATCGCCGTGATGGTCGCATCCACCACGCCCTGTAAAGCGCCGCGCCACCCACTGTGGATTGCCGCTATCGGCCCATCCGCGGAGTCGGGGTAAAGCAAAATCGGAATACAGTCCGCCGTAAAAACGTAGATGGAATGATTCTGTCGACGAGTAAAACCGGCATCTGCATCTTGCAAGTCGGTGTCTTCATCCAAGCACAAAACGGAATTCCCATGGACTTGGCGGAAAAAGGGCTGGCTCTTGCCTTTCTCTTCGGTCTCAAAACCCCACTGAATGTAGCTGCTGCCTAGGGTGGAAAGCGTTTCGTTCATCGGGGCGTATCCAGCTGCTTCACACGCTCTAAAGCGTGATCAAAAAGAGGGGGACGCGGAGCACTCAAGCAAAGGGCCGTTCCCAGTGTGGGATGAGTAAATTCCAAACGAGCGGCGTGCAACAAAGTGCCGGGAAGCGAAACGATAAGTGCGGTCAATTCGGGCGAGAGCGTCCGTATGTTCAAAGGTGAGGGGCCTTTGAAGTAAAGCGGATCGCCGACAATCGGAAAGCCAGCTTCCGACAGGTGCACGCGCAGCTGGTGGGTGCGGCCCGTGGTGGGAAACAAGCTTACCAAAGTGAAATGCTGCGAATTCCATTGCGCACGCCAGTCCGTAACGGCGGCTCGGCCAGCGCGCGTGTGTGAACTCTGTTTTAGGCGGTTGTTATGATCCCTGCCGATAATCGATTCGAAGCGCCCTTGGGCGGGCAGCTTTCCCCAAGTCAGTGCTTCGTAGGTCTTCTTCACACGCCTTTCTTTGAAAGCGTTTGCAAGGGCCTCTTGGACATGGCGGTTTTTTGCAACCAGCAGCAGACCGCTTGTGCCTTTATCCAGTCGGTGAACGATTCCGGCGCGATCCATGGCGCCGTCCTTGGCGTCCTCCTCGGCACTGTCTAGGTGATGGAGCAGATGGTGGACCAGCGTCTCGCCCGAATGGCTGGGCGCAGGGTGGACCACCACGCCCTGGGCTTTGTTGAGGACCAGAAGGTCGGAGTCTTCAAAGACGATATCTAAATCGGCGGCAATCGGTGTGAGCGGAACGGTTGGAGAAGGTAGGATCCATTGGCCTTCGATGGCGTCCCCGGATCGGATTTTCGCGCTACACTTGGTGACAGCCTGGCCATTGACTCGAATACTGCCGCGCTCGATTTGGTCTTTCAGAAAGGACCTCGACTCCTGCGTAAACTGCGCCAAAAAGGCGTCCAAACGTGCGGCGGCAGCCTGAGCAAGGTGCTCTGGAGTGACCTTTAAAGAGAGCTGTTGCGACATCGCCCGAGAACTTAGCAGCAGGGTGGGTAGGGGAGCAACCCCTCGTGGGGGCCGCAGCCGCTTTGGGCTCAAGGCACTTTCCCAGGAAAGGGTCGATGGGGTTATAGGTTGGGTTTGGTGGTTCTCAAGCCGTCGACGTACTGAATATAGCCTTTCGCGATGGCAGCGTCGGCACGATAGAGCTTAACCAGATTGTTTACGAAGCCGTGCAAGTACACGCGGGCCGGCAGGTTCTTTACATCATCGGATTCAATGGCTTTGAGGGCACGCAGCGGGAGCTTGGTAAGGCGCGCGACGTCTTCAAGGGTCATGCCCTTTTGTTCTCGAGTACTTTTTAAGAATGCGCCATCCATGACAGGTCCTCCCGTATTCGCCCCAGGGGCACTTGCGATCTCTGAGCCTACCTTTGAAACCGAAGCTGAAGCAACAGTCGCGGGTGCCGGTTTGGCTTCTGGAGTGACTACGCCTGCGCTGGAGCTGGGTAAGGTAGTGGGAGTACCCTGCGTCCCCGCCTCGAGTTTCTTGTCGTACTCTCGTTTGCGATCGACATTGGAAAGAGTCACAAAAGCTTCTTCCAGTTTTTTTATCTCGGCTTCATTCTCCTCAGGGGAGAAAAGCGAGTAGGTCGCAAGCGAGTCTTTGGAAAATGCGGCCCGGGCAGCATGATACGCGTTCACGACCTCGGTAATGGAGGTGCGAGGGTGAACTTTCAATATGTCGTAGTAGGTTTCGTTCTTTTTCATGAGCGTGCTGCTGGTGACTTGAGCAGATTCCTTAAAACGGATTCTAAATGGGTTACCACAGCGCTGTTGGGTGTATCGATAAGAAACGGGACGCGTTTGCGAATCGACTGCCAAACCGAGCTATCGTAGGGAATATACCCTGTATAGTTCACGGCCATCCCAAAATAGCGCTCACAAACCAATTGGATGGATTTTCCAATCTCGGCTTCGGATTTCACTCGGACCTGATTGACGATGAGCGAGATGCGAAAGCGTTCCATCTTCTCCTGAAGCTCCGCGCCGTCTCTTGGCGAAAGGCGGCTCACTTCAAGTAGGAGATCTTTCGGACTGCGGATGGCACGTGAGTTTCTCAAATCCATGGCCTGTTCAACGAGGGCTCGTACATGGGGCGACTCCGTGGAAGCGCGCAACATGCGATAGAAAGCGAGTTTGATAAATCGGTAAGCATTCTCAATGCTCGTTGGCTCCGGAGTGACGACGATAATTTTCTGGTCTGCGCTGAGGAAAAAATCCAAAGTGTTGGTGCTCGTGCCAGCGCCCAAATCGAGTAGGACGAAATCCGCGTCGAGCTCTTGAAGCTTCGTCATCAGTTTCGCCCGTTGGTTATTGCGCAAGTTGGTAATGCCAATGGGGTCCTGTGCGCCAGAGATGATCTGCAGGTTTCGAATGGGGGTGGGTTGAAGTAGAGACTTGATATCTTCCTGATTCCCTCGAATCAGGTCAGAAAGCGTTTTTTGTGGAGCATCGACTCCGAGGCTGGTGTGCAAATTACTTCCACCGAGATCGAGGTCCACGACTACTACCCGGCGATTTAGCCAGCTCAAGTAGACTGCGATATTCGCGGTAAGAATTGTTTTTCCGATGCCGCCTTTTCCGCCCCCTATGGCCCAGACAGTCTTGGGTGCAGACGGCACATGGCCGATATTGCGATTGGGGATATTAACGCGGACATCGGTTTCCGAGCCGGATCCGGCGAGTTTGTGTTTGAGAAAGCTCACTTGAGGGGAGTTCCAAGGGGAGACGCAAATTCAAAAAGAATGAGCGCTTACCTAAGTATCTCCGAGGGAGCTCTATTATTCAATATAGGTGCTCTCTTGAGCGCCGCGTTAATATCGATAATGGTCGGGTTTGAACGGCCCACTGACACTCAGTCCCAGGTACTTCGACTGTTTGTCAGATAGTTTGGTCAGTTTCACACCGATTTTGTCCAAGTGCAGAGCAGCGACTTTTTCGTCGAGCTCCTTGGGAAGACGGTAGATGCCAACTTCTTTGTACTTAGCGCGATTTTGGTAGAGTTCGATCTGCGCCATCACCTGATTCGTGAACGAATTACTCATCACGAAGGAAGGGTGTCCGGTTGCACAGCCCAAGTTTACTAGGCGTCCCTTTGCGAGAACGATAATCTTGCGACCATCCTTCATCGTGTGCATATCGACCTGGGGCTTGATTTCATCCGTCTTGGAATGCGCATTGAGCCACGCCATATCGATTTCGATATCAAAGTGTCCAATGTTGCAGACGATTGCGCCACTTTTCATCGCGGAGAAGTGCTTGTCAGTGATGATGTCGCAGCAGCCAGTTGCGGTTACAAAGATATCGCCCACAGATGCGGCTTCGTCCATTGTGAGGACTTCATAGCCTTCCATCGCGGCTTGAAGCGCACAAATGGGGTCAATTTCAGTGACGAGGACGCGAGCTCCATAACTCTTCATGGAATGCGCGCAGCCTTTACCTACATCGCCGTAGCCGGCAACGACCACGACTTTACCGGCAATCATGACATCCGTGGCACGTTTGATTCCGTCTGCCAGCGATTCACGGCAACCATAGAGGTTATCGAATTTAGACTTAGTGACCGAATCGTTTACGTTGATGGCCGGAAGTTTCAGTAAACCCTTTTGGTGGAGCTTTTCGAGATTGTGAACCCCCGTGGTGGTTTCTTCAGAGAGCCCCAAGACCTTCTTAATACCATCGGCGAAACGCGCCTCGTGCATCATATTGGTCAAGTCACCGCCGTCGTCGAGGATGAGGTTGTAACCTTCTTCGCCCCAGCCGAGGATCGACTGCTCGATACACCAATTAAACTCTTCGTCCGTTTCACCTTTCCAGGCGAAAACAGGAATGCCGGCTGCAGCCATCGCGACGGCAGCGTGGTCTTGAGTCGAGAAAATATTGCAGGAGGACCACCGAACCTTTGCGCCCAGCGCTTCCAAGGTCTCCATGAGCACTGCGGTCTGAATCGTCATGTGCAGACAACCCGTAATGCGCGCTCCTTTGAGTGGTTGCGATTCGCCAAATTCCGTACGCAGGGCCATCAGACCCGGCATCTCGGTTTCTGCGATCTGAATCTCTTTGCGACCCCACTCCGCCAATCGGGCGAAGGTTTGAGGGTCTTCCATGGCTTCTTTGCAAACGGCGTAATCCGTTTGCAAAGCGGTTTGAGCGGCAATTGGGTTTTTCATAGTTCGGTGCACGGGTGAAGCAGTGATTGAATCTAGCATGGGCCTTACTTAACCAGATTGCCTCCCAAAAAGAAAGCCGTTTTGGAATGCACATGGACGTTAGCAGAATGAAATCACCCGGTGCTTGTCAGGTACTTTATTCCTCAATATCCTTAACGAATGTCTAAACAGAAAGAGGCGAGTCAATTGCTCCGGGAGTTCATATCCCCTGCATTTGGCGCTCTGAAAATTCCGATACACTCCGCACAGCTCGATGAAATGACGGATCTCGTCGGAAGCTCCATGGTGGGCGCCGGGAGGTTCTTTCACAATCCCGAACATGTGATCCACGTGGGAAGCGAGGGCGATGCGATCTCGGTGATTGCGGCCTTTTTCCATGACCTAGTCTATTTTCAGGTGGACCAAGGGGTGGGGCTTAACGTGGCTCGCCACATTGCGCCTTTCGTTGTGGAAAAGGGGGGCGACCTTTTTTTGCGAACAGACGTTAAATTCGAGGAGTTTCCTTTTGCGTCCGTCGTCATGGGGGTCTTCGGCTACTCAGCCGGGGAAAAGCTGCCTGCGGTAGGTGGTCAGAACGAATTCTTAAGCGCTCTGACGGCGGGATCTGTACTTGCCCCCTTTACTAACCTGGCGCAGATTTTTCAGGTGGCCGCCTGCATTGAAGCCACCATCCCGTTCCGAATGCCGTCCACCAGTGGGGAGTCGGCCGCGGATAGGCTTTATCACAAGCTTATGAAAACCAATGCGGCCCATCAGCTTGCGTTTACCGACCTTCAACTCAAGTCAATGGTGCGCCGTGCAGTAAAAATGGCTAACCAGGATGTTTCTAACTTTGGTGGAGACAGCGCGACGCGGTTTCTTAAGAATACGTGGGAGCTGGTCCCCGAGATCAATCCGATGCTGAGAAGCCCCTCTGGATACAGCATCGAAGGGTACCGGGACGCGCTTCAGAAAATGGAACGCTTTTTTTCCGGACTTGATGCATCGCGCGTCTTTCAAAAGTTTGATGGTGAGCCGGCGGAAGCAGCCTATGACAAGCTCTGTGAGAACGCCGCAAGCCACATTGAAGAAGCTCGGTACTATTTTCGGTTCAAGTTGATGAGTCTTGCCTTGCTAGAAGCGTTGGCCGGAACGCTAGGCAAGAATCTGGGGTTGCCTGTGCTGATGGGGGAGTTGTCGAACTTAGGATCCCCCGAGGATCGCGTGGACAAATTCCTTCCGCCTGTGAAGAACGAAATCAAAAAAGCAGAAGGCGATGAAATGGAAGCACGGGTTTTAAAGCTGCTTGAAAAGAACGCGGAACAGGAAGCAGAAGTGGGCTTGAAGAGCTCCCCATTGACTGCGTTCTTGCTGCGGTCTGTCGGTTTTAAGGAGCTGGTAAAAGCCTGGACTGTGACGACCCAGTTTTTTGATGGGAAAGTGAGTGCGCCCGAGTTGCTGCAAGCGTTTCCGATGGAACCGGTGGGCTACATTTCAGACGCGGTGTCGCTTCTACTTCAACGGCGCGCTCAGCGCATCACCACTTTTGTTGGATCCCTTTAAACGGCTTACTACTCGTCCGAATCATCCGTAACCATCGGCAGAATCTTAGGATCGAACTTTCCCTTCATCTCTCGCATACGAGCCACTGCTTCGCCCGCCTTGAGAGGGTTAAGATGGTAGGGACGGTGACTGGTAATCGCATCGAACACATCGGCGATACTGCAAATACGCGCAAATAGGTGGATATCATCTCCCCCGGTGCGGCCCGTCGACAGGCCATGCCCGTCAAACCGGTCGTGGTGCTGCATCGCGGTCAAGACGACATCCTTCGGGGCAGCCAGCGCTTGAAGCAAGCTCGCGCCATGCAAGATGTGTGTATCAACGGTATTTTTTTCCTGAACCGTCAGCTCTCCGGCTTTGTACAGCAGGTCAGCGGGGATCATCACATTTCCCACATTGTGAACGAGTGCCGCGAAGGCCAGGGGTTTGATGGCTTGGAGCGAAAGTTTCTGCTTCTTGCCGATAGCGATCGCATAAATGGCGACGTTGACGGCGTGGTTGATGTAGTACAGGGCGGGTTCTTGGTAACGTTTGAGCAGCTGTGTGGAGAGTGTATCGTTGCTGTACATCACTTGCGCGAGCAAATCGGCAAGCACGCGAATGCGCTCCAGTAGCTCGCCGGTAAATTCCTTTTTCTGTTCAATTTCTCGAGTGTAAGCCACGAGCAGGTTTCGAATCTGGAGCCCTTGGTTTAAAGGGCCTTCGGGAATGATCGCCTGTTGGGTTGCGATCAGAATGGATTCGAGCGAGTGAAGGAGCTTATTCCATTCACTGAGCGAAACGAAGATCACGCCGTTACTCGGGACCAGCAGTGATTGGGCGCGACTGGCGGTGAGCACATCACCCTGCTTTCGAAAAAGAACGAACTTTTCAGAAATGCGTACGAAAAGGGAGCAAGGCAAAGGCATGTCGGTTGGAATCATTTCCAGCGGCACAGAGAGGTAAGTGCTGGGGTCTTCTGAAGGCGTAGCGACGAGCTTGAGATCCCCGGGACCGCCACGTTGGTCTTCAGGAAGCTCGAGGGATAACGCGGACTGCCAGATGCCTTGGCGGTTGTACAAGTTCGCTCCGAGAGTAGATGCAGGGGTGCTTCCTTAGATTTTCCGGCCGCTTAGATGTTTTCGCAAGGGGTTTCGAAGGGTACAGTAATTCGGCGTTTGAACGTTGAAAGAGGGGCAGTCGGTGGCCGCGTCGGTTGAATTTAGCCAGGTGACCAAGTCTTTCGGTAGACGCGTCGTGTTTCGAGGCTTCAACCTAAGCGTCCCACGCGGTGAATTCGTTTCTATCGTCGGCCGTTCCGGTTGTGGCAAGAGCACTCTGCTGCGACTCGTCGCAGGGTTAGAGCGCGCCACGGAGGGGTCGGTGAAGGTCTCGCCGGCTCCCAAACTCGGTTACGTCTTTCAGGAATCCCAACTGCTTCCATGGCGCACAGTGGCAGGTAATGTGGCGCTTCCGCTCGAACTGAAAAAGTCCCCACTTCAAGATCGGGCCGGGCAAGTGGAACGTGCTTTGCGACTAGTCGGAATGACAGAAGCCAGTGCGCTGTATCCGTCGCAACTTTCCGGCGGGATGAAAATGCGAACTTCCTTGGCTCGTGCTCTGATTTTGGAGCCGGATGTCTTACTATTGGACGAACCCTTTGCGGCACTGGATGAATTGTCCCGTGTGCACTTGGAGGAAGAGTTGCGAGGCCTTTGGATCAAGACGGGAATGACCGTTTTGTTTGTCACGCATTCTTTCTCTGAAGCGGTATTTCTATCGGATCGAATAGTGATTCTCTCGGAGCAAGCCCAAGGCTTAGGAGACATCCTAGAGATTCCGTTGGGGAAAGTGCGTACAGAGGCACTCCGATCACAGCCTGCTTTTTCGGCGCTGATTCAAGAATGTCGACGGAAATTTGAGCGGCTTCAGGTCGAGGTGGGGTGATGCGAACCACTCCGGGAAATCTGCTCGCTCCTTTTGCAGTCTGTCTGACGCTAGGGCTTTTTTGGGAAGCGCTCTGCTATTTTGGGTTTTTCAGTCCCTACTTAGTAGCCCCTCCTTCCGCGGTTGCGCTGTGTCTGGTGCACGACTGGCGTGAGTTGGGTGAGGGGTTCGTTTTTACACTGCTGTGCGCTTTGGGGGGATTTTGTTTAAGTGTCACGGTGGGAACTCTTTCTGCGATTGGGATGGTCTCCTCAAACTGGGTCTACCGGGCCTTTTATCCGCTCGCCGTGGTTTTTCAAACCGTACCCATTATCGCCGTGGCGCCGCTTCTGGTTATCTGGTTTGGCTATGGCGCGCCTACGGTGCTGGCGGCTGCCTTTTTAGCGAGTATCTTCCCTGTTATCATGGCGACGCTCAACGGGCTTGCAACCGCGAGCCCCGAGCTTCGGGATCTTTTCACGTTGTATGGGGCCTCGCGAACCGATCGCCTTTTCAAATTGCTCTTTCCGATGGGATTGCCAAGTCTTGTGACCGGCCTGAGAATTGCGGCAGGACTCGCTGTGATTGGAGCGATTGTCGGAGAATTTGTGGGCGGTGGTGGTCTGGGCAGCGTGATTGACTCCGCACGTGCCCAGCAAAGACTCGACCGAGTGTTTGCTGCAGTTCTCCTTGCGTCCCTGCTCGGTGCTCTCGCAATTACTTGCATTGATCGCCTGAATCGATTCGCGCTCCGGCTTTGGAGCCCTGAAGGGAAAAGTTAATGCATTACGCTTCGATCGCTTTCGCTTGTTTGGTTTTTTCCACTCGAGTCTTTGGGACGCAAATCGATCTGATTTTGAATTGGAAACCGGAAGCAGAATTTGGTGGTTTCTATGCAGCCGAATTGGGCGGCCACTTTGCGAAAGAAAACTTGAAAGTTCGCATTCTCCCGGGCGGGTCGGGAACGCCGGTGACGCAGGTGGTAGCGTCTGGCCAAGCGGCATTCGGCATTTCCTCTGCCGATGGGGTGATCACTTCTCAAGATCGTGGCAGTGACGTGGTTGCGCTCTTTGCGGTGTATCAAACCTATCCCCAAGGTCTGATGGTTAGAGAGGAACGAGGCATTCAAAATATTGAAGAGGTTTTCCAAAGTGGCATCTTAGCGATGCAAAATGGATTGCCGTATACGCTCTTTCTCGCCAAAAAGTTTGGTCCGATTAAAGCCAAGATCGTTCCCTACTTGGGCGGGGTGGCTCAGTTGGCTTCAGATGTGAACGTGGCTCAGCAATGCTTCGTCACGTCGGAGCCCATCTTGGCCAGACAGAAAGGGCTGAAGGTAAAAACCTTCTTAGTGGCGGATACAGGCTTCAATCCCTACACCGCCGTGGTGGTCGCCCGACGATCGTACATCGAAAAGAATATGGCCACCGTCGCGGCATTCCACAGGGCGATTACGCAGGGGTGGAAGGCGTATCTGAGGGACCCGAAACCAGCCAACGAGTCGATGAGCCGATTGAATCCCAGCATGGATATGCCAACGCTCGAGGAAAGTGCGCGGATTCAGGCGCCTTTCATTGAAACGGCGCAAACGAAACTGGCAGGGCTAGGGTCAATGACATCGGAGCGCTGGGACGCGCTTGCAAAGCAGCTCAAAGAGCTGGGGCAAATTTCGGCAGTTAAACCAGCCGCGAGCTACATGGGGAAGTTCTAATACCTGGTCACTCTTATAAGCTGGACGCAGGAAGGGCTGCCAAACTATCGCCCATTTCCGAGAGCTCATCTCCGCGGTGCGAACCAGAAACACCCAAGCCACCATACTGATTGTAGCCCCAGCATTTGACTGCGCTGGTCGTACCCGTGCGATTCGTCACACAGCCGTGGTAGTGGCCGATGCTCATTGATTGTACGGGTTGGAGACTGCCAAAGTCGATAAAGGGCAATGCGTCGCCCATTTCAGAGGCGCGCAGTCCACGGTCTTGAGAATCTCCTAAGCCCAACTGCCCGTAGTTGTTGTCGCCCCAACATTTCACTCGATCATTGTCGAGGATGGCGCAAGCATGCGAGGTTCCTGCGTCGATAGCTTTTGCGGTGCGACCGGTGCCTAGATCGATGTTGGGTAGTACATCGCCCATTTGATTCGATTCGGCGCCGTAACCAATAATCCATTCGCTGTACGCGCCCGTGCCGCAAGCACCGACCTGGTTACTTTCGTTCTCACACCATTCGGTTCCTAAGTTGCCGCGTTCTTCCCCGTCCCCGTTTTTGCCCCAGCACTTTACAGTACCGCTCGCGAGTAAGGCGCAGCTAAATCCTCCCGCCGCAACGACAGCAGTGGCAACTTGGCTCGCGCCCAAATTAACTGGAGGCAACTGACTTCCCATTTCACCGACCGTGTCACCACGGTTATTGTCGTCTCCTAAGCCCAATTGGCCGTAGAAGTTACTACCCCAACACTTGACAGTGCCAGCCGCGCCTTCCATGACAGCGCAAACATGCGCAGCTTTTACAGAGATCTGTTTCGCTCGACCGGCGAGGTCGATAGCGGCTAAGGGGAAATCGCTACTCTGACGACCACGATCAATGGTGTTGCCTCGTCCTAACTGACCGCGCTGATTCTTGCCCCAGCAGACGACATTGTTAGTCGCTGCCGTGTCGAGCAGAGCGCAGGAAACGCTGTAGCCCAGTGCGAGCTCCTTTACAGCGCCCACGGGAACGGTACGGAAGCCGGCACCGGTATCACCCGTGCCTAAACCAAAATGGGGGACCGCGTCCGCGCGGCCGAGTTCACCATAAGTGTTATCGCCCCAGCATTTTACTTCTCCGCCTTCGAGAATGGCACACGAGTGCAGCACGCCGACCGAAACTGATTTCGCCCAATAGTTTCCGGCCATCGGAACATCGGTGGTTGGAGTGGAAGTGGATCGAACATTACTGGCTAGGCCTAGCTGGCCGTGACTGTTGCTGCCCCAGCATTTTACTTTGCCATATTGGGTGCGAGCACACGTGTGCTCGCCGTTGACGGCGACTTTGACTGGGACCACACCATGGCCCCGCAACGTAGCCGAAGTAGTCGATGTTCCCAGCCCGTTGTAATAGGAAACATCCAGTCGGAAGTCGTAAATACCTGGACGAGTCGGACGGAAAGTCGCTCGGTAACTGCAAGAACTGCCCGCGGCGATAACCGCACCGCATTGACCCGAGCTAGCGAAGGGGGTCAATCCGCTGGAGAGTGAGTAGACCACTCCGGTTGCGGGAACCGAAGCGCTGTTCGTAATCGTCAAAGCGACGGTTTCTGCAGCCACTTGCGCGCCGTTTTCATTCACTTCAACGGCAGGTATTTCTGTCGACGAAGGCGTAATCGCCAAAGTGGCGGAGTCATTCACTTGGGCGCTCAACGTCAAAGTAGCGTCACTACTTCCCGCTCCGTTGTCATAAGTCAGATTGTAGTAGCGTGTGTAAGTGCCTGCTGCCGTGGGAGCCAGCTCCAGGCGAACCGTGCAATCTGCGTTGATAGTATTGCCACAAGTGCCGCCTTGGCCCGGATAGCCGCCTTGGTAAAAGCGGAAAGGTGCCGGTAATGAAGAAATGAGGCCACTCGCAGCGGCGGTTCCAGACTTTTTCACTGTAATGGTCAGTGGAGCCGAGGCCTTGTTTACGCCAATGGAGCCGAAGGCAGCTACGTTCGGATTGAAGGATAGAACAGCTGGAGTTTGTCCATCGCCCACTAAGGTCGCTTGGACGGCCGCCGCTGCATAGCCATCGTTATATTGAAGAGAAACTACTGAGGTACGCGTACCGCCCTGGGTAGGAACAAAGTAGACGGGGAGGTTACAATCGTTGGAAATTGAAGCGCCGCAAGTGCCGCTTGCCGGATAGCCGTAGAGTGGCGCGGTGGCGCTTGGCGACAGAGTTAGCTTAAAGTCGCCACCGATTCCGCCCACACTCGAAATGGTCGCGGGACGTCCCGCCACGTGCCTAATAGTAATGGAGCCGAGGCTGGGTGGTCCCCCCAAGACGGCAGCGGCAGGCTGACTGATTGCGGTCACTGCCAATTTGGCGCGGTCGGTGATCACGGCGTTCACTGCGCTATCGATAAACTGGGCGGCAGTTCCGGGCTTGCCGTTCAAATAACCGATTCGCAAACTACCGTACGCCGTTCCAGCCCCGCTCGTTGGGGCAAAGTTAATCTGAACGACCGAGGTGCCCACCGGGAAACTATTGGGAATGGATTCCACGCGAAAGGGGGCAGACAGACCACTTTGGCTGTTGAGTGTTGCCGCAACGTCCCCTTCATTGAGGATGGAGACAGGGAGAGTGAGCGACTCTTTCCAGCTTAAAGTGCCAAACGAGACAGGGAGTGGGGTCACGACGCGAAGGGACGCAGGTACAATGCCGCGTCCTCCAACTGCCACACTGGTGGTCACTCTCGAAGGGCCGTTGGAGTAAGTGATATCGAGAGTGTTCTGATACGACAAACGCGCTGTCGGAGCAAAAGTGATATTGAGCGAGAAACTTGAAGAGGCGGTACTGGGGATCGCGCTTACGGTAAAGCCATTTGCCCCGTTTCTCCATACAGCCGACACCTGGGTCGCAGACTGGAGGCCGTAGTAAGAAACCGTAATGGGTAGCGTCTTACTTTCACCCACGAAGACGTTACCGAAAGCCAGAGAACTGGGAGCAATTAAAAGTGGGGTGGAAACCGTACTGCCACTTAAGGGCACTTCAATATAGGGACGGTCTTCCGCCGGGTCTCGCAAAACGCCATCGTCGTAGGAAAGCGAGTGAACGCTCGCATAGGTACCGACCGCTGCCGACTGGAAACGGAACTGGATAGCGCAGCTGGCGCCGTTGTTTAGAAGGGCGCCGCAGGTAGTGGATTGCACAGCGAAAGGAACTCCTAGTGGGCCGGACACGATATTGCGAGCGGGAACGCCGCCCGAATTGGTGACCGTTACGGAACTATAAACGGGACGGTTCGCGGAGACATTTCCAAACGCCACCGAAGTGACGCTATAGGCAAGCGTCGCTGGGCGATCGCTATAACCCGTGAGTGCGAGCGGATTGGTCATCAGAGTCTGGCCGCCCGAAGTGTAAACGAACGGGGTAGAGGACGCGTAGAGTGTGCCATTCGGTTGTCCGAGCGGAGGTGCGAAGCGCACGACAAAGGTGCAATCCTGGCGCACGACGTTTGCGCAAGTGCCACCGGCTCCCGGAAAAGCACCGTTCAACCAAGAGTAGGCGGCGAACAGGTTGGGAAGGGTGGCAAGCCCAGCCGGATCCGAACCAAAGTACTTCAAAGTGAAGAGTTGAGTCTCGCTGTTGCCGGCAACCAGTCGGCTGAACATTCTGGCGGCGGGTTCCAGTCGGAGTGTGGCACGTGTAATACCCGTCCCGCTAATGGCCAAGGCGACGGTCTTCAACTCATAGCCGTTGTCGTAGGCGACTGAAATCTGGCCCGGATAGGTCATCGCATCGGTCGGCTGGAAGCGAACAGTGAAGGTACAGTTTTGATTGAAAGACAACGAAGCCGTCGCACAGGCATTCGAAATCAAGGAGTACGCTGTCGAGACAAACCCCGAGGTGCCAACCGTGACATTGATGTTTCGGGCTGTGACACCGTCGCTCGCCATGTGCCTAACAGAAAAAGTCATGTCCTTGGTATCGCGCAACGACACTCCGCCAAAATCTAGGGATTGAAGAGCGAACAAGCCCAGACCCGCAGGAGCTTGGGCGGTCACATTGAGCTGGGTGCGTGCGGCCGCATTACTCTGACCGTCAAAGTACTCGAGCTCAAAAGCGCTGTTGTGTGGACCCGAGCTGGTTGCCGCGGCTTCTACGATAATCTCACAAGGTCCCGTCACGGTATCCGTGCAAGTTCCTCCGAGAGAGCGGAATGCGCTGTTAGCAAAGGGTTTGAGTAGCACCCGTGTCGCGGGCAAAGTGCCAGCGCGAGTGACGGTGAAAGTCTTTACCGTCTTCTGCCCGATGATTTGATTACCATAGGAGCAGACCGAAGTTTCCGTGACAGGATTGCAACCGGGAACAGACAAGGAAAGACGAGCCGGCACGATATCCCGGGAGACGCTGCCCTTTACTCGCAGCTTAGCAGGTACTGTAGCATCCCCACTGTCATAAAGGACCTGGGTGGAGGCTTCGACAGTACCCTCTCTGAGGGCAGCAAACTTAACTCGCACTAGACAGTTATGGTTAATATTGTTCGGGGTACAGGAGATCGATTCAAAACTGAACTGATCGTTTCCGGCGAACAGGTCACCGGGATTGGCAGCCCATGCGACGCTCGTCGCAGGTAGAATGCCTGAGTACAGAACATGGAAATCGCGGTAGACCACGCTGTTCAAGGCAATCGTTCCAAAATCAAAAGCTTCTTCAAGGGCGTCAATTCCATCTGCGGAGAAATCGAGAGAAGCGTTGTCGACGCCTTCGCCGCTGATTTCGATGAGCGAAAGGCGCGAAGGCTTAGTTGAATCCAACTCGGCGTAACTCAGGTTCCAAGTGGCTTTGAATTCGCCGACTTGCAAAGGGCGGAACGTGAGAACGAAAGTACACGATTGTCCCGGTGCAATCAGATCCGAAGGGCAAGTACCGCCCAGTCCCGGGAACGGCAGTTCACGCTTGAATTGAAACGGCGCGGGCACCAGATCAAACTGAGTGATATGTGCAGGGAGCTTTCCCTTATTCGTGAGCGTGAAAGTGCGGTGCGTATTTGAGTAAACCGATCGACGTCCGAATTTAACCACGTTGGGCGTAATTTCAAGCTCCGCTAATTTCTCGGTAAAATAGGTCGAGCGCAAAGCATCGACATCCGAGCAGGCGGACAAAGTGAGGGTCGCGACGAGCAAAGCAGTTTTTATGAAGTAGGTTTTCATGCGTATTTCTGGGAAGTTCTTCCTAAATACATCGCGAAACCCATGCCAGAGAAGACGCGCCACGCCCGCCGGCAGGTAAGCTATTGAAAGCAACACTCTAAACACGGGGTGTGACCAAAACTTGTGCAGGAGTGGCCAAGGGTGTCACTCGTCAAAGTGTTGGACACCTGCGTCCGGGGGACTGATTTTGTGAATTAAATGGCGGCTTTAAGTGCCTGTCTTGCCGAGTTGCAGGCCTATTGGGAAGCGGAGTCACTCTAAGTGGTCTAGATGTTGAGATAAAAAGGCTTATCCGTGCGGGAATTGTATAGCGCTTAGCCGCGGCCCAGAGGCGAATCCGCAAAGTCGGAAACAGAAACGGCTAGCGCCTTTTTTAATCGGCTTTCATAATCCGAATCGGAAATCTCAATGGCGCCGAGACTCACCAAGTGCGGAGTGAGAAACTGAACTTCCAACAACTGGTACCCGGTTTCCACGAGTCGTTTAACCAAGTGGAAGAGCGCCACCTTGGAAGCGTCGGTCTGTCGGTGAAACATGCTTTCAGCAAAAAAACCTCCCCCAATCGCAACGCCGTAAACCCCGCCCACGAGTCTGTTGCCCATCCAGACTTCCACCGAGTGAGCTTTGCTCTGAGTGTGGAGTGCGCCGTAAGCATCGAAAAACTCTTCCGAGATCCAACTTCCTTCGGGTCTGTTGGCGCATTCCCGCATGACTCTATCGAACGCGCGGTCGAGGGTGACCCGCAAGTGCCCTCGTCGAAGGGTTCGGCTGAGTGTGCGTGAGCAATGGAAACCGTCCAGTGGCAAAATGGCACGAGGATCGGGACGGTACCAATTTACTTCGTCGGTGTCGGGATCGGACATCGGAAAATAGCCCTGACTGTAAGCAAATTCCAAAATACGGGGGGTGATAGGAACTGGTCGTAGCATGCGGTGTCTTTAGGTGAACAGAACTTCCAATAAAGGAGCAGCTAGCTCTCGCTTCAACGCGGGACCCAAATGTACCGTCGGTAAACCGGGGCGAATGACCCACAACTCGTTTCTTTCTTGTTCCGGTCCGAGTAGGTCGCTTACGGGGTTGGCGACAATGGCGTCGGCATGCTTCTTCACTCGTTTGGCATCTGCACGCCGCAAGATCGATTCCGTGTCGCCACTTTCAGCGGCGAAAGCAAATACTTTGCGTCCTTGTTTTCTCTCTCCCGCCCAAGCGCAATAGTCGGGCACGGGCGCAATAGGAAGGGTGAGTGAATCACCGAGTCGTTCCCGTTCCAACTTTCCCTTGTGAGGGACCGATTGGAAATCCAGAACGGCCGCCAAAGAAAAAAATGCGTCACAGTCGAAGAACCACTTTTCTAGCCCTTGCGCATAGTCGTTGGGTGTCTCGTACTCGCAAACATCGTAAGGCAGAAATTCTCGTGCCATTGACTCGCTAACCGGTCCCAGAAGCACCAGCGGATGCCCACCGACCCGTTCTATGGCCCTGGCGAGTTCCAAACCCATACGTCCGGAGGAACGGTTCTGAATGTAGCGCACGGAGTCGATGGGGGACCGCATAGGGCCAACCGACAGTAAAATCCGTTTTCCTTTGAGGAACTGCGTCATAAGTTTCAAGCCCGCCCAAGTTACGGCCTACCCATTGTTAGAGCAAGGGTTTAGAATAGGGCTTCACCTCAAATGAAACAGAAACGATTTCGATGGGATAAGCGCCTTAGCTTGGGCGTGCTTGCTTGGACAGTGATGGCGGCGGTGTTCGTCCGAATCGCTTGGCGATCGTCTGAGTTGAGCCAGAGCTTGAAGCGGATGAGCAAAGGCTCTGTCGCCGAGAGTTTCGGACCGTCGCTGAAGTCGAACCAGTTTCCTACGGAAGTGGCCGTGACTCTCGGCAAAGAAAATGTCCAGGCGCTCGCACGCTATACCTTAGATCCCGTCCATCAGATCAAAATCGAAAAATTGCTGGGGCAGTACAGACCGGATTATGGCGCTTTCGTGGCAATCGATGCAGCCACCGGTCGTGTGTTGGTGATGGTGAGCTATACCCGCGCTCCGGCGGAAACCGAGCACCAAAATCTTGCACTGAAAGCTTCCTTTCCGGCGGCAAGCGTCTTCAAAATTGTCACTGCGGCAGCGGCCATTGATTCGGGTGTGCTGAGTCCCGATACGATCATTCCCTTTAACGGTGCGAACCATACTTTGTATCGTCGAAACGTGACGGATCAGCGGCTCACTCGTTGGACCCGCCACATGACGTTGCGTGATGCCTTCGCAAAGTCCGTCAATACCGTCTTCGGCAAAATTGGTATGTTTGTCCTCGAGCCCCTGCAACTTCAAGAGTATGCGGAACGGTTTCAGTTCAATAAATCTATCTCAGGCGACCTACCCATAGAACGAGGCCAGATGCTTTTGCCTGAGTCCGAGCCCTGGGGTTTCGCCGAGCTGGCCTCCGGATTCAACCGATTGTCGTCCATGAGTCCTTTGCAGGGAGCTATGATTGCGGGAGCAGTCGCAAATGATGGCGTGATGATGGAGCCTTTTGTCGTCGAGGGGCTCACGACGGCTGAGGGAAGACAGCTTTACCAAGCAACGCCCACAGCGACTTCTACCACCATGAAAGCCGAGACGGCCGAGGAATTGCGTACACTCATGCGAGAAACCGTCATCACGGGAACTTCACGCAGCGCTTTCCGAACCCTTTTTCGAAAGCCCGCCTATCGGGATTTGGAAATTGGTGGGAAGACGGGCTCGCTTCGAGGTCTCGCTCCCAAAGGAAAATGCGATTGGTTTGTGGGCTATGTCCGATCCAACGACCGTCGCATTGCGCTCGCTGCTCTGACGGTAAATGAAGATAAATGGCGCGTGAAAGCGTCCTATCTTGCCCGTGTCTTTGTCGAGGAGTACTTTAAGCGTCGTTAATGGACGCCTATGGTATTCACTGGTTCCGACGTGATCTCAGGGTTGCGGGGAACCCCGCACTGGAAGCGGCTTGGAAAAGAAACCAAGGTCGCGTAGTCGGCTTTTTCTGCTTTGATCCCACCTTTCTCGCTCGCTCGGATTTTTCCACCAATCGATTCAGATTCTTTCTCGAAACGCTTCGCGCCCTTCGTGACGAATTGCGTTCGATCGGGTCCGATCTTTTAGTTGCCGAGGGTCAACCCGACGAAGCGTTTCCAAGGCTTCTTCGCGTGCTTGCGTCCAAGCCCCAACTCATCACCTTTAATCGAGATTACGAGCCTTTTGCTCGGGCCCGCGATGCCCGAATGTTGGCGCTTCTTCAAAAAGAGTGGGGGCTCGGTGTGTGGACGGAGGCGGATCACCTACTAGTAGAACCGCATGAAATAGGCACGGGCGATTCGCCCTATAAAGTGTACTCGCCCTTTCGAAAGAAGTGGCTAGCCTTAATGAGAACGGAAGCCGTTTCTGAAAGAGTGCGTCGACAGAACGCGGGGCTTAGCTACTTGCAAGGGCGCAAAGCGGGAAAAACGACGAAGCCCTTCGCGTTGACCTGGAATGAGCTAGGCCGTCCGATCCCGGATGTTCTAGATGCCTATCTGGATAAAGTGCGACCGACCGTTCCCATTCCGGCCGCGGGGTCTCTTGCTGCCGTGAAGTGCGTGGATGCCTTTGCCGATAAGCTATCATCGTACGGAGCATCGAGAGACTTTCCCGCGGAGAATGGGACGTCACGTCTTTCCATCTATTTCAAAAATGGATCGCTCACGGTGCCGCAAGTCGTTGCAGCGCTCAAACTCGACCGCCCGTTGCCAGAAACGGGGGGAGCGTTCAAGTTCTTAAGTGAACTGATTTGGAGAGAGTTTTACTACAGTATTTTATTTCACTTTCCGCACGTCGAGACAACGGCGTTTCAGTCGCGTTTTAGTGCTTTGCCGTGGATGAACAAGGCGGAGCAGTTTGAGGCTTGGAAGCAGGGACGCACGGGATACCCTTTGGTAGATGCCGGGATGCGTGAACTGAACGCCACCGGCTGGATGCACAACCGAGTGCGAATGGTTGTTGCATCGTTTTTGACTAAGCACCTTCTTATTAACTGGCAGTGGGGAGAGCAGTATTTTATGGAAAAGCTCTTGGATGGAGATCTTGCGCCTAACAATGGAGGCTGGCAGTGGGCGGCTAGCACCGGATGCGATCCGCAGCCTTACTTCCGGATTTTCAATCCCTACCTTCAGAGTGAGAAGTTCGATCCGCAAGGCGCCTACATTCGCAGCCATGTGCCAGAGCTGCGGCATTTATCTGCCAAAGCGATTCATCAACCCGAAGGGGTGCCTGGCTATCCACCTCCCTTGGTTGAGCATGCGATTGCTAGAGTGCGTGCACTCAAAGTGTATGAAGCGCAGAGCAAAAAAGAGAGTAAGGTGGGCGTATGAACCCATTTGATCACGCGCTGGGACTTCGGCACGCAGCGCTGGAGTGCACGAATCTTGAGAGAAGTCTGAAGTTCTATATCGAGACGATGGGCATGCATCGTTACTACGACACAGATGCCGACTGGGCCATGCTAACTTTGGGGATTACGACCTTGAGTCTCGTTCCTGTGAAGACCCTGCAGCCGCGGGGTGCCGCCGGCGGATCCCACCACGCCCATTTGGGATTTGTATTCGACGATAAAGCGGCGGTCGATGCACTTCACACGCAACTAAAGGAAAAGGGAGTGTCGCCGTTGGGCCATTGCGAAGCGCATCGCGACGGCAGTTATGGCTTTTACGTGAATGATCCCGATGGCAACGCATTGGAGTGCATTTTTATCCCTCACCTTCCCAGCTCGCAGAATGTAGAGGCAGAGGGCTGGGTGCTACTCGCTCATGGGAGCAAGAGTGCCGCGTGGGCGGAGCCCTTCCAACTCATCCTAGCAAGTCTGCAGCACCATGTGCCTCGGGCACTTTGTCGATTGGCTTTTATGGAAATGAGCGCGCCGACCCTACTCGAAGTGGTCGACGAATTGGTCATGAAGAAAGTACGCCGAGTGCGTGTCTTTCCTGTGTTTTTGTCCGGGGGAGGGGCACACATGACTCAAGATATCCCTTCCCAAGTGCAAGCGGCGGCGCAGCGCTTTCCGGGCGTGGAATTCACTCTGACCGAAGCCATAGGGGCGACGCGACTGGTTCGTGAAAGTATCGTCTCAGCGGTGGTTCAAGCGGGTGTGAGTTAAATTGGGCACTGTGCACGTGCCTCATGATTGGTCACCTCTTCTGTAGGCTTAGGGCTGGGCGTGCACGTGCACACCTCATTCTGTTTTCTATTTTTATCGACGATATTTCTTGCCAGACAGCGTTAGAGTAAATACATAAGTATGCGTTAGGAGGCCTCGATGCAATGGCAAGCGATTCACCAAAAAGCAGTCAATCTGAGTAAGCAATACCGCAAGTGGGAGAACGATTTGCTTTCGGCTCTCATGGAGGCCGACAGGGCTAGAATCTATGAACACTTTGCTCTGACAAGCACTTACTCCTATTGCATTCAGGTCCTTCAACTATCCGAGGACCAATCCCTCACCCTCATTCGCGTGGCTCGAAAGGCACTGGAAGTGCCGGCTTTAAAGAGCGCCATTGAAGGGGGCAAAGTGACTCTGACAAAGGCCAAAAGGATCTGTTCGGTTTTGAATCGGGATAATCAATCCGAGTGGATTGAGAAAGCAGAAAAGCTCAGCAGCCGTTCATTGGAAGCAGAAGTAGTGAAACAATGTCCTCGTGAAGCCGTTCCAGATCGCGTGCGTCCGATGAGCGAACAGTATTTTTCATTGCAATGCATGATAGACGGGGAAACGGAAGGCTTGTTGAAACAAGCACAAGATCTCTTGAGTCAGAAACAATCGAAGGCAGTCAGTATGGGCGACTTGTTTAAGCCTATTCTAAAAGAGTTTCTGAGTCGAAATCACCCTGTGAACAAAGCCAGAAGAGTGGCGGCAAAGAAGGCTCAGGCCCCAGTTGAAACCCCTCGACCCACCTTGGCTTTCAAGAACGGGAAGAGAACCGCTGCTCCCGCTTCAATTCGTCATGCCGTGCACCATCGCGACGAGGGACAGTGCACTCACGCTCATCCCATTCGGGGGCGTTGTCCCGAGAAGCGCTGGATTCAGATGCACCATCTTGTGGAGGTACGCGAAGGGGGGTTGCACTCGGTAGAGAACCTGACCACCCTCTGCTATGCCCATCACCGATTGCAACACGGTGCACGCAAGCACAGAGCTTTAATGGTGCACGTGCACACCCAGCCATAAGCCTACAGAAGAGGTGACCAATCAGGAGGCACGTGCACAGTCGGCCAGAGCCGCATTCTAGATGTGACAAGCATGATTTGCTTGCCCGCCGGATAGGATCAAGTGATTGCGAATCCCGATGCTCGGGATTGCGCGCTATCAGCCTGTTTTTCATCCGCATTCCAACCCAGCTCTTTGCCGAGTAGGGCTTGGACCCGAGGCAGCGCTTTATTGGTCGCTCGGCTATCCAAAAAGGAAAGCCGTAAGCGACGAGCGACGACATCCATCGAGCGGCAGGCGGCCTCAAAGCGCGCGGCGTAGAGCACTTCGGCTTCTAAGTAGGGATGGCCCTCTACCAAAACCCCCTTGACCTCCTTATCGGCAATATCCAAAACGCGGGCAGCACGATCTCCATAAGCGCGTGCGAGGTACCTGCAAGTGTATAGGTCGCGACCATAAGTGGCGTGTAGCTCATCGGGAAGCTGCAAGGAGTAGGCGGCTCCTCCCGCCAAAAAAATTTCATGCGTGCGGCTGGGTCCAGTCGGTTTCAGGTTGGCCGCCTGAATGGCTTCGTCCATGGCATCGATACTCATGCGTCGGTAGGTCGTCCATTTGCCGCCTGCAATCGTAAGCAGTCCCGAGGGGAGTACTTCCACAACGTGCTCACGTGAAAGCTTGGCGGTGGAGACGGCGGCTGCACTCTGGACAAGCGGACGTAGGCCAGACCATTTCGCCAGAACGTCTTGACTACTAACTTGGATCGAAAAGTACTTTTGCAGTTGTCGCAAGATGTAAGCGATATCTTCTTGCGAAGCTTCGGGGTTCGAAACCACTTTCGAGGGGTTATCCGTCGTTCCCACAAGGGTATGGCCCAACCAGGGAAGCAGGAAAAGTACCCGGCCATCTTCTGTCTTGGGAATCAGCAGTCCCATTTCTGGCGCTGAGAAACGCCGGTCCAAAACGATGTGGGCACCGCTGCTTGCTTTGAGCAAATGGGCTATCTTCGGATCTGCCATTTGGCGGAGCGAGTCGGCGTGAGGGCCGGTCGCGTTGATAACAATCTTTGCGGAAATGCTGAATCGAGACCCTGCGAGCGTGTCTTGAACTTGGGCGCCTGTAATCCTGCCGTTTTGCATCTCAAGCGATGTGACGCCCACATAGTTGGCGGCCACGGTGCCCAGCTCGGTCGCCCGGAGCAAAATGGAAAGGTTCATTCGGGCATCATCAAACTGCCCATCGTAGTAGACCACACCGCCGCGCAAGTGGTTGGGCTGCAACATCGGGCAATGTTCCAGGGCTTCTTTGGCGGATACGTACCTGCTGGGAGGGGCATCGTCATCGCCGGCGAGCCAATCGTACATCTTTAGTCCTGCGTAGTAGTAAGGCACTTCAGCGCGGTGGTAGAGCGGAGTAAGCAGCGGCAAATAGCGCGCTAGGTGTGGGGCAAGTCTGAGCAGGATTTCGCGTTCCTGAAGGGCCTCTTTCACCAAAGCATACTGGCCTCTATCCAAATCCAGAACGGCTCTTTCGAGATAGCGCACCCCGCCATGGAGGAGCTTTGTACTTCTAGAGGAAGTGCCCGACGCAAAATCATCTTTCTCGATGAGGGCGACTTTGAGACCGCGGCTAATGGCGTCAAGGGCAATTCCACAGCCCGTAGCTCCGCCACCTACAATGAGTAGGTCGAAACCACCTTGCCGTAAGGCCGAGAGTTGCGTGTCACGATTCAATGCAGTCTTGATATCACGCACGCGGTTGTTTTCAAGAGTGCTGGAATGTGGTTTGTTACCGTCTAACATGCAAGACCGTCTTGGGGATCTGCTCGATAGTCCGCCTACTTCTTTCGCCAGCCGTCACATTGGTCCGTCTACAACGGAAACCAATGCGATGTTGCGAGAATTGGGCTTTGATAAACTCGAAGATTTTATTCGCAGTGTAGTACCAGCCAGTATCTACCGGGAAAAGGCACTCGACCTGCCGGAAGCCAAGACGGAAGACGCGGCACTGGCAGAGCTCAAAGCGATTTCCGTGAAAAATCGCGTTCACAAATCTTTCATCGGAATGGGTTATTCAGGGACTTTTACCCCAGGAGTCATTCAGAGAAACATCTTGGAGAATCCAGGGTGGTACACCCAATACACGCCTTATCAGGCTGAGATCGCACAGGGCCGGCTGGAAGCCCTTTTAAATTTTCAAACCGTCATTGCAGACCTCACGGGCTTGCCGATTGCGAATGCCTCCTTACTCGATGAAGGCACGGCCGCCGCAGAGGCAATGACCTTGCTTTACGCAGCGCGTACTTCAGACGATGCCTCCGTTTTTTTTGTCGCTGCCAACTGCCACCCGCAAACCATTGCCGTGGTGACCACGCGCGCCGAGCCTTTGGGAATAGAAATCGTTGTGGGAGATCCCCAGAGCAAACCTAGCTCCAAGGCCTTTGGCGCACTTTTGAGCTACCCCGCCACCGATGGTTCAGTGACGGACCACACGGATTGGATTGCCGCTTGCCACGCGCAAGGAACGAAAGTCGCGGTCGTTGCCGACCTGCTGGCTCTCTGTCTGCTCAAGTCTCCCGGCGAAATGGGCGCCGATGTGGTCGTGGGCAACTCGCAACGTTTCGGTGTGCCGATGGGGTATGGCGGACCTCATGCCGCTTTTTTTGCAACCAAGGAGGAATTCCAAAGACGTATCCCAGGCCGCATCGTAGGGGTTTCGAAAGATCGTTTTGGGAAAGCCGCGATTCGCTTAGCGCTGCAAACGCGCGAACAGCATATCCGCCGCGACAAGGCCACGAGCAATATCTGCACGGCTCAAGTTTTACTCGCCGTCATGGCGGGGATGTACGCTGT
Organism: Bdellovibrionota bacterium; assembly: GCA_041749855.1. Classification (GTDB taxonomy): domain Bacteria; phylum Bdellovibrionota; class FAC87; order UBA2466; family UBA2466; genus JAIEOG01. Next base: position 35,169 of record JBGTAN010000004.1, read on the forward strand.
GTACCATGGTCCTCAGGGTCTCAAGCGGATTGCGGGCCGCACGCATGGCCTGGCTCTGCGTTTGGCTGCCGCACTGAAGAAGTTAGGCGTGGCAACGAGTGCTTCTGCTTTCTTCGATACCATTAAAGTTGAGCCAAACGATAGAAACGGTGGCGTGTACCAAGCTGCGCTCACTGCGGGGATGAACTTTCGCCGCTTTAAAGACGGCTCCCTGGGAATTTCTGTCGACGAAACGACTTCAGAAGCCGATTGCCTAGCCCTAGTGAAATGCTTTGGGGGCAGCGAGCTGCCTGTTGTGGGAAATAGCACGATTGCGTTGCAGCTGCAGCGTCAGAGCCCTTTCTTGCAGCACCCTGTTTTTAATTCCCATCACAGTGAAACACAGATGCTGCGATACATTCGCAAGCTGGAAAGCAAAGATCTATCGCTGACGCATTCGATGATTCCGCTTGGTTCATGCACCATGAAGCTCAATGCAACGGCGGAGCTATATCCGGTCACCTGGCCAGAGTTCGGGGGCTTGCATCCCTTTGCACCAGAAGATCAAGCAGCCGGGTATGCCCAGATGTGCGCTGGTCTTGAGAAGTGGCTTTGTGAGATTACGGGCTTTCATGCGGCGAGCCTTCAGCCCAATTCGGGTGCGCAAGGCGAATACGCGGGGCTGCTTGTGATTCGGCGCTACCACCAGAGCCGAGGGCAGGGGGTGCGTACGGTGTGCCTGATTCCTGAGTCGGCACATGGAACGAATCCAGCCAGTGCAGTGCTTGCGGGAATGAAAGTGGTCGCTGTGAAGAGCGATGCCGCGGGAAATATTGACCTTAAGGATCTCGAAGAAAAAGCAACCAAGTATGCGCCCGAGCTTGCGGCGTTGATGGTGACGTACCCCTCGACCTACGGCGTATTCGAGACAGAGATTCGTGCGATTTGCGATGTCGTTCACAGACACGGCGGTCTGGTTTACATGGATGGCGCGAACATGAACGCTCAGGTGGGGTTGTGCCGCCCTGGTGATTACGGCCCTGATGTTTGCCATCTCAATCTGCACAAAACTTTTTGCATCCCGCACGGTGGTGGGGGCCCTGGAATGGGGCCTATCTGCGTACAGTCGAGTCTTGCGCCCTTTTTGCCCGGCAATCCCGAACAAAGCCCGTCCACCGACAGAGGCGCCGTGAACAGCGCAAAGTTTGGGAGTGCTAGCATTCTTCCGATTTCGTGGATGTACATTCGGATGATGGGACCGAACGGACTTCGCAAAGCAACCGAAGTCGCGATTCTCAACGCGAATTACATCGCGAAGAAACTAGAGTCCCATTTTCCGATTTTGTTTAAAGGGGCAAAGGGCGCAGTGGCGCATGAATGTATTCTCGACTTGCGCACTTTGAAGAAAGAAGCCGGCATTGAAGTGGAAGATGTCGCGAAAAGACTCATGGACTATGGTTTTCATGCTCCCACCATTTCGTGGCCCGTACCGGGCACGATGATGGTCGAGCCGACGGAAAGTGAATCTAAAGAAGAACTGGATCGCTTCATTGAAGCCATGATCAGCATTCGCGAAGAGAGTCGCAAAGTCGCGTCGGGCCATTGGCCCAAGGACAACAATCCACTGGGTAACGCGCCGCACACCGTAGCAGAAGTCACCGCGACGCAGTGGAATCACCCTTATTCCCGTGAAACCGCCGCCTTTCCATCCGCTGCAACGGCGGATCGCAAGTTCTGGCCCAGTGTAGGTCGTATCGATAACGTCTGGGGCGATCGCAATCTTTTCTGCAGCTGTCCTTCAGTGGACGAAGTAAAATAGACTTTTCCCCCAACCAAAACTCAGGAGAACTCTGTGGTTCGAAGCTTTGTGCTTATTGCTCTGTGTCTGACTCAAGTGTCCCACTTCGTTTACGCTGCCGACCCAGGTGCGACGAACCCTACTGCCGAAAGCGCACCCACTGTCCCCTTGGAAAGTGGTCCCCCCGCCGAAAGCCAGACACCCTATGGAAAGGAAAAGCTCTTAGTTCCCGGCTTCAGCTTTGGAATACTTGCTACGCTTTTTGGTTTCCCTACCGTTTTTCGCGGGGCCATCGAAGTGAAATACAACAACTTGCTGGGGTTGTCGTTTGAGTACGGCCGAATCCCTACGATTGCTTTTGCCGGAGTGTCAGTGGGTTACGATAGCTGGTCAGTTACCGGCAAAGTCTTCCCCTTCAAGAAGGCGATGTTTTTGGCATTGGGGGTTGGGCAGCTCGCTTTCGGAGGAAGTCGCACGCAGATTTTCTCGAGCCAAAGCACGACGGCCTCACTTACTGTCGTCAATACCTTCGTAAACCCTCATATCGGATGGCGCTGGATATCTAAGCGGGGACTCGTATTCGGCATGGAAGTGGGTGTCCAGATCCCCATTGCAACGGTGACGCGACCTCTTCAAAACTCTAATCCTTTGGTCTCCGCGTCGGATCTGGAGTCTCTTCGAGCGGAAATTGACGAGCAAGCGCAGAGGTTTGGCCGGATTCCGCTTCCTTGGCTTGCTGCTTTGCAGATTGGTTACGTCCTTTAGATCTGACACGCGTGTCTCAACTTCGGACAAAGCTGGCAGAAAACCCAGCAAAAGACCGACCTTTTAGCCTCTCTATTACAACCACCTACGTGGCACAGTTCATGCTCTGTCTATCGACCATCAGCGCCCTAGCGCGCAGAGGTGGTGGAGCAGATGGTGTGGCGCGTTTTCGCTAGTTTAACTTTCTCAGTGAGTGCTTTCGCGGTTTCTTTTGAGCCAAGCAAAGTGCCCCCGGAGTTTGCTCAAGTCGCGCGCGATCTCAATGAAGTCGCAGAGGGGGTGCTGGCTTCTCAAAATCGATGTGTGTCTAAGAACGCTTTTGGGGCTTTTGTTCATGGTGGGGGATGCAATAAGTATGGTTGTTGGCCGGCCGGCGGCTCCTGCAACGCGTTTGGTTGTACGCTTTCGGGTGAATGCAATTTGCTTCGATGCCCGGCACGTATTTCCCCTTTTGAATGCGAAGCGTCCGAGGCTGAAAACCTAGAAACGGAATTGGGCCCCGAGGAGCATTTGAATGTCACGCGTATAGAAACGGGCGTCGGATTTGTCGATATCCACCAGGCCAATATGGCTGCGCAGATGCCAAACCCACCCGAAATTCGAGCTGACTGAATATTCCAGCCCGGTCCCTAACGTGATGCTGGCGTCAACATCCGTGAAGCGGTTGCTCATGTCCAGGCTTAGTAAACCCCAAACTTGCACCTCGCGTGTCGTTGCGACGGAGATCGTGGGACCCATTAAGAAGAAAGCCCGCCACCTGGGTGACCCGAGCGAAAACTTCGCTTTGATGGGTAGCCCCACTTCCAAGTAGTTGAGTCGAATATCTCCCACAGCGTCGATGCCCTCTTCGTACAGTGAGGTGCTCACCCCTCTTTGCACGTAACCGAGTTCGGGACACAGATAAAAGGTACGGGTGAGTCGCTTCTCCGCTGTCAGTGATATAGCAAAAGAGTTACGGGTAAAGCCGGTTTGGGTGTTTCCGGATTGGCCGCCCGTGACTTGGCCGAAACCAGCGTTTAGCCCGGCAATGAGTCCCAATTGGATATCGGAGAAAAGCTGACGCTTGCGAGGTTTCTCAAAGCGTTCCGCGTGCGCGGGTGCCACGACACCGAGAACCAGTAGAAGCGCTAAGCTTTGGAAAGTTAAAGTCTGAATTGGGCCCCCAAGAACAGCTGAACGTCGCGTGTGTAGTAGGACGCGTCCGTGCTATCGATGTCCGCAAGTCCGATATGAGTTCTCACCTGACTCACAATCGAAAAGTCCGCATTCACAGCGTATTCTAACCCGGTTCCCAGAAGTAAGTTTGCATCTGTTTGGCTGAATCGGTTGCTCAAGTCCACTTCGATGAGGCTAATGACCAGCATCCTTCTGGATAGCGCTATGCTCACCTCGGGACCTGCCAGAAAGTAAATGCGCCATCGGGGAAGCAGGGTAAATCGAGCTTTCACAGGAAGTGCTACGGCCAAGTAGCTCAAACTGATGTCGCCCGTGATATCTACGCCGCCTGAGTTGGTGAGGGTGGTAGAAACACCGCGTTCGGCGTAGCTGATTTCAGGGCAGAGCGAGAACGTCCGTGAGAGTTTTCTTTCAAATTGCAGTGCGCCCGAAAGGGAGGTCCGAAGCGTACCCTGCTTCTCTGGGTTGGCTTTCCCGTAGGAAAAACTAGGCCCGATGAGGGTGGCTAGTTCGAACCCAGAGAGCCAGCGGCGTCGAGGGGGCGGAGCCGGTGCACTGGGTACGGCACCGGGACTTGCAACATGCCTCTCGCGCGATATCCGCTTGCCTCTTCTCGCAGTTCGAGACCGAGCAGAAGCCTCGGTCTCGACCAAAGAGAAGATCAGTAAGAGAATCCAGTAAGCGGAGCGGCTTTTCACTTTGCTAGCCACCAATCTTGAAACAGGCGTTGGCTGTACCTGCATCCGGATCATCCGGTCTTGCGCCACCTAGTAAGCACCCTTGAATAGTGCGCGTTGACCCGTCGATTTTCGCAATCAAGGCAACGCCCGTGCCTGAAGCCGGGTCGAAGCCATTGATTCGAGAATCCAGTTTCAACGATCCCGATCCGAGTACGACGTTCACACGGCCGTTGAGCGAGAGCTCGCTGATAGGAAAGAGTTTGAACTCTTTGAGCGAAACATGCCCATTGAGGAAGACGAGGTTAATAGTCACACCCTGAGAGTCACGGTTCAAAATGCCTTCTGCGTCGAGCTGAATCCGATCGATAAAGGCAAGTCCAACGACATCCAGATCAATGACCGCCGTCGCTGGAAAGAGTTTCAAGGAAACCGTTCCGTTGAGCTTGCAGGTATCGCTAGCCACAAACTCAATCGAGATCCCGACGAGTACGAGCTTTACTAGAGGCTTGCAACCCAAGATTGCAACGCGTTCTTGAAGGTCGCGTGTGCCGTATTCTGGGATGAGTGCAACCAACATCGCGTTCTGAATTTCATTGGTAATCATACGCAATTCTTTTTGGACCTCTGGCTGCGCGAGAGGGTGATTACCTAGCTGATCGAGGGTGGCGGCATTGAATAAGTCGGTTTGATCGGGCGCATCGGCTTTCGCACAGGCCACCACCGAAATGGCAACCAGGGCAACCAGGGCAATGCGTTTTGGTAGAGTGCGCATAGGATATCCCTCCATGGAATAACTTGGGTTATTGGAGAGACACCCCGAAGGGCTTTATTGCGGATTCAAGATGCGGGTCATTAGACGCTAAGATTCATTAGACCCTTTAATGGCGCCGGCAAAATGCGGCGATTGTGAAGAAAACCACGCAAAGTGAGAAAAGGGGGCGGGCCAGAGCCCATCTGCTATTATTCTCTACCTAGGAGAGCGTATGTTTCGAAACGTCGTCGCGGGTTTAGGGGTATCGTTCGTTTTGGGCTTTGCGATTCCCGCTGCTGCAGTGTCGTCGGAATCCGCCGCACCCTTGGTTTCTCCCGGGCGCTTACCCGATCCTCCAGCAGGGCACACAGAAGTGCAGAACATTTTCGATGTCGCAGTGGCGGCTGTTGAACAACGTTGGGTCACATCACTGGGTTTTGCGGCGCACTACGGTTTTGGGGGGTCCCAGAAGTTTAGAATGGGCTTCGGAGTGCGTTACAGCACCTTTTGGGCGGGGCGGAGTATTCCCTTTTCGACGGCAGATTACGCGCTGGCGGATTCCAATCAAGTGAGCACTTTGCAAATGAGCAATACGCAGACGCACTCGATCAACGCCGTTTTGCACGTGCGATACGACGTCCACCCGGGTTGGCAATTGGGAATGAACTTTGATCTGATAGGGTTTGGCTTTGGCCCCCCTCAGGTGGGCCAGTACACGTCATCCGACCCGGCTCTCTCGGGGCCACAGCAAGCCCGTGCTTCGGCATTTAATTTGTTTTTGGGGGGAAGTCGGAACCGGGGCCAACTACTTTCTGAATTCTATTTCGCTCATTGGCCTAGTGCTCAGTGGGGATTGCGTGTGGGATACAGCGCGTTTGTATCCGAGGTCCGCACGGACGTACCGCGTGACTTCGGCAGTAGCCGCTATCGGGCTTGGAGCGATTTGTTCTTTGTAGGGGCGTCTTACCGTCTCTAGATACCTGGTCCCTCATACTGCACCTACCTAGCTGGTGACGCATCCTACTGGTGGTTGCTTGGGTTGAGCTCATGAAATATTTGAAGGCTCATGAGTGTGTATCGAGGTAGCTGCCCAGGTTGCGGAAGTAGTCATGTTAACAAGAAGGGTTATTTTCGAACGAAGTGGAACGGCCAGCCGGTACCGCGATACGGCTGCAGGGGCTGTGGGCGGGGGTTTTCGAGTCATACTTTTCGAGGGACGTACCGTCAGAAAAAGCCGTACTTAAACGAGCTGATATTTAAGTGGTACGTATCAGGAACTACGCAGCGGCGAATGGCTCGTGTGATGGCCATTAACCGAAAAACCGTTGCCAGAAAATTCGAGTACCTTTCGGTGCTCGCAAGGCAAGTGCATAGCCGGAAGCTGGAGTCCGGAGCGCTTCGGTCGAGGCAAGTACAATTTGATGAGATGGAGAGTTTTGAGCACACGAGGTTAAAACCCCTTTCCATTGCTATTGCGGTGAAAGCGGGGAGCGGAGAAATATTAGATGCGCAAGTTGCTTCTATGCCCTACAGAGGACGACTGGTAGCTATTGCATTCTCTAAGTACGGACGCAGGCCAGACAATCGCGCCCTTGCAGCTAGTCGAACACTTCGGTCCGTGGCTCTTGCAGCAGATGACAAACTTAACGTTCTTACGGACCTCAAGAGCAGCTACCCTCAACTCATTCGAAGCGCGCTGCCTTCGGCAAGACACCACCCTGTAAAAGCAGCGCCAAGGCCTCCACTTCCACGCCGAGCCAATGCAGACGACCCACTGTTTACCCTTAATCACACCTGCGCAAAAATTCGCCATGACCTTTCACGAATGGCCAGAAAGGTTTGGACCACCACCAAAAAGGCGAGGTACCTACAAGCCCACCTCGACCTCTACATCGCTTTTAACAACGGCTACTCGCTAGCGGCATAGCGCCTCACTTATTTGTCTCAATCTCGAGGTGAATCAGGCGACATTAAACCAGAATAGGTGCAGGGAAAGGGACCAGGTATCGTCTCTAGGTGTCACTCTACTTGGCGAGTTTATGCACTAGGTATTGATTGAGCGAGACCTTTCGTTCTGCAGCCTCCATCTTTAGTCGTCTGTGTAAGTCAGGGGACACTCGAAGCGGAATTTTACCTGCAAACTTCTGCATTCCAAGGGGTTCGGGGACTGGCTCGCCTTGTGCGGTTAAATCTTCGACTACTGAGCCTACGACCTTTACAAGCTCACGGTGGGCGCTGATCGAATCTTTCCCATGGGCTCCAAGAGATGGAAACTCAAGCACACGACCCACGAAAGCTTGATCTTCTTCGCTCCATTCGACTCGATAGGTATATTTCTGAACGTTCACTTCTCTTTTCATTTGTCCTCCAACTTGTGAATCGCCTTCACTACATCCCGAACCTGGTAAGCTTTTGCGTTCTTACCATCTCTCTGTAAGTTGATCCGCGGATCTCCCGGCCACGGCATCTTGAAGATATGATGGCTTCCTCGAATTCGCGGTGTCCCAAACAACTGAGTGCAGATTGTCACGAGCCTAACGAATCGAACGCTTTTGACGTCCTCCAGCTCTTTCAGATACTCGGTATATCGGTCGCCTTTCACTAAAACATGATATCATAGGTGATATCATAGATCAACTCTGGCAAGTGACTGTTTTCAAATAAGTTGTGGGCATCGGGTTTTGTTCGAAACGGTCAAAGCGCTTCGCGGGGCGCATTGCCATTGCTTCTTCAGGCATGTTACTTGGGCAGGAATGATACGCCAGCTTTCCATCCAGGGCCTTGCCATTATTGACAGTCTGGAGATTGAGTTCACTCCCGGCTTCAACGTCATCACCGGAGAGACCGGTGCGGGAAAATCCATTCTGATTCGGGCTTTGAATTTCCTGGCCGGTGGCAAGGCCGTTTCGGATGTCGTACGCCAGGGCTTTGATGCGGCCGTGGTCTCTGGCGAGTTTGAAGTGTTGCGAGATCACCGCGCCGTCGAGGTTCTCGAGCGCCTGGGAATTCCTTTGCCAGAAGGGAAAAAAATCACCCTTCTGCTGAGGCGATTGTTGCATTCCAAAGGACGAAGCCAAGCCTGGATCAACGACGTTCCAGTGGCAGTCCCTTCGCTTAAGCTGGTGGGTGCAACTTTGGTCGACGTGTTCGCTCAGCACGAGAACCAAAGGCTGTTACACGCCGAGAGTCACATCGACTATGTCGATAGTTTTATCGGTAATCCGAAGCAGCGGGCAATGGTGTCTGAAATCGGAAAAGCGGTAAGTGATCGCTTGTTGGATTTGAAGCAACGCCTGGACTCGCTCGAGGGCGGACGGCGACAGAGCGATTACTTAAGTTTTCGCTATGAGCAGCTTAAAGAGTTTGCGCCTAGCGCCGAAGACTATGAAACCGTGAATGCTTACTGCGAACGTGCGGAAGCCTTCCGCAAGCACCGTGATCCGTTGTCTGCGGCGCTGGGGATTTTGGAGGGTTCGGGGGAGGCGGCAAGTCCGGGTGAGCAAGTACGAGAGGCGGCGAAGTTGCTTCCCGACCTAGTGCGACGGCAGCGACTGCTCGCTTGTGCCACGGAAATTGACGATGTGGGTTTTGATCTAGGGCGCCAGCTTCAGTCCATGGATTTTGATGAGGAGCTACTAAACACCAGCCAAGCAAGGCTCTTCGGCTATCAAGATTTGTTTCGCAAGCATGGCGTGCGAGCCATTCCGGGTCTGCTGGAGGAGCTAAAAGCGTTAGAGACACAGCTTAGCGATATTCACGGTGCTTCGGATTCGTTTCTTGCCGAATTGGAAGCGCTTCATTCGGACGCGCTGCTACTTAAGAAAGCATGTGCTCAGTTGTCCGTGGCTCGCCTGCAGGCGGCGCAAAACATTAAACACGAAGTCGAAGGTCAGTTAGCCGAGCTGCATATGCCCGGCTGCATTTTTCAAGCGGAGTTTGAAGCTATCGATCGCACACTACCCAATTTGCGTTGGGAAGGTCTGGAAACCTCGCTCTGTGAGAAGTGGGAAGCGATTCGGCCGTTGCTGCAATCGGTGTCTAGCGAAGGTTCCGAACGGGCGCAGTTTCTCCTTTCCGCGAATCCGGGCGAGCCCCCGTTGCCGCTTGCAAAGGTAGCTTCGGGCGGAGAACTTTCTCGCATCATGTTGGCACTCAAGAAAGCGCTGGCGGCCGACGCAGAAACCTGTGTTCTTGTTTTCGACGAAATTGATTCGGGAATTTCTGGCCGAGTGGCAGATGTCGTAGGTCGCAAGATGCGCGAACTCGCTTCTACGGTTCAAGTGCTCTGTATTTCCCACCTGCCCCAGGTTGCGGTGTATGCAGATTGTCATTTCTTAGTGACTAAAAAGGGGAAGGGCGATCGCACCCAGTCGTCTATTCTTCCTCTTTCAGAGGAGGAAAGCGCACGCGAGATTGCCCGCTTGCTCTCTGGCCGAGACGTCTCCTCGACGAGTCTCGCCAATGCCAAGCAGCTTATTTCGAGCGCGCGCGGGAAGAGCGGCGGTAAAGCTTTGAAAGCCAAAAGCCCATCCCCGCAGCCAGTATAGTCAAAACGCCAAGCCAAGGCCTTGAGATCGATTGCAGCAACGTCTTGGGCGGTGGTTGTGCTGCCTCTTTGAGAGCGAGCCGCATTTCATCCGGATAGAGTTCTGTTCCATAAACATACTTGCGTAAAAGTAGACCGCCATCTGCAACGGCAACTAAATTGGGATGACCGTAAACGCCCTTTCCCAGATCAGTAGTTCTGAAGTCGAGTGCTTTGAACAGTGTGTCTATTTGATCAGGGGTGCCGCGGGCGATCTTCCACTCAGGGGGTAAATTCAGTTTCTGTCGGATGCGGGCCAGTGCCGCGTCATCGTCGCGCGGATCAAAAGTAAACGTGAGTACGTTGAAGTCTAGCCCTTCAGCTCGGAGCTGTTTTACCGACTTCTTTAGGCTTTGTAAGATGGGTGAGCACGTGTGAGGACAAGAAATAAACAAAGGATTGAGAATGAGGGGTTTTCCCTTCAAGGATTCAAGTGGCAAGGCCTGTCCGCCGTCTTCAATAAGAGAAATCGCGGGAAGGGGCTTTCCCAATGTTTTCGCTTCGTCGGGCCCGGGCGGATCAGTGGCCCACACGGTGCAAGCAACCAAAACAAGCAACCACTTCACTTTGATAGCTCCTTGATCGTGGCTACAAGTTCATTGAGCTCGGATTCGGTAAGTGGGATAGCAGGCATGGAAGGCGGGTAACCGCGCACGCTACGGGCACCCGGTTGGGTTATCGATTCCCTCAAGTAAGTCTCATCCACTTTTACCTGACTTCCATCTGAAAGAGTCTCGAGCTTCCCATAAAGTCCTTTGAAGGTGGGGCCCACGCCGGGGTTTCCTGTTACGCTATGGCAGGCCAAGCAACCTTTCGCATTGAGAAGCGCCGCCCCTTTGAGCGGCGCCGTGTGGGTCGATGCCGACCGAGTGCAAGCGCCAACGAAAAGCGGAAGTAGCACTAGTAAGAGCCTCATGGCAACCATCCTTGAATCCATCGCCGATTGCTCCACAGCGTGAACAGTCGCGAAAAGCGATCGGTCGAGATCGAAAGTCCTTGAGCTTGGGCCAAAAAGTCACTCACGTTTGTGTGTTTGTTCAAAAGCAATAAGAGGTTCCATTCCGTCGATTGAATACGCAACTCGTGATAGTCGTCCTCTGTGCACCAGGCAGCTAAGCGCGTAAGTCTCGGGGCGACGGGCAAAGACATTTTCTCCATGAGGGTATCGACCGGCCATCTACTTTCAAACAGAGTCAAAGAGGGGTTGAGTGCGAGTCGAACTTGCGAAAAGTTCTGACTTTCGAGCGACTCGTTGGGACGGGTCTCAGGAAGCGGGCGCGCATCCGTATTGACGGTGAGTATTTGATGCCACTCCCATTCGGCGAGTTCGGCAATAAACTCAGGCGCCCCACTCGGCGGATGTTTTCGCAAAAACTCTGGAAAGTGGCGACTGACTTCGGCAAGGCTATGGTAGAGGGATGGATAAAGCTCCAAGTAGGGACGAACGCATTGTCGCAAGCTGGCCTCGCCTAACCAGGAAGCGACGCCAGAGAAGTCCTCTACCAGCGAATCCCCAATGCGAGCACTATAAGCGTAGTGATAAATGCCGATCCGGCGCGCCGTGGAAAGCGTGGGTTGTTGGCGCACCCCTGCCTCGTCGCCCTTCCAGTCTTGGGCTGGGCCTGCAACGCATCGGCTAAATGCGCGTTGAAGCTGATTGAGTGTCGCTGTCTGTTCGGACATGCAAGATGCCTCCTATCGTTCTAGCCCGACGCACTTCTTCCTCCATGCGTTCCCATGGTGGGATCGCGTCGTCCCATTCAATCATCGTCGTGAAAGGACCCTTTGCCGCTGTAAAATCTCGGTAGAGTTCCCATACGGCTTCGCACACGGGAGCATCGTGGGTATCAATTAAGTGATCGCCTTTGTCGCGATGGCCTGCCAAGTGGATTTGGCCGATGCGGTCGATGGGAATGGCATCTAGGTAATCTTTCGGGTTGAAGCCATGGTTGCGACTACTGACGTAAACATTGTTGATATCGAGCAACAGACCACAATCCGAACGGCGAGCGATCTCACAAAGAAATTCCCATTCAGGCATCTGAGAGCTAGCAAAGGTGACATAGCTTGAAACGTTTTCAATCAAGATGCGTTGACCTAGGAAGTCTTGGGTTCGGCAGATGTTTTCTACGACATGCCGTATGGCTTCTTCCGTATAGGGAAGGGGAAATAAGTCATGCAGGTTCTTTCCATCTACTCCCGTCCAACAGAGATGATCAGAGAACCAAGCGGGCTCAATCCGATGGATCAGCTTCGCCAGCCGTTTGAGGTGTTCGCGGTCGAGCGGATCGGTGGATCCCAATGAGAGCGAAACTCCATGTAGGGCAATGGGATAGTGGTTTCGCAAGTTTTCTAAATTTTCAAGAGCGCTAACCTGTCGTCCATCGGACCAGTCGAGGTAGTTTTCAGCAAGCGCCTCCAGCCAATCGATGCTCGTAGGCTTTTGCGAGATCAAGTGACTTGTATGAGCAGGCCTCAAGCCGCAGCCATACCCTAAATTACTAAAATCTTTTACCAGCATAAAAAAAGGGGATGAGGTTTCCCTCACCCCCGGCTCAAGCCTAAGCGCGTAACCGCTTCTTCTCAAGGAAGAAAAGAAAGCGAATTACTCGGCAGCAGCTTCTCCACCTTCAGTGGGAGCTGGAGCAGCGCCCGCTTCATCGTGGTGATCCTCGCCTTTGCAGCCGTCTTTTCCGCTGCAAGCGTCTTTCTTGCCGGCTTTTTTAGCGTGGCCTTTGCATGAATGCTTTTCTGCGGCAGCCTTTTTCGCAGTTCCCTTTTTCGCTGCATCTTTAGCGATAGCGCAAGTGCTACCAGCCAAAAGACCAACGACCATAGCTGCCGACAAAAGCTTAGAAATGTTCTGATTCATCTGAGTTGTTCCTTTCGGTTTAGATTAGTGACCTATTATGGCATTGTGGGGACGAAATGGAATACGAAATGTTTGAGCTAGCCGAGCGATCTAAGTTCACCATGGCCTCGGTTGATGATGCTTCTGCCGATGGTCAAATTATTTTTCTTTCAGTTTCGCAGAAGAAGAAGGCTGCCTTGAGCGAAGTCATAGGCTTCCTCGATGCCGCGACGCGCAAACTCATTGAGGAAGGGCTGAAGCGCTTTGACTTCAAGCCGAAGGAAGGCGCGATTGCGAGTTTTGACAAGGATGCACAACGCCGTGTGGTAGTCGCGGTGCTTCCTAATAAGAGGGAAGCCTTTTCGCTGTTGGAACTTGCTAGAAAAGCACTGGAGCCGTTGAAGGACGCCAAGTGCAAAAGGGTGCTAGTAGATTTGCGAGCCAGTGGCCTTTCGGCCGCGGACTTGGCGGAAGCGATCGTTGCAGCGCATCTCTCAGCCGCTTTTGTTCCTAAATCCTATCAGGAAGACAAGGACGACCCTGAACCCTTGGCCGCGCTAGCGTTTGTCCCTGCCGAAGGCAGTCCGCTTTCTTTGGACGCCTTAAAGAGCGCAGCCGAGCTCGCGTGCGCCGGTAATCTGGTCCGCTACTTGTCGGGCATGGCGGGCAATGATCGAACGCCCACTCGCTATGTGGCTCTAGCCAAGCAACTGGCTAAAGCAGGTGGTCTGGACTCGAAATTTTACTCCTTGGATAAGCTGGAATCATTGAAGGCGGGTGCCTTTCTGGCTGTTAGCCAATCGGCACACGATCGGGGGGGCGGCATTCTTCAACTCGGGTATTTCCCTGCACGTGCCAAGGCAAAAGTCGCGCTGGTAGGTAAAGGAATAACTTTTGATACAGGTGGGACACAGCTCAAGCCGGGTGAGCACATGTTCGGCATGAATGGCGACATGAATGGCTCAGCGGTCGCGCTTGCGCTGGTGCTTCTTGCCAAGCGTCAGAAGTGGCCTTGGGCAGTGACGAGTTATCTTGCGATTACAGAGAATATGATTGGTCCCACCGCCTACAAGCCCAATGATGTTGTGAAAACGATGAAGGGCAAAACCATCGAGGTGGTTGATTCGGATGCCGAAGGTCGCATGGTGCTTGCGGACACGCTTTGGTTGGCAGCAACCCACAAGCCCGATCTGATGATGGACTTTGCGACGCTGACAGGTGCGTGCTTGCGCGCCATAGGAACCAGCTACAGCGGGGCCTATACCAATCGATCGGAGTTTTACCAGAAGATCACCGACGCTGGCCGAGTCAGCGGGGAGCGTGTATGGCCATTTCCCAACGACCGAGATCTAGGTCGTTGTTTGAAATCGGAAATCGCAGACCTCAAGCAATGCCGCGTCACGGGTGGATCGGATCATATTGAGGCGGGCTATTTTCTGAGTGAATTTGTACCCGAGGCGATCCCTTGGGTGCACGTCGACCTATCTGCTGCGGAGTCGGAAGAGGGCTTAGCACACGTCTCGACCAAGCTTACCGGCTTCGGGCCACGCTTCGCAGCCGCCTTCTTGCGAGGCGCACTGCTTTAGGTGGTTCTATGAGGCGCTTTTCGGGCAGAATATTAAAAGTTCAACTAGCGGGACTCGCACTGCTCTTGTTGTTTCTTTGCAACCTAGTGGAGGGTGCAAACCCGACAAGGGGCACTATCGAACAGGTGCAATTCCATCTTGATAAGGCAGACGCCCTGCCTCGGAAAACTTCGGAGCGCAGCGCGGAGTTGAAAAGGGCGTACGAGCTGCTTGCACCGGCTCTTGAAAAAGAAAAACCTGCGCCGGCGGAGCTTTTTTGGTGGCTTGCCGCTTACGGTGAGTGGATTCAAGAGCAAAGTCGTCTGACGGCTTTGTCCGCTATTGGGGAACTTGAAAAAAATGCTTTGCGGTTGCTCGCGATTGATCCGGCTTTCGAGCATTCGGCTGCAGATAGGATTTTGGGCAAACTCTACTTGAAGGCTCCCGGTATCATTTCGATTGGCTCGAATGCCAAGGCGAAAAAACATTTCGAAGCCGCGATGCAACGCGATCCCTACTTCATCGGCAACCTGACGGTCTATGCCGAGTTCCAAGCCGACCAGGGCAACCTGGCCGAAGCGAAGCGATTGGCATTGGAAGCACAGGGGCTACTTCCACGTGTATCTGAGTGGGAACAGCGCCGCTGCAAACCGATTATCGACGCTGTTCTATTGCGGTAGTCACCACCTTGCGGGTCTTGCTCGCCAAGCTCGCCCGACGCCATTAAGCTAGTTCTATGCGTCGGTTTAGTTATTTGGCCCTTTGGCTGGTGTGCCTTTTGGCGGCTTGTACTCGCCCTCCGTTAAAAGAGGCTAAGCGGGCGCTCCGCCCGGTGGCAGCTCCGCGTCTGGCCGATGATCTCGGCGTCGGTTTACTGGGCGCGAATCTCGAAGAGCACAGCGCGTTTCTGGCACAGCTCCCCCCTGAAAGTGTTCTGCGCTTTGCAGAGCGGACTATCCCACTCAAAGACTACCGCCAGGGTCTCGACTACCTGATTGAGCTTGCGAAGTCGGGCCTTTCTGAAGACGAGTTTTATAGAAAAGTCGAAGAGAGCTTTGAATTTTATGAAGTGTACGGCGGGGATAGGTGGGGGGAAGTGCGCCTTACGTCCTATTACGAAGCTCAATTGGAAGGTAGCGCGACCAAGACGGAGGCTTTTTCGACGCCGCTGCTTTCACGGCCCGATGACCTTATCGAAGTAGCGGCGAGCAAGTACGACGATAGACTTAATGACGTAGGCACTTTGCGAGGCCGCCTCATTAAGGATAAGGACCGCAAGCGTGATGTTCTGATGCCCTACTACACGCGCGCGGAGATAGATGCGGGCGCGCTGAAAGCTAAAAAATTGGAGCTTTGTTGGGTGAACCCCATCGATGCTTTTTTTATGCAGATTCAGGGTTCAGGGACGGTGCAGTTGCCCAATGAAAAGATGTTGCGACTGGGCTACTCCGATCAGAACGGGCATCAGTACCATTCCATCGGGCGGTTTCTCAAAGACATCATTCCGCTCGAGAAAATGTCGATGTTTACCATCGAGTCACACCTGCGGTCTCTGCCGGCCGCTAAGGTCAAAACCATTCTGGATAAGAATCCGAGCTATGTGTTTTTTCGGCAGCTCGAAGGGCCGCCAATAACCAGTATGGGCAATCGCGTGTTTGCCGGGCGTACCATCGCCACCGATACGCGCTATTTCCCTAAGGGCGCTTTAGGTTTTATGCGATTCAAGAAGCCTGTCTTTGATTCGCCGGAAGCGTTAGAACCGACGGAGTGGGAAGAATCGGCTCGTTTCGTTTTCGATCAAGACACCGGTGGAGCCATTCGCGGCGGTGGCAGGGTGGATCTATTTTGGGGCTCGGGCCCAGAAGCCAAGCGGTATGCAGGATTTTTGAAAGACAAAGCCCGGCTTTACTATCTCGCGCCGCGTGAGCAATGGTTAGAAGCCCAGGCGCAGGCCGGCCGCCCCAGTTC
The DNA here is from genome assembly GCA_041749855.1 of Bdellovibrionota bacterium. Taxonomy (GTDB): domain Bacteria; phylum Bdellovibrionota; class FAC87; order UBA2466; family UBA2466; genus JAIEOG01. The sequence continues at coordinate 51,287 of JBGTAN010000004.1, forward strand.
ATCGGTCGCTCCGGCCCCCCCTCTGACAAAGCCCGTCCCTCTTTAAGAGGGAACGGAAATATTGAATAGAATCTCGCGGTATTTTGGCAGGCGCCAAAGATCTTCGGCGACAATGACTTCTGCAGCATCCGCTGCGGCTCGAACCGAATCCGCCACGGGGGACACGTCGTACTTGAATTTCGACATACGCGCGGCATCGTCTTTTTCTTCGATTGCTGCATTCAATACCTTATCCAGCTTCTCTAAGCCCCCGAGGAGATCTCCAAAAATGCTGCATAGGTTTTCAATGCGAGCACCTTGCTTTTTCTTGGCCGAAGCCACCGTCATCTTTGATTCTGCATCCGAAGAACGAGAAATCTGTTCTTCAATAGCCGGGATGACGTAGCCGTGAACCATTTGAATCAGCGTGTGGAACTCAATTTCGAGCGTTTTGTTATAGCGCTCCACCGCGACATGATAACGCGAGTGAATTTCATGTTCTCCCAAGACCTTCGTCTTGACCAAAAAATCCATCTGCTTCTTATCATTCATCGCGCCCAAGGCTTCTACGGTCGAGGGAAGAATGGGTAGGCCGCGCTTTTTGGCTTCTGCTTTCCATTCTTCTGAGTAGTTGTTGCCTTCGAAGCGAATCGGTCGCGTTTCGGTTGCAAGCTCACGAACCAGCTCCATGACGGCTTCGTCTCTGGTTCCCTTTTTGGCCAGCAGTCCCTTCAGGCGTTCGGCGCAGTCAGCAAAAGACTCTGCAACAGCCGCGTTTAAGAACGTGAGCGGAATGGATACATTTGCCGCGCCTCCCACGGCGCGAAACTCGAACTTGTTGCCCGTAAAGGCAAAAGGGCTCGTGCGATTTCGGTCCGTGTAGTCCCTTGAAATGTCAGGTAAGTGGGAGACCCCTAGATTGATGATCTGTGCATCGGTTGCCTGACTCGCCGTTCCCTTTTCGATATCGTCGTAAATATTGGAAAGCTGGCTTCCCAAAAAGACCGAAATTATCGCGGGAGGGGCTTCGTTGCCACCTAAGCGATGATCGTTTCCTGGAGAGGCAATCGAAGCTCGCAAGGCAGCTGCGCGGTTATGCACGGCTCGCAATACCACTGCAAGGACGGCCAAGAATCGTAGATTCTGGTGCGGGGTGCGTCCGGGTTCGAGGAGATTCTCGCCCTTATCGTTGGCGATGCTCCAGTTGCAGTGCTTGCCGTTGCCATTGATTCCGGCAAAGGGCTTCTCATTGAGCAAGCAAAGCAATCCGTGACGACCGGCGACGCGCTTCATCGTCTCCATCGTGAGCGTATTGTGGTCGCTTGCGATATTTACATTCTCAAAGATGGGCGCTAACTCAAACTGGCTGGGCGCGACTTCGTTGTGACGCGTTTTCACTGGGATGCCGAGACGATAAAGCTCAATCTCGAGGTCTTCCATGAAGGTCTTGGCACGACTGGGTATGCTGCCAAAATAATGGTCTTCCAGCTGCTGTCCCCGGGGGCTCGCAGCGCCCAGGAGCGTACGTCCCGTCATGACGATGTCGGGGCGGCTTTCTGCAAAACGCCTATCGACCAAAAAGTACTCTTGCTCAGCGCCCAGTGTGCCTTGGATACTTTTCACATCCACATCGCCCAAAAGCTTCAAGAACTCACACGCATGGGCGGAGAGTGCCTGCACCGAGCGCAGCAAAGGGGTTTTTAAATCGAGCGCCTCACCGTGGTAGCCGAAGAACACGGACGGGATACAAAGGGTTTTGCCCATTTCTCCTTCAACGATGAAAATGGGAGAAGAAGGATCCCACGCCGTATAGCCACGCGCTTCGAAGGTGGAGCGCATGCCACCACTGGGGAAGCTCGAGGCATCCGGTTCACCCTGAAGCAATTGGCTGCCACTGAAGCGCTCAACTACCTTCAGTTCCGAATGGTGCGAGTGCTGAATGGAAATGAAAGCGTCGTGCTTCTCGGCGGTGAGTCCGGTCATCGGCTGAAACCAGTGGCAGAAGTGGGTGACGCCCTTGCTAACCGCCCACTCGCGAACCACGGTGGCTACAGCGTCCGCGGTTTCACGCGTGAGCTTTTTGCCATGCTCCAGTGTCTTGAGCAGGTCGATGTAAGCCTCGCGTGCAAGCTTTTCTCGCATCTGGCCCAGACCAAATGTCAATTCTCCAAAATACTCGGAGATGGGCGCAGGCGTGGCGGATCCGGATGTTTGTCTTTTTGGTGTCGCTGTTTTTTTCATGTGTCTGAATTGGGGAGAAGGGTCAAAATGACCGTTCTCAGAAGAGGTGTACATGTGTCGCTCCCTTTTGCTCCACGGAACTTTAAGGCCCCGGGGAATCTTTGGTTTTGCGGGCACCTCTGCAGATCAAACAAGCCTACAGAAACACCCTTGGAAAACTGAAAACATCTTGGGCTACCCCTGAAGGAAAATCAAGGAGCGGTAAGACAATAAATAGCCCAAAGGGCGAAAGATCCTGGTCACCATGCGGTCGGCGCATAGTCCTTTAAAAACTTTCCCCATACGGCTTCGCCGGTCAGCTTTTGAGCGAAGATGGGATCGAGCACGCGCGCTGCACCATCGACGATGTCCAAAGGCGGGAAAAAGTCGTGTTCGCGCTGTTTGCTCTCCATCAAGTGGACGGGGTCTTCGTCAGTCACCCATCCTGTATCCACCGCGTTCATGTAGATGCCCACTTCCGCGAGATCCGGAGCAGAGGTAAGAGTCAGCATATTGAGTGCTGCTTTAGCCATATTGGTGTGCGGGTGCTTATCGGTTTTGGTGTGGCGGGCGAATTTGCCCTCCATGGCTGAGACGTTGATGATGTGCTTTTCGCCGGTAAAATCGCGGCTCATCAAAGGGCGCAGTCGACCGCAAAGAATGAAAGGAGCGACAGAGTTGATCAACTGTACTTCCAGCATTTCAGGTGTGGTGACCTCTCCGATTTTAAGGCGCCAAGTATTTCGAGCGCGCAAGTCCACTTGTTGCAAATCGGCGTCGAGTTTACCTGCTGGAAAGAGTTCCTCGTCCCGACTCATGTCCTCAAAGTGATAGGGAATTTGGGAGAGCGCCGCTGACTGACGGATACCAATGCCTGGCCTTGGGTCGTGCAACGCGCCTGCGGCTAACGCTTTTGCTGTTTCTTGAACGTTGCGACCCGCAATTTCACGGCGATGGGAGGAGTGGTTGTTCAAGCGACGCTTTAGCTGTTCATGCTCCGCCAAAACGGCTTGGGCCCCCGAGGGTAAGCTCTCAAAGGGAGCGGCTTCCCACTCCATGAGGTGGGAGTAGAAACCGGGCGGGCGGCGTACCGTTTGGGCGGCGTTGTTAATCAGGTAGTCTAGGCGGTCGTAACGACTCTCCACCAGCCCACAGAACAAGTCCACGGAAGGGGCATGTCGCAGGTCCAGGCCGTGCACGTGCAATCGGTCTTGCCACTTTTCGAAATCAGGTTCTTTCGCAAAGCGAATGGCCGCGTCGTTTGGGAAGCGAGTCGTGACAATCACACGCGCTCCCGCTTGGAGCATCTTGAGCGCGGACTGGTACCCAATCTTTAACCGAGCCCCGGTAATGAGCGCAACTCGCCCATCCAGGCGCGCCGTTTGAAAGCGCTTTTCATAATTCAGGTCGCCGCACTCGCGGCACATGCAGTCGTAGAAAAAGTGCAATTCCGAATAGCGGATTTTGCAAACATAGCACTGCCTGGGGTGGTGCAGGCGGCGATCGGTAGTCGCTTCGGTTTCGTCCACCCGCGAGGGGGGTAAGAAAACCTGAGGTTTACGCGCTTCTCGAATGCCGCTTTTGGCCCGTGTATCCCGGTCTTGCATCCGCAACGCTTTTTTCGCGCCTCGGCGTCTTAAGCGCGCCAGTTTAGTTAGCTCGAGTCGGTCGGGTCGGGAAATTCGGCCGGCCGCCATGAGCAGCGCGCGTCTTTTCTCGGGTTCGATGGCTGAAAGAAGCAGTCGATTATCAATCAGCTGCTCCAAAACTTGCACGCAACGATTGACGGACTCATCTGAGATCGGCTGGTTGGGTGTCGACGGGGTTTCCACGATTGGCTTCTTTCATACCCGGAACTAGCCCCACAGGGAAGGAGCTGTTAAATTGCTCCCATGGCTCGAAGTTCGCGCGTGCACCGGGTACGTGTTCTTTCATACAACATACACCAGGGCCTTACCGTTTTTAGACGTCAACTCGCGCTTTCTCTTCTGAAAGATGCGATCAAGTCGCTCAAAGCAGACATCGTTCTTTTGCAGGAGGTGGCGGGCGTCGAAGGGCCACGCCGTCGAGGGGAGAAGCGAGAGCGAGAGGAGTATGTCACGCCCTTTCAGCTGGAAGCTTTGGCTGATGAGATTTGGCCTTACTCCGCTTATGGTCGCAACTCCGTTTTCGCGGGCGGCTTCCACGGCAATGCGATTCTGTCTCGTTTTGAGATTAAGTCGTTCCACAATCAAGACATCAGCGTCATGAAGGCCCTGGTCCAACGCGGGGTTTTGCATGCGGAAGTTCAATGTGGGGAGAGTCCCTTCCACGTCATTTCGACCCATTTAGGTCTGCTGGAAGCCGAGCGCGAGCGCCAGGTCCGCAAAGTGGTCGATTATGTGAAGCATAAGATTCCCGATGAGGGGCAGTTTCTCATGGCAGGCGACTTCAATGATTGGCGCGAGCGAGTGACTCGCCGTTTTCAAAAGGGACTCAAAGTGGACGAGGCCTTTCTCAAGCAAAATCGACGGCACGCTCGAACTTTTCCGAGTCACCTGCCGATGCTCAAGCTCGACAGAATCTATTACCGAGGAATGAAACTTCACAAAGCTGTCCAGGTGAAAGGCCGCCCTTGGCTGTTTCTGTCAGACCACCTTCCGCTCGTCGCCGAGTTCAATTTGCCGTGATAGGGTGAGCAATGGCACGCTCAAAGCTCATCTCTGGCGGAAAACTCAAAACCTTTTTGTTTTACCTATTAATGATTGCCGTAGCGGCTGGGTTGTTTTGGCTGATTCGCAAGCAGGGGATGACACTCCAAGCGCCGTCACTCATCGACGCGGATGCAGGCAGCGCCGTGGTGCATGGGCCGATTGACACGCTTTTGCACGTGCTCCTGTCTTTGATGGTTGTCATCATCACCGCCCGTGGGGTGGGCGCGATCTTTAAAGTGTTTCATCAGCCGCCGGTCATCGGAGAAGTCATCGGCGGCATCCTACTAGGCCCTTCGTTTCTAGGCCGCATTGCCCCCGATGTTTACCAGTTTATCCTTCCCACCACGACCGCACCGTTTCTAGGCGTCATCGCCCAGCTGGGTGTGATCTTGTACATGTTTCTCGTGGGGCTTGAGCTCGATCTGAAAATCTTAAAGCGCAGTGGACATGCCACTTTGGCCATATCCCACGCGAGTATTGTCGTGCCGTTTATTTTTGGGTCGGCACTTGCGCTTTATCTCTACGTCCCCATGTCGTCCGCCAATATCTCTTTCACCAACTTTGCCCTCTTTTTAGGCGTGTCGATGTCGGTGACTGCGTTTCCTGTGCTGGCGCGCATTCTGACAGATAGGAAAACCCAAAAAACTCGGATGGGGACGATTGCACTGACTTGTGCAGCGGTCGATGACGTCACTGCCTGGTGCCTGCTCGCTTTCGTGGTGAGCATGTCGCAAGCCCAGTTGGGTGGCGCCCTGATCACCGTCGGGCTCACTTTGGTGTATGTGGCAACCATGTTGCTCGTCGTTCGTCCCTTAGTGGCACGTGCAGTGCCCTATCTCGAAACGTTCGACAAGCTGACGGAGGGAGGGATGGCGCTTATTTTCGTGACCTTGCTCCTCTCCGCACTTGTTACGGAGTTCATTGGCATTCACGCTATCTTTGGAGCTTTTTTATTGGGTGCGGTCACACCTCATAACAGCCGGGTGGCCAAAGAGCTTCAAGACCGCCTTCAAGACATGGTGCAGATCATGTTCCTGCCTGCCTTCTTCGCTTTCACGGGGATGCGCACTCAGTTTGGGCTTCTACAAACTCGGCAAGAGTGGTTGCTCTGCGGTCTCATTATTGTGGTGGCTACTCTGGGCAAATTCGGCGGTACCTTCTTGGCAGGACGAGCGACCGGATTGAACTGGCGAGATTCCGCGTCACTCGGCGTGTTGATGAACACGCGCGGTCTGGTGGAACTCATCGTGCTCAATATCGGTTTGGACTTGAACGTGATTTCACCCACGCTCTTCACGATGCTCGTGCTGATGGCGTTGGTGACGACTTTTATGACAACGCCGCTGATAGTGTTGCTCACACGCAACCACAAATGGACTTGAGAAGAGCGAACTTAGCGAGGAACGGAAGAGAGCGCGACGTGGCTTTTTAACCAGCGAGATGTCTTGTCTCTGAGCGATTTGTTGCCGCTCATATTCCAAAGCGTAAAAGCGATGACACAGATAATGGCGAGTCGCAGAAGCAGGGCAGCCGCGCGAAGGGCCGCCACCAGGGCGAAAATCCCCAGACCAGCAATGAGTAATGGAAAAAGCGCTTCCAAGCGATACCCCTTAAAAACCTTCGATTTGAAAAATGACACGCAGTATAAAGCAGCGCCTGCTTGAGCACAACCCTGGAGTTGTAACTGGTGATTATCCTGCTTTTTTTAACGCAGCCGCGGAAGGCGCCGAGGGCCAAACGCACTTCCAAACCGTTCTAGACTTGGAAAGAACCATAACCTTGCGCTGCGCTTGTTCTTCGGTCAATCCTGCCGCTTGTTCCAGTGTCGTGCCACGTTGGAGCAAGACACACAACTCACGCTCTCCTGCTACGGCGGAGTAGGCACCCCAATCTTGGTAGCGGGCAGCGTCCAATCCAGACCAGAAAGCGCCGCCGGTTTCAGCGGGCTTATTGAGATTTTTCAGTATCTGAGAAAGTGTTTTGAAATCGAGTTGGAACAAGTGCACTGCAATGCGAGCGGAGAGTTCGCTGAAAGCGTAAGGCTTTACGATGAAATCGTCCGCGCCCAATTGGACGGTGCGCATGATGGTGTCTTTGTCGCCGTGTGCAGAAGTCACAATAATGGGAAGCTGTTCAGTGAGACGGCTCACCCGCAAGATATCTAAGGCATTGAGGCCCGAGAGCTTGGGCATTTCGATATCCATGATGACAATGTCAGGGCGGTTCACCACGATTTCGCGGATGGCTTCCCAACCATCTCCAGCCACAACGACATCGAACCCGTTCCGCTCCAGATATTTCTGGGTCAAGTTACGCAGTTCTGCATCATCATCCACGAGCAATACTTGGCGAGCCATTTTCGCACCCTCTCGGGAAGCTTATCGGACAAAACCCCGGCGAGCTTGAGTGGTTCCTCGCAAGGATCCCGATCGGGCTTTGGAGCTTACGCTTGCAGGTGCGCGCTGTACATTCAGTGTGGTTGTCGGCGGAGAAACATTTTGCAAGAGGCGAATCGATGGAGTGAATGTCGAAGGTCCTGCCACCTCGGGGGTCGTCGATGGCGCTTTTTTGGGTGCAGCCGTGGTCCGCACGGGCACCGTTACAGGTGCGACATCTGGAATAGGCTTCGCCAAATGAAAGGCTGTCGGCGGGGGTGCGTAAGCCGGACGCCCCCCTGAAGCGCTTCCTCCTCCGCCGCCACCACCACCGCCAGATCCCGAACCGCCCCCACCGCTACTGCCTCCGCCACCCCCCGACTGCATACCGCCGCCCGCCGCCGACATCATGGGCGTGGGTTGCTGTTGCTGCTGTTGGCCGCCGGCTCCACCGCCGCCACCGCCGCCACCACCACTGTCTCCTCCGCCTTTGCAGGAGCTACAGCCGCCTGTATCTGAGCTGGCTTTACCTCGACAAGTTTTGCAATCCGCTTTGGCGGTTTTGGACCCATTCTGTAGTAGCTCTTCGACTTTAGTGAGAAGTTCTTTGCGTTCTTCTTCAGCGAGATCAAAAACCTCGTCGGCGTCCTCGCCTTTGAGAGCGGCTTGAAGAACGAGCAGTTCTGCGCCCGGCATCTCTAGAAGGTGATCGACGTCTACCTCGAGTTTTCCTTCGTTGTTTTTGGTGAAAGGTGAATCTTCCGCTTCGTCGCCCGGGCAACCGTCAGGGCCGCAGACCCCTTGGTTATGGCCGTAGGCACTGCCTATAGGCGCCACGGCGAGTGCGATTAGGATGGCAAAAGCGAGCTTCAAAGTTCCCCCACTTCCTGTGAGTTGCAAGGGCACGGCCTGAAGTCACCCGCACGGGCGCCTTTAGAATCCTGTCGAAAACTCAGCCATTTCAGGCACGGGAGTAGCCCAGCGCGTCAAACCTTGCCCTTATATCAGGCACTTAAGCTAGGTCTTGCCATTGCCCACGTGCTATTGCGGCTAACTAAACAGTAATCAGGGATGAGTAGGTCGAGGAATGAGTCTTTCAGGCACAGCCCCCCACCGGCAAGCGCAGGCTCCGAGTGCTCCGGTTCTCGTGGTCGACGACGACCCGGTAACGCGAGAGCTACTACGCAATAACCTGCGGGCAGCGGGGTTTGACGTGGACGTCGCTTCTGACGGCGAGTCCGCGCTCGCTTTATGCGACCAGCGGGAGTACGCCGTGGTGCTTTCCGATGTGCAAATGGGGCCCCTAGATGGTCATGCCCTGCTTGCGGCTCTGCGCGAGAAGGGGAGTTCCGCGGTACCGGTACTCATGACAGGGTTCGGAACGCTCCAAGGGGCGGTGTCGGCCATTCACAACGGGGCGTTCGACTACCTGAGCAAACCCTTTCGCCCGGAGTGCCTCGAACAAGTGGTGCGTAGAGCCATCGGCCATTGGAAGTCGGGGCGCTTGCCGGAACCGCCTCCCGAAGGAGTCGTGGAAATCCCTTTGCTCGTGGGCCGCTCAGCCAAGATGGTCGAAGTCTATCGCTTGCTAGCCCTAGCCTCACTCAGCGACAGCAACGTTTTGATTTGTGGGGAAAGCGGCACCGGCAAGGAACTCGTCGCCCGGGCCATCTACCAATACAGCGCTCGAAAACACCGCCGCTTTTTGGCGGTGAACTGCACCGCACTCAATGACTCGTTGCTGGAGTCTGAGCTCTTTGGGCACGTAAAGGGGTCTTTCACAGGCGCCCATCAAAACAAGCTAGGGCTATTTGATGAAGCCGACGGCGGAACGCTTTTTTTGGATGAAATTGGAGATGTCAGTCCTGCGATGCAAGTGAAGCTGCTGCGTGTATTGCAGAACGGCGATCTCAAACCCGTGGGAAGTAGCGAAAGTCACACGGTGGATGTGCGCGTGATCGCGGCAACCCATCGGAACCTGCCGCAGAGAGTGGCGCAGAGTCTATTTCGAGAAGACTTGTACTACAGGCTAAAAGTGATTCGAATTGATCTGCCGCCACTTAGAGATCGAATGGATGATTTGGATGCCTTAGTGCAAAGCTTTATTCTGAAGCACACCCGAGGGAGTGGGCGTCGTAAAGTCGAACTTTCGCCAGAAGCGAGGGTCCACTTGCGAAGCCGTAAGTGGCCAGGAAACGTGCGAGAGCTCGAACACGCCGTTCAACATGCGCTAGCGATGACACAAGCGTGTGTGTTGTACCCCGAGGACTTTCCAGCCGAATTGCCCCAGTCGCCCGCGCCCCAGCCTGCGCAAATCCTACCCACGAAGCCGTTACCCCAGGCGGACCTGTCACTGCATGCTCTGGAAAAAGAGCACATTCGCCGAGTGCTAGTATCCGTGCAATACAACAAGTCGCGGGCGGCTGAGATTTTGGGAATTGATCGTGCGACTCTGTATCGCAAAGCCGAGAAGTACGAATTGCAGCTAGCCCCTTGAGAGCGCGTTTTTACGTTCCGGTCAGGCGAACTGACTGAAGTAAACCAGACACCGTTTCAAACTCGCGTTCAATCGATTGAACGAGGAACTCCAGCTGTTCTTCAGGAACTGTTTCCTTGGCTGTTTCCAGATCCGAGCAAAAGCTTGCCAGGCGCACCGCACCTAAGTTGGCGCCGCTCCCTTTGAATTTATGTGCAAGTCGCTGCATAGCAACGCGGTTGCCTGTCTTGAGGGCTTCTCGCATTTCTCCGACGACCTTCGGTGAGGTATCCAAGAAGAGCTGAATCACTTCTTTGAGAAAATCGTCGTTATTGCTGTCGAGGGCTTGCCAGCTTTGCAGCATGCTCAAATCCAGGCTGGGTTTCTCCAAGGCCTTGGGTAGCAGGGGAGTCGCTGCCACGGGAGATTGGATGGAGGCCCAGCGATGCAAGCATTCACGCAGCTTATTCAGCTTCACGGGTTTGGTCAGGTAGTCGTCCATTCCTGCAGCCAAGCATTTTTCGCGGTCGCCTTTTAGAGCATGCGCTGTCATGGCAATAATAGGAAGGTGACGCCCCGGTCCCGAAGAAGATCGAATAAGACGGGTCGCCCGAAAGCCATCCATTTCCGGCATCTGACAATCCATCAAAACGGCAGCGTACGGAATGCGATGTACGGCACTTGCGACTTCGCGCCCATTGGAGACACAGTCCACCCGGAACCCCAATTTGTGAAGCATGCGTATAACAATTTTCTGATTCACTGTGTTGTCTTCTGCCACCAAGATTAGGGGCCGATGAGACGCATCCAATTCAACATTGGGCACTTCGTCACTAGAAGTATGGGTGGAGTCGCTCCACTCAGGTGTTTCGGAAGCTCTTGGGAGTTGACCGAGAAGCCGCGAGAGCGCCAAGTAAAATTCGCTCTGCTTGGGAGGCCGGCGAATTGTTATCTCATTGTCCGTTTGCGTGCGGGAGTGCCAACGCGGTGACAGTACCAGCAGTGCGGCCTCTCGCCCGGTTTGATTGCGGGATTCGGTCAGGAGCTCTCTGACTGCCTCGAGCCGATCCTCAGAGTCCGCGACAACGACACTAACCGGTAACCGAGCGAGTGCGGATCGCATTTTATCCAGGGAAGAAGCGTGTTCTACTTCAAAGCCTGCAACGCGCGACATCTCGTCAATAGAATCTTCAAGCCAAGGGTCCTCGGTGGCAACCAACAGGACTTTTTGAGGGGCTTCAGCTCGAGGGCAGGTGACCGCCTTCAGCGTATTGGCTTTGTCGAATCGAGCGGTAAACCAAAACGTCGAGCCGCCATCTTCGTTGGCCCGGACTCCGATATTTCCATTCATGAGGGTCGTGAGTTCTTTACTGATGGCAAGGCCCAGGCCCGTCCCTCCGAAGCGGCGGCTCATCGATGTTTCAGCCTGCGAAAAAGCCGTGAATAGCCGCGGGATTGCAGTCGGGGGAACGCCAATGCCAGAATCGGTAACTTCAATGCGCACTTGAATCTGCGAACCCGTCTCCCACTCCGGGAACGCGCGCAGACAGATACCGCCGTTTTCTGTGAACTTCACCGCATTGGAAAGCAGGTTTGAGATAATCTGGCGAAGCCTCCACGGATCACCGCGCAATCCATCCGGAAGCGAAGGCGCGACAATGGCCGATAGCAAAATGCCTTTTTGCCGAGAAGGCTCGCTGAATAGGTCGCAAGTTTCTTCAATGACCTGACGTAAGAAAAAGTCGTCGACTTCAAGTTCAATTTTAGCGGCTTCAATTTTAGAAAGATCGAGAATGTCGTTGAGAATGGATAAAAGCAGTTCTCCTGAACTACGAATCGTATCGATGTATTCGCGCTGCTCTTCGTTCAGAGAGGTTTCGAGTAGCAGGCTAGTCATTCCAATGACTCCATTGAGAGGGGTTCGAATTTCGTGGCTCATATTAGCCAAAAACTCGGTTTTTATTTGGGCCGCTCGCTCTGCTTCCAACTTCGCACGGATCTCTGCTTCCAAAATGCCCCGACGAAACTGACTGCGTTCCATTGCAAAGCAAAGCACGCGCGCTAAAGTGGCAGCAACGGGCAGCTCTTCTTTGAAGAGGTAATCCTGGGCGCCAGCTTGAATCAGCCTTCCGGCAAGTTCTTCGTCCGTCACTCCGCTCATGACGACGACGGCTGCATCCGGGAAGCGCTCGTGAAGGCGCAAGTAGGTTTCTTCCCCCGAGGAATCGGGAAGGTGCAAATCGAGCATCACGACATCAAACGTGCCGGTGGAAAGCAGGATTAAGCCTTCTTCAAGGCAGGTGGCTACGGTAAGGCGGAAGCTACGCCCTGCGGGGGTTTGGGCAAGCGTATGGCGAATGAGCAGAACATCGCCCGGATTATCTTCAACGAGCAAGACGGAGCGTCCTACCCATTGACTGGCGTTCACAGTCCAGCTCCGGCGGTGGACGGCTCCTCGGTCGGTTGTTCAATGAAAAAGCCCACGCCGTAAGCCGTTCCGATGGAGCAGCGACTGCCGACATCCATGAGCGCCCGGCGGACTTCAAACACTTTGCGGTCAAGCGCGTTGTCGCTTACGGCAATGTGATCCCAGCAACGATTCTTCAGCATGGCACGTTCCAGGGTGGTGCCCCCACTGCGCATTAATGCGACCAATAGGTTAATCTCGGTCGGAGAGAGGAAACGCTCGCCCTTAGGCCCGCGCAAAACCCGATGCACTTGATCCAAATGCACATCGCCGTAATCGACTTTCTGACGCCCTTGTTTCATCGCCTGATCGGCGAGCCGAGCCTGAAGCCGCGCCACCACTTCACGTGGGCGCAGTGGCTTCATAATGAAGTCATCGGCTCCCATCGTAAGCGCCTCTGAAACCGCCTTATCGTCCGAGTCGCCCGTGATGACGATGATGGGGCAATAGCGCCAGCGATTGCGGAGCGAAGGGATCGCGTTCAAACCGTTTTCCCCTTCAAGATGCACATCCACGAAAATGGCTAAGGGCTCGATGGCATCGGGGCTGGAAAGCAGTGACTTGGCGCTCCCAAAAGCGCGCGTGGGCGTTCCCAGCGCCGCTTCGATGAGCTTGGGGACGATGGGATCGTCATCCAAAGTGATCGTGAAGCGTTGCACAGATTGTAATGCGCTTGTCGGCTGAATCTGGTTTTCCATGGCCCCTCTCGGGTCTAATTGTTCAAAAAAGTGTTGGACGCGGAGCACTATAGATTGTCCGTTTTTTTTTGCAACCTAGTCGTATTGAAGGGGTCGGCTGGTGGGGGAAGGGTGACAAATGCCTGCTTAAGCAGCAATATCAAATAACTAGGAATCCTTTACTCATGCGAAAGCGAATTGGGGAGTACCTCGTTGAACGAGGAATTTTAAAGCCGGATCAGGTGGATCAGATAGTGGCTTTCGGCCAAAGTACCGGTCAGCGGTTCGGCGAAGCCGGTATCGAACTGGGGCTTTTGACTCGCGATCACCTGATTAAAGCCTTCGGGCAAAACTACCACATCGATTTTTTTCACCTGCAGCCGGAATACTTTCCACAGGTAACGAAGAGCCTGCTTGCCCCGGATTTAATCGTTTCTCACGGCGTACTTTGCTTGGGGTTTAAAACCGTGCCGGGTCTATTTAGGAGTCGAAAGCTTCTAAATCTGGGATTGCTCGATCCGTCTCGCAAAAAATCGGTCGAAGCAGCTACTGAAGTGGCATCGCAATCCGCGGGCGTGGTGGGGGTGAAAACTTACTTGTTGCTGGCACCCCAGTTCGTGTCAGTGCTCGAGCAAGTGTACGGACTTGGCGCAGACAAGATCCTAAAGTTCCCCGAGATCGATCCGCTGCTCAAAATGTATTTGGATAATTGAGTATCGCGAAAGTCCTGTTGCTGTTTCCTCAGGAAAGTCCTGTTGCTGTTTCAAATCCCATCCACAAAATGCGTTCTATCGACGTATTTTCTCTTGCCAACCGCCCCTAAAATACATACACATGTATTCCTTAGGAGGTCCCCGTGAAATCCCATCAATCTCTTCATGAATCGGCTAAGCGGCTCGCCCGGGAGTATCTGGTGACCGAAGGCGAACTTCTTAAAGTTCTTGTCGAGATGCTTAAGAACGGGAGTGTCTTGGTGCTGGGGTACAAAAATACTTTTGACTACGTTCAACGCGGCCTAAAACTCAGTGAGGCGCAGTCCTATTACTTTTCGAAAGTAGCCCAGAAATCGATCGAAGTGCCTCAGTTGCAGCACGCCATCACAAGCGGTGAGCTGTCTTTGTCGCAAGCTCGTAGGATAGTCCCGGTAGTAACCCCACAGAATGTATCGCAGTGGGTGGAGAAAGCGGCGTCGCTTCCGCAAAGGGCCCTTGAGTTCGAAGTGAAAAAGCATCACCCGGAGCCTGAAGTACGCGAACGGATTCGACCAGTGGCGGACCAGCGGCTGGAGCTCAAGTGTGGAATTTCAGCAAGCCTGGAAAAGGAACTTTCGCATATTCGCGACTTGGTCTCTCAAATGAAACGAGCCCCTGCCTCTATTGAGGACGCGCTGGAGTACATGAAAGAAGCTTTCCTGGAGAAGCACGATCCGGTGAGAAAGGCTCAGAGAGCGGCGGCGAGAAGTAGCAAGTCGCAAGCGGGTCTGGGGAAGGCCGGGCTGCCGGATAACTGCAAGGAGTCCCAGACGGATACCCGCGAGCTTTCCAATAGGCCTACGCGTCTATCCACGATTGCGATGTCGGCAGGCAAGCGTACGACTTTGCCGGCGGCGGTAAAACACTCAGTGAATTTGAGAGAGCAAGCCAAGTGCACGTATCGGGGATCAGGCGGCACCCTGTGTGGCCAACGTAGATGGGTGCATTTGCATCACTTGGTAGAAGTGTCTCGAGGGGGAAGGCATAGTTCTGATAACCTGATGACTTTGTGTGCGGCGCACCACCGCTTGGTGCATGCCGAAAGCAGAGCGGGCTAGATCTTGTCGCTAATCTTGCGACGCAGGAGCTTTTCTTTCCAGGTCTCGCGCTCTGCTTCTTTGGGGAAGGCGAGGACTTTGCCGCTCGTCGGACGGGCGGATGTCACGCTGAACGCTTCTTTCTGAATCGCGCTCGGGTGGACGCCTTGGGTGGAAACCAGGATGCGTTCTACTTCGGCAATCATGTCACCGTTTCCACAGATGTAAAAATCCGTGTTGTGCCAATTCCAGCCGGCGGGTGCGTTCTTTAAAAAATCCGTCACGCGACCTTTGAAGCCTTGGAAGTCAGGGCCGGGTTGAGAAACGGCAAAAACGATCTCAGCGCCACTTGCTTGAAATTCGCTCACGTAAATCTTTTCATTCTCCGTTCGAACTCCCAGCAGGCAAAGTGACTTGGCGGGTGGGTGGTCCTGAAATAAAGACGAAGTCACAATGGACCGAATAGGACTAATGCCCGTGCCCGTTCCAATCAGGCAAACATTTCGACCCGGTAGCGGGCTACGGTATTGAAAGTCTCCATAGGGCGCCATGATCTCAAACTTGTCACCCAATTGGCTGGTTGCGAGAAACTCCGATCCGATTCCGCCTTTAACGTACCTGACACAAAGCTCGTATTCGCCGCTCTTGCGTGCTTCGTCAGGGGAAGAAGCAATCGAGTACAGTCGCTTAATGGGTTTTGCGCGTTTCTGAGCGCTCGGAATGATGAGACTTAAAAACTGGCCCGGTTGGAAGGCAAAGGGCTTATCGACTTTGAACTTCACGCGAAGCGTGCTGGGAGTGATCCACTCCATTTCCCTTAAGACGCATTTGACCCTTTTGGCGAGCATACCCACTTGAAGTAGCAGTACGCATGCCAGGCTTGCCAGGCTGTCTAAGACCGCGCCGGTTGTCTAAGACTTAGTCATTTTTCATGATTGCTGGAATCAGCTAATTTTCAAGCGGGTTAGCCTGTCTTAAATAAACGCAAAGTTTGTCGCAGGACTAGTCAGATGGGTGCTCGGAATCTTTGGACTTCGGTAGTGGAGTTACGTCGCGCTCTTGTCTTTCGCCGGACAGCCCCTTCTTAAAGTGCTTGAGCGATCCCCCGAGTGCTTTGCCCAAAGCGGGAAGCTTGCGTGCGCTGAAGAAAAAAACAGCGACCGATACAACCACTAGAATTTCACCTAATCCAGGAAGCATCCGTTAAGGGTCGCTTCTTGCTATCGAAACGTCAAATGCGTTGGGGAAGTTTTAGGTTGTGGAAGTGCCTACGGCAGAAGGGGTGGCGCGCCCGTAGGAAGTCGTGATCATCGCGGGTTTGCCATAAACGATGCGATTGCATTCGTACTCGCAAGCGCCGCAGCCGATGCAAAGGTCGACCTTAATACCGGTGGGTCGGGCGGCTGTTTGTCCTGCGGGGGCCGGAATGTCTGCGCCTCGAGTCGGATCGGGCGGCTTCCATCCATCGACGATGGAAATGGCGTTGGTAGGGCAAACGCGGACGCATTCACTGCAAAATTTGTTTTCTGTGTGGCTAATGCAGCGACTGGTTTCGAGCACTGCAGTCCCTACTTTGTAGGCGTACTTCTTTTCGACTGGGTATTTCAAAATAGCGTCGGTCGGACACGCTTGGCTGCAGGCATTGCAGCCTACTTTGCAAGGGCCTTCAGTGGGGACCATGATAGGGGTCCACAGAGCTCGTAATCCGAACTCGGTGCCCGCCGACTTCAAAATTCCTGTGGGACACGCTTTGATGCATTCCGAGCAACGGATGCAACTCGACAGAAAATCACTTTCTTCGCGGCTCATCGGAGGGCGCAGCAAAGTTTTTGCGGAAAGGGGAGTGCCAGCAGACAAACGCATGGCGGGCGCAGTTACGGCAACCGCCGCGACCGTTCCGAGTAAGGCACGTCGGTCCAGTTGCACCGGGTGTTGGGTCGCGGTCACGGCCTTCTTCGGCGATTTAAAGGAGAAAAAGTTCGCATCGACCGGGCACTCTTGAGAACAGCTGAAGCACTTGATGCACTCGGATTCGTTGTAGATGGTTTCGTCTTTGAAGTTGATGGCACCCGTGGGGCAATGGGACGCGCAAATATTGCAATGCACGCAGCCTTGCGTATCGCGACGCAAAACCGAGTGGCGAGAAAGTACGGCGAGGTAGGCGCCCAACGGGCACGCGGTTCGGCACCAGATACGCGACAAGCGAGTCGTGCCGGACATGATGGCCATGAACAGTGCCAGCGTTGCGAGATCGATAAACTTCCCATTGAGTCCGACAGGAGTTCCCACTCCCCAGGTGAGCTCACTCTGGTTTCGCAGCAGCGGATTAAGCACGGTTGCCGCCGTACGAGTGAGCAGCACGATGGGATCAAATCCCATCAGCGGGCTCACGCCGCCAAATACAGCAAAAATCAAAATGGCGGCAAGCAGGTAGTACTTGAAGCGGAACCACCACGGCGAAGGCCCCTCGATGCGTACACGCAAGCGACGAAGTACCCAGCCGTAAGCGTCAAAAATAGCGCCGAGAGGACACACCCATCCGCAGAAGACGCGACCGAGGAGCAGACTGACGACCAGGGTAACGGCGCCGAGTAGCGTGATGGTCACGGCCATCCGTAAGCCACCACACACCACGGTCATCACCAAGGGATCGATGCGCAGGAAAAGCGAAACGGGAAGGTGAGTCGCAATCCACGATTCCATCGGGTACTTCGTCGCTAGGATGAGAGCCACCCAGAGCGCGAAGACGCCCGATTGAACGAGGATACGGATGCGCCGCGTGGGCATTCCCGCTATCACTTATTTTTTACCTGCCACACTACGTCCGCCCTTTTCGAGATTTCCAACGGCGACGATGCTGGTTACCACCGCCTCAGCCGTCAGGTCGCTACTGCCGGTTGCTTTGGCAACCGTGTGCGTTTCGCTTTTGATCTTTTTAAGCTGAGCGGGCCCTTTGCCAGTGAATTGGCTGAGGAACGACGTTTCCTTGGTCGGATAAGCATGCGTGCAGCTCATCTCCACGACGCGGACTTGTTCTACTTTAGCATCGGGTGTGAGTCCCACCACCCAGGTGTGGGTGCAGTTGGGTGGATAGATGCCTTGATTCACAACGGCATACTTCGTTGCTTTTCCGCTCCCGTCTTTGGCGAGGTAGGCGGTAATCGTTTTGCCGTTCACCGTCGTTGTCGCTTTGGAAGCCTTTTTGACTCCCAGGGCGGTCGCTACGGCAGTTCCCATTTTTTCGAATTCCACCGCACTCGCGGTTTCCAGATAAAACAAAATGACGAAGGTGCTCGCCAACTTTTTCTGTGATGCGTTCACTTAACTCTCCTCACGTTTGGCCCGAGCGGGCCTGCTGTTTTTAAGGTGCAGAAAAACGAGTCCGAGTGCTGCCAAGGGGAGCAAGATCCAAATGGGATCTCGGTGCACGGCATAGGGCGCAAAATCTTGCATTCCCAAATCACTTAAGTCGATGTCTTCATCCCCAAAAGCTCGAAGGGGGAGCAGGAGCGCGAGTAGCACGCTCATCACGCCACCCCAGAGCGTCTGGAAGCGGCCATTCCAAGAGGGGATGCCAGTGGGAGAAATGTGCGCAAGCGCTGGCACTTCTAGTGGCTCCGTCAATTTGTGCGCCTGCTCCCAACCCGAAACGAATAGTGCGGTGGAGAGCGCGTCGCTGGTAGCCGCTGATCTCGCTGCTACGAGGGCGGTTTGGGAAGCGTTCGCAAGCTTGCCTGAACGCGGATCGATGAGGTGGTGGCCCTGTTCCATCGTACCGGAAACGCCCAGCGAAATGGGTTCACCAGCAGAGTGAGAAAACCCAATTCCCATAGGAACCCCGTTTGCATCTTTGTTCCATGCCCAAGCCCACTGCCAGGGTTCGCCGTTGGCGCTAAAGCCAGAGAAGATTTGGGAAGAGCCCCCTGCATTGAGCAGGAAATTTCCAAACCCTTCGCGTTCGATATGTGATCGGACTTCGTCCAACGCAAAGCCTTTTCCAATAGCCGCAAAGCTGAGTCGCTCGCCTGGCCCGCAACGCCAGGCAGTTTGAGTTGCGATGTCGAAGCCAAAGCGGGGAAAAACGGCGCGAGCTCCTTTTGCGCCTACGTCAAAGGCGCCTTCGGTTTGGGCCCCTAGGTGCAGCGAAAGCTCGAGTAAGGCCATCGCAGGAGCAGGGAACGCAATACGCTCGAAGGGACTCGCTTGATTGAGTTGCGCCACAGGACTGTCGGGCAGAAATTCGCTTAAAGCCCGCTCCAGCCGCGAAACCGTTTCATGGGCTTCTAGCAGAACGGTCTGTGCAGCAAGCGCGCGGGTACTATCGCAGCTAATGCGCAGGTCAAACGTCGTATTCATGTGTTTACGTGCCACCTGAACATGTAGTGCTTGCTTTGGTTTCATAGCTTCTATGGAAAAAGGGGATGGAAAATGGCTAAAGTCCATTCTACCAAAGAAAACTTGGCGTTAGCAGACCCATAGAGTAATTTTTTCTAGTTAACTTGAGGAAGGCGTTTCATGTTCGGTGGCCTTGGACCTACAGAGCTTATTGTGATTGCTGGCGCAGCGCTTCTTCTTTTTGGCCCTAAGAAGCTTCCCGAACTTGCAAAAGGTTTGGGTCGGGGCATTCGTGACTTCAAGAAAGCGCTCGAGGGTAAGGGTGAAGAGGAAGAGGAAAAACTTCCCCCAGGCTCTACCTCCGTCGACGGCACCGTGGCGCAAGACCCAGTGAAAACGCCCGACGAAACGAAAAAATCGTAGCCCACCATGTCAGACAATCCTCTCGAGACCTCCAGTGAGACGGAAGAAAGTCGAATGCCCCTTTGGGAGCATCTTGATGAATTGCGCGGCGGGCTAATCCGCTCCCTCATTGTCATCGCCTTAGGCTTTGTCGTCGCCTATGCCTACGCTGAACGCATCATGTGGTTCCTGGAGCAGCCGATCCTAGGTTTGTTGCCTGCGGGAGAAGGTCTCTATTACACCGGGCTCACAGATAAGTTCATGACTTACCTCAAAGTGAGTTTCCTCTCCGCGATTCTGCTGGTCTCGCCTTATCTGCTTTACGAAGTATGGCGATTTGTTTCACCCGGTCTGTTGCGTAACGAGAAACGCTTTATGGTGCCGTTTCTTTTTCTGGGAAGCTTCAGTTTTTTTGCGGGTCTAGCGTTTGCTTTTTATCTCGTCATCCCGATCGGATACGAGTTCTTGTTGAATTTTGGGTCGCCGACAGAAAAAGCAATCATCACTCTGAACTCTTACTTTTCGCTGACCTTGAAACTGATGCTCGCGATGGGGCTCGTTTTCGAATTGCCGGTCGTCTTAATGCTGCTAGGAAAATTTGGGATTATCGACGCCCATTTTTTGGCGAAGCACCGTCGTTACGCGTTCCTCATTTGTTCCGTGGTCGCGGCGGTTGCAACGCCCACTCCCGATGCGGTCACCATGCTGATCGTACTCATTCCCCTGTACACGCTCTATGAATTGGGCGTCGTCGGTGTGCGACTTGTAAATCCGGGTCACGGCCCCTCGGCCGACTAGCGCTCTGCACCGCTTAGTTTGGTCGGTATAATTCCAGGATTCTCTGAGCTTGGTCCACCGCCTGGAGCGCTTCATCAACTGTGCGAAAATTCGTTTCTGCGATGTCCAACAACCAGGGATGGACCTGTTCGTAAACCGCTTTAGGAAATTTCACCAGAACCGGGTACCTACCTACAAATTGTAAGTCTTCCCAGCGCACTTCGAGGCCCGTCGAGTCGCTGGCGGGGCGCTTGCCTTCGGCGATTTGCAGTTCAATTTGCCGGGAAGAGGAAGCGGCGTTGTGGGTGTCCATACCCATCAGCATCTCCTTAAAGACAATCCCAATCGATTCCATATCGTCTTGAGAGACCGGGCGGCCGCTGCGCGCTTGGTTGACGCTCATATAGCCCTTAGTCCCTGACAGGCGAATGCTCAACGGCCCGCGATGGGCTAAGGCAATCCCAAAGTCCGTCAAAATGAAATGCTCGTCACCGCTTCTGTCATCGATGAGAAAATTCATCGGTTTGATATCTCTATGAACAAAACCTGCGCGATGCACCGACCGTATTGCTAGCAACATTTGCTTCCAGGCTTTGAGAATTTTTTTGGGTTCTGCTTTGGGTCCGTAGTCCGCCAGGTTTTCAAAGAGACTTCCCTTGTTCGCGCGGGGCATCACCATAACGGGGTAGTGCACGCCATCGACTTTGAAATCGAGCTGACGTTGAGTTTGAATCAGGTGATTCGCTCCTTCGGGGTCCTTCGTTCGCGCAACGGCGATAATCTTTTCTTCTTGCTTATAGGCTAACCGAACTCGGGGATGCGATTTTTTTGGGACCTTTGCGACGAAGGGTCCCCCTTCCACATTCTCGATATCAAGGATGATGCTTTCCCCTCCCAAATCGGAACGCCGTGCGCGCACTTGGGCGCCCGCTCCAAAAGAGGAAGCTATCAATGCGGTCAGACGGGTGGTTCGAGATTCTAGCGCAGCGCGCTCCTGCGCTTTCTGCGCTCCTTCTCCCAAGTCGGCTAAAGTGCCCGCGCAAGAGTCGACACCCCCGGACGGACCTACGCCTTCAGTGCCCGGTGCACGCTGCGGGGAAAGCGCAAAAAGCGCCAACCAAAGGACGAGAAAAATGTTTCTGCGCTTAAACATTGTGCTTCGAGATCGTATCAGTATTCAGTCGGTCATCGGGTAGGCCTATCTGCAATTTAGGCAGGCTAGAGGGGAATTAAGCCGCCGCGGCCAGTCTACCGATAAGACGGTGATGCGCCTTTACCTACTCCTGGCCACTACCATTTGTCCAACGCTATGGGCCAGTTACCGCGTGCACGCGCTCAAGCTAACGACCTATTCGCAGAGCGGGCAGGCGGTAAAAACTGAGCAAGTCCTTTCCACTTTGGACCACCTTCAGTACGAGCATTACCATGCGGGTTTCCGCAACGTGCGGGCGGAACTCGTCGACACCTGGTATTGCCCGGGAGATACGAGCCGTCGGCCGCTGTGCAAGAAGCCGCTGACCCAGCCGACTCGCGGACCTGCTTCAACCGACCCGAAGCGAGGAAGCCTTCCCATAGGTCGGCAGCCAGTCATTCCGTAACTTCCGTGCGCCAGCGACAGGTCCTTTCCGTACCTTGATTTCATTCTTGGGTGTGCTAGTAAACGGCATGCTTTTACGACTATTTGCCCTTTGCCAATGGCCCCTCTCGCTGTGGGCCTGTACCACGTTACTCGTGGACCAGCACTTAGGCATTCCCTTGCTTGAAGTACCCCCACTTACCGCTCAGGTTGCGCGGCAGCTGGGTCCGGCTGAATTCAAGACAGAGGGGGGAGAGACTTATGTTTTTCGCCTGACGGAGACGAATGCGGCGGTTCGTGTGCCTCGGTATGACGACCCAGCTCTGTGGCAACGCTTTTCCGAATCCGCCCTACGGGGACAGCGCGCCGCTGAGGCGGCCAGCAAAAGCAAAAGCTTTCCCAAGGCAGGTAGCTACCTTCAAGCAGCGGCTTTAGTGGGGCGCTTAAATGGCTGTTCAGTGCCTTATAGCGTTGAGCCTTGGTTGGGAGAGCAGACGCTCGAAACGATCCTGATGACTCCCTCGCACCCGCTTCGTACCCCAGCGGTTTTGAAGAAAGTATTGTTTCAATTGTCAGAGGCGTTAGGTGGATTGCACGAAAGCGGTTGGGTCCATCGAGATGTGACACCTGCGAATATTCTGGTGGATGCGGACGGGGACATTACGTTGATTGATCCAGGCCTTTTGACGCCGATAGGAGAAAATACCGAAGGCGTAGCCAGCGATGCGGGCAGTCCCGGTTTTCGTAGTCGCGACCAGCAAGATGGAAAGCCTGCCCAACCACACAACGATTTTTACGCCGTCGGCCAGATTGTGCGACACTTTGCCTATCTGCTTAATGAAACGAAGAGTCGTCTTCATCAGTGGACAGCGCTAAGCGATTCGATGATTCAGGGGCGCGTAAAAAGTGCACGGGCGCTGAGGAACGCGCTCATCGATTTTTAAGAATCGCCCTTAGGGTCTTTTTTCTTACCGTTTAATTGATTGAGCTCTTCGAGCATCACGTGAATACGATGGTGCAATGTCTGCAGGCGATCTAAGTTTTGTCGGATTTGTTCTATCGGCGTTTTGGCTTCGGTAGAAACCCCCACCGGCGTCGGGAAGGGCACTACGTTTGGAGCTTGTGTCTTTTCAAACGCTCCGTCTTTACTCGGCTTGGTAAAGTTCGAGTCCTTATTGAAGTTGATACTTTTGCCTTCAAAAGCAGGCAAGGGACCGTCGTCCATCCAGCCATCCTTTTTCAGGAGCTTGCTCAAATCCATGTAAACAAATCCAAAACCTTGACTGCTATCTCGATAGGCCATCGCCGCACACCCTTGAACAATAGCCCGGAACCGGGCCACCACCGCAACCACAACGAATGCCTCCCGGTGGGTGAGGCGAAGAGTTAATTGAGCAAGCGTTGTGCCACCTAGGCTAGGTCTACGCGCGTAAAAAAGCCTTCCGAAACCAAGGTGTTACTTCGCGCCCTGAGTGTGCAGGGGAAAGAAGGGTGACGTTTTGCGGGGTATTCCGAAAGTGGGCAGGGCCAGAATTGTCCTCAAGTCGGGTAGGGGAGGATGCCGATAACGATGATGAGCCTGTGTGTTTTGCGCTGGCCGTTCAAAGAGGATTGTCTTGGCTGGAGTCACGACCATAGATCAACCGCGCGCATGGGGAGATAGGCTTCTCATTGGAGTTGCCTCGATCCTTTTTCTGGTCGCGTTGAAT
This sequence comes from Bdellovibrionota bacterium, assembly GCA_041749855.1. Taxonomy (GTDB): domain Bacteria; phylum Bdellovibrionota; class FAC87; order UBA2466; family UBA2466; genus JAIEOG01. The sequence continues at coordinate 74,762 of JBGTAN010000004.1, forward strand.
TGGCTGGTAACCTACCGACCCGCTTATGAAGGCGCAGGTGGCTTGGTAGAAATTGGAACGGTGACCACTGACGCCGCCATCCGCCGTCGCCACGCGGGATCGCTTGCTTGGTCTGAAATCGAGGAGGAGGGCGCCATCTATCTTCGCGACCTGGTGTATACGCCGTCCGGAGTTTCTGCCGAAGTAAGACTCAAAGATGGACGGGTGGTGACTTTGCCTGCTGATTCGCTCGTGCAGTTTGACGAAGTCGCTATGAGCGATTTGGAAATAACTTTACGTGATTTTTCGAGGAGTCAGCTGATGCGATTGGTGCCGCTGCCGCGGGCAAAGCGATCGGCTACTTTGCCGGATCCGCTGTTTCTTGAAATGCTCCATGCCGACCTTCTCAGTCGCTTTGCTGGGGTAGCGCGAAGGACGGCTTCGCTGAGTAATACAAAAGCGGTTCCTCCTCCCGGAGACTTTGCTTTGAAGTCGATGAGTGACTACGAGATCGCCTTGCAGTACCCGCGCGACGCTCAAGCTTTGCCGTACGTTCCAGACAACTGGACGGCGATGGCTTGGACACCGGTCCCGGTGGCAGGGGTGACTTATCAGATTGAAGTATCCTTGAAAGAAAAGTTTGAGAAAACGCTTCCCTACGAAGCGAAAAAGAACTCCCTGGAAGTGCAGTTTGATAAACCCGGAAAGTACTTCTGGCGCGTCACCGCTTCGGGGCAGGGGAAAGTGATGAAGTCAGACACGTGGACGTTCCAGTTGTACCCCCGTGGTCGAACCGATGAGGCCAAAGACGTAACTGCCAAAGACTTCAGCACCTATATCGTTCAGGTTTCTAGCAATGACGATTTCGACCCCATTTTAATCAATCGCGGATCGAATACTCCAAAGTGCCCCCGTTTAGGTTTGCCTCCCGGAGAGTATTTCTGCCGGGTGCGCAAAGGCACGGGAGAGAAAACTATTTTGCAGGAATCTAGCTTCGAGGTGAAAGCCGAATGAAAACTCTCAAGCACCTATTCATTGTCATGATGCTATCCTCCTATGCATTCGGTGCGGGGGGGCACGATCACGATCATACTTCTAAGCCCGCAGGCTCCGGCCGCCCGGGGTCCGCTTCGCAAAGCGCGGGTACCGAAGAGGGCTGCACGGCGACCCCTTCGCGCTTAGCCGATTTTGCAAATGGCGATAAGTACGATTTCAGTGCAGTCGTCGGCTTCATTACCAATCCCGCGTGCGCAGTGGTGCACTTACCCATGAGCCAAGCGGCCATGGCGGAAGGCGTGAAATTCATTAGCTCGGGCCCTTACAAGCTCGATAACCATGCACAGAATGTCAGGACAGGTCCCTCGGGCTCCGTCACCGCCGTCGACAGAATCTTGAGCAAGACCATTCCTATTGTCCTCGATGAGAATCCTATTCCCTCCAGTGAGATGTTGCCCTTGCTCGGCCAGCTAGCTTTGCTTAGTCCAACGGCGGCGCGATCCGCCCTCACTGCGTTGATCAAGCAGGAAACGATCGATGCCGAACGTCGGATGGACGGCATAAAAGCCGACTTGCGACCCGCCGTAGCTGCCGATCTCGCCGCGTCGCTGATGCGAATGGGTGTATTGGAACCGGCAGTGGCGGCAGATGTTTCTGAAATGGTCGAGGAAATGGCGCTGACTTCCCAAGCGGATTCTCTAGGGCAGTTTATGAAGGGGCTTGCTGCTGCCGCCAATGCGGATGCGAATCTCGCGCCCACTTTCAATGCCTCTGCCGGTGCCATGAATAAGGGGGTACAGAAATCCGATGGAGTGATTGGCAAAGGGCAAGCCGCAGAGTTGCTCAAAGCGGTGTTCACAGCCGCTGCGGCCACTTCGGGAGCGAGTGGTATGCTGGAACCGGGAGCCACAGAGCTCAACGAAGCGATGCAAAAGCTGCTCGGCGACAAGCCATTGACCCTAACGGGATTGAGAGCGTTGTGGCTGGAGGCGGTGCGGGTGCTAGCGGGTACGGGAACCCAAAGCGCCTTAGCGGATGCAGTTGCTTTGAGTCTCACACCACGGCTTGTGTTCTTGCAAGCAGGTGTGCGGGACAGTTTGCTCAAAGCGGCGGCTAGTTATCCGAAGTTGGGATTTGCCGTGCAACAGCGTTTTGCGGAAAGTTGGACCAAAGCGTGGAACACCATGGCGGCTGGGCAAATGACAGTACGCAGTTTCAATCGCCTCAAAGGGCAATACTTCGAAACAATGATGCCCGCTATTTTAGACTTTCAAAGCGACGCCCTGGACATCCGGTTTTTGCGGGCTGCGGTTCGATGGGGTCTGGTGAAAGATGCGGATGTTGAGAAAAAGTTTCCTCGCCTTTTTCTCGCTCAGTTGGATAAACGCGACAGAGCAGTACGAGCCGCCGCCGCAGATGAATCGGCGGAACCCACACTCACCGCGATGACGGATTCCTTCGCCGTGCTCTGGGCGATGCACCAGGTTCACTTGCCCGTGCTGGGTCGTTGGGTCAAACGCAACGAGGAATAGGCTTTACAGAAGCGACTTGCCGCCATCGACGGATTAAATCCGCGTCGGCCACAACATCCGCCCGAATCATGAGAGCCCCTCTAGCCTCCATCAGAGGGTGAATTTGCCTGGGAGGAAGGAAAAAGTCGATATTGACGGCGGCCCGAAAGCGGGCACACTCACGTCCTTTATGTGGCAAGAAACCTTTAAATTATCGCTCGCAAGATTGGATGCGCAGGCGCGTCGCCGTAAGCTTGAGTTCAACCAGGGCGTGAGCTTCAGTCATAACGATTATCTGGGGCTCTCAGACCACCCAGATATTCTGGCTGGGGGTCGGCGGGCCCTAGAACGCGGGCGCGCCGGAAGTCGAGGCTCTCGTTTACTGGGTGGGCATGAAGAAAACATTGCGGAAGCTGAAGAAGCCATCGCGAAATTTTTTAATAGCCCGGCAGCGCTCCTTTTCTCGACCGGTTACCAAGCGAATTTGGGGCTCATTCAGGCGCTTGGCGGCTTTGCAGACCATGTCGTTTCAGATGCAGCCAATCATGCGTCCCTGATCGATGGGATTCGACTCACCGGTTTAGAACGAACCGTTCTTGCCCATCAAGAGTGGAATGAGTGGAACGCGCCGAGTGACAAGAAAGTCCTACTCGTTGCCGAGTCTCTCTACAGCATGGATGGGGATTGTGTTCAAGCTTCCGATTTGCAGTCGGCGTGGCTTCGCAGCGGGGGCTTTCTGGTTTTGGACGAGGCCCATGCGGCGGGCGTTTTCGGGCCAGACGGTCGCGGGTTGTCGGAACCTTGGCGAGATTGGAATCGCATGGCCGTGGTTGTAACCTTCGGCAAAGCTTTTGGTGTTAGCGGCGGGGCGGTGCTTTGCTCTTCGAGCCTTCGCGACGTACTGGTAAACACGGCTCGCACTTTCATCTATACGACCGCGCAACCTCCGGTGGTGCCCGCGCTGATTTGCGCCAGTCTTGAAGTGATGCGTGAACAGGGGCAGCAGCGGCGCCAGGAACTTTGGAAAAGATCTCAGTGGGTACGTGAATTGCTGCAAAGCCGGGGTGTGTCGACGCTCGGCGCAAACGGCGAGTGGGACGCCTTTTCACCGATCATTCCGGTATTCGTCCCCGGAAACGATAGGGCTTTGCGATTTTCAGAAACTATGCGAAGTTCTGGCTGGGATTTGCGCGCCATTCGCTATCCAACAGTTCCTCAAGGATTGGAAAGGATTCGAATTTCTCTGAATCTTTCTGCCACATGGGAACAGACTGAAAGCATGGCTCTTGAACTGGTGAAAAAATGGAAGGCATTTTCGTAATTGGAGCCGACACGAATGTCGGCAAAACAACGATCTCGGCGGGGCTTTTGAAGCTCATGCACGGTGCTCATAAAGTTTGTTACTGGAAGCCGATTCAAACCGGAACTATAGTGAGCGATGACACCAACGATGTGCGCGCTTTCACCGAGTTCGGTCCGGAGTGCTACCTGGAGCCTGTTTACCGTTTTCCTGAGCCCCTCGCTCCTCGCCATGCCGCCCGAAAGTGGGGAAAAAGCGTGGATATCGATAGCATTGTGCAGCAGTTTGCTTCTCGTGCGGACAAATCCCGTTTTGTGATCGTTGAAGGGGCAGGCGGGTTGATGGTTCCCATCACGGACACGGAAACCCAAAAGGATCTCGTTCAGAAAATGGGTTTGCCGGTGTTGTTGGTGGCCGAGGATCGCGTCGGAGCAATCAATCACACGCTTTTAACACTCGAAGCCCTCCGACAATCTGGTATCGCGGTGATTGGCGTGGTGTTAACAAAAGCCAAAGGAACGTTCGGCAACTCCGAAAGCATCTCTGAATTTGGCAAAGTGGAAATCCTGGCTGAAATTCCGTCGAGCGAGGATTCCCGTTCTTTAATCGGCCAAGTCGGCGCTAATCCTCGTCTCAGAGAGTTTTTCAAAGTCCCGGCCATGCCTAGCGTTTAAGTATGGAACTGCCTTCCATCGAGTTGTCTCCCGTTTGGCATCCGTACACCCCTATTCCCATTCAAGGTCCTCGCGTGCTTTTGACTCGAGCGAGTGGCAGCTTCGTAGAAGATGCTTCCGGGAGGCGCTACTTCGATGCGACGAGCAGTTGGTGGTGCAACATCCATGGCCATTGTCACCCTGAACTTGTGGATGCGCTGACCCGTCAAGCGGCAGAACTGGATCAAGTCCTTTTTGCTCCTCATTCGCACTCGGTGGGCCAGGAGCTTGCTGCCTGTCTTTTGGATAAACTAGGGCATCCCTTCGAGAAGATCTTCTTTAGCGACAATGGTTCGACGGCGGTTGAAGCCGCACTCAAAGTGGCTTTGCAGTACTGGTCGCGCATCGGAGAGCCGCGTGGAAAGTTTCTTTCCTTAGAACGAGCGTATCACGGAGACACTTTGGGAGCTGTCTCTGTGGGTCATGTCGACACTTTCCACACAGCGATCCCGCAGCTCTTGCCTACTTTTAAGTGCCCCATCCCAGATGTGACTACCTCGGTAGAGCATTGTTTGGAACAAGCTCTGGGAATTTTGGAAAATCACGGCCATGAGATAGCAGCACTCATTGTTGAACCGCTGATCTTAGGCGCAAGCGGCATGATCGTTTACTCGAAAGAGTATTTAGAAAAGTTGACTGCTGCAGCTAAAGCGAAGCGTTGTCTTGTGATTTTTGATGAAGTTTTCACGGGTTTTGGTCGCACCGGAACTTTTTTTGCCAAAGATCAGATTTCCACGGCCCCTGATGTGGTTTGCATGTCGAAGGGCCTGACTTCGGGGATGTTGGCTCTGGGTGCTACCGCCATGACGCGCGCGATCTTCAACGCTTTTGAAGGGGGAGAGTCCAAAAAGTTTTTCAACGGCCACACTTTCAGCGCCAACCCGCTGGCTTGTGCCGTTGCGCTTCAAAGCCTAAAGATCTTTGACCGTGACAAGGTCATTCAGCGAAATGAAAGCCTCATGGCATTGATGGCTGCCGAAACTGCTCGCTTCGAAAAGCTCGAAACAGTTTCTGATGTCCGTCATTTGGGGATGATCTGGGTCTGTCAATTAAAGGACCCAAGCCAAAGGTGGAGGCTTGCTACTGCCGCGTGGGACCGGGGCATTTGGGTTCGCCCGGCGGGGCCGGTGCTCTACGTCATTCCCCCCTATTGTACGACCGTCTCCGACTTGCAGCAGTGTTTCGACGTGTTGTATGAGGTAATGCAATGACTGTTGAGACCTTGCTCCAGCGCATTTGTGAGTCTTCGGAACTCGAAGCCGATTGGCTCGATTTACTGTCGCAGTTGGAGTACGTCGGATTTCGAAAAATCACCAAAGGTGTGCCCTTCGACAGTGTGAGTCTTTCGGTGCTTCACCATATCGTGGAGGAAGCAAGTCACGCCTTTTTGCTAAAAGGACTCGCGGACAAACGTTTGGGTGGTAGGTCTTGGTCGGACTCGCCGCTGAAAGAAATGGGATGGCGGTACTTTCAAACCCTGGACAGGGAAGTCAGCAGCTTAAGTGAGCTCCCCTCTTACTCCCTCGTGAGCTGGGTGGTTGAGCAGCGCGTGCTGTTGCTTTACCCTCTCTACCTCGGTGCAACGCAGTGTAAGGATGTTAAAAGCACACTGCGCCGAATCCTCGCTCAAGAGCAGCGCCACGGAGCGCAATTTGATTCTCAGGAGTTTGAACCTTCTTTGCAGGATAAGGCATCTCAGATTGAGGCGCGGCTGTGGGCACAATTCCTCTCGGACCTTACCCAGTGGGTCTGTCGGAAGACAGACGTTAAGCATAGACACGCTGAGTCGTCCGCAATTGATAGCACTTCACTGCAATCGCATCTAAACTAAGCCAGAAGTATTAATTCCTACACTCAATCCAAAGCCGTAGCGCCTCTTGGAGGTTCAAACTTGCAAACGATGGGTCGCCTGATTGCGATTTGCTTGGCTGCTTTCATTCTCACCGGTGCGCGCCGAGGTCCCTCGACCACGCTTATCAACGGGACTGAAGTAAATCCCGCAGATTGGAAGCAAGTCGTTCTGGCCAAGATTCCCAGTGCCCAGGGAACTAAAGAATGCACTGCAACCGTTGTAGGGCCGAAAGTCATTCTGATGGCGGCTCACTGCGCCGGCGAAGGAAGCGTCGCTAATTTCTCAATTGATGGGAAAGCTTTTAGCGCGACGATGACTCAGAGTCCTCAGTTTGCAATCGAACACGATCTTGCTTTGGGGGTAACGGCGGACACCATCAATGTGGCTCCCTTCTCTATTGGCGGAACGCCTTCTGTAGGCCAACAAGTGACGCTCATGGGTTACGGCTGTACGACCGCGGATGCCTCTCCGAGCGACGGCAAGTTGCGACAAGGTGTATCGGTGGTGAGCGAGGTCAAGACGGCCCGATTTGCATCCGCCACGGCGAATGGGGCGCTGCTTTGCCCTGGCGATTCCGGGGGGCCTGCTTACATTAAGGACGGCTCAAAGTTTCTGGTGATGGGTGTGAACTCATCGGTAAAAATTAAAATGGATGGCACCATCATCGGTCCTAATTATAGTGCCCGCACGGATGGAACCGACCAGCGTCGTTTCTTTACTGATTTTGCCACCGCTAAGGGCGTTCAGATATGTGGCATCAACACGACGTGCGGTGGAGGGGCCCAGCCTTCAGACCCTTCCTGCAAAATGAGCGCGAGTCCCGCGACCATTTCTCTCGGCGGCTCGACTACCATTTGGATGGATAGTGAGAACGCCGTTTCTGCAACGATTGATGGGCAGAGCATTTCGGTCCCCGGAGGAAGCCGTGTCTTGACTCCCACTTCGGCGGGAGCAAAGACCGTGCAGGGTAGTGTGACAGCGGCAAACGGGGCCACGGCGACTTGTTCGGTGTCTTACTCCGTTCAAGGCGGGGGCGGGACGTCGCCGACCTGTTCTGTCGTCGCTATTCCAAATTCTGTTGCCCTGGGTGGTAGCGTGAGCCTTGAGCTGACTTCCACCAATGCCACTTCAGCCACCATTAATGGCAATCCGGTTTCGGTGCCTAGCGGCAAGCAGCTTGTGACGGCGCAGTTCAAAGGCGATATTTCTGTGACGGGCGAGGCGCGAGATGCCAGTGGTAATTCGGGTAAGTGCTATACGAGCTACAAAGTCACCGATGGGCCTTCTCCCGATCTGCCCAACTTCGCGTTTGTTGCGACTCATTGTGGACCCGATGCCAACGCCGCAAGCACGGGCATCAACCGCGTTTGCATGGGCGTGTTGAAAAAAGATCCGTCGATTACCCACGTTGGGTTCATTGACCTAGTTTCTATCCGTTACAACTCAGGCAATGACGAACTGCTTCCCATCATCGCTCGACGTCCTGTCAGCGGTAGCTCGACTCGCGAAGAACTCGCCCTTTACAATAGTGGCGTGGTTCAAGGGAACAATGGGGCTACGCTAAAGATGTCCTATGCCAACCTGTCAAAGGACATGTCCGGCACGCCCACTCAAGTCGAAGGCAAAAGCCAAACCGGCCAAGTCTTCCGCGCCAGCCTCACTGCGCAATAGCCCATACTGAATACCTCTCCGATTAACCTCTCGCGCGAGAGGTTGCAGCAGGTGAATGTGATTTATCGTCGATAAAGTGCACTTTTTGCTTGCCTCTCTGCAAAGCTGAAAATACATACAGATGTATTCATTAGGAGGTTTTCATGCTGAAGGAAATGAGTAACAAGGGTCTTTTGGACGGCGTGCTTGAGGCAGTCCGGGTGGAGAAGCGGTCGACTGCGCGAGTACTGGAGTACCTCGTGGAGATAGACACTCGGAGACTCTGGTTAGGGGAGGGTTATTCGAGTCTGCATGACTTCTGTGTACGCCATCTCAATTACTCAGAGGGGGAAGCGGGGCGCCGCATTCAGGCTGCGCGATGCTCAGCGCAGATCCAGGAAATTCAGCCCCTCTTGGAGCGCAACGAGATCTCCCTTTCCGGGGTAAGTCTGATTGCGCCCTATGTGACCAAGAGCAACGCAGCCGTGCTATTGACTCAAGTTTGCAAGAAGTCGACGCGGGAGATAGAAGCGATTCTCATTCAGCACTTTCCCGAAGCGGGGATTAAGGACGAGTTCTTTAAGGCGCCGCTAGATGAGGAGCTCAGGGCGCTGTTGGCCGAGGCTCATAAAGAGATCTCTGAAAAGAATGAAACGGTCTTCTTGAAGCGGATTCTCAGGCGTTTCCTTGCTCCGAAACCTCCAACTGTCCGACCTTCGAAGCATACTCGGTATGTTTCAAAGCAACTCCGGCAACAAGTAAAAGCAGCGGCCCAGCACCGTTGTTCCTATCGGGCTGCATCCGGGATTCAGTGCAATCAAACTGCCCATCTTGAAATCGACCACATTCGACCTTGGGCAAAGGGAGGCAGTAGCCGCGATCTGCGAAACCTTCGGGTGCTTTGCAAGGCACACAATCTGCTGGCTGCAAGGAGGGATTTCCCCGGGCGGAAGTTTACCCGTCCACCTCTCGCGCGAGAGATTGAGATGCCTTTGGCAGTTAGCTATACAACCGAGCTGCCATTTCCGGTCACACTTTGAAATAGCAGCCGCGTCGATCCCTTTGAGAATACAGCTGCGTAGCCTGCGCCTTTTGTCGCTCACCGCTGCCCGGGGTATCCAAGTACGTGGCAATGCGTTTGCTTTATCTCAAGCCTGGGTAGTCGGTGTGTGGTTGTACGTAAGCGGTAGCTGGAAGTATTAAGCGATGGAAACGCTCTTATCTGTGCTTGGCAGGTCTTCTCTAGCCCTCTTTCAAGGGGCCTTGGGTGCGCGCACCCGACTGCGTCTCGTTCCCAGTGGACGCCTTGCGCGCCTTGCCTCGTTGCTTGCCTTGTTTTCTCGTTCCGATGAAGCTTCGGAAACCCTGCTCGCTGAAAAATTCGAACAGCTCGAAGTCCACGGTGACTTGTCTGCCTACGAAGCGCGTGGGTTGGATCGGTTGCGCGATTTAATGAATTTGCGACGGCTCGCCTTTGGAAAAGTGCAGTACGGCAAAGCGCGTCTTCGGCAAGGGTTTGTTCGGCGTGCGCCTTTAGATCTGCTCCAATCCGATAGTGAAGAAAACGACTTCCTGCATTCTGTCGAAGACATTACGGAGAGCGCTGTCCTGGTCGCAGAACTCTATTGGAAGCTCTTCGACACCTGTGAAGGCGGCATTCCGGAGCTGCGCAATGTGGGAATGCAGCTGTACTTTCACCTGTTCAATCAAGTGTTCGATGCAAAGATTGCCCGTGCACGTTTGCTGCATTTGACGGACTCCATCCAGCGCGACAAGGGCGTTTCGTCGCTCGTGCTAGGGCTTCTTCGTCAAGGCGCCGTAGCAGAAGGTCGCCAGATCGGTCGCTACTTGCTGACCGAAGGCGTTGAGTTAGAAGATCCGAACCGCGTTTCCGGTCTTTACTGGATTGCTGAAATCCTTTGGTTTTTGCATGCGTGGGCCCACGAGAAGCTGACGCACGAAACGGCTTTGCGTTACCTGTATCACATCAGTTTTACCCAGCCCGATCGCGGGGGCATGCTCGAGATTGATAGTCCGTTTTATGGAGAGTTTGAAACCGTGAACGAAATGGCCCGGGAAGCGTTTGCGTACCGAGAGACGCTCATGGAAACGGTTCTCGAATTGTGGAAAGACTTCGACGGCGAATTTGACCCCATCTTTGCGCGCGTGCTTGAGACTTTGGCGGGACGCGAAGCCCGCGTTCCCGATCAGCGTGCGAGCTGGGAGCGCGTGTGGAGTCGCGCCCAGGGTGCATTTGCGAGCGACTATCTCTACGTGGTGGAAGGCAACCTTTCCTATTGGGCTGGCAATTGGAAGGAAGCCGCGGAGAATTACGAAACCGCGCTGAATCTCAATCCGAGTATTCGCCCGGCGCTGATGAATTTGCCTTTCGCGTATGCGCGAATGAACAAACCAAAAGAGCATGAGCACTCGGTTCAAAAACTTCTGATGCACGACAAGTTTTATCCGTCAGCCCTTTGCGTGGCAGGCAACTCTTACTTCCTGATGGGTGAGTCAGAAGAAGCGGACACCTACTATGAACAGCTCCGGGGCTTGCCCGGCTGGGACAGCAAAGTGGATTACTATAAGTCGACTTTCTGCCTTCAAAACGGACTGCACCACCAGGCGCTTAGATTCGCACTAGCCGCCAAGCAGGCCATGCCAACCGATGCATCGGTCGTCCACCACTTGAGTGTTTGCTACGATGCGGTTGGAGAAAAGGGCAAGGCCCTTGAAACGCTCAAGGCGCTAGAGACTCACACCGCGAGCTGGTTGCGCTTTTACCGTTTTACGTTGGAACGCGATTTGGGAAATCACTTAGAAGCCAAAGAAACTCTGGCCAGAATACCCAGCGACTATTTTGAAGATCCCGAAGAACTTGAAGCGGCACTCACGTTTGCCCGAGTCCAGCAAGACATTGGCCTATTGCGTCATCTGCGAACTAAAAACCCGCGTTAGTGACGGTTTTGACTCTTGCCCACCTGACACACTCCAGCTAATGCTATGTCCTCAAGACTTTGGGGGTTCAAATGAAAGCATACGACGCGATCGTCATCGGCGGGGGCCACAACGGACTTATTGCTGCCAATTACCTACAACGAGCAGGGCACAACACTTTGGTGCTCGAGAGACGACACGTTGTTGGCGGAGCCTGTGTGACCGAGGAAACTTTTCCCGGATACCGAGTTTCAACCACCAGCTATGTCTGTAGCCTTCTGCGACCTGAAATCATTCGCGATCTGGAACTGAAAAAATACGGCTACGAAGTCTTGGAACGAAACCCTTCCTCCTTCTCTCCGTTTCCAGATGGCCGCTACATGATGTTTTGGAAAGACCAGAAGAAGACCTGCGAGGAAATTGCCAAGTTTTCGGCAAAAGACGCAGCCGTTTATCCTGAGTTTGAGAAGAAGATTACCGAACTCGCAAGTTTCGTGACTCCTTTGCTTCTGACGGTTCCGCCAGATCCCACCAGCCTTTCGCCTTCCGAGATGTTTCGATCCTTAATGTTGCTTCTCAAAGTGCGTGGCTTAGGCCGAGGCATTTATGAGCAATTGCGCGTGTTCTCCATGAGCGTTGCGGATTATTTGGGCCTTTGGTTTGAGTCTGATGCGCTTAAAGCGCGCATGGCAACCGATGGGGTCATTGGCGCGTGGGCCGGGCCCTACTCTCCGGGTACCGCGTATGTGCTGTTCCACCATGTGATGGGCGAAACCGAAGGCGCGCAAGGCGTGTGGGGGTACATCAAAGGTGGAATGGGAACCATTACTCAGGGTTTGCAGAAGTCCTTAGAATCGGTGGGCGGCAAAGTGCTGCTCGATGCACAGGTGGATCACGTCATCATTAAAAATGGTAAAGCCACGGGGGTGGTGCTGACCGATGGCCGTGAGTTCTATGCCAAGAACATCGTCTCCAACGCGGATCCGATTCGTACGTTTATGGGAATGGTAGGCAAGCAGCATTTGCCGAGTGAGTTCTCTGATGGAATTAAGAACATCCGCATGCGCAGCGGCGTGATCAAGATCAACGCGGCACTCAACGGTCTTCCCAACTTTAGCGCGCTTCCCGGAAGCACACTCGGACCCCAGCATATGGGAACGATCCACATTGCGCCCGATATGGCTTATATGGAACGGGCCTTTGACGATGCAAAAAATGGTCGGCCTAGTGAGAATCCTGTCATTGAAATGTGCATCCCCAGCAGCGTGGACCCGTCCCTTGCACCCGCTGGTAAACACCTGTTGTCGATGTTCATTCAGTACGCACCTTTGGATCGCAAAGATGGCAAGTCTTGGGATGAGGCGGGCAAGAAGGAGTTCGCTGAGCGTGTCTTCAAAATTGTGGGTGATTACGCGCCGGGCTTCCGCGAGCTCGTCGACGATTACCAGGTGTTGACGCCTGTGGATTTAGAGCGTGATTTCGGGCTGACCGGTGGAAATATTTTCCACGGTGAAATGACTTTGGATCAGATGTTCTTTATGCGGCCACTGCCAAAGTACGCAAACTTCCGTACGCCGATTCGCAACTTGTACATGTGTGGTTCGGGCTGCCATCCAGGCGGTGGGGTGATGGGCGCGCCGGGCTACATTTCGGCGAAGATCATCAACAAAGACTCGCGGTTCCCACGTAACTTGCGCAACTAGGAACCAGCACTAGGATAAGTCCGCGAGGTTTGCGTCCACTTGGCGAGTCGCCGATTCGATTTTTTCTTTGAGTGCTTGGCTAGGGCCAGAAATGCGGTCCTTGAGCTCTTCGCGAATGGCCTCTTCGGCTGCGCGCAAGGGATGCCGGAACTCTTCGCTAAGCGCAAGCGTGAGTTGTTTTCCCACGGTGCTAGAAATTCTTAAATCCAGTGCCTCTTCGGAGCCGGAAACGCTGCCCTCTACTCCTATCGATTTTCCTAAGGGGCGCAAGATGCCCTTGAGTGTGCGCTCCAAATTGCGGTAGCGCGACGAGACGACAAACTCGGCATGCCGTAGCTGGGCGGTCCAATCTGCTGAAAGTGTGTCGCCGTGAAACTGGCCGTGAAACGCTAAAGTCGCCGCAGCCGAATCAATTCCCACATGGAGGTCTTTGGTGTCTTCGATAGACCAGTTGATAAGGGGGAAACTTGCGATGGTCAGCTGCACTTGCTCGCGCGGCTTTATCTTCGTGTGATCAATGAGCCCGTGCAACCTCAAGCCATGAATGCGTAAGCCCGGTACTTCAACGAGAAGGCCTATTTCAAGAGGGAAGGGGTGTGCGACCGGATCCGTCGACAAATTCACGATTTTCCCGGTGACAGCGGCGCCATAGGTGTCATCCCCTGGTTGGGAGGCAAAAACCACTTTTTGAATGAGAAAGCGCGGGGAGACGTTGCGTCGCAAGTAATGGACTTCGGTTCCCAGAGAGGAAGCCGCACGAGTGACTTCGATGGTGCCCGTCTCTTCACTTCGAATCATTTTCCGGCGAGCGAGATCAATCCAGTACGAAACGCGCTCCAGGTGGTTCAAGGCCCGACGCCCCAAAAGCTCTCGTGTGAAATCATCGTTGTCTAACTTGGGTAATCCTACCTTGCGGAGAACCAGGTCAACATCGCTGGCTAGGTCCTTGGGCGCATGCTCAAGTCGAGTGAGCAAAGCATCGCTTTCCCGGCGGATTCGCTGTCGATAGGTTTCAGCCAAAGTGCGATCGCCTGCTCGGGCGGTCGTGTCTCGCGTTTCATCCTTTGCGGCGGTGAGCTTTGCGACTGTCGATTCCCATTCGGCGAATGCACGCTCAAAATCATTCGAAACGGCTTTGACTTCCGAGAGGGATGCAAACTCTCGTTGCATTTTGTCGACGTGAGCGCGTGCTCCCAATCCGAGAGAAAGGCTTCCGAGTCCGCGCAAGGGGCTGGGACCCAGGCTGCCTCGGACTGAGTCGTACGGTCGAGCGGCGGCTCGATCGAGCAGTGCCGTCAGGCCATTCGAGTCCGCAATGCCAGACGTCTCTCGCGGAGTGTTGTAGCGAATGGCACCAACGGTCATCTGAGGAATGAGGATTTTCGCCGAGAGGAGGGGGCGCCATTCAAAGTTAAAACGAACTTCTCCCACTTCGACCAAGTTGCGCATGGGTTGCACGTGGTGCGTGACTTGAATGCCGCGCAAAACGACTTCACGCCGAAAGAAAGAAAGATCCAACGAGGCGATGGTTACTTCAGCTCCATTCAAGCGGGTGGCGTAATTTTCCAGGTAAGTACGCAAGCCCCAGTCAATCATCTGGCTTGCGCCCAGTAGCACAAGAAAGAAAAACGTGACGCAAGCGGCGAGAGCGCGATGGGTTTTGTTGCTAAGCAGAGACATAAGTGCGGAGCCGAAGGTTTTTTCGGAACCAAATGGCAACGGCTTCTCCATGGAAAATGAGCCAAAGTTTAGAAAACCAGTAGAGGGGAAAGGCCATACAGGCGACCAGGACAAGGCTGCCCATCACCTGAGAATGGTTGAAGCGTGTCAGCGGCATGACCGCTGAGTGATAGCCCTGTGCCCAAATAGGTGTGAGTGCTTCAATGTCCGTTAGCACCCAGAGTCCTATCAGATGAAGCAGCGTTTCCAGGCTTCGCGCCAAAAAAGAAAAAAGCCCGAGGGAAATCAAGAAGGGGCCAAGTGCCGGGCGTGTCCAGAGTGCCGCACCGACGAGCAGTAAGGCTTGTAGCGTCAAAAAAGGCGTGAATCCCAGAGCGAATCCCAGAGTGATCGCTAACGCTAACCGGGGCACTTTTTCCGCGAAAGGCGATGATTGCATGGAGGGATCCCTGTGTTTCGTTGAGGTCTCATTATAGAATACTTCATAAGCCAATTCTTATAAAAATCTGGGGGCACAGATGGTCGGGCTGGTTCGATTGCTGGTCGTATCAGGGTTCTCCCTCGCGGTAGTGCGCGCACATGCGCTTGAAACGCGATTCGACTCGGGGCTATTGCGCAACTATGCAGTGGATGCGCCCGGAGCTCCGGCGCCTGAGAGTGTCGCTCTGAGTCGTTTTCTAAAAAAGGAATACGGTTCCCTCGGCCCAGGGTATCAGTGGAAGGTCAAACAAAGCCTAGCCGACAATCAGCACTCTCATCATACGTTTGAGCTCTTTCTCGGGGCGCGTCGCGTTATGGGTCGGCAGTTAAAAGTCCATTTAAACCATCGTGGATTTGTTGAATATGCATCCAGCAACTTCAACGCTTCCGTTTCGCTATCCACGAACCCTCCTACCGAAGCACAAATCCTCGCAGTGCGAGCAAAGGTCGAAGAAGATTTTCAGAAAGAGTTCGGCGTTCTCCCAGGAAGAGTCGATATTGAGCCGGTCATCTGGGTGTCTGCAAAGCCGCAGTCACATCTCGCTTTCAATGTACGAGTTATTTCAAACCGTCAGGGCGTGATTCGCAATTTCATCCTCGAGGAAACATCGCTCAAGCTCCTGCAACGCTTGCCGGTTGCCCGGTTTGCCAACGTTTATAAAGTGAGTCCGTTCAATGCTTCCCCAGTGGAAGCGGTGACGCTGCCCGTGCTAGGTGGAGGAGGGACCGAACTATCGACGTCTGCATTTCATGTGCGACGCGATGAAAACACAACCGATCCGACGCTTCGGGAAGTAAATCCCCAGTTCGACTTTAGCGCTTCAGGTGCATTCCAGCTTGATCCCGCTCTGTACGATCACACTTGCACGAGTGCATCATCCAATGGTTGCCCCAATCAGGGCTTTGATGCCGTCAATGTGTACTACCACCTTGCGAGCTTCCACGAGAAGTTGGAGAGCCTTTTTACCACGCTAGGTTCGACGGGGGCCATCACAGGGGATCCTTTGGACGTGATCGTGAATTCGTTGGGGACAGACTTGGACGGCGATGGCGATGGAACGAATGATACCAACAATGCGGCCTATGTCTTCGGGGCGTGCCGAGATGATGATACTTCCATGGACCGTTGCTTGCTTTTCCTGCGTCCCGAAAATGAGGGTTCAACGAAGCTTTATCACACTGCGCGTGAAGCGGTTGTGGTGGTTCACGAGTACCAGCACTATGTCACCGATCAGATTGCAGGGCTGATTCCGGGTGCCGATGGTGCCACGGTGGGTGATGCACTTCACGAAGGGTACTCGGACTATATGGCCGCCTCTCATATTTCCGACACTGCGGGAAGAATCGTCACGAAAGTGGGCGAGTACGCTTTCCAAGACCTGGACGACGCAAATCCTCCGATTATTCGCGATATCGGTACTATTAAAGTTTACGACCCGGACAACCTTGAAACCGCTCCTCACGTTTATGGTTGGTCTTTCGCCAGCGGTTTGTGGGCGCTGCGATTGCAATTGGGTCAGGAAGCTGCTGACTTGATAGCCTTGAAAAGCCTTTTCCTGTTGCCCGTGGAGCCAGGCTTTATGGACGCTGTCGAAGCGCTGGTGCAGGCCGACAAAGTCCTTTTTGCGGGCCAAAACGCTTCGGCTATCCGCTCAACCTTTTACGATGAAGTGCGTTTTCTTGGCGGGCGGACGGGCCAATTTCGAGATGTCGACAACGCGATTCTTGAATTGGGTTTACGAAGCTGCGCGGCTTCTTCCCGCGCACGACATCCCGCCACGCCCGCGGTGTTCTTTGCATTGCTTTTGTTATGGGCAGTGGTGGCGCTTGCGCTAGGACGTTCTCGGAGCGTGATCTCATGAAAGGCTTGGCACTGATTATCATCGGCATGGCGAGTGCCACGGTGTTTGCCGAAAGCGCCACTTTGAGCCGCGCGTGTTCTTTGCACGAACGGCCCGATCCCACTTCCCGTGTTTTGTGTCGAGCAAGAACCGGCAGTGTTCTGAGTGAGCTGGAAGCGACTGGGGTTGCCGGGTTTTACCGGGCGCGTATTAGCACTTGTACGGGATATTTGACCGATAGCTGCGTGCGCGGACCGACGGCTGGCAACAGACCCACCCGCACTTTGGCGAGAGAACCCTCGGCTTCCCGATCCGAATCACTCTGGCTCTTTGGACTGTTTGATTTGTCGCGCGCCTCCGTGGGTTACGAGTCCGGCCTTTCCAAAGGCCTTTCCTTCGGTGGGGGAGTAGGGTTCAACTGGTTCTTCTCACGAGAGTTCCGTCTTTCTCCGATGGTTTCGTTCGAAAACCTCACCGTCGTACGAGACTTGGATGGTTCTGGAACGCTTACCAATCCCAATCCAACGCCGGTCACCCAAACCCTGGGTTATCTCAACTTTGCCTTGATGGCGGGCTATCGGATGTCCGATGAGGCAACCGATTCAGCGGAACAAATCGCTTTAGAAGATGGAGCTTTTTGGCTCGATGCGGGCTTAGGCATGTATCAACCCCTGTTTGCGAGCCAGCAAGTGCGCGTCTTCGACTCCCAGTCGTTTTCAAACCCTGATAGGCTTTGGATGGCGATGGTCGGTACCTCAGCTGAATTTGGACTGGGGGGAGGGTGGATTTTGGGAACCCGGGTACTCGCCTTTTACAACCTCGCCGGTACGGCCGGAAGTCGCTACTTTGGCATCCGTCTGCACGCCTCGCTGGGGCTGGTACTTTAAACGTATCTCGGGTATGCCAAGGGCATGAACGAGTTTGAATTTAGCCCCGAGAGCCCTGCTGGTCTTGAAGTTTTCGACAATCCCGACACGTCGCGTCTGTACGATATCGAGTTCACCTGCCCCGAATGGACGGCACTGTGTCCGCGGAGCGGATTCCCCGATTTCGGAACAATTCAAATCAAATACCAACCCAAAGAGAACTGCGTCGAGCTCAAATCCTTGAAGCTCTACATTAACGCTTACCGTTCAGTGCGGATATTTCACGAAGGTGCCATCAATAAGATCCTGACCGATTTGGTAAGCGTGGTGCGGCCCTGGACGATGGAAGTCTCGGGAGACTTCAACGTGCGTGGCAACATCAAGACCGTCATCCGAGCGCGTTACGAAGATCCGGGGCTCAAAAAAGGATAGGGGTGGCAAACAGGGCATCCACGCGCTACTTTGCAAATACCCATGGTAGCTTCTCCTTCCGCATCAATGCTCCAAACGCTTAAAGGCTCTCGGTCCGCCTTCAACTTGCCCAACTTACTCACTTTGCTTCGCATCGTTCTTATTCCGGTGATGGCGGTGCTGCTGGCTTTCGATTCTGAACAACCTCCGTTTGATCAGGATTGGATGTTCCGCTTTTCCCCGGGAAGACTCGCCACCGCGGTGCTCGCGGTGATGGGGCTCACTGATTTGCTCGATGGTTACCTTGCGCGTCGGTGGAAAATCGAAAGCCTGATGGGTAAATTCTTGGATCCGCTCGCCGATAAACTCGTACTGATGGTGGGCCTCATTATGCTGCTCGATTTGGAGCGCGTCCAAGCCTGGCTCGTGATTGTGCTTCTGAGCCGGGAGCTCATTATTACGGGCTTGCGAGCAATTGCGATGGGTGAGGGGCTAGTAATTGCTGCCGGTCAGGCGGGCAAATTCAAACTGATTTTTCAGATGTTTGGTCTGGGTTTTCTGATGTGGTACGGCAGCGCTTTTGGACTGCCCGCGGTGAAAGTGGGAACGTATATCCTTTATCTGGCACTGCTCATTAGCGTCTTTTCGGGTCTGCAATATCTGGCGGACTTTTACAAAGCCATGGGTAAGGCCAAGCGCATCTAGCTACTGAATATCGGGAAGGTCGGAATCCACTTCTCCCGGGGCTGTGCCCGGCCGTCGACGTGCTTCTAGCAGCAACGTGCGGAAAGTCATATCCTTCTCCAGCGATTGGCTATCCATGTAGTCGGCGACAATTTTCTGAGCAATCTGGTGTTCTTGCTCGACGTCGATGAGAAAGTATCCCAGCGAGAGTTTCAAGTAGGGATCTTTATTGTAGCGCCTGCTGAGCTCTAGCAAGCGATCTTTGGCTTCTTCCAATTCACGATTCTGCAATTGAGCGACTGCGAGACCTACCTGGGCCGCCACATCTTCTTCTTCAACCGCGAGCGCTTTTCGGAAGTAGTTTTTTGCTTCGTTCCCATTGCGGTACTTCAAAGCGATAAAGCCTAAGTTGACGAACGGCTCTTTCGCGCCAGGAAGCTTTGCGCCTTCAAGGAAGTAGGCGATGGCCTGCGTTTCATTTCCTGAGCGGGCCGCAGCAACGCCAAGATTGTTCCACACGCTCGAAGTGGCAGCCCCGCGAGCCACAAGCGAGAGCCAACACACATTCGCCGCAGCTAGGCGCCCGGCTTCCATGTAGGCTAGGCCCAAGAGGTCGACGAGTGCTGTATTGTCGGTGTCCCTCTGAATGGCAGATTCGATAAGCGGAATTGCCTTGGCGGATGAGACCAAGCGCATGAGATTCAAGAAGGAGTAAGTGGCGCCTTTTCGAATATCGTCCGGTTTCTCGGAGTCGTAGCTGCTTTTAAGAATGTTGCGACGCTCATTCGTAAGCACTTCGTAGGAAGTCGCTGAAGGAGCAACGGTATTTTCGGAGTCACCCGACAAATCCCAAATAGCGGGCAAATCCACGGGCGATAGGCTGGCGAGTTGGCGATTCGGCGTGAAAAGTTGGCTCGAATAAAAGGGGTAAGCAAAATGCCGGAGGCTACCTGCTTCGGTCTTTGCCTCTTTGCGAGGCATCTGAAGTGCGAGCATCATGGGCGGCAGATAAAAAGTGCGAATCTTTGGATAGCGCTCTGGTTCAATTTGCGAAGCAATGCGGTAGCAACCCGCCGTCCATGGGGATAGGACGCCATGTTCTTGCGCTTTATCTAGGCAGCTCGCCGCAAACGCGCGGGCCTTGTCGTTAAAGGGATCAATCATTTGCCGTTTTAACTCGGCGCGATAGCCGTCTAGCTGGTCGGGTCCCAAGTCGGGTGGAACCGGGGCGCTCATCACGGATTCAGCGAGATGGTGGTAAGCCGATGCCGTCTTATAGATAGCACCCAATCCCCATTCGGCATTTCCCAGAGCGGCAATCTTGCCGTACTCCGTTTCGAGTTCACGAAGCAGTAGAAGCTTTCGCTTTAGGTTCGCTTCCAAAGTTGCCTGGGGCAAGGCCAGTTTGTATTTGTGGAACAGGGCTTCGCGTTGACTGACCCACCAGAAACGAACTTTTGCCAGAGCCTCGGTGCCTTTGGGAGACCGACGGATGTCGGGACCGTACTTTTCGGACACTCTGCGAGCGTCGTTCATCAAGCTTTCGGGAAGTTTACCGCCGTTTTTCGACGCCGCTAGCTCGGCAGCATCGACGGTGTACGCAAGGTAATCGCCAGCGCTCACACCTTTTCCAGCCCGAGCGGCCATGTAGTAGCTAAGCATCTTGTCGTGTGCACCCAGCGACTCGAACAAGCTCAGAATGTCACGCTCGACGAGTTTTGCGTCCGCGGGGTGGGCGCGCAAGAAACGCACGAAAATACCTTCTGCGCGCTCGGCATACCCACTGCCGGCCAAGTACACGCCGGCGAGTCGTAACGCGTTCTTCGCTTGGGCATGGCGTGGGAACGCATTGGCGAACTCTTCAAAGTATCGGCCTGATTTGTCAAAGTTGGCTAGCGTCTCGTAGGACTTCGCTACTTGGAGCAGCATCGTTTCCTTGTAGCCACTCTTGGGGAATCGCCTTAAAAAGCGCTCTTGGACTTCCACGGCCGCGAGCATCAGGCCCGCCTTGTTGTAGCTGATAGCAGCATTGTAGAGCGCTTTTTCGAAGAGCACTTCGTCTTGGCCGCCGTAGGTCTTCGTGTATTCGAGATAGTTGTCGCCCGCTTCTTTAAACAGGTTTTGCGACTCGAGCATAGAAATGCGTTTGAGTTCTGATTTGCGCAGGATGTCTGAGACATCCGCACCAAATTTGCCTTTTTTAAGTTCTGGTGTGTCGAGAAATTTCAAGCAAGCAGCAATGAGCTTGGGATACTCTTTGCGACGATTCAAAATATCCAAGATCAAGTACGCGCTGGGGACAGCCGTTGTATGCGTGGGGAACTTTTGAACGAGGGTCCAGAAGCCTCGGTAGGCATCGACGAAGTCGTGATGGACGTATCTCAAGTACGATTGCTCGTACAGCACATCGCCCGCATCACGTGCGCTGCTGAAATTCTTTAAGTACTCATCTGCAATTTCGATAAAGCGTGCTTCGACAGGACTGTAAGCCAGTAGCTGCAGAGACTCTTCATCTTTTGCGGCAAGTTTGGAGGTCGTCTTCGAGCTTAACTCGCCGAGACCCGACTTCTTACGATCGATATTGAGCTGTGCGTCCAATGACTGCAGAGCGTAGCGAATTCCATCGAAGCGCAGTTTGCCCGCCCGCGGGTCTTGATAGACTTTGTAGTAGTTCTCAGCCGCTTGAGGGTACAGCAACTGCTTGTACTGAATCTCGGCCAAGTAAAATCGCACTTTTGACGTGTGATCGGTTTGAGGAAAGTGCTCTACGTACTTTGAGTAAATGGCCTTGGTACGATTATAGAGCGACTCGTTCTTCGTTTTCTGAGCTAGCGCATGATAGCGAAACGCGTAGTTGCGAGTAAGCTCCTCAAAGGCAGAAAACGCTCCCTGCACGGTAGCGGGCTTGTTTGAATTCAGGTCATACCAATTCGAACCCTTGAGATAGTTACCCATGCGCGAGAAGAGGCGAGCCAGTGCCGCTTCTTCTTTATTGGTGAGCTTCATCGACTCGATGATTTGAATGTCGTAAGTCGGATTCTTGGCGTAGTTGGGATCCAAAGTGAGTAGCAACTCGTACAAGCGAACCGCATCGGCGTGAGTGCCTTTGTCGAAGTAGATGGCCGCCAAATTCTCAAGCCCCTGCCGATGGTGAGGCGCACCTAAAGCGCGGAAGAAGTCCACAGCGTCGTCGGTTGCTTTGAGTTCGGCAAAGGGGAGGGAGATATCCCGAATGGCTTCCCCGCGAATGCGTAGGGCCGAGTTGTCGCTTTCGGAATCAGCGAACGCAATCACCCACTTAAATTGTTTGATAGCTTCAGCGAAAGCTTCGCGGTTGTGGGCGCACCAACCCTTTTTGTAAACAGCGTAGGGGAGCAAAGGAAGGTGCTTTCGAGCAATGAGCTTATCGTAGTAGGCTTCTGCAGCCCGAAACTGGTTGATTTCAAAAGAGTGGTCGGCAAGCTGGATGAGCGAGTCATTCACGTACCGCGACTGGGGCATTTCGGCGATGATGCGCTGTAGATAGCTCATGCCCTCCTTTATCTTGCCGTCGTCCATCGACGAGATAGCGAGGAAGTACAACACTTCATCCCGACGCGGATGCTTGGGTGCGCGTCGAAGTAAGTCCTTATACAGCGTACGAGCTTTTACGAGAGACGCTTTTGCCTCAGAGACATCGAGCTGAGGCGCCCGCCCTTTCTTCGACTTTTCCCAGGCAGCGGTTCGAATATCGAAGTCACTTTGGGCTTTGGCCATCCCTGCGTAGTAGTCCTCCATATAGAGGCCACCCAGGCGGAGATTGAGCTCTGCGATTTGCTCATTGTCGCGCGCATCACGGATGAAGCGTTTGATGTCTTCGATGAGAGACCGCCGTTTTTGAGAAAGGACATTGGCCTTGTCGGCGTTGTACTCCGCATCCATTTCTCCCACCCCTGCGGTGGGTGCTTTAATGAGCGTCGTACGCTTGCGAATTTTCACGCGCCCACTGTCGCTTGCGGCATAGGCAACGGGCTGTAGCCACAGCATGCCTATCAAAACCAACAAGGTCCTTATGAGCAGTCGCTTTTGCATTATCCCTCTAGGCCGCTTTCAATGCCGCTTCCATTCGCGACTCGAAAACAATGGCCTGAATGGCGTCCCGCGCACTGTCCGCGAGGAGGGAGAACCGCACCGCGCTTCCGCGGCGTTGTTCTCTATCCACTCGAACCACCGTTCCTTCCACTTGGACAGGTCCGGTCAGCGCGGGGGCCTTCAAAACTAGTTTCACTACCGAACCAATCGGTAGGTGCACCAGGCTCGTGACAAACACGCCACCTGCGCTGATGTCCCCGATGGGCGCAATGAACAACCGCGCTTCATCGTGAATCATCACCTGACCCGCCACCCGCGCTCGCGGATGAATTCTGGGTCGGCTTCCTTCTGGTAGCTCGGCCTTTCGTAGAACGGACATCGGCAACCTCCTTGTCGATGTCTCATTCTAGCGTAGGCTCAGGCCCCGCAGCAAAACCGGGCTCTTGTGAAAAAAGACGAAAAACCCAAGTAATTCCAACACGTAAATTGTGCCGACTGTGGTGAGGAACAATTCACGTTTATGAAAACTCAAGTCTTTACGCAGGCTTTTGACACGCCTTCCCAGTAGCTCTTCGACAGGTTCGGGAAAAAACTTAACGCGTAGCGCAGAATAGTACTTGTAGGTCGAAGCAGGAGGCGAGTGCCATGAACACGACGTTCAAACGGGTTTTGAAAAGTTCCGGATCAGTCAAAGCACTTTATGGTGCGTTGGTGTCTCTACTAGTCCTCACCGGTTGCAAAACGTCAGAGACATTCTATTCCACGCTTCTGCGTAGCGATGTGTACGTTCAGGAGTACGACGACACCAAGTTCGACTTCCTCTGGGTAGTGGATAACTCGGGTAGCATGCTCTCGCGGCGCCAGTTCGTGCGCGACAATATGCAAAGCTTTATTCAGATTTTGAATTCACGCAAAGCCGTCGATTTCCAGATGGCCGTCACGACAACCGATATGTTTAGCCATGCGGGGGCACTCGTAGAAGGTGCTGGCGGCGTGAAGGTCGTTAAAAGTGCCTCGAGTGCAAACGCCTCGGCGGATTTCGCGTCCATTATTGATGCGGTCGTGGATAGTCCTACTTCCTTCTGGGAGCAGGGACTCGAAGCTTCCTATCAAGCAGTACTTAATCACAAGAGCGAGTTCTCCCGTCCCGGGGTGCCATTGATTGTGATCTACGTCACCGATGAAGATGATTTCTCCTGCATGGACCAGTGCTTTGGTGTGGAACCTGAAAACAATCCAAACGACGTGATGTTCCCGATGGATCGTTACAAGGATTACTTTGCCAATGTGAAGAAGGCCGAAAAGTCGGTGGTCTACCTGTTCCCCATCATTGGTATTGAGAGTTCAACTTGCACGGTAGCGAGCGATGGCGCGCGCTATGAAGAGCTGGCAACTGAGGTCGGCGACTTGTCGGCTTCGGGCAGCATCTGCAGTGGCGAATTGCGCCAAAGCTACGAAGCGGTTGCTCAAGTGATTGCGGACCGCGGTCAGGTGTTCCGTCTTTCCGTCCCGGCAAGTGGTGCTGGTATCAAAGTGTTTGTGGATAGCGAACTCGTTCCGTACTCGCCCGATACCTATCGGTACGATGCCGCGACGAACGCTATCTACTTTACGGGTTTTGTTCCTAGAAGTGGCTCGGTTATTGAGGTCACTTATTCCCAACTCAACGAATAGCGATGCATGGAAGGCGGAGTTATGAAGAGTCTTACGGGATACTTAAGCTTGAAGGTAGCCGCCACACTTTGTGTGGTGGTTGCGCTCACTAGCTGCGGCGTTCGCACCCAAACCGTCTCTTCACGAGGCGTGGATGAAACAGCGGTGCTTGCGCAGAGTTCTTTTCACGCGGGCGAAATCGCAGATGATCCGATGCTGTTTTCGACGTTGGGAGACGGCGGAGTCATTGCCGGTGGACCAGGCAATGGCGGCGGTGGGGATGGAGGAACGATTCCTCCTACGACACCTCCGGTGACTCCTCCGGCAGAAGAGCCGCCTACCGGCCCTATCGCCGAGAATCCCCCTGTGACTCCCGTGGTCCCTTCCGAGCCACCAGTGATTCCGCCGACAGAACCTGTTTCTCCTCCTATCGCCGAGACACCTCCCACTACGCCCACAGAGCCAGTGGTGCCACCCATAGCGCAGACACCGCCGACCACGCCTCCTCCATCGGGTGGAAATGATGGCGGCAATGTTCCCGACTCAAGCGGACCCGGTGGTGGGCCTGACGGAGGTTCCGTAGTGCCTCCCATTGCAGAAGTTCCTCCGGTTCAGCCTCCAGTGATTCCACCAGTCGTTCCTCCGGTCGTTCCCCCTGGCGATGGCGGTGCCATTTGCGTAGGTTGCATGGATATAAACATCGATCGCGTGTGTTCGGAAAACCGAAGTAAAATTCCGTTCCCTCAGTTTGTGTTCTTTGAAGAAGCACGCGACCCGCGTTTGACTCTCGAAACCCGCGTGCAGGTACCGACATCGACTCCCTCATCGACGGCACTTGCAGGAATCGGCGCCGTTGGCGAGCTACATCCTGTCGAATCGCAGCTATTGAACTTGTTGCTCAACGCGATGCCGAGATCCAGTAAGGGGATCACGATGGGTGCAGTAGATCTGGCTGAAGTCGATCTCATGCAGGGTCGCTATACAACAAAGGTTGCGCTGGCGAAGGATACGATTCGCGCTTGGTTTCCCGACACGTGGCGCAACATCTATCTTGAAGCTCGCGTCTGCGATGATCGCGACCGCGACGGCCTTTGTAGCGACGAATCCGACGCGAATCAGCTGCTCGCCGTAAAGAAGGGCTTCACTTTGCGCCACACTCCCTCAAGGTTGAACCTTTTGGTGTGGAACGGTCGAACCAAAACACTGAAAAACAATCCTGACTTGTGCGAGCAGCAATACAGTCCATTGGTTCTGGACTTGAGCGGCGATGGCTTGCGGTTTAGCAGTCCGGAGAACGGTGTGGTGTTCGACTTAAACGATACAGGCGACCAGTTGCTGACGGGTTGGACGATGGGGCGCGATGATGCGTTCCTTGTCCGCGATATCAACGGCAACGGCACGATTGATAGCGGCGCCGAACTGTTCGGCTCTGCAACGAAGTTGCTATCCGGCCAAAGAGCCGCTAATGGCTTTCTTGCCTTGGCGGAGCTGGACAGCAATGCAAACGGTCAATTCGACGCGGGCGACGCGGCCTGGGAAGAGTGCCGACTGTGGCTCGATCGCAATCGAGACGGCGTGTCCGATACCGGCGAGATGTTCTCGCTTTCGCGGGCGGGCGTGCAGAGCATTAATCTGAACTACGTCGACGTGAGCGAGCTAGACACCCACGGCAATGAGACGCGCCAACGTGCGGTGTTCCGTAGGGTAGTGAACGGCAAGACGTACTTGCGCCAGGTCATCGACATCTGGTTCGCGACGCTCGCTATCGCTGAATAATCTTCTGTAAAGAGTGTTGCTGCAGGACTTCAAACTGCGGCAGCACTCACCCCCTCTATCTACTCATAATAAACATTATGCGACAGCGTATTGGCTCCGCACTGCTGTTCGAAAAACCCCAAAGGTAAAAGAACCATCAGACTTCCTTGAAAGGGGTCAGTCGACTTTCAAGGAAACAAGCAAGGAGAGAGTCATTTTGACACCGGCTTTCGCCGCTTGGCTGCCCGAGTGAGTTCAGGAGGGGCAGACCATGCATGAGGATCGACCACCGCTTCTACTGAGTTTTCAACCGGGTCCGGTAGTCCAGCGAAGAAGTCGAATCCCGTCTCCGCTTCAAGTGCGTCTACGGTCTGGAGGTAGGCGGCAAGGGCGGGCTCTGTATAGTCTTGGGGAATGACAAAGGCCACTGCGCGATAGCTTTCCCCGGTCTGGAAAAGTACCGCTTTGAAAAAGCGACTGGGCACACAGATCCCTTTTCTCAACTTTTTCTCGCAAATGCCCTCCGGCACGGGGCCGGTCACAATATACGTTGTTTCCGCATCCGCTGCCTGTTTTCGAATCTGCGTTTCGAGGCGCCTCCAAATGTGTTCGTTCAAATGCGCTTTCTGCGGAGCGACGTTCGACATCAAAAACGAGTCCGCCATCGCCTGTATCGACCAAGCTAAATCTGCAGCCGGAGCCATGTGGCCTCGCTGATAACTGCTATGTGTGTAGTCGACTTCACTCGGGCAGTTCTGCACTTCAACGTCTTTGGAAAATCGGCTCGCCCGCTTGGCAACCCGGCTGCGAAGCCGCTCGGGGGTTATCGTATGGGCCACCCAGTTGGGTAAACGGGCCTCCGTGTTCCAACTAAGAGTGTAGCCTTGTCTTTTGATGGGACGCTCACCAGCTTTGAGCACAGGGTGCTCAAGTGGCTGAGGAGACGCGTACTCCGTGGAGACAGACGTTGTCTGGGTGGAGCTACACGATGAGAAAAGGGCAAATACTAGTAAGCCAAGCCCCACCCCTCTGATTCCCATTCCTCCATTCTAGGCGTATTCTCACCAAATGAGAAACCGCTTGCAGCGACTATTGGGTAGCTTCGTGGTGTTGGTGCTTTTGTCGGCGTGTTCAACGGACACCGAGCGTTGTGACGATGTAAATCAATCACGCATTCATCAGTACCTTTCCATGAGCTATAGCGGGAAGGAGGATCGCACGACTGCTAGCGCGACCTTGCGATTCGGGGATAGCTCGGGGACGACTTTGGAGATGGTGGGTGGTTGCAGTATCACCAACGACCAAATCACTCTCACGACCGGTTTTCTTTCGGGGTTTCTGGGGACTTATTACGATGGGTCGAAATCGGGTTTGGTTGCTTCGCAGAGTTTTACATTCACCGATATGAATGGGGTGGCTTACACCAACGCGGGCACCATCACATCCACTGCATTCTCCAGTCCCCCGACCACCTTGAGCCGCGCTTCTTTGCCAGCAATCGCATTTGCCGACGCGCTGACGACGGGTGAAACGATGAGCGTCAACCTCTTGAATCCGACCCAAGACGGAGCGACAGACGAAACAGACAAGTTTGTCTCCTTCTCAACTTCCACGGTGGGAGGGACGACCGTTGCGCTCTCGGCACAAAGCCTCGCGAATATGGCCAATGGCGCGAAGAAAATGTACTTGGAGCGTACAAAAACCAGCACCCCGACGAATGTCACGCAAGTGGGTGGCACACTGGTGCAGAAATATGCGACCCCGCATATCGACGTGACGCTCGCAGACTAATCGCTCACCCGCCGACCCATTCGGGTAGCGACTTCAAAATCAGAAAATCCACCCCAGGAGTTTGATCGCCGCCGCCTCCGTCTTTGCCTTCATAGGGGCACCTTTGATGGCGGTATTCATACTCATTGTATTTAAACTCGGAAAAAAAGGATTGGTAAGCGCGCCCACAATACCATTCTGTGAGGGGTAGATGCATACCCCGTGTTTGATTACAGAACTCGCGTTTCGTTAGCTCTGTAACCGGTAAACCGAGTCGTGCTGACGTGATGAGCATCAAAGTATTGAGGTGAATCGGATAGCAAGCGCTTTTGCGTTTTGCGATGGTCGTCGCATTCAGGATGATGGCCGATTCAAAAGTCGCCATTGAGGCTTTACCAGGTCGGGCGTTGAGATCGAACTCGTGTCCCACCAGGTCCCAGATAAAATCCATTCCTGGTGTCATGATAAAATTGAGATTGCTGCCCTCATGAAGTTTTCCTTCGTGCTTTACGAACGAGCGGTGCTCTTTCCAAGCGCGCTTCAAAGCTGCGCGGCTCTCGGGACACTTGCGTGCGCGCATGGCGAATCCGAAGATCGCGCCGGTCTCCATATCGCGAGAGGTCTCGTTCACCTTGTAGCTTTCGGGTAGGGGTTCAAAGCGAATGTAGCGTCCCCCTTGGCGGAGGACTGAGCTGACCAAAGCATCTTCAAATACCTGTCCTTGATCGCAAGAAAGTGCGGACATCGCGATTGCCGTCCATAGCGCGCTATCGCCTCGGTGCTCCAAGCTTCCGTCGGCTTTGCGCGAAACGACGTATCCGCCTTCTTGGAATTCGTCGACGAGACGACTTGCGACTTGTTTAAACTTTCCGTTGTGGCCTGCGTGACTAACAGGACTGGGCAGGCGGCTGGGTCGCATGCACGCTGCGGCTTTTTCTACCTGGCAGCGCATGCGATCGGGCTCTTGGTACCAGTTCGGAAAGCGAGAAGAACAGTCCGTGTAGCAAGTGGTCGCAAAGACCGCCACACTCAAAAACCACCCAATTCCCCAAGCGCATTTTGTCGCAAGTTTCATCCTGACCCCCTCCCATCACGTAAAGGCACGGGGGAGCGGACGGCAATACGAAGAAATTACCCAACCAGAGAGCAATCTGGCACCAGGAGAGCGTGGACGATGAGCAAACACCGTGCTATTCAATGGGAATCCCAAGTTTCTTTCTGTGGGGGCGTAGCTCAATTGGGAGAGCACCAGCTTTGCAAGCTGGGGGTCGCCGGTTCGACCCCGGTCGCCTCCACCAAAATTCTCATTGGAGGGTTGGGTTCATGCGCTTTCTAATTGTAGTGGCTACGTATCTCGCTTGCGGGCCGGCGTTCGCAACGCCAACCGAAGTCAAAGCCTTTAGAGAAAAGGGCAGCGTCGTTTTGTGTACCTTCGTCCACAGAACGCTCACCTCTCAGTTATCCGATTGGACAGATCAGCTAAATGAAAAGATTGCGGAATTGCCTGGCGAAGTGACTCTTTCAAATTTGACATCCGCCAATGTGAACGGAGCCGACACCACAGGCACTTCCCTTCTTTGCGCTACCGCGACAAAGAAATAAGTTTAAGCTCCGTTACCTCGAGGAGCCTTCAACGGGTCTCTTAGGCTTATTCAGATGGAGGCGTTCTACCCGTCCCGTCCTCAAAACCCCACCGTATGTAGCAGTTGAGGGATCGATTTTCACATGCTAGCTTCCCCGGTTTGCTGAGGGGAAGATGGAAAAAGAATTTAAGCCCTATATTCCTGCGTCCAAGCACATTGCCGAACTCACGGCTGGCCCCCTCATTTGGGGTGTGATTCTCGGAATCGTTTTTGGCGCTTCTTCCTTATATCTGGCTCTCAAAGTGGGGATGACCGTCAGCGCCTCCATTCCGGTCGCAGTGCTCTCCATCACGCTCTTTCGGGCCTTTTCGAAGGTTTTCCGCACGAAACAAGCCACCATTTTGCAAAACAACATTACTCAGACCACGGGTTCTGCGGGCGAATCCATCGCCTTCGGGATCGCCGTGACGATGCCCGCCCTTTTGATTCTCGGACACGAGATGGAAGTGACCCGGATTATGGTGGTCGCGATACTCGGCGGTCTGCTGGGTATTTTGTTGATGATTCCGCTTCGGCGCGCGCTCATTGTTTTTAATCATGGTCGGTTGCCGTATCCCGAAGGAACGGCGTGCGCGAAAGTGCTTATAGCCGGTGAAGAAGGCGGCACGAGCGCCAAAACCGTGTTCGGTGGGTTTTTCTTCGGTCTGTTCTACAAAGTCGGCAATATGGCCCTTCGGCTTTGGGAAGAGGTTTCTGCCACGACGTTTAGCTGGTTTAAAGGCGCTTCCGCTGCGGTGGAAGTGTCCCCCGAGCTTCTCGGTGTGGGATACATTATTGGGCCTCGCATAGCGTGCATCACCGTAGCCGGTGGTTTGGTCAGTAGCTGGGTGCTTGCTCCTATGATCAAGCTGTTCGGCGATGGGCTAACGGCCCCTCTTTTTCCGGCGACCAAATTGATTTCGGAGATGGGTCCCGGTGAAATTTGGAAGAGTTATATCCTTTACATAGGGGCTGGCGCGGTAGCTGCCGGCGGCATCATCAGTCTCTTCCAAAGCATGCCCACTATTATTCACGGAGCGCGTGAAGGGTTGAAGGGCTTTAAGCAGAGCAAATCCAAGGGAGCTTCGAGTCTGGATCGCACCGAGCAGGATTTGCCATTGCCGTACGTATTGGGCGGCTGCGTGCTGCTGGTCCTTGCGATTTGGCTGACTCCTGTTTTGCATATGAACCTTTTGGGCGCGCTGCTCATCGTTTCTTGTGGCTTCTTGTTTGTGACGGTGAGTTCACGTCTGACGGGGGAGATTGGTTCTTCATCGAATCCCATCTCCGGCATGACAGTGGCGACGCTTCTCATTACGAGTCTCGTGTTCTTAGGCATGGGATGGACTTCCACAGTGGATCGCATTGCAGCGCTCAGCGTTGCGGGCGTGGTTTGCGTCGCGGCTTCTAATGGAGGCACGACGTCGCAGGATCTGAAAACGGGCTTTTTAGTCGGGGGAACCCCCAAGCTACAGCAGATTGCAATTCTGGTGGGCGCTTTATCGTCCGCCATCGTGATTGGCTATACGCTCAATCTTCTCAACGAAGCTTCTACCGTTTACTCGAATAAGAACCTTCCCGCATTGCGTGTTCCGAATGTGGCAGCGCTCACCGAAATGCAGGGCGTTCATGATTCGGCTCACTCCGCGGACAAGGCCGAGTACCACGTGCTGCGAGTGGCAGAGGTACAGACGACCGGACCTCTCTCAGGCTTGCTTCCGGGCAAGTACTTGGTGGATAGCGCAGGG
Source organism: Bdellovibrionota bacterium (assembly GCA_041749855.1). Lineage (GTDB taxonomy): Bacteria > Bdellovibrionota > FAC87 > UBA2466 > UBA2466 > JAIEOG01. The sequence continues at coordinate 105,984 of JBGTAN010000004.1, forward strand.
AGCATTAAGTATCTGGTCGATCCGGGTATCAATGGCGTGCTGAAAGAGCGCGATAACGGGACTCAGGTCCAGAAGTACGATGCCCCTAAAGCACGTCTGATGTCGCTCATTATCGACGGTATTTTGGCTCAGAAGCTGCCGTGGGGCCTGGTGCTTCTTGGAGTGGCGTTGGCGATTGTCGCGGAGCTGTGCGGCATTTCGGCCTTGCCGTTCGCAGTCGGTGTGTATCTGCCTCTTTCGACTTCAGCGCCGATTTTCTTCGGTGGTGTGGTGCGATGGCTGATCATGCGTCGGTCTGCTGCCAAGTCGAAGGGCAAGACTGTGGGCGAGGACGAAAGCGAATCGGGCCCGGGTATCTTGTTCTCATCCGGCTTGATTGCCGGCGGCGCTATCGCGGGAATCGTCATTGCGATGCTGAGTTTGAACGAGGGTTTGGTGGAAGCCGTCAATATCGGCAGACACTTTCCTGCGGTCAGTCAAAGTCACTTGCTCCCTCTGGTGGTCTTTGGCCTCATGGCGGCGGTCCTGTTTAACGTTGCACGGAGCACAGAGCCGGCCAGTCGAAAGAAATAAACGGTTTTTAAAGGCAGTTTTTTCATGCTAGCCTTTGCGACTCTTAATCAAAGAAGGAACGAAAACAAATGCATACACGTCGGGGATGGTTCACCACTCTAACTCAAACGTTGCGCGAGCGAGGGTTAGCCCTCCTTCCGCTTTTACTGTTAAGCACCACTGCCTTTGGTAGTGAGGCTGAGCTGGTGCTTCCTTCGTTGACGGGGAGCTACACGCTCTTCGGTCTGACGCTGACGGGCCACCAATTCTTGGGAATTGGAGTGGGTGTTTGTCTGCTGGGACTTCTTTTCGGAATCTTCGAAATCTTGAGCATCAAGCGCATGCCAGCACACAAGTCGATGCTGGATATTTCGAGCCTGATTTTCGAAACCTGCAAAACGTATATGATTCAGCAGGGCAAGATGTTGGTCGTCTTCCAGATCTTCATCGGCGCCTGTATGATCTACTACTTCTCGATTTTGCAGGGCATGCCGACGTCCAAAGTGGGCTTGATTCTCACGTGGTCCTTACTCGGAATTTTGGGATCTTATGGGGTGGCTTGGTTTGGTATCCGAATCAACACCTACGCCAATAGCCGCACAGCCTTTGCATCCTTAAAGGGTAAGCCGTTTCCGCTACTCGACATTCCGCTTAAAGCCGGGATTTCCATCGGCGTGCTTCTGATTTCCGTTGAGCTCATCATGATGATGCTCATCCTTATCTTCGTCGATCCGATGAACGCGGGAGCCTGCTTTATCGGTTTTGCGATTGGGGAATCCTTGGGTGCGTCCGTGCTGCGTATTTGCGGCGGGATTTTCACCAAGATCGCAGATATCGGTTCGGATTTGATGAAAGTGGTCTTCGACATCAAGGAAGATGACGCTCGTAACCCTGGCGTGATCGCGGATTGCGTGGGGGACAATGCAGGTGACTCCGTAGGCCCGACGGCCGATGGTTTCGAAACCTACGGCGTAACGGGTGTGGCACTCATTAGCTTCATCGCGCTGGGCGTGGGTATGGTTCCCGGACAAGACGGGCATCTGACTTTGGCAGCCGGTGGCGATGCGATTCAGGCAAAGCTGATTCTATGGATCTTCTTGATGCGCATCCTCATGATCGGCGCTTCAGTAGCTTCCTATGCTGTTACCCAGTCGGTGACGAAAGCGCTGTGCAGAGATGCCAATGAAATGGATTTCGAAAAGCCGTTGACCTACTTGGTTTGGGTGACGTCGCTGGTGTCCATTGCATTAACCTACGCCGTGACCTGGAGCTTCTTGGGCGACTTGGGCGGCGAAGGCAGTATGGTTTGGGTACGTCTTGCGACGATTATCAGCTGCGGTACCCTAGCAGCAGCCATCATTCCTGAACTGACGAAAGTGTTCACTTCCGCAAAGAGCAAGCACGTTGCCGAAATCGTGACGGCTTCTCGCGAAGGGGGCGCTTCTCTGACGATTCTTTCCGGCCTCGTGGCAGGAAATTTCAGCGTGTTCTGGAAGGGGTTGTCGATTGCGGCGCTGATGTATGTCGCCTACATCACATCCTATACGGGATTGGATCAATTCATGGTCTTCCCGGCCGTATTCGCTTTCGGTCTGGTGGCGTTTGGAATGCTTTCGATGGGCCCTGTGACTATCGCTGTCGATAGTTACGGTCCGGTGACGGATAACGCGCAATCGGTATTCGAGCTGTCTCAAATCGAGTCGCTTCCGGGCATCAAAGCCGAAGTGCAAAAGGACTTCGGGTTTGCGCCTGACTTCACACGCGGCAAACACTTGCTGGAAGAAAACGATTCGGCAGGCAATACCTTTAAAGCAACGGCAAAGCCGGTGCTCATCGGAACGGCTGTGATTGGCGCGACGACGATGATCTTCTCGATTATCTTGTTGCTCAATCTTCGTCTGGACCTTTTGGATCCTCGAGTGCTCTTGGGTCTTATCCTAGGCGGCTCGGTGGTGTACTGGTTCACGGGTGCTTCGATGCAAGCCGTTACCACGGGCGCTTACCGCGCAGTGGAGTACATCAAAAAGAACATCCGCTTGGATAACGCCAAAGCCGCTTCGGTGGAATCTTCCCGAGAAGTGGTTAAGATCTGCACACAGTTTGCGCAAGCAGGGATGGTGAATATCTTCGGCGTGATCTTCTGTTTGACGCTGGCATTTGCTTGCTTCGACGCCACGTTCTTTGCGGCGTACTTGATCTCGATTGCCGCGGTGGGCTTGTTCCAAGCCATCTTCATGGCCAATGCCGGTGGAGCTTGGGATAACGCGAAGAAGGTCGTGGAAGTGGATCTGAAGGAAAAAGGCACTCCGCTTCACGCGGCGACCGTGGTCGGCGATACGGTGGGCGATCCTTTTAAAGATACGTCTTCGGTAGCACTCAATCCGATCATTAAGTTCACCACGTTGTTTGGATTGCTAGCGGTGGAAATCGCTCACAAAGCAGGCAGCACGGCGTTGACCATCGGACTGGTCTTCTTGGCGATTGGGCTATTCTTCGTATGGCGTTCCTTCTACGGCATGCGCATTAGCTCTCAGGCCGCGACCTCCAAGGTCCTGAAGACCTCCAAAGCGCACTAAGCGCGGCTCGAAATGCACTGTATTATTGATAGGTTGGTGGGGCGTTTTCGCCCCACCACTAGTTTGTTGATTCGTTAGGGGCGTTTGGTCTAGTTTGCGCCCACTTATGAGTTTCACCCGACTGTTTTTGCCTGCTTTTTTTCCGGCTCTGCTGCTTGTGGCAGCAGTCAATCCACCCGGCATGTTCGATGCCCATAAAGAAATCTATGGGAGCCCGAACTACTATCTCACGTTGATCTACGCATCTAGTCCGCTGGCAGAGACTCCAACAGCCCGTTTCTCCGGAACACTGGTTACGGCAAATGGTGAGTTTCCCATCAAAGGAGAGCGTGTGAAAAAAGGTGCCCAGTACATTTATTCCCTGTCCGGAACCGGCAAGGAAGGATCTTTTGTCGGAACGCTTGCTGCGTCTGAAAAATGCCCGCGCTTCATGAAGCTGGAGCCACAGGGCTTGAATACGATGCTAGTTGAAAACTTGCGCGCCGGCGAATGCCCGTAGGATTTGTTCCGCAGGTAGCGTCCCTCTAAGGTTTTAACTTCCAGAGCGTGGACGCGTAATCGGGATTTCCAAAAGCATTGAGCGGTACGGTCGCAAAGACGAGTTGCACCTTATCTAGGGCAGGTTTACCGCCGTAGAAGTAAGAGTTTGCGACTAACCACAGGTGAGACCCCGGCTTCCACTCGAGGACCTGGTACGGTCCCGTAGAACGCAAATGAAGCGGGTCTGCAAAAGCGGTGGGGAATGCCGAAGCGACGTCGGGGCGTTGAGGCCCCAAGCGCGGGTCGGCGAGTGTTTTCAAGAAATCCGGATCGGGCTGCTGGAGAGTGACTTTCAGTTGGCCGGGGCCGTGCGCTACTACGGTTTCGACCAGCGCCAACCCCTGCGGGGCTCGTTTTCTATCGCCTTGCAACCATCGGTTCCAGCCATAAGCAAAATGTTCAGCCGTAACGGGCACACCATCGCTCCACTTTGCCGAAGGAGACAGCGTGAAAGCATACTGGGTTCGAGACGCGTCCGTGGACCAGCCATCCGCAAGGGCAGCGATGACTTTTCCATTTGCGTCCAGCCAAGTGAGTCCCCGCTGGGTTTGTTGAAGGATGAAGTGAGAGGCAGGATCCTCCGCTAAATACCAATCGAGCGTTCGCGGTTCATGGGGAAACGCAGGTGCGAGCACGCGCCGCTCGCCATAAAAACGCTCACACCCGGTGAGCAGCAGCAGAATGCCTAAAGTGCGAAACACGAATGCCTCCTATCCCCAACGCATATCCGAAAACTGCCAGTCTTCAAATGGAGATAGTTCAAGGGGCGAAAGGCCCGGACGTCGCAATAAAGACCGACCGTGTTCGAACAGGGGTAGGACCAGAGATTCAGTCCCCATCCATTGCGATTGCGCGCGTTCCCAATAGCGAAGCGCTGCTGCCGAGGTGGCGAAGCCCGGAGCGTTCGATGCTATGAAAGGAGGCAGCGCGGGCTCAACCCAACTCTCTCGCCATGATAAAAGGCTCAGGGCAGCAGGTTGATGGGTGGCCGCCTTGGAACGCACGACCAGCTCTACCTCGAGTCCTACGTTTTTCGACCATTGGGCCTGGAGATTGCGCACCACCGGTTCGAGCGCCGCACTCCCATCCCACTCCAATTTCAAGCGAGGCACTTCCTCCTTCATGGCAGCAAAAAAGGCACGTGCTGCTTCCGGGTCTGGAGGATTTGAAAGCGAAGGGGTGTCTCCCGTTAGCTGTGAAGTGGGCAAAAGGGATGCTCCCGTGTTTCGAATCACTTCTTGAACATCGGTGGCTTGAAAAAGTGCGCGTCTTGCTGCGCTGGACTGAAAGGGTCGGACCGCTGAGTGCACCAAGAGGTATAAGCGTTCCGAAGTGGCTGCCGTGATCCGATTGGGATCATCAGAGACTAGGCGCGTCTGCACCTGCTTCGAGAGGTCTTCCACGACATCCACGGCTCTTTCTCGAAACAGCGCGACGCGTTCTTGTGCGGAGGGAACCACTACGAACTCAATCGCATCGATGTCACTGGTTCCCCGATAGTAAGCGGGATTTCGATGGTAGCGTCCGGGGCGACCGTCCGATTTAAAAGCTCCCAGGGTAACCGTTTCGCGTTCTGTGTCCAGGCGACGTGGCCAGAAAGCGGGATGCGCAACCAAGCGAGGGAAGAAAGCCGAGGGGCGATTGAGTCGAAGCGTTATCTTGTTCTCCGAAACGTCAATGCCTACCTTGGAAAAGGGGACGAGTTTCTTACAGTAGTCTTCTGCATTCTGGATAATGAATAGCAAACGGGCAGCGGGTCTGTGTTTGCAGTGAGTGAGAAGTTTCTTCCAACTCTGGGTGAAATGGGAGGGTTCGAGGGCTTTTCCATCCGTCCAACGTACGTTCTGACGCAGTTCAAACGTCCATTCTTTGCTGTTGGTAGCCTTCCAGCTCGCGGCTAGAGCGGGGGCGACCTGGAGCTCCTCGTTTTTTCTATCGGGGCGTACCAGCCCTTCCATTACCAAGGAGCCATGGCGACGGCACGCGCTGGTTGTGCACTCTGTCCAATCTTTTACTTCGGGTAACGCGGTAGTGGCCCAACGAAGCACGTGTGGAGTGTCGGGAGAGAGATTCGGCAAGGGGCGTTTGATGCAGCTAACGCCGCTGATCAAAATCGAAAGGAAGGTAAAAGATCTTGGAATCATGAGAAATTCAGTTTGACCCGATTTTTTTCCTTTGTTAGAAACTTCTATCATTATTCACATGCAACATCGCGAAAAACCGGAGGATACAAACAAATGAACAAGGCTCAGCTTGTTGAACAACTTGCAGCAGATATCAAGATTACGAAAGCCGATTGCGAGCGAGTGCTCGACAGCACTATCGAATACGTCAAGAAAGCCGTTAAAAAAGGGGATGACGTAACGCTTGTTGGTTTCGGAACCTTCACTCGCGCAAAACGTAAAGCACGTATGGGACGCAATCCCCAAACTGGCGAAGCGATCAAAGTGCCAGCTTGCACGGTGCCAAAGTTCCGCCCCGGTAAAGCCTTCAAAGATTTTTTGAACTAAGCAAAGTGTCTTAGATACTTTTGCGATCAAAGCCCTCGTGCAAAACACGAGGGCTTTTTTTCGGGCGTGATACAATTAAGTCCTACCTTTAACCACGCCCCGAAAAAATGAAACCCGTACAAGAACTCATTGTAGATGCCTACGGCTGCTCAGCGGATTTGAGTGATGCTAAAAAGCTTGAGAAGGCCTCTCGCGAAGCCGTTCTCTCGGTGGGTGCATCCATTGCGACCAGCACCTGCCACGCCTTTCAGCCCCATGGCCTGACGCTGTGCCTCATTCTGAAGGAATCCCATTTTATCTTAAGTACGTGGCCCGAACACGGACTTGCGATCATGAACATCTTTCTTTGCAATCCTGAAATGGATGCGAAGAAAGTGTGGAAGAAGCTTCAGGCTGTTCTCAAGCCGACTCGCTTCACGATGCACCATGTGGATCACCTGATTGCTTCAGATAAGAAAGCCGCCTAAACGGGTTGCTAAGCCTATCAGGTCGATGCCGTTTCAATGGGGCGCAAAGCAATCTTCGGATCTCTTCTCCAAAGCTTTCCAAAGGCAGACAACACTCCACTGGCGTTTGCACGGTGGTAGATATTATCCGGAGCGAGTCCCTTGCTCAGGCGGCGGTGTGCTTCGCCTAGGTTGTGGTAAGGCAAAAAGGGAAAAAGGTGATGAAGCGCATGGAATCTTAGGCCCACGGGGGCTGCGAGGGCGCTCAACACGGAAGCGGGAAAGCGATTGTCCAAATTCACAGAGTCCAATAGCTGTTCTTCCATGCTAAGAATCCGACCGTCATTTGCAAAGCGGTGCGCCGCGAGTGTGCGCATGGTGTTGAAAAACAACGCTCCGACCATCACAACATAAAGCGTTCCAAAAAACTTCAACGGAATGACCCCCGCGATCCCCCATCCAATCAGTGCCAACCAAAACAAGCAGCAGGCCGTTTCCATGGTGAGCCATTCCCTTTTCTCACGCTCACTAGGCCACTCACCCACGTAGTCTTTCGCAATAACTACGGACGAACCGTGTTCGACTAAGAATTTGCGAAGGGTGGGAATCAAGAGCGAGAGCGGGAATAAAATCGCAAAGCGCAGGATCAAAAGCACAGGGGTCCAAAAACTTTCGACCAAGTAGGCCACCATGTGCCAGCGCGACTGATGGTAAAAATCAATGTACTCACCATCGTACTTGGTGCCGTAGGTTTTAGGATTGTGATGCGCTGTGTGCGACTTCACGTACATAAAAGAGGGGAAAGCAAGGGGGATGCCACAGAGGATGTCCCACACGATTTTAAACCGAGGCAGGCGACCCCGAAAGTGCACAAGTTCGTGGATAAAGGATAGCGCCCGGTAGAGCCCCATCATGGACAGTGTCGCACCCGCCCAAAAGGTCAGACTCGCTGGGGGATTCACATAGGCTAAGACAAACCCGGCAACGCCGACCGCATAGCTGAGCAGGAGGTCCAGGAAGTAGATCCCGCTCTTGGGTTGCCCCAGATCGAGGACCAGTTTGCGTGCTTCAGAGACGTTAAATGCCATGGCTAAAGATGTACATGGAGAGGCACGAATTGGCTAGTCACTCAAAGCGCTGCCATCTCCCTTCAAGGATCTACGATAGACATCACTTCTTGAATGCGCTCTGCCACACGGGACTGTCCGTTTGCGGAGAGGTGGAAGCAATCCACAGCAAAATACTCTGGCTCTAACGCCATGTCTTGCGCGTCTTTCAGGTACACGTAACGATTCTTGTGACTCGCTTCGGTCCAGGAATGCGCAAGCTTCTCCAGCGCATCATTCATCGCTTCCAGACGCGGCTTCATGTAGCTCTCCATTGTGCCCGCCTGTTCTTTTTTGTAATGGGAGGGGCAGTAGGGGAAGAACTTGGTCCAGGAATCAATGCAACTGTAGTTGGTTTCCTTGCCGCGATACCAAACGTGATTTTTCATCCGCGCAAACACGCGATGGATATCCCCCACCGGCGCGATATAGGCAGTCGAACCGGAGTGCATTTTGTCCCACTCGCGCAGCGACTCTTCTACTTCGCTCGAGAAAAACTGGCCGATGGTTTCGGGCGAATCCATGTTGTTGCAAAGGTCATTGTGCCCAATAAAGAAAAAGGCAGCCGCGCTGCCTTTACGCACAGGCTGTCTTTGAACTTGAGACAGCATTTGCCATGCCCGCGCTCCTGAAACGGCGTTGTTATCTAGCGGCAAAATCTTCCCGGGTGTGATCGTTTTTGCCAACACGCTGGGCCAGGCCAGATTTGGGGCGTGGTGCTGAGCAACGTACCTAGGATCCCTAGTCATAATGTACATGGCGAGATCCGAGATCAGGTCACTCATCACATCGAGGCCAGGCGCATTGGTGGCATCCGTCTGACTTAAGAAACCCGCAGTAATGGAATCCCCATAGGCCTCAATTCGGTCAAAGGCCCAAGCACCCAAGGGCAGCGTCGCTGCTACTAGTAGATAAAGTCCAAGCATCTGCTTTTTCATTACACCCCCTTAAGGCGTCCGCTCTTGATGCCGGAAAAAACAACCACTCGACGCATTCGATTGTACGGGAACTTCTAGCTATCAGTGTATTCAGCGGGGTGAGACCTGGCAAAAAGATTCGAAAGGGGAAAGAAGATCCTGGTGGATGGGAAAAATTTTCCCGGTCTTAACAAGCGCAGTCACCCAACGAAGCGTAAAACGGGGTGGCACCCGCCTTGCACAGTGAAGTGGTACGTATCGGCATTTCTCCACCCCAACTTGAAAGAAAAAAATGGATAAGGGAATTTACGTCGCACTTTCGGGCGGACTTGCGAAATCGCATGAGCTTGAGCTCATTGCGAACAATCTCGCAAATGCAAACACGCCCGGATTTAAGAAGGACACCGGCACTTTCAATGAGTATCTCACCGAAGTTCGGCGCGCAGACACGGTGGAGGGGCTTCAACGAGAAATCAACGCTGCCACGCTGCTAGACGGGCGTCCTCAGGGAGACAAAAGCTTCGTCGAGATGGACGGAATCTATACCATGCATGGGCAGGGTGGTCTTAAGCGCACAGGGACTGCGTTTGATTGTGCGCTTGAGGGCAAAGGATTCTTCGAGGTTCTCACTCCCTCGGGCGTGCGCTTTACTCGCCAAGGAAATTTTTCTCTGTCGAAAGAAGGCGTGCTAGTCACTGCCAACGGATTTCCTGTTTTACAAAAAGGGGCAGGTGCCGCTCCCGAGCAACGTGTGATTCGTTTTGGTGAAGGCCAAGTGGAAATCGGTGGCGGTGGACAAATCAAACAAGCCGGTCAAGAAATCGCGACGCTGTCGATGGTGGAATTTCACGAGAATCAATGGCTTGAAAAAGTCGGTAACTCGTATTTTAGAAATACAGACGAAAAGAATGAGAAACGCGGTGCGGAAGTTCAAAGCAAAGTGCACCAGGGGTTTCTTGAAAACTCCAATGTGAACGCCGTTCAGGAGATGACGCGTTTGATTGAAGCGACGCGCGCTTATGAATCGCAACTTCAAGCCGTAAAGACCTATCAAGAAATCGATGCCCGGTCCGTCAATGAGATCGCTCGCAAATACTAAACTTTAGGGGAAGCAAATGGTTAACGCACTCAATACAGCAGCCAGCGGCATGGAAGCTCAGATGGAGCAGATTGATCAGATTACGAACAATCTGGCGAACGTTAATACGGCTGGCTACAAGCGCAGCCGTGCTGAATTTCAAGATCTCCTCTACGAAACATTGCAAGAGCCAGGCGCGAACACCTCCGCTCAGACCCAAGCGCCCGTGGGTATTCAGCGTGGCATGGGGGTAAAGGTCGCGGGCACCCAGCGCAATTTCGAAATGGGGAAGCCGCAACACACGAAGCGAGACTTGGACATGTTCGTCCAGGGCGATGGTTTTTTCGTGGTGCAATTGCCAAACGGTGAACAGGCGTTCCGACGGGATGGGGCTTTTTATCGTTCCGCATCGGGCCGAGTGGAAACCATCGACGGCTATCCCATCGTTCCCGAGATTCAGATTCCTCAGAATACGACCCGCGTTGAGATCACGGAAGACGGCATGGTGGCCGCTATGACTCAGGATGGAACCATTCAGAGTAAGGCTGTCATTGGTCAGATTCAATTGGCCGCCTTTGTGAATAACGGTGGTTTAAAGGCCATGGGAAAAAATCTGTATACCCAGACCGAGGCGAGCGGCGCTCCGAATATTCACGCCCCGGGGCAAAGTGTGGGCGGAATTATGCAGGGCTACATCGAAACATCCAACGTCGATATGGTACGTGAGATGACGGAGATGATTTCCGCGCAGCGTGCCTTTGAGATGAACTCCAAAGTTTTGCAATCGGTCGATAGCATTCTTCAAAGCACGGCGAATATTCGATGAGACTGATCTTGGTACTCGTTGCTCTGGGTTTGGCGCCTGAGTCTTTCGCGCGTAGCTGGGAAGAGCTATTGGCAAAAACCTTTTCCTCCCGATTGGGGGGCGCAAGGGTCGCGCTCTATCAGTTGAAGGCTCCTCGTGCGTTGTCGCCGGGAACGCGCATCCATCGATTCACGCCAGAGCAGCCCGTTGGATTCGTGAGTTTCGAAGCCGAGGTGAATGGTCAAGCGATGCAAGGTTCAGTGCAGGTAAGAGCCTACCGTCCCATCGCTATCGCCAAGGAATCTCTCTCCCATGGAGATCGCCTTGGCGCGGACCAGGTTGCTTTTGAAGAGCGCGAACTCAGCCCCTGGGTGCGAGGCGGCTACTTTACGGCTGCTTCGGACCTGGAGAAACGCGTTGTCCGAGGTGTGGTTCCCGCGGGGGCTGTGCTGACGAAAACCAATACTCAACCCACTCCCTGGATTGTTCAGGGTGAAGCCGTCGATCTGGTGCGGCGACGCGGAAAACTGAAGCTGAGCGCCCGAGTACGTGCCCTTCAGGGCGGAAGCGCCGAACAGTGGATTCAGGTTCAAAACATCAGCAGCGGAAAGTTGCTACTGGCAAAAATCACCGCCCCTGGAGAGGTCGAAGTCCGATGAAATCAATCAGAGAGTTTGTTCGAGTGGCGCTTCTTTCAGCCTTTGTGTTTGCCGCACTGGCAGGGTGCGCCGTGATGGATGAAATTAAGGATGCCAAAACGGCCCCCGCTCCAATTGTGAAGCGGGCGCCGGCTCCCAAAGAGCTTGGAGCGTTGTGGAGCGAAGATTCGATGTGGAATCACGTCTACACAGCGGCAGCTGCCCGAGTGACCGGAGACATTATCACCATCCGTATCGACGATAGCTTTAAAACGCGGATAGCTCGGATGTCGGATCGCGAAATTGAATCCGGCGATAAGAAGGAAGGCGACCGCGCTCCGGCAGCTGCCACCGATACTCCGCCCGGAGAGATGGTCATACGTGGCAGCATCGAGGAAGTAGGGGCGAGAGGGATATACAGAATTGCAGCCGGAGATGTCCTACGCATGGGTAAGTGGGAGCCCTACATCATTGTTAAGGGCCGTGTCCGAGATCGGGATATTGACGGAAATGACGAGGTAAAGGTTGCGGACATTGTTGATCTCACTTTGGAAGTTTCCAACAGTGCGCCTTCGAAGGACCAAGCGGGAGGTTCCAACCATGTTTCGTGGTAAATCGATTGTATTGAGTACGGTGTTGATCCTAAGTGCAACAGCAAGTGCCACTCGTATTAAAGACATGGCCTCTCTCAAAGGGGTGCGAAACAACCAGCTGACGGGCTACGGATTGATAGTAGGGCTTGCAGGTACGGGAGACGGCAGTTTCGATCTCACCTCGACTTCCTTGGGTCAGGCGCTTAAGAGCTTGGGGATAGACCAAAAGAACTCGAAAATGGATTCAAAGAATGCGGCGGCAGTTTTTGTTTCCGCTGTTCTGCCGCCTTTTGCTCGAGTAGGAGCACCATTGGATATCACGGTATCGTCTGTCGGTACGGCGAGCTCTTTAGAGGGCGGCACGCTCATGATGACTGCTCTGCGAGGGCCCGATGGGCAAGTCTACGCAATGGCGCAGGGCAAAGTGATGGTTGAATCTCGCACGGGTAAGAACACCGGAGCGGCAAAGCATCTCGTGACTGCTCAGTTGACCGGTGGAGCCATTATCGAGAAGGAAATCGTCTACAACTGGGCGGATCTCAAAGAACTGCGCTATCAGCTACACACCCCCGATTTTACAACTTCTGCAAGAGTCGCTCATCGCATCAACGAAGAGCTCTCAGGACGATTTGCGATTCCACAGGACGCAGGCGCAGTTCAAGTGGTGATTCCTTATGGATTTGAAGGGACACCCGTGGATCTGATAGCGCAGATTGAAAGCATCGATATCGAGCCAGACCGCGCAGCAAAAGTAGTGGTGAATCCCCGCACGGGCACCGTTGTGTTAGGGGATTCGGTACGCATTCTTCCTGTAGCTATCGCACATGGAAACTTAAGCGTCGAAGTAAAGGAAACCCGTGCGCCCGCTTCTGAAGACCCCGCCGCGATGGCCGCCGCCGGGCCCACTGAGAAGAACAAGAATAAGGTCATGCTGGTTCAGGGTTCTGCAAGTATCTCGGACTTAGTTGCAGGACTGAATGATATGGGGGCCAGTGCGGATGATTTGGTTGCCGTTCTAAAGTCGCTCAAGGCATCGGGCGCCTTGCTTGCTGAATTGGAGATACTATGAAAGTGGAACCCGGTTTTGTGCCTCCCGGTCTCGTTCAAAGGGAGGATGATTCCCACCTGCCTCCCGAGCAAAGAGAGAAGCTGCGTGAGGTTTCCAGGCAATTTGAAGCAGTTTTCCTGAATCAAATGGTTGGCGCGATGCGTAAAACCGTGCAGCCCAATGGGATCGTGCAACAGGGGCAGGGCGAAAAAATCTACCAAAGCATGCTCGACGCAGAGCATGCTGAACGCATGGCGCAAAGCAATCAGTTTGGACTCTCCGATATGATTTACGAGCATTTATTGCGGTCGTCCGGAGGCCGGTGATAAACTATATAGTAAGGAGCGACCATGAAGGTCACAAACAACCCACACGCTAATACGTCCCAACTCGAGAGCACCAAGGCCGCCGACAAGGCAGGTGCTAAGCGCATTCAGGATACTGGTAAGCCAATGAATCCAGCTACCCTCGGTCAAGAAGGGGGAGTGGAGATCTCCGATCAGGCGCGCATGATGAAAGAAGTACGCGGCTTAGTTTACGCTGCTCCCGATGTGCGAGCTGACAAAGTTTCTGATCTTAAGCGTCGGATCAAAGACGGCAATTACGCCATTGATTCGGCTGCAGTCGCCGACAAGCTTGTCGACGAACACCTTGCCTCGAATTTCGGCAAAAACGATTTGTAGTAGTTCAAGTACCTGGCACTGTCCTTCTTCTTCTCTGAATTCTCGAACACGCGTAATCAATGAAAGATCGCTACTTACAGCTTTGCGCTTGGTTGGATGAGAACATCGCGCTGAGCCGCGATCTGCTCTCGCTGCTCAATGCCGAACGCATCGCTCTTATCGCCTTTGACGGGGATAAGCTAGCAGAGAACACCATGGCGAAAGAGATGGTGGTCGCAAAAATTTCGCTCACGCGAAAGCATTTGCGCGAAGGTGCGCAGAGCTGGTTCTCTTGCCAGGATAGCGCGGGGCTCGAAGCTAAACTGCCACAAGACCTTGCGAAGGATTGGAAAGCGAAGCGACAAGAATGGCTCAGCGTGTGGAAGCAGGCATGCGAGCAGACGCAGCGAAACCAAGAATTTCTCAAGCACTCTCAGCGCAATCTCACTCGACTGATTGATAACTGGCGTCGATTGGTGGGCGAGGCTCCTTTGTATTCGGCCAAGGGCCAAAAGGTTGAAGCCTCTACCACTGGAAAAGTTTTCGAAGCTAAGTTCTAAGGAAGCTATGGGCGTCGTAGATATTCTCGAAATTGGCAAGCAAGGCATGGACACGAATCGCCAAGCCTTGCAAACTACCTCCAATAACATCGCCAATGCGAATACGCCGGGTTACTCCCGTCAACGCGCGGTGCTCTCTACCAATGAGCAGCCCACTCAGGGCCAAGTGAAGATGAATGGCGTTCAGGTCAAGCAGACCATTCGCGTTCACGATCGCTTCGTTCAGAATCAAATTGTCGACGAGTATCAGGTTTTCGGCTCGACCCAGGCTCGCGCTCAAGGTCTTAAACGTGTCGAAAGTATGGTCCACAACGACGCTTATCGGGTAGGGGACTTGCTCAACGGCTTCTTCAACGATTTCCGTGAGCTTTCTGCTAACCCCGAAGTGAATGCCCTTCGAAGCAACGTGACGTTCTCTGCGCAAGAAGCCGTGAATGGTTTTCGATCGCTCAGCAACAATCTGGTCGCCGTCAAAGACGATTTAGACATGCAGATATCTGTGAATGTCGAGACAGTGAACACGCTTGCAAAGGAAGTGGCCGACCTGAATGGAAAGATCGCACACTTTGAAGCCAGAGGCGATGAGCCTTTGGAGCTCCTCGATCGTCGTGATGCGGCAGTGCGGGAGATCGCCCAGAAGCTTGGGTTTCAGGACTTCGTGGGAAACAACGACGAAGTCAATATCACGGCCGGCGGTTTGGGTGTTTTGGTAAACGGAACCACGGTCAATGAGTTGGTCGTCATGCGAACCCCTGCAAAAGGGGATAAGACCTCAGGCTCTTACGATATCTTCGTCAAAGACGGAGAGGGCTTGCGGGAAGCGACCCGGTTTATTCAGACCGGCGAAATTGGGGGGTTGATTCACGTACGCGATAAAGTCGTCAATCCGTCGCTGAAACACCTGGACCACATCGCTCACCAGTTCGGCAATAGCATCAATGCGGTCCATCGTCAGGGAGTGGGGTCCGATGGGAAGAGCGGCCGGAACATGTTTGACCTCATTGAGGGGGTCGAGGGCGCGGCCCAAACGATTCGTATCTCTAATGACATTGCCACCAATGCGAGTGCCATCGCAGTGGGAGCGACGCCCAATGCACCGGGCGACAACCGCGTGGCGCTGCAAATTGCCGAGATGCAGAATGCGGGGTTGCTTTCAGATGATCCTGCTTCGGACAATGGCGGCGGTCCAAGCCGCCAGACTTTCAACGACTCTCTGACCGGTTTGGTGGGTCGAGTTGCGGTTCAGGTTGAGCACGAGCAACACATGTTCAAACACCAAGAAGCGATTGTGAATCAGTTGGAGACCTATCGCCAATCTATCTCGGGTGTGAACCTAGATGAAGAAGCGATGTCGATGATGCAGTACCAAGCTGCCTTCAATGCCTCAGCGAAAGCATTGAAAGTGGGCGACGACCTTTTACAGACCATACTCTCACTGAGGGATTAAACGATGGCTGGAAGAATTTCCACCGCACAGATTTTCGATCGTAGCCAGGCGAACGTGGGCAATGCCCGCGAGAAGGAAATGATCTCCTCGGAAAAAGCCGCGACGGGTAAGGAACTCGTCCGCCCTTCGCAAGATCCTGCTGGTTACATGATTTCAACCAACTTGAAGGATGATCTGTCTGTCCTCGAGACGACCGTTAAAAATGCCAATGCCGCCATCAAGGTCTTGGATATGACGGAGAATATTTTTTCTAGTCTTCAAGATACGATTCAACGGGCTTTTGAGCTCGCGGTGGCTGCGGCAGGGGAGGTTACCTCTGCGGAGAGCCGCAAATTCACTTTCAGCGAAGTCGAAACGCTTTGGGATAGCGCGATTCAGGTTCTCAATACGCGCTACGGAAACCGCATGTTGCTCGCGGGTTACCAGTCCGACAAGCCTGCTTTTGATATTCAAGGAAACTTCAAAGGCGACAACGGTCAGATCAACATAGAAATCGCGCGGGGTCTAAGCATCCCTATCAATATTTCGGCGGACCGGGCCGTTCTGGGCAAGGGCATCGACGGGGGTATCAACATCCTCTCTCCCCTCAAGGACTTCATTACAGGCCTAAAAACCAACAATACGAAGCTCATTCAGAGTACGTTGGAGCGCTTTACTCGTGCCAACGATCAAATCTCTCTGATTCGGGGCGAAATCGGTTCACGCACCGCGCAAATCGACCGAGCCGTGAATATGCAGGAGCAGGTACAGGTCGATAGTATTAGCGCCGTGTCGGAAATAGAGGACGCGGACGCGGTAAAGGTGTTTTCTGAGCTTTCGCGCGATCAAACCGTTCTACGCGCAGCCATCTCTACATCGAACAAAATTCTTTCCGAGAATCCCACCGATATCTTCTATAAGTAGGCCAAGGTAACGCGCCGCACTAAACAGAATTCCATTTTTGTCTCATTCTCTTGATTGAAGTGCCGATAAATACTCTAGAGAATAGACATGCTAGTACTCACCAGAAAATTGGGCGAAAGCATCGCCATTGACGACGATATTAAGATTGTCGTCCTCCAGATCAAGGGCCGCCAGGTCCGTCTGGGTATTGAAGCGCCGCGTGATACGAAGATCCACCGCGAAGAAGTCTATATCGCCATCCAAGAGCAGAACAAAGAAGCTGCGCAGAGCAAACCTGACGAAGTTAAAAAGGTTGCGAAGCTATTGCGCGCCAGCTAACATCTTACCTAGTAGTCTTCCCCACATATTTTAAAAAACAGGAGAAACCACGATGCTGGTCGAAACTACCAGGTTTGGGAGTATTTCCGTCTCTGAGGAAGATATAATTACGTTCCCAGAGGGTATGCTCGGTTTCTCTAAAATCGACAAGTACGTGCTCGTTGAGCGCGTAGATGATTCGCTCTTCCTTTGGCTGCAAGCGGTGAAGAAGCCCAGCGTCGCCTTTCCGCTTCTCGAGCCTGAAATTTTTGAGAAAAGTTATAAGGTGGAACTGGCGGAAGAGGATCGCTCTATTTTGGAGCTAGATAATCTCAAGCACGCCAAGGTCTATGCCATCGTTACTATTCCGAGTGATCCGACGAAAATGACAGCCAATCTCAAGGCTCCCATCGTAGTGAATCTCAAGTCTTGTTTAGCTCGTCAGGTCATTCTGCACGAAGCCGACTATCCGATCAGAAAAGCGATTTTTAGTGACCTTCAGCAGTACTGCAACGCCACACAACGAACGGTATTCCCTGAAACAGAAGCTCCTTCGTATCAGACCATTCATCTTGCAGACGAGTTGAAACTGCCAACAGAAAAAGCACTCTAGGCGGTGGCCGGTAACGACCGGTAACGCTTTGATGAAATCTTAACGCAATGAGGGATTGTCTCCGTTGTTGTCACGCCGTAAATTGTGAGTTGTGATCCGCCTTAAAGAAGACCATTCCCTTTCGATGCTTTTCAAGCGGACCGTAGCGGCTCAGCTCCACGCCTTAGGAGCGGTTCTTGCCATTGTTTCCGCTCACTGGTTGTTACCGACGGCATGGGAGGCGGGCTGGTCCCACTTCGGGGCTGCCACCGGGTTTGTGATTACCGGGTTTCTGGTTTTTTTCGCAAGCGCGCTGGTCCACTTCCTCAACGACGGTTTTGAGCTTTCTCCGCAATGGCACAATCGGTTTCTCACGCTCGACTACTCGGGAATTTACCTTTTTATCGCTGGGACCTATACGCCCTTTATTCTGTCGATTGTGGACCCTGGCTGGCGGGTGACGCTACTGACACTCGTGTGGAGCATTGCGGTGCTCGGCATTTGCTACATCAACCTGAAGTCACGCCTTCCTGAAGTATTGCAGACGCGTGGGTTCTCGACTTCGCTGTTTCTAATGATGGGATGGATCATCGTGATCCGTTTTATGGATCTCGTGAATGGGCTGACCGTGTGGCAGTTTGTCCTAGTGGCTTCAGGAGGGGCGCTTTACACGTTGGGCGCCTTCGTTTACGTCACCGATAGACCGAAGCTCTTGGCGCCTACCTTCGGGTCACATGAGTTGTGGCACCTGATGGTGCTTGCAGGAGCGGTCACCCACTTTTTTGCAGTGTGGTCTTTGTATCCGGCCTAGGCGGACTATTTGCTGATGCGGCTCTTTGCCCAATGAGTAACCGATTCGCCCACTCGAACCATAGATTCCAGGTCTGGCTTAGTGAGGATTGCAAATCCTTCTTCATAACGTCGGATGGTCGCGTACTCCGTAAAGATCGCCAGCTGATCCGGCTGAGGCGGACGCTCTTCCTCGGGCAGCATTGCGATGAGCGCTTCAACGTCGTGGGTGTGAACGATCGTCAGGCCAAGATGACATTGCACCGCTTTAATTGCCTTCTCGATCACCTGCTGGACAAGGAAGCAGACGTTCTCAGGCCGGCCCTCAGTTCCTTTTAGAAGAACTCGGGCAGAGCCTAAGTCACCCTGAGCGATCCGGAGTAGTTCAACGGCATATTCCTTTTTGTAAGTTTTTCCTCGAGGTGTCATCAGGCTTCCTCCAGCTTCCAAGTAGGGTAAAGCTCAATGCCCTCGACATGGACTTCAAACAGTACTCCCCCGTAATCCTTTCGCTCTTCGAAGCGACTGCGATTCACAATGATGAGGTCCAGTGGCCATGTGGACAGGGGCCGAGCGATAGACTTTCGGAAATGATTCGTGTCCACGCCATCAGCGACAATCACTGCAATATCGAGATCCGAAGCTTCACTCATTTGCTTTGTGGCGAATGAGCCAAATACGTAAACAGCCTCAACACCGCTCCCAGCAACGAGCTTCTTCACAATGCTCTGAAGGAGATCGTGCCAACGCCTTTCCTTCGTGTCGACCCTTTCCAAACGGGGCAATGCCATGGTTATTGAACTCTCTTTCGCCGATCGTATGCCGCGAGCACCTTCTGGACGTACTCGATGGTCTCCGGATAGGGAGGGACCCCTTTGTACTTTTCCACTTTGGACGGACCGGCGTTGTAGGCTGCCAGCGCATGTTCCAAATTAAATCGGAAACGGTTGAGTAACATGCGCATGTATTGACATGCCCCCATCAAATTACTCAGAGCGTGAAAGGGGTTCGCGATCCCCACCTCTTCGGCAGTCCTGGGCATTACCTGCACGAGCCCCATCGCACCTGCACCTGAGACCGCATTGGGATTGCCGTTGGACTCCACTTCCACCATGGCCTCCACGAGCTGGGGATCAATCCTAAAGCGATTAGCAGCCGTCTGAATCTGAGATTTCAGTGCGGAGGGCAGTGCGAAGCTCACTGTGGGGAGGAACAGACAGAAGAGAAGTAAATAGCGCATCGGGTTAACCTAGATCACAGAGTATAGGCCAGTCCATAGGTGGCCAATAGAATCGTCGTTTCGCCAAAAAGGGCTTTGATATCACCTCGTACGCTTGCTCCGAGCAGAGGAACATCGAAACTCAAAGTCGGTCCGAATAAAACCTGCCCCGTGCGGACAAACGTGGGATTGAACCCACGGTTCTGAGTCACGGTTGCAGTAATATGGTTCACGCTCACACCTAAATTCAGAGCGACATAGCGTTCTGCGATCGGCAACGTAACACGAACATCGCCATGCAATAGCATGTAGCTAAAAAGGTCGACTCCCGCTTCCAGCCGCAGACGGTCATAAAGTTTGATGCCTGAGAAAAGACCCACGTTCACAGTGCTTGCTGCTCGGCCTTGGGATTCAAAGCGAGCCATTCCGATGTGGGTTCCAATATACAAGCTGCCGTCCTGCAGTTTGGATAGCTCCTGAAAGAGACGCCGCCCCTTTTCGTCGCGTGACATCTCGGGCTCTGCAGTCGTTTCCCCCTCGGGCTCTTGAGAAGGAATGGCTTCGAAGTCGCCTGCGGCGTACCGACGTAAGAGGGTCGTGAAAGCCAGGCCGAAGCGGGCGTCCAGCCACTCGTTGGTAATTCGGCCCGTAGGGCTTCCGACCATGGCTTCGCTTGTCGCGATGTATCTTCCTGGGCGATTGTAATCGAATAGGAAAAGCGCGATACGTTCTTTGTCGACGTAAGCGAAAGACAGTAGCTCCGTCCGAGTCTGATCGTAAGCCGTTTTAAGGGCTTCGGGCGTGTAGGCCGTAAGGCTTAAGGGGTGTGTTTGCGCTTCAAACAGGCGGCTCTTTGTAAAACGCTCGGCCAAGGCGTTTTGTAGACGGGTAGCCACATTCCAGCCGGCTGAATCGGTGGTTTCTAGAACCGCAATCGGACGCAAGGCTTCGCCCCAGGCCGAGGAGGAAACTAACCCACTAATCAGTATGAGTTTCAGGCCTAGTTGCACGGGTACGTCCTTAAGCCGCAATCGTGTGCGGCTTGGATTTCTTTTTCGAGAAGTAGTAGTTGCTGGCGCGTCGATAAGCACCCGTCAACGGTACGCAATTCAACGCGACTCCCACGGGAGCACGCGAGTAAAGCTTGCAGGTCTGGATAGCTTCAATCACGTCGCGCGGCCGAGTAACGAAGATTCGGGCAACCACCACGATGAGGTCCGCTAGCGCTGCCCACTGGTGCGCCAAGTTGGAGGTGAACAGTGGTGGTGTATCAATGAAAATGACATCGTAACGCTTGCGCAATTCTGTCAAAGCTTCCTGAAGCGGCTTCTGAACGTTTCCGTTCTCACCGTGGTTGAGGCGTTGACCACGCGGGAGAAACGCTAGCCCTTCAACTCGGGTGGGAACAATCAGCGATTCAAAGTTGGTGTCGGGCCGGTGAACGAGTGCATGCAAGCCGGGCGTCGCCGTTTCAGAGATGTTGAAGAAATCGTTGGGGCGATTGGTGAGCAAGTCACCATCGATAAGCAGTGCACGACGATTCGGATCATGGGCCGTCATGGTGAGGTAATTGACGACGGTACTCTTACCTTCGCGAGCCTGCGCCGAAGTGACGATCACCACGGGACACTGGACATTCTTCGTTTCGCGCACGATTCGGTAGTTCATGATCTTAAGGTATTCAACTGCATAAGAAGGAATATCTTCTAGGATTTTTGCCATCTGGCGAATGTGCGGAACCTTCCCAATGACGGGCAAGTTCAGGCGATTGACTTCGTTTTCGTTGTCGATGCGGGGAAAAGCCGCCATGAGCAAGATGAGCGTAAGCGCCAGAACAAAAAGGCTGATGGAGAGCGAACCGTATAGGTACTTCCCCAGCAGGGGGGACATGCGCTGTGGATTGCGTGACGGTTCGCGAAGGCGATACATTTCTGCAACGCCCGCGGAGATCTCCAACTCGGTCTCTTGCTCCAGCTTGTACAAGTTCTTCAAAAGGTTGCGTTTGTGCTCAAGATCGGACTTGAGACGTTTGTACTCCAGGCGCTGTTGAACGAAAGTCTTTTCAAGCTCATTGATTCGGCTGACTTGCCCTTCAATGTTCTTTTTCTGAACCGAAAGAACGTTGTAGTCCACTTCAAGCTTTGCAATCTGAGTGCGGACATCACTTGAGGTAAGGGGCGTATCTCGCGAAACTTGGGTCACCTCTTCGTTAAGGCGAGCCAGCTGCGAACTAGTCTCATGCAATTCCTGTTGAAGCGCCTCTACTCGGGTATTGCGATCTGGGTCGGTCGACTCTTGGGTGAGGCGGAGGCGATATTGTAAGTCAGACAGTTTGGCTGTGGCAGCTTCAATGGTTGTTTGAAGGGAAGTGTGTTCGCCACGTTTGGCCTGAGGAACGCGTAAGAGTAAATTCTTCGTTGCGCGATTCGTCCGAATCTCATCCTGGACTCGCGCGAGTTCGGCCATCATCTTAGTTCGCCCGGCGTCATCCTCCGCGAGCATGAGGAAGGCAGCAAACTCAGGGCTCTTCTTCTGATACTCAACGATATTGACTTCGTATTCACCAATTTGACGTGAAAGGGTCGAGAGCTGGCGACTCAAGAATTCCCGTTTCATGATCGCATCGCGTTGGCCGACTTCAGGATAGTAGGCTTCGGCGGTGTTCATATACGCCAGACAAAGATCATGTGCAGCATCGGGGTGCTGCGCGGTGCAAGTCATGTTGAAGATGTCGCTACTACGGTCCCAGTTCAAAACGATGTGATTGCGGATTGCGTTTGCACTGATCGCAACACCATCTGGAAAGAATGCTTTGAGATAAGCGGGACGATTGCCCGCATTGTAGATGTCCGTCAGCGTAGCGCGAAGGCGTTCCATCACTTCATGACTTGTCAGAAGTTGCACCATGTTCTGTTTGCGCGAATTCGCTTGGCGATTCGAGGACAGTACGTAGTTTTTATATAGGTTATCCCTGGAGTGATCGATCAATATGGCGGCAGACGAGTTGTACTCAGGAACAGCGCGAAAGTACCTCTGAAGGGCAAAACCATAGATAAGCGCAACTTCTACGAGTAGGAGCCAACCGTGCGTTCGCAAATAGCCGAGCGCTTTGAGCAGAATCTGAAACTCGTTCGTGGACTGCTGCACCATGAGCACGAATCCTTGTTTTTACTGAGCCGCGGCTATTAAAAAGGGTAGAAACGGACCCCGGAAAAGTGACATTTCTGAGGTCCGACCCGATGAGTATAGCATAGTCACCGCGCGGACTTAACCGCATTAACCGAGTCTAAATTCTCAACAGAACTGAGGTCTCCTGCTGGTTCTCCTAAGTAGAGACGGCGGATTAAGCCGCGGACAATTTTGGCAGACCGCGTCTTCGGGAGCAGAGTCAAAAAACGAATCTCCTTCGGTGCAAGCGATTTGCCGAGCGCGTTCACCGCCGTTTGCATCAGCTCCGATCGCAGCGCGTCATCCACCTTTACTCCAGGTTTGAGTACGGCAAAGCACACGCAGACTTCTCCCTTCAAAGAATCTGGAACGCCAATGGCAGCGACTTCAGAAACTCGGTCGTCAGAAAGTAAGGCAGCTTCATACTCCACCGGTCCAATGCGTTTTCCCGCAACTTTGATGGTGTCGTCGCTTCTGCCATGTAAAAACCAATGCCCATCACCGTCGACGTGGGCCCAATCCCCGTGGTACCAGACGTTCGGAAAGCGGGAAAAGTAAGTTTCCAAGTAGCGCTTATCATCATTCAAAAATCCCTTGGTCATTGAGGGCAAGGGTTGCTTGACGACTAAATGGCCGATCCCTCCGCGGACGCTTGCGCCGCTTTCATCGAAAACATCGGCGTCCACTCCCAGGCCAGGACCACTCAATGAGCACGCCTTGAGATCGTCGATAGGTAGCGGGAGCAGCAGGCAGCCAATCACTTCGGTTCCGCCGGAAATATTTAGGATGGGGCAGCGCTTCTGCCCTACTTTCTCGAAAAACCAACTATAGGATTCTGGATCCCAAGGTTCACCAGTGCTGCCCAAGAACTGCAGAGAGGAAAGATCCTTACCTTTCAAGGGTTCATCGCCTGAGCGCATGAGCAGGCGAATAAGGGTGGGGGAAATACCTAAGTGTGTAAGGTGATGCCGTTCAATCGTTTCCCAGAGCCTTGCTGGCGTTGGATAGTCGGGTGCTCCTTCGAAGAGAAAGAGGGTCCCGCCGAGCAGAGTCACGCCAATCATTTCCCAAGGTCCCATCATCCAACCGATATCGGTAAACCAGAAGAAGCGACTGTTTTCGTCAACGTTAAAGGAATATCTCAGCTCTTTTCCAATGGTCGCAAGGCACCCAATGTGGGTATGCACCGCGCCTTTTGGCTTTCCAGTCGTTCCACTCGTAAAGAGGATCAAGGCTTTGGCTTCAGCGTCGGTGGGCTCTGACGGGCATTGCGTGTCTTGATCCGTTAGAAAGTCGTTCCACCAAATATCGCGGCCAGCGGCCCACGCGCCTTTGCCGTCTCCGCGTTTGACAACGACGATGTGCTTCACGCAGGGGGCTTCGGCCACAGCGGCGTCGGCGGTCTTCTTTACTTCAATAGCCTTGCCCCGGCGGTAAACAACGTCAGAGGTGAACAGGAGCCGAGCCTGAGAGCCCTTCAATCTTGCAGCAATGGCTTCGATTCCAAACCCGGAAAAAATGGGGATAGCGATAGCGCCGACCTTGAAGCAGGCAAAAAGCTGGACCACGGTCTCAGGGAGCATGGGCATCAAAATCCCGACCGTGTCGCCCTTTTGGATGCCCAGGCCTTTGAGCGCATTGGCACATTGAGAAACCTGATCTGAAAACTCTTGATAACTGAGCGTTCGACTGGAGCCGTCATCTCCTTCCCAAACCAGAGCGGGGTGATTAGGTCTTGTGGCTTTGTGTCTATCAATGCATTGGTCTGCGATATTGATCTTGCCGTCGATAAACCACTTTGCCCAGGGCAGGCCACGGGATACATCGACAACTTTCTTATAGGGGGAGATCCATTGCAGATCTAAGTCTTCAACGACAGATTTCCAAAAAAGGGAGATATCAGAAACTGATTTCTCCCAAAGCGCTTTACGACTGCTTACGCCAAGGCGGCGCATCAGTGACTGAACATGGGCGTTTTGGATGCGTTCGGGGGTGGGCCGCCAGATCACTGGGTTATCCATCGCTGCTCCTTTTGCGCGCTTCTTATATAATAGAAGGGTGAAACGCTACGTAAGAGAACAGGATTTGGAAATCACTTTCACGAAGGGGAGTGGACCGGGTGGACAAAATCGCAACAAGCGGTCTACTGCGGTTCGGGTGGTGCATCTTCCCACGGGGATTTCGGTGCTTGCCACAGAGCGTCGATCTCAGGGCCAGAACCGAGAAGCAGCCTTGGAGCGTCTGGAAGAAAAGCTTCAGGCCCTCTACCATCGCGATGCTCCGCGCTTTGCGACAAAACCAACCAGGGCATCGGATAAGCGCCGCATGAAAAGCAAGACAGGTCGATCTCAAGTCAAAAAGCAAAGGCGCAAGCCCAGCGATGGCGATTGGTAAGTGTCCTTGTTCATAGGCGTTCTGCTATAATAGTACGGTGGAAATCTTTCAGGATGTGCTTCGAGGTTTTTACCCCTTTCTGCTGATCTTCCAGATCTTAATCGTGTCGGGCCTTGTCCTGACTCTGATTTGGTTCGTCATTCAGCGTGCCAAGGAATCTTCTCAAGCGGCTACGGCCGAAGGCAATGCGGGCGCCAAGGTTTCTGCCCAGGGCGATAGCGCTGCCGTTGGCACCCCACAGACGGCTGGAAATGCGCTGGGCGAGCCCATTTTGGATTCGGCGCCCACCGCATTGGGAGAGCCCATTCTGCCGTTTGAGACACCTGCTGCGGAATCTGCTCCGACCGTCCAAGAGACGGTTCCAGTGGCTTCTGGTCGCAGTTCTTCGGGTGAGTCGGTTCCTGCCAATCTATCTGGGATTACCGAGGAGTTGGCGGCTAAGGAAGCGCTTTTGAAGTCCGCCAATGAAGAAGGAACGCAGCTGAAGGACAAGATTCGATACCTCGAGTCCCGATTAATGGAATACGAGATTGTTCAGGAAGAGATTAGTGCCTTAAGCACTTTGCGGGTTGAGAATGAGAAGCTTAAAGAGGATCTTTTGAAGTTTCAGGGTGGGCGCAAACCCGATGCTCCCACTGCAGCGTCGACTCCTCCCTCGGCCGCTGAAACGAGCCACTCCGCAGAGGCGGAAGGCACGACGCAGGGTCAGATTGAATCGCTGCTCAGCAAAATCGACGGTCTTACCCCTCCGAAGTCGTAGGATCTCCCGCTACGGTTGCTCCGCCAACATCTGATCCATTTGAAGGACGTGCTCGATTCTGTAGAGCAAAAGTTGTTCTTCCAGCCCATCTGATTGTCCTGGTGCCCAGCCTGCGTAAAAATCCTGAAAGCGCTCAAGACTCTTGATGATGCGCACGCGTGTCAGTGGCCGATCGTCGTCTGTTACGAGTTTGGCGAAGTTGAACTTGAGTGAGTAGCGAAAGCGCTCGGGCAAATCCACTGGCTCGATCGGTGCGAAAAGCAGCTCATTGTAAGGCCCGTTGACCGTCTCCGACTGAATTTTCCCGGTATCCTTGTTGCTGATCTTCAAAGGGTACTCGTTGAGTGTTTTCAGTGTAGCAAGCCACACTTCATCGTAGCTGCCCGCATAAAGCCGTGTGTAAAAAGGCTCCGCTTTGGGCGGCCCCGATGCGCAGGCACCCAGAAGCAGCGTTGCGACGACGAAGTAAGCGACACGATTGAGCATGTTTTATTATCGCCCGAGCCCCTCAAAAATCGTCGAAAAAACCGACCGAAAAGACACCTCAAAAACCCCCCTTATTTGATACGTATTTCGAACAGAAAAATCCTATAAAAATTACACATCCCACGCCGCACCGCATCTTGATCTGCCAAAATAAATGAGACCTCCGACAGGGCATTTGACTGCTGTCTCTGGTTCCATTTCTTGGGATTTCGGTGCGATTTTGACGTGATCTGCCTTCGGCAAAAACGGACCGAAATCCCAAGGAATGGAAGCGGATCTCCAGTCCATATTTGAGCTTTCGAAGTTCTATTTATTAGTTATAATTTTAGTTATCACGAATAAATAACAGCAATAGACGACGAGATCTTCATGAGACGCAACATCAAACAGAAAATCACAACGCGGTGGGCCAGCATTCTCGTTTATCGGTTGGTTTGGAACCTTTCTGGATGGTTAAAGCGCAATGCCCCAGATCGGTGGGAAGGGGTCGTTTCGGGGCGATCGGCGGGGGATAGCGCTATAGCACCCCCTGGTGTGAGCGCCGCGCCTGGGGCATTTAAATCAACAAGTCCGGAGAGGCTTGCTGGTGGCCTGTCTACAGGCGACACACAGAGTCAAAATAGAAAAGAGATTATTTTGCCCCATTGGGCGCGCGAAATTGCTCCCTTTCTTTCCAATCAGCTGAGCATTCACACGCAACGCGCGTACGAAAGTGACCTAAAGCAGTTTTTTCGATTCTTGGAAGGGCGAGTGGAAGCCAAAACGCTCGCCGGACTACGGGCCGAGCACATTATTTTGTTCCGGAAGTACCTAGAAGAAGGCCGCCTCACGGGAAAACCCATGGCGAAGTCCTCTATCAATCGAAAACTCGCCGTCGTGAAGAGCTTTTTCCAGTGGCTGAAGATCAATCACGTCGCAACGGACAACCCCGCTCAATACGTGAAGGGTTTTCCCCAAAGCCAAGAGTCGCGGCTCTCGGGTCTATCGGATGAAGAAGCGGCTCGCATGATGGATATGCCCAATCTCAATTCTCGTAGCGGGGCCTTGCACCAGGCTGTCCTGTCTGTGCTGCTCTATCTGGGATTACGCAAAGGGGAGCTTATCGATCTGAAGATGGGCGATCTCGATACGGAGAGAGGTATCCCCGTACTGCGCGTTCGGGGGAAAGGGCATAAAGTGCGCATCCTTCCGTTGACGCCTCTACTCATCGCGCGCTTGGAGCACTACTTCCACGTGTGTGGCCGCAATCGACACCACAAAGAAGCGATTCTATTCACTCCCACGAAGAACCCTCGCTTTGGCGTGACGGATAAGCCGCTTAATCCCAATGCCATTACCTATCTGGTTGTTCGGTATGCCCGTTTGGCAGGAGTGCTGAAGAAGGTCTCTCCGCATTCTTGTCGCGCGACTTGTATTTCAAATGCTCTGGATAGGAAGGCGACCCATCGCTCGGTGCAGGCACTCGCCGGTTGGTCTACACCACTGATGATCCAACGCTATGATAAACGCAGAGAAGACTTGAAGCACTCGGCAGCGTTCTTGGTGGACTACTCAGTGCAGGCTGTCGGATGAGGCTCAGAGGGCTCGGGATTGCAGGAATCGGATGTTTACAGTAAACTATAAACATGCGCACAGGAACCAGGTCAAAGATCATTGATATTATTGGTAAAAATGGTGAGGTGGGTGTTGCGAGGCTCAGCTATTCATTGAAAATTTCGCCCCAAGCTGTGCATCGCCATCTGAGTCGCCTTCAAAAGGAGGGGCGCATTTGCAAAGTGGGGAGCCCTCCGCAGAGTAAGTACCGCCTTTCTGTCCCCGCACTTCCTGCCAGCGAAATCCCGGATAGAGAGCAGGTTCGAAGCCAAGTGACTGCCCTTTTCGGATCACACCCCGCAGTGCGGCTCATCTGCCTTTTTGGCTCGGTCGCCACGGGGCGGGCCAATAGTAAGAGTGATATCGACCTCATGGTCTGGCTGAAGCCTACTGAGGCGTTTGATCGCCGGGATATTTGGAACTACTGGGACAGACATACTCGCACCCTCCCTTGGGCTTCACGCGTTTCCTTGATTGTCCGAAGAGCAACCATCGCGCTGACGATCGATACGTTACTTCTGGACCTTCCAGAGGAGCATGCCTTTCTCGCGGGAGATCGACGTTACTTTGATTCCGTTCGGGAAAGTGTCATTGAGTGGAGAAGCCGGAATCAGGCCGTAAAGGTTTTGTCTTTCAATGGGACTCACTATTGGAAATACTCGTCTGATCCCAAGAAGCAGCTTTCCCAGATAGACTTTAATTTGGAGTTGAAGAATGTCTCCTAAAGATCTTCCCGGTGCCTACTTCAAGAAGTGTACGAGTCGCTTGCGAGCGCTCGGCGTGCTGATGGAAGACAAGAATTTCTCGGATGTGGTTCGCGAATCACAAGAAATAGTGGAGCTTTGCTCCAAGGGGATCTTGCGCCTTGCTCTGATTGATCCCCCGCACCGACACGACTTGGCGGCTGAACTGGAACAATCACGCGAGAAACTTGGCCGGTCGCACAACAAGGTTTTGGATGATTTGATTGTGGCCAACCATTGGCTTAGGCGAGAGCGAGAGATGGCCTTCTACGGTGCTGAAGATTTTGATCCAACCGAAGGGTATTCGGTCAACGATGCGAACCGCGCTTTTGGATATGCCACACAAGCAGTGGGACTGCTTGGCGCATTGCTCAAGGCTCAAGTATCGTCGTTGCGTTCCCAACCGTGACGGTTCTGATCGGCGCTCGATCGTCGACGGAATCCACCTGGTACTCACCAGGGAATAAAATGAAGTGGGTCCAGCCTTTGCTGTCGACTTGCTTAGATTGAACGAGTTCGCCTTTCTTGTTGAAAAGACGAATGACTGAGCCGGGAGTGCCCTGCACCCGCAAAGACGGACCCGCAAGTCTATCCAGTGCGTACTGCCACGCAGCACGCGCTCTTTTTACCGTGGAGTCTCTCCACTGCGCGTACGAGGGCTGAAAACCCAAGGATTGAGCGTTGAGCTCAATCACATAGGCGAGTGCGCCTAGCTCGCCCGCAAACCAATCAATGCTGCCCCCATCAACCGGATAGAGTAGCTCGTACGAATAGCCCGGCCGGTATTTCCCGCTGCCCGAATCTTTTACCATTCGGTTGGCCAATTCCCGACCGACCGATTCGATAACAGGACGCTGCGCTGCCGGAGGCTTTGCACCCGGGCACCCGTAGGGGAAAATTACGATTTCTGAAAAGGAATGAAACGAAATATTGATAGTCGGCAGGATCTGCCGCCCGAGAGCCATGAGGACCTGGGTCTCGCTTTCTGAGCCAGCCGAAGGGCCTCGAAACTGTTCGTCAAAGCGATTGCCGGAAGATCCGTTGCAAGCGTTCCATGCGTAGTCGTAGTTGCGATTGATATCGACTCCATAGCCACCTGTGGTGTTTTTGCGCCACATATTGTTGCTCGTCCAGACGGTGTCGTTTCCATCGGGATTGACCTGGGGGACGACCCACACTTCGTTCAATCGCAACCACTCTTTCACTTTTGCGTCGGTGGCGTAGTTTTTAGTGAGATAGTCGACGATATCCAGCGCCACTTCGGGCGTCATTACTTCCCGCGCATGGTGCATGGCATCGATCAGGAGCACGGGTTTGTCATGCTCCGTGATGAAGAAGCGATCGGTCAGTCGGATAGCGAACATGTCGCGGCCTTCCCCAGATTTGCCGATGACTTGCAGGGCGGCGAGCGAGGGGTAATCCCGAGCTGCGTCCTTTAACCGCTTCTCCACGTCAGCGGGCTTTAGGTATTGGGAGTCGAGTACGGGGACCATCACTGTGGAAGTAAGCACGGGTACAGAGCGAAAGCGCATGAGCTGTCGAACGCCCGCATCGTCGGTGAGCACCGTAAATTCGCCCGCGTCCAAGTCGACGCCGGCGATGTCAAAGCCCAGTCTCGCGACGCGCTCGATACTGCGGGCGTCGATTCTTTTGAGTTTTACGTAGTAGAGTTCGGGGCGTGCGCTGGAAGTGCCAGCACCCATTAAAGCCACTAAGGACATGACCGCTAGGGGTAGCAAGCGTTTCATCATTCGCCTCAAGGTATGGAGTCTGTTTTGTGGGAGGTGGATAGTAGAGCTACTCTTTAACGCTACCCGGCAGAGCGATTCAATGCACGACGCGGCGGCGCCAAACGTTCAATAAGCCTTAACACTAGATATTTCTTGGTCTACCCTAAGTTAACAAAGGAACTTCGAGTGCAAAAACCCCGTTTTTTTCGTAGGCGCATTGTGACGGACAAGGTGGGCCAGTACGCCTACGGGTCAATCTTCGCACTTCTGGTCGTTGCGGGGTTGGCGGGGCTGCTGCTCGCTCTCGTGGTCTCGACGTATCTCCCTTCGAGCGCGTGTCCCGAAGGAATGGACGGGTGTCCTTCACTGATTTTCGACAAGGCCCAGCTCAGATCGAGTCTGCCACTGATAGCCCTAATGTCGGTTCCGATTGTCGCTATCGCTTTTGTTCTGGGAGTGGTCTTTTCGCATCGCACGTTTGGACCGATCGTTCGCATTAGTGCTTTTGTCGACGAGATTTCCAAAGGCAACTACCACGCACGCCTGACTCTGCGAGACAGAGATCACTTGAAGGAGTTGGTTCCCTTGCTTAACTCCATGGCTGAGGCCTTGGACAAAAGGCACGGCGTAAACAAGGAACCGCAAAGCTAGTCTATTCTATTCGAAGCCTGGCGATGACGTTTAATCCGCCCCTTCTAGCGAGTCCGATGATCTTTCCGTCTGGCTGCATCTCCATCGGAAAACCGAGTGCAGAGTAAGCATGCCCGTTTGTATTCGCCATGCCAGCTTCTAGCGGGATCACCTTCAAACCGTTGTGAAGTCCAAAGGCGGGGTCTGGCTTGCCGTTGTCGAGAAGCTTTCCGATTCCATAAACGGAGTTTCCATTTTGCTGGCTTTCCGGGCCTGCGAAATAAATCGACCCATTGATATCAGTATAAAACACTTGGGGCGCTGCTGCTAAGTTGCACGGGTCCTTCATGATTTCCCTGCCATCGTCACTGAAGGAATTGTCGTACATCCCATTAGGCTGCAATCTCAGCCAGGCAGGTTGCGCATTGGGTCTGGAGTAGCTGCCAATCGTATGCGTGCCTCCGATCAGGATCTTTCCATCCGGATTCACTTGCATCAAGTTTGCTTGGTCACGTCCCGGAGTCTCACCGAATTGTACCTGGACCGGTCCAGCGTACCGGTCGGAACCATCCGCATTAAAAAAGGCAAGATACATTCGGGAATCTTCGGCGGTTGCTGAAAAGGGATCGGGGCTATTTCGAGCGGAGGAATTAGTGAGCATAACGAAGCCTCCACCGACGAGCGCCGCTACTACGTTCAAACGTGGACCTCCCCAGACGAAGGCCGGGGGCGGGATAGGCACAGGAGATTGGGTGTACCCGGCACCTCCACCAAAGGTGAGATCGGGGGTGAAGTCGGGGTTTAATCGAGTTAAGCGGGGGTGCCAGAGTGGACTACCAGGTGCTGCCTGAACCAGGCTTGAGAAAACCGGTTTGCCGTCTGCTTGCATAACAGGTGTAGTTGAAAGGCCGGGTAAGGTGATGGGGCCTGTGTACTGGGGGGATCCGATGAGCGGTTCGGGTTCGCCCGGCAAAGCGGGATCGAAAGTAAACACGGTGAGACCGGACTCAGTTCCGCCTCCGGTCATCGTGGTATGACGGACTACGCGATTTGCATCGGAGAACACAGCGCTGGAGTGCGAGATCATTTCTCGGTGGCAAGGAGGGTCTTGGATGAGGTAGCCCCCCACGCCGAAGCTGTTATCGAGAGCCCCCGCTGGGGTGAGTCGAGCTACGATGGATCTGCTTGTAATATTGCGGCAGCCCGGACGGACTTCGCCCGGAAGCACGAGGCCAACACTCCCGAAAACCAAGATGCTGCCGTTCGGTCGCAGAGCAATGTTAATGATTTGAGGCATTCCGGGAACCGCGGCGATTCCCGCGCTGCCAAACGTCGCGTCTAAGCTGCTGGGTGCGGGTGGGGTTATTCCTTTCAGACAGCGCCTTGTTCCCTTTTCATCATCAGAGCAGTAGAGGCTCTTGCCGCTGTCGCGCGACATGGAAATCTTGCTCTGTGCGCCCAACATGGCAATGCTTCGCAATTTCTTTGCCTCGTCGGAGGGGGCTTCATTGAAGGCTTCCTGGAAGGGATTGCAGGATCCTTTGAAGTAGGCGCTGAGTGTCGCCATGTCAGACGCGTAGTTCTTCTCCAGGTCGGTGCTGACTCTTTCCATTGCGCCATTTTGCATCTTGGCGGTGCCTTGCAGCATAGCGACGGTCCCTAGGGTCGAGACCATCAATGTGCCAACGAGTAGCCATGCCGCGTTACCGCGTCTGCCTAGATACATGGGGAAGTTCCTTTGTTAGAATGAGCAGATAGAATCTTTATTGTATCGAGCAACTGTGAAGCAATTGTGTGAATTCTAAGCCTATGAAACCTGGCACTTTTCTGTCTCGCCGAGGCTTTTCGCTCATCGAAGTGGTGGTAGCGGGTGGTTTGCTGACTATCATCGGAGCGATTGTAGCTGCCTCTGTCTCGATGGCAGGGAAAATGGCCGCGCGCACGACGAAGGATAACGAAGCCCAAGCGGACTTCTTGCGAGTTTCTAACTTCATACACCGAGTGGGACGATCGGCAGTTTCGTGCGCCGAACCCAGCGCCAACGTATTAGAGTGTCAGCACACTTTTGGAGATCCTGACCCTGCTT
The DNA here is from genome assembly GCA_041749855.1 of Bdellovibrionota bacterium. Classification (GTDB taxonomy): domain Bacteria; phylum Bdellovibrionota; class FAC87; order UBA2466; family UBA2466; genus JAIEOG01. Next base: position 138,852 of record JBGTAN010000004.1, read on the forward strand.
CTGCAAAGGGTGTGCGCTTTCGATTGGAAGTCGACCACCTCATATACGAGCACGAAACTTCCCCCGGGACTTGGGAGACTCAAATCGATTTTGGCCAAGCGGTCGAATTCACTGTTTGCGGGGTGGCTGAGATGCAAGCGGCCACCTGTCCGATTCCCAGCAGTCTTTGGGCACCGTACTTGTTGCCGAGCCCTGTGAATTGGCCACCTGTTCTACCTGGGAGTCAAGAAAATCGCTTTTTTCGTTTTAGAGTCGGGCTTCTCGCTGGACCGGTGGGCGACCAACACGCTTTTCAGCATCTATCGAGTTTTTTTGTACGCCAGAACTTGGGACTCAGCGACATCGAGGGGTTTGACTGGTGGTAGCAAAACGCATTCTCACAAATCGCAACGGACTTTCACTCGTGGGCGTCACCGTTGCGGTCTTTTTTGTCATCGTGACCATCCAGGCCCTGTTTTCTTCCTTGATCGTTTTTAAATCCGGCACGCGACACAGTCGGGAGCGTTCTATCGGCCTTTCCTACGCGGCTGAACTGGCAGAATTTTTTGCTGCCTTAGATTCGCCTCGTCTCGCGGCTTTACTAACTGCCGGCGGATTTCCTCTGTGTCAGCAGATCAATCAACTCGATCGGGCGCTAACCACCGAGTTACTAGACAGGTTCGTGGGAGATCACGCGCACCCTTTGGCAGAGTTGAGCTTGGATCAGCAAAAGTTTTCAGATAATCGACGCGTATCCCGCTATTACAAAGTAGAGCTAGTGACCCTAACGACACTAGCTCCCGATGTAGGAGCCTGTGGGCAGGCACCCGCGGCGGCCCAGCCCACCGATGCCAATAAAATGATTAAGGGTTTTATGGTCACCGTGTCGACTTCGTGGATGGAAGGTAAGGAACAAGCTGTCGAACGAACCGTTTCAGTTCCCGTGCTCGTTCTCAGACCTTAAAGCTCTATCTACTTAGATCCCATCAGCCAAACGGCAACCCAAGCATCCCACAACCCGCTCGGCAGTCGATAGAGCGCCATTTCAAGCCCTTGCGCCTTTCGTGTGGCTTTTGCCTCCGGCGTGCCTTGTAGCGCTACTACCTCGGGTAGAGCGAGAAATTCCTTGAAGCGCCGCCGGTCTTTGCGAAACTCTAGGTACTTGCTCACAAAGCCCAGGCCTAGCCAGTGTTTTAAGTAATCTCGAGCCGAAACAGGTTTATCCGGGGCCTGTGCCGTGGGGAATGCGACGTCAAGGCGCTGGCGAATCATCCATCCATTCCACGCGTCGGCACCTTCGTAGGGTATGCCGTGTTGCTCGGCGAGGCGATCCCATTGCGCGCGGTACTTACGCGAAACCAGCTCCTGTACTTGAGGAAGCAAACGAAGTTCTACGATTTTATCGACGATGGACCATTTGGCGGCGAGATACAGTCCAAAAAGCGATACGAACGAGAAGCTGTCCCAGGCTGCATTCTGCCACGCCTGACCTTGCGCCAGCTCTCCCGTGCCGACCGTGAGAGCCGCGATCGCCATTTTGCTAACGGTCAAAATCGCGATTTCAACGGGCCAAAGGGATGCAAAGCCCAAGAACCGGTCGCGTGTCTCAAACGAGTAACCGTAGTCTCCGGCAACCATCGCCGGCATGCGCTCGTTCAGCTCATAGCTGTCAGCAGCAGGGGCCACCACCGGCTTATTCGGCGTTACCACTGCAGGGGAATCAAACATTTTCTTAGCGCCCACATCGCTTTGCATCCACATGATGAGCGTCGTGTTGAGAAAAATCTCTAGGGGGACCCGGCCCCCCAAGGCGTAGTAGTCCATCGCCATCACAAAGGCTTGGATGGAGATGACGGTGCTCCAGCGACGCAAGAAATCCACAAGTGCGATGGGGTTTCCTAATAGGTGCTTACCCCAAACGGATTGTAGGCTTTGTTTGAATTCGCTGCCGGCGGTTGTAACGACCTCCTTAAGAAAGTAGGTAAAGCCGCCGCGGGCCGCCGAAGCGGTTTCCGCCGATTCCATGGTAAGGAAAGCGCTATTGAGTCGGTCTCGAACACGATCGTAGGTTTCCGATTTGTATCCGATAAAGAGCGGCTCCACATACCGACGCACATGATGGCCCGCTTTCTTTAGGCGCAAAACGGTGCATTGAAGCTTGTCGCCACAAGCCATCGCTGCTTGTAGCTCGGTATCCAAGGCCTCCAACGCTTCTCGTGATTCCTGCACAACCTGCTTCGCAGCGGCGTTTGCCACTGCCAAGCGCTTTGCGGTGGCGTTTGCTGCTGCGGATTCCACCGCGAGTCTTTCGGGACAAAGAGAGCCATGAGAAAAAACGGGTGGCGGAAGCAAAAAGGAAAGGATGAGCAAAAGTCGGATCATGAAAGTCTCCTTGGGCCACGCGGCTCTCGAACAATCCGGTGTTCTAACAAGCTACAGCATAAATTGCCAGTCGCTGCCGGACCGTTACAGGGGGAGTAATGCTTGAGGTTGCTTGGAGATTCTAACGATTAAGCTGACGCAGATGAAGGTATTGAGGGCACCCAGGAGAATCGCAGGAATCATGTGCCAGAGGGAGTCGTTTACTTTCCAGCGCGCGATGATTCCAAGGACCATTAAAGTCGCTAAACCCAAAGAGGCTAAGGCAGCCAATTTCGGCAAGTAGACCCCCAG
>JBGTAN010000005.1:0-40612 GCA_041749855.1 Bdellovibrionota bacterium
GCTTCCAAGAAAATCTTCGTAGCGAGTAATTAAAGTGCCCGTACCGTAAACCAACTCAGGTGGGTGAGGAGAAAATCCTAAGGCGCTCGAGAGAACTCTGGTTAAGGAACTAAGCAAATTGACACCGTAACTTCGGAAGAAGGTGTGCCCTTAGTATGTGAAGATGAACAGTCTGAGCAGAAACGGGTCGCAGAGAGCAGGGGGTAGCGACTGTTTACTAAAAACACAGGACTCTGCAAAGTCGCAAGACGACGTATAGGGTCTGACGCCTGCCCGGTGCTGGAAGGTTAAGGGGAGATGTCAAGCGTTAGCTGAAGCATTGATCCGAAGCCCCAGTAAACGGCGGCCGTAACTATAACGGTCCTAAGGTAGCGAAATTCCTTGTCGGGTAAGTTCCGACCTGCACGAATGGCGTAACGATTTCCCCACTGTCTCAACCAGGGACTCGGCGAAAATGGACAGGCTGTGATGATACAGTCTACCCGCAGAAAGACGGAAAGACCCTATGAACCTTTACTGTAACTTGGCATTGGACCTCGGGCTAGTATGTGTAGGATAGGTGGGAGGCTTTGAAGCAGGAGCGCTAGCTCTTGTGGAGCCGTCCTTGAAATACCACCCTTACTTGCTTGGGTTTCTAACTTAGCGCCGTAATCCGGCGCAGGGACAGTGTCTGGTGGGCAGTTTGACTGGGGCGGTCGCCTCCCAAATTGTAACGGAGGCGTTCAAAGGTTCCCTCAGGCCGATTGGAAACCGGCCGTAGAGCGCAAGAGCATAAGGGAGCTTAACTGCGAGAGAGACATCTCGAGCAGGTGCGAAAGCAGGATCTAGTGATCCGGTGGCACCACATGGAAGGACCATCGCTCAACGGATAAAAGGTACTCTAGGGATAACAGGCTGATCTTCCCCAAGAGTTCACATCGACGGGAAGGTTTGGCACCTCGATGTCGGCTCATCACATCCTGGGGCTGTAGTAGGTCCCAAGGGTTCGGCTGTTCGCCGATTAAAGTGGTACGCGAGCTGGGTTTAGAACGTCGTGAGACAGTTCGGTCCCTATCTTCTGTGGGCGCAGGATATTTGAGAGGAGCTGTCCTTAGTACGAGAGGACCGGGATGGACGGATCCAGGGTGTTCCAGCTGTACCGCCAGGTGCATTGCTGGGTAGCTAAATCCGGAACGGATAACCGCTGAAAGAATCTAAGTGGGAAACCGACCTCAAGATTAGATATCCCTAAGACTTCGGTCTTCAGAAAGCCACTCGTAGACTACGAGATTGATAGGCTGGGTGTGTAAGCGCAGTAATGCGTTCAGCTAACCAGTACTAATAGGCTGTGAGGCTTAACTTTATTATTACCGAGAATGTACGCATTCTCCCTATGCATTGTCTTTGTTATGGTGAGGACCTTAGGCGCCTTCGGGCGACCTAAGGCCTCGCACTAACAAAAAAAATTTATAACTCTTTAAACGGTTTAGGGCGTTTATAGAGAGCGGGTCACACCTGTTCCCATTCCGAACACAGAAGTTAAGCCGCTCATCGGCAATGATACTGCGCGGGTAGCTGCGTGGGAAAGTCGCACGATGCCCTAATTAAATTAAGAAACCCGGGTGACATAAAGTCATCCGGGTTTTTTTACGCTAAACTGGTTCTGAAGCAATGACGGACACCGAAAAGCCAAAGAGCGAAGAAAGAAAGAATGCTAAGTCGCGCAGTTCGGCCCAGGCGACCGCTGCTCGCAACGAACTTGTTCGGGCGCTGGTCATCTGCTTTATCGCCGTTATCTTCGTTCGCTCATTTATTTTCGAACTCTTTAAGATCCCGTCTAGCAGCATGGTCCCCACTCTTAAAATTGGTGACCACATCATCGTCTCAAAATTTAACTACGGACTCACCTTCCCCTTCACGAGCTGGGAGTTTGTGAGCTGGAGTACGCCGAAGCGAGGGGATGTCGTCGTATTCATCTATCCCAAGGACGAGTCGCTGTATTACATCAAGCGAGTGGTGGGGGTTCCCGGAGATCGCATTCAGTTCAAAGGAAAAGATCTCTACGTCAATGGCGAAGCAGTCCCCAAAGAGCTTATTACGAGCGAATCGGAAGTCGAAAAGGTCTTGGGGATAAGGGGCGATGCTCCTCCGAATAAGCTTACCGAGGAGGAGAGACTAGAAGCTGCCGAGTCCGGCAAAGTATTTAAAGAGAACCTCAATGGTGTTTCACACTATCTCAAGCATTCGGACAACACAGCGTACGCTTTTTCCGATGGAGCAGAAGCGCACATAGTGGCCCCCGATAGCTTCTATGTGATGGGCGACAATAGGGACAATTCATACGACAGCCGGTCATGGGGAGACGTGCCCCGTAGAAATTTGCGTGGTAAGGCGCAGATAATTTGGCTTTCACTTCGGAAAGTTCCCTGGAATAGCTGGGATAAAGTGCGCTGGTCACGAGCGATGACGCTCATCCATTAGGCGGCCTAAATTCAATCGAGGGGCTACTCAGGGTGTTCTTCGAGAGCCAGCAGTGCTGCCCCCAGACTCCCACTGAGATTTCCAAACTGGGCCGCTTCCACGCACACATGAGCGCCCACGGATGGGAAGGCATGGAGTCGGACCCATTCCTGGATCTCTTCCATATATTCAGCCACTCCCAAACTCACTTGTCCGCCGAGAAGGATTTTGTCTGGATCAAAGGTGTTTGCGAGACTGACTAAGGCGATTTTGAAATCGGTCAGAAACTTGGTAATGACGGGCGCAAAGCGGGGATCTTTTGGCTGAGCAAAAACCTGCTTTGAGGAGATATCGCCTGCATTACGACGAATAGCCGTTCCAGAACAATAGCGTTCCAAGCAACCGGTGTTGCCGCATTTGCACTTTTCGCCATTGGCATAAATCGAAAAGTGGCCGAGTTCTCCGCCGGTTCCCGTGCTGCCTCTGAAAATGCGGTTGTTTAAAACGAGTCCGCCGCCAACACCCGTTCCTAAAGTCAGCAGCACAAGATTCTCACAGCCTTGACCGTTGCCCATTTTCCACTCGGCAATCACCGCGCAATTCGCATCATTGTCAATCGATGCAGGAACGCCGAAGTCCTGCTGCACCCACTCTACCAGCGGCACATCACGCCAATGCCCAAAGTTGGGAGAATTGCGAACAAGGCCAGCGCGCGCATCGACCGAGCCTGCGCATCCAATCCCGATAACGTGAGGCGAGTCGCCTTTCGCGGTAAACTCTTCGACGGCTTGGCGTAGCTGCTGGCGCACCCGATCCGGGCTCTCACTAGCATGTGAAGGCAGCTCAGTCTGATGCAAAATGCGGTCGGGTCCCTCGAGCGCGAGCGCCTTGAGTTTGGTGCCTCCGATATCGAGGCCAATTGATATCCGCTTACCCATTTTTCGCCCCTAAAGTCTGTTGCTTAGCCGTCTGAATCGTATAACCTCAAACGCCTTAAGATGAAAGCGATGAGCTCGGCCGTACCCATCTTTGAATTGAGTAAAATCGTAGTTCAGTACGGCAATCACCGTGCGGTCGACGGGCTTAACCTGTCATTGCAAAAAGGTGAGTCGCTGGGCCTGCTAGGCGCCAATGGAGCGGGTAAAACCAGTACTTTGAAGGCGCTTTTGGGGATGCACTCACCCAAGGAAGGTGTGGTGCGCGTTTTTGGTGGAAGCACGGGGACGCCCGCTGTTCTGAAGCGTCTCGGTTTTGCACCCGAAGAGAGCCTGCCTCCTGAGCGATTCTCTGGGCGGGAGTATCTGGAGTTTGTCGCGAGCTACCGCATTGCCGACAGAACCAGGCGGAAGGAAGAATGCGCCACCCTCTTAGAAGAACTCGATCTCGCACCTCACAAACGAGTGAGCGCTTATTCGAAGGGAATGAAGCGCCGCCTGGTCCTGGCTCAAGCTTTGGTGGGGTCTCCTGAATTTTTAGTTTTGGATGAGCCTCTGAATGGATTGGATCCCCTGATCATTGTAAAGCTTCGGCAGCGCTTGGAGCGCTATCTTCAAAACGGAGGCTCGATGCTTTACAGCTCGCACATTCTTGCAGAGGTTGAAAAAACCTGTCGGAGAATTGTGATCTTGCGCCGTGGGGAACTCGTTTACGAAGGCACAACGGCGGAAACCATCTCCAAGTTTGGCTCTGTCGAAGCAGCCTTTGAAGCGACCGCAGGAACGCCGGCATGATCGCATTGCTTCGATTTCATTTCTTGCAGATCTGGCGGAGTCGACTCCTCCTTCTCTGGACGGCTTTTTCTTTTTTGGTGCAGTACGCAACGGTCGCCATCCTCCACTCGGCTTCTATTCAATACAACGAGATGCAGCAAGTGATGGGCTTGAAACAAGTCGTCATCGTCTTGATCTATACTCAGTTTTTTACCGGTACGGTATTGGCGACGGTTTACGGGATTTGGGTCCTTCCCTATTTGCATGAGGAGCCGCGCAGTTCGCTGACTTACGTGCTTCCCATCTCCAAGTGGATATTCCCCGGCGTCTATGCGACGAGTTTTGCAATCCTCTGTCTTTTGCAAATGGTGGGATGGTTTGGAAGTATCGCTATTCGCTATGGGTTCGGAGCCTTTGCAGACCCTTCCTTCCCTTGGGTGGAAGTCGGTTCGGGAGTCATACTATTGCTTGTGGCGTTGACGACGGTCGCATTTGCGCTGGCCGTGATCTCCCTTCTGTTCGGGAAGATCGCGGCCTTTATCGGCGGAAGCTTCTTGTCGCTGGTCTTGTATGTAAGCGCTGGGTTTTTTCAATCTGGGATGGGTGCGGAGTCGCTCTGGCGAAAGGTGTATGCCTTTCTGCCACCTTTAGGTGAGGTCATCTTCGACTTGCGCCGCGGCTACGTCTGGGAAGGGACTCAGCTCTACCACTTGGGACTTTGGGTGGGTTGGCTTTTGCTACTCGCCTCCCTCTTCCGCCTGCGTCTGAACAAGGTCTAACTATTCAGCTTTCTGGGGGAGCGCGGCGATGAGGTTCGTCGACATTTCGCGCAAAGACGCCGACCACTTGAGACCGTACTCACCGGGTGTTTTTAGCTCGAAGGTTTTCAGGAACGAAACCAGCGTGGCAGCTTGGGGATCGCTTCGGTACTTCTCGCTGACCTGAATTTTTAGAACCAGATTGAGCACGCTCGCCATCCAGTCTCGACCCAAGCGAATATTGCCGCTCAGGGTGCCTCGAATATCGGACTTCGCGGATCCGAACCTTCCCTCGGCGATGTCGAGCATTCCATTCTTGGCAGACAGCCTGGCCTTGACCTCGTCCCACGCAACAGCAGGAAAAACGATGCCCTGATAGTTAATAGCCGGGATCTTGAATCCCTTGATCAGTAGATCAAACTCCCCGGTCGTCTTTGCCAGATCGGCTTGGTCGTAGTTGAAATGCCCAGAGACATCCATCGCCCCTTGGATGGGTTCAGGAAGCCCCATGTAAAGGAATTGGGCTAAGTTAAGCGCCTCGGAAGTGATTGAGCCGCTAATTTGATTGTTGCCTTGGCTTCCACTCACGAAAAGATTTCCACCCTTTTGCAAGTTGTAGATGCTCAAAGACACTTTTGGCACGGGCGGGAGTAAGCCGCCGAGACCGATACGGGCTGTGATCTGCTCGGCAAAGAGGTCGAGTTCTTCATTTCGACCCACTGGCAGGCCGATAGACGCTCGGTACAAGTGCACGCCGGGCCACCCGAAGAAGGAAGGAGCGAGATCTTCCGCATCCACGCGAATTTGAGTTTGCTTGTAAATCTCTCCAAAAATATAGCCGCGCAAAGTGCGGTAGGGAAAACGCCAGACCAAGAAAACCGTGAAGAGTCCAAACGCAATCAGCAGGGTACGGGCGCTGGGTCGTTTCATGCCCCGTCCTCCGGCGCGTTGACGCCAAATAGGTAGGCGACGATTCCCATCTCAACATCCATGTAGCCGCGCACTTTATCGTCGTTCTTGATTTTAATCGACGAAACATCGAGGCTGAAATTTCCGAACTCCACCCCTTCAAGATAGTTTTTTAGTTGAGCCAAGTTTACCCGCTGCAACTTAACGGTCGCGCGGCGCATTTGCAGGTCGCCTTTTCCAGACGCGGTCTCTTCCCCGCCCCCATCTCCTGACTCCTCCGCTTGAATCATGCGTGGGGAGATGCCGACTTGCCGAGCTTGAGCAAGCAGGTGTCCTTTTAATCCGCCGGGTTCGGCCAGTGCGCCGTTGCGTTCCATCAAACGGATCTCGGAACTCTGTTCCTTTTGCTGTTTTTGAAACGACTTGAGCACGGAAACCATTTCTTGAGACTGGCGTGTTTGACGGTTTGAGCTGTAAAGGCCCCAGTAGGAGTAGGTGAGGTGCAACATCACGATTCCCATGATGGTGAAACAGGTGCCCATAATGACCTGCTTCTGCCGAGTGGGTGGAAGGCTAGCAAAGCGATCGTACAGCATGCCCGTGTATTTGTTCTCGAACACGATCATGAGCATGGGAATGTTTTCGCGGATCCAATCTTTGGTCTTATCGATGTTCATCATGGGCCTGTTACCTCCCCTTTCATGGTGAAGCGTTGGCCTTCCTGTGAAAGCGTTACATCCTTGAGCCAAGGGGCCTTCGATAGGTTTTCTTTGGCCTGTGCCAACTGCCCTTCGTAAACGACCCCTTCCACCGACACCGCTCGGTCATCAATTTGGAGGAGATTGACGTCTACTTGGACTTCCGGAGGAAAGGACGCGCTCACCGTGAGTACCTTAGTGAGCATGGGCGAGTGATCGCGCGACATCATCTTGATCTTCTGATTCAACTCGTTCTTCTTTTTCTCGATGAATTTCCCGAGTTGTTCGGGATCCGCCGTTAGGCTCTTGCTGATCTTGGCGGGGACACCCTGAAAGGTGTCTGCGAAATTCTTTTGCAGTTCTGCCTGTGCGTTTTGAACTTCTCGGCCCACCAGCATGCTGTTCACCCAAACATTCACGTAGAGAATCACGGCAAGAATGGCAGCATAAGCCATGATCCTTAAGACCAGTGGGTTCTGGACAAAGTCGCTGACCTCATTCAAGGAGGTCTCTTTGGCCATTTCTTGTTTTCGGAAATTGAATTGAAGGGACGTCTTGCGCAGGAACACCGAGGCTCGTCCCAGTGGCTCCCCGAATCGTGCTTCATCGGCAGTTTCCTTGAGCTCGGGTTTGAGCGTTTGGCCTTTGAATGCCAAGAAGGGCTGAACGGGTGCGCCAATCGTCGTTGCGATCAACGAAGACATTCCCCAAAGCTTTGAAGTGCCTCCGGTTATGAGCGCCGACTTAATTTCCTTATGGTTCGAGTTTCTATAAGCCACCAGGCTATGCATCAAGTCCGCAGCAAAAGTGCCACAGGCTTGGGTGGCGGCGAGGACAGCGTCCTGGCGTTCCTTGGACGCATTGTCCATGTCCTGGTCCAAGCGCACGTCTTCCCGTTTGATTCGCTCTGCTTCTTCTAAGGTGACGCCCAGGCTCAGGGCAATATTGCGAGTGATTGCGCCGCCGCCCCAGCCAATACTTCGAAAGTGCTCAAGTCGCCCCTCGTGCACAATCGCGAGGTTGGTCTTGGAATGTCCAATGTCGAGGAGCAGCACAGGGTCGGGCGGAGCCTCAGGGCCTTTGACGGGGGTTTGCGCGAAATAGAGATTCACCATGCCCATGCCATCGAACGTGAGCCAGTCGGGGTCAATACCCACAGACTTCAACCAATCCAGATGAGATCGAACGAGATTCTTCGGAGCTAGTGCGACGAAAACCATGCTGCCTTCGCCGCGGCGATAAACTTGGTGCTCCAAAAGCGCGTCTTCCATCTTCAAAGGAACGGAGTCTTCCAACTCAAAACGGTACATTTTTTCGACGGTTTTTCGCTGCTTGATAGGAAGCTGAAGAAAACGCAGCGCCATTTGAGCCGGCGGGATACTCGTTGCCAGTTTCTCTGGAGTGCTAGGGAGTCGAGCTAGGAGTTGACTCACGGCATCGCGATAGGCCGTGGTCGGGTCTAAGATCTCCAGCGGAAGGCGCACTTCATGAAAATCGAGGATCTCGACCCGCCGAAAGCGAGACTCCATCTCGACAGCCTTGAGGCTCCAACTTCCAAATTCAATACCTAGAATTCGCATACTTCTTCCTCAACTCTCCATCCAGGAAAGGATCTTCAGCGCACTCGCCTTATTGGCCGCCGCGCCCTTTCCGCCTGCACCACCGCTCGGGATAATGATGGGTGGACCTAGAGCGCCTTGGGTAATTCTACATACATTCTGGGCGCCCTGCTGCACCCAATCTCCGAGTACACTGGTGCATTCATTGGCATTCTGGGGGTTGGTTCTGCACTCTCCCCCATTCGGCGGATTAAGGATCCGCCAAAACTGTCCGGGGGTTTTGGCACATTCAGCGGCCGTTGCCGCAGCGACGATCTGTCCACCCGTTTTCGAAGAAAAGGCGACAGCGGCTTTAATAGTGCGTTGCACGCTGCTTGCGCTCTTTTGGATCTGACCCAGCGATTCGACGACAAAACTCTCGGTGCCCACCGTGAAAGGATAGTCTTTAGGGTTGGGGTACTGCGTCGTAAACCCGTTGCGATTCAGCGTTTGAGTGACAAAGTCGACGAACGCTTTTTCAGAGCCCCAGTTCCCGCCGAGCTCTGTCCTGCGCTCGACAATGCGTTTGATGTCGTCATCGGTGAAATCCGCATATAGCGCTTTGTGCAACTGGTCGGAAGCATTGTTGATGTTTAGCTTCCCGTCATAAGAATAAACCGTGATGTGAGGACGCAGCTTCTGGAACAGGTGCTCGTCGATGCCCTTCACCAGACGCAATTCCTCAATGGAGAAGAACCGATTGCGTTTCGCCTTGTAGGGCGGGTTTTGTTGTTCGTAGAAAAGATCCTTGGGGCCTCCTTGAAAGCGAGCGTCTCCCTTGTTCACCCAATCCATAATATCCAGAACGAGTTCCTCGGGGCGCAAGTCCGGGAATTCTTCGTAGGGGTTGTCCGATTCCCGCATAAAGCTATTCAATAAATTCAGCAGCATCGTTGCCGTGTGCATCGCTATGGATGTGGGAGGCACCGAGAAATTGGGTCGCTGGTTCAGCTGGGAGTCAGGGAGGATCAGGCTGTTCAGATTGATTTTCGAAGACTCTCCCAAGATAGTGGCGGAGTATTGCCCTTCGGTGATCTTGGTCTGCTCCAAAACGGTTTTGGCGGCGCCTTGGTCGGCGTTTGCCATCTCTTGAATCGCTTCCTGGCTGGGAGGAAAAGGGGGGAACGGCAGCTGCCAGATCTGTTCCACGATGGGACCCATCTGGGGGTTATTGAGCATCCCGGCAAGGCGCTTGTCGTTCTTTACTCTGGCATAGAGCGCCACGCGCAATAGACCAATGCGGGCGCCTGCTTTGGCCAGATAGTAGGCTTGTGTTTGATTGAGGTCGTTATAGGCGAGCTTGCGCTCCACCATGGCCGAATATTGGAACTCGAATAGCATGATGGTGAGGATCATCATGGCAACCAGCACGGTCAGCAGTGCCGCTCCCTTCTCCTTTGGTCTTTGGCGCCGCATCAGAATTGCACCAGGTTAGGAGAGTTATTGGGAAAGGCGACTTTGAAAATGGATTCTACGGTGAACGGCTGCTTTCCCGGCGGCGTTACAGTGAGTGCCATCTTCACCTGCAGCGGAAACTTATCGTTGTAGGCGCCCCCGTCGGAGTTCCAATCGGAGACCCACTTTTCCTGGCGGTCGTCCCAGTAGCTAAACTCCATGTCGGAGACGTTGTCGACGAGGCGAAAGAGCGTGCCCCCTTGAAAAAGATCGTTGTCGATCATTTCGCTTTCGCGTTTCATCAAGCTCGGCAATTCCTTTTTATCCGCAGCGTAGAGGAAGTAAGAGATTTCGGTTTGCTCTGATTCCCTGCGGTTGGCGTAGTAGTTGCGGTGGCTCAACGAAGTGAAAACCAGCTCTTTCGCTCGCCCATCGAAAAGCGTGTGCGCAATCGCTTCATTGCGTCCGACTGCGGACTTCACTTCCTTGCCCAGTTCATCAATGGGAATGTGAAAGGCTTGGCTTAAGTCGGTGCGGATGAGTCCAATGGCTGCGCGCACGTCGTTGTAGAGATCGAGATCTTGAAAGGCGACTACCTTGGTTGCTTGAATCTGCGAAAGCTGTTTTACCGTCGCAATTCCAATGAGCGTGAAAATGGAGAGCGAAAGCAAAAGCTCCAGGAGAGTAAATCCTTTAGTAGTGCGATGCTTCACTGGAAGTTCACCTGTTGATCGTAGCGCACAAAGTGAGTCGTAGCGGTCACGGTGCGGGGATTCTTCCCTTGCGTCCAAAGAACTTCAGCATGGATCTCTCGAGTCGATCGCGTGAGGTATTCGCTCGCCACCTGCATGACCTGCTTGAGCATGGGGTTTTCTTTATAGGTATCTACTTCCCCGGTGCCGCCTTCTTGCATTGCGGCTGCTAGTTGTGCTGCGGTTTCCGAGAGTCTGAAATCAATCTGGTAGCACTGGGTGCGCCAAGTGAACTTCTCATACGGCTCAGGAAACTTCCCCTCTTCCTTTTCTTTGCAGGCTTTGTCTATCCCTTGGGCTTCAAGTCGGGTTTCCGTTTCCGCCATGAGGTTTTGAAGCAGCCAAGTGGCTTGCGTGATCTCTTTGGCTTCCTGGGTGGCGCGCACGGACCCGTTGACGATGCTAAGCGCTGCCAGGCCCGCCAGCGTAAAGATCAGCATCGCAACAAGCACTTCGATGAATGTGAATCCTGCTTTTTGCATCCCGCTCACGGCGCCACATCGAAACCGGTTACCTTCTCCGGAAGGATGTCTACCTTTCCTGATGTAGGACGGATGACGAGCGAATAACTGATCGTCTCCGTGCCCTCACGCTTCAAATATAAGATCGCCTGTTCGTTAAAACCGCTGGGGAAGAAATGCACGTAGGCGATGCCTTCTTGAATCAGCCCCTCTTTTTCTTTGTAGACCCCATCGAAAGCAACACCATCGGGCCAAGGAGTCGGCTCTTTTCCGTACTTTGCGGCGAGCATAAAGTTCGAAGGGGGCTCTTCCTCGCCCTTCTTCGGTTTCTTCTTCGGCTTGGGGTTTTCCTCAATCAGTTTGGCTTCGCGTTGCGACTCAATCCAATACGCCTTGCGATCAAAATCGACCGCTAGTCGATAGATATTGTTCAGCAGAACGGCGTCAGTGCGGACCGTGCGAACCAATCCCACAAACTTGCGTGTGGTGGAGTTGATGCGCTGGTACGTCACCCGCTGAATCGCGGGCAGACCCAATGCCAGGACCATGGCGATGATCGCCATGACCAACAGGATTTCCAGAAGCGTGAAGCCCTTCTGCCTATTCTTGGTCGATGTCGTCGTCGGTTTCAGGTGTTTGGTCGGGCCCATCCGAGGAAATGGTGTAGTTTTGATAGTCCTCGCAAACATATCGATATTCATTTCCGAAGGGATCTGGAATGAGTTTCTTCTTTCCGAAATAGCCACCTTCCGGATAGTTCTTCGGAACGCGCCCCACCGTCGGGGCAGAAATCAACGCCGCCAAACCTTGAGAGGTGTGCGGGTAGGAACTATGCGCCAGGTAGTAGGCCTGCAACGCTTGCTCATAGGAGGCCATTTGAATCTTGGCCGCCGAAATCTTCGATTCGCGGAACTTCTTGATGACGTTCACACCCACAAAACTAAAGAGCATCCCCACAATCGCGAGTACGATCATGATTTCGATCAGAGTAAAACCCTTCTGACCGCGCTTACTTTTCTCGTTCCGTTTCATTCTCTTTTCCTTATCCCGGCATAGATCCTAGATTGTTCAATTCCATCATGGGCATGAAAATCGATAATGCTACCAGTGCGATGATACCGCCCATGACCAGAATCATAAGGGGCTCCAGCAGTCTTGTCATGGATTTGATAGCCTCATCCACCTGCGAATCATAGGCGTCAGAAACGACATTCAGCATGTCCTCGAGCTCACCGGTTTTCTCACCCACTGCGATCATGTGAGTGAGAATCGGCGGAAACTGCCCACTGGCACGTAAGGGGGCCGCAATCGTTTGACCCTCCCGAATGCTTTCTCGCGACTGAATCAAAGCCTTCCGAATCACCGCATTATCGACCACGTCCTTTACGATATCGATGGCATCAAGGAGCTGCACACCGCTACTAAGCATAGTACTCAGCGTCCGGGCAAAACGTGACACGGCGACCATCCGGCGCATTCTGCCGTACAGAGGAATCTTTAAGGACACGGCATCCCACCAGTCCCGGCCGGCTTTGGTGCTCGTGTACCACATGAAAAGGGAGTAGCTACCCAGCATCAGTAGAATCATGGTCAGCCAATGGGTGGAAACCACGTCGCTGATGCGAATCATGATGAGGGTCAGAGTGGGCAAAGCCATTTTAGAGCCCGCAAAAACCTCGGTGATTTTGGGAACCGCAAAGGCAAAGAGGAAAATGGTAATCCCCATGCCGGCAATCATCATGAAGGCGGGATAGACCATGGCGCCCACTACTTTGTTGCGCAAAGAAAGTTGTGCTTCGGCAAAGTCCGCAAGCCGCTTTAAGACAAGGTCCAAGTTACCGCTGGCCTCACCTACTTGAATCATGGAGATGAAAATCGGGGAAAAGACTTTTGGGAATTGGCGACAGGAGTCAGCAAGCGACTTTCCTTCATTCACGCTCGTGCGCACCTGCGCCATGATGCTTTTCAGGCGGGAGTCATCGGTTTGCTCGACCAGGGCTGATAGCGCTTCGTCGAGCGGAATACGAGCTTTGATCAAAGTAGCCATCTGGCGAATCATCAGCGTGAGATTGCCCATCTTCACGCCGCCGCCCCGCCCCATTCCGGGGATACGAACTTCCTTCTTCTCGGTCTTTTGAGAGCGCTCGCGCAGGTCGGTTGCGAAGATGCCGCGCCCTTTTAACTTGGCGCGCGCAGTCTTGCCGGAGTCGGCTTCGATTGAGCCTTTGGTGGTTTTGCCACCAGGCCCGACACCTTTGTATTCGAACAGGGGCAACGATTACTCCTGAGTGACAGAAACTAACTCGATAGCCGTAGTGACGCCTTCTAAAACTCGGGCGATGCCATTCGCCCGAAGACCAATCATGCCTTTTTTCTCGGCCGTCTTCTTAATGGTAGAGGCATCCGCTCGCTCCATAATCTGACCGCGGATATCGTCTTCCATCAACATCAATTCGTGTACCACCATTCGGCCGCGGTACCCCGTTCCACTGCACTCGGCGCAACCGCGCGCTTTCGCAATGCGCTTACCGGCGAACGTCGCGGGGTTTAAGCCGAGGTTCTCCAGCTCAAGGGTCGGAGGCTCGTAATACTCCACGCAATTCGTGCAGACTTTGCGAATCAAGCGCTGGGCAAGAACGGCCAAAAGTGAAGAAGAAACCAGAAACGGCTCTACACCCATATCGATGAGACGGGTGATCGCGCCGGGAGCATCGTTGGTGTGAATACTAGCAAGCACCAGGTGACCCGTTAGGGACGCTTGAATGGCAATTTCGGCGGTCTCTTTATCTCGAATTTCCCCGACCATCACCACATCGGGATCTTGACGCAAAATGGCGCGCAACCCAGACGCGAAAGTGAGCCCTATCTTGGGATTCACCTGAATCTGTCCCACTCCCTTGAGGTCATACTCAATCGGGTCTTCGACCGTGATGATGTTGCGCTCGCTGGAATTGATTCGACTTAAGCCCGCATAAAGCGTGGTTGTTTTCCCGCTACCGGTAGGACCGGTGACGAGAAAAATGCCATGCTTCTTATGAATGATGGTATTCACGAGCGCGATAGCGCGTTCGTCGAACCCTAAATCCTGCAAATCCAGGCGCACGCTACTCTTATCCAAGATACGAAGCACCAAGCGTTCGCCATGGCCTGTGGGAATTACGGAGAGACGAATATCGACGTCCTTTCCTGCAATCTTGATCTTGATGCGACCATCTTGCGGGAGACGTTTCTCGGCGATATCCAGTTCGCCCATCAGCTTGATGCGGGAGGAAATGCCCGCATGCAGTTTCTTGGGAGTGCGAACGATATCGTAGAGTACTCCGTCGATTCGAAAGCGCACGGCGAGGTCTTTCTCGAAGGGTTCGATGTGAATATCGGAAGCTTTGTCTTTGATCGCACGGAATATCAGATTGTTGACGAACTTAATGATGGGCGCGTCGCTGTCAGAAGACTCCAACAAGTCGACCGGCTCTTTGAGGTCGTATTCGTATTCTTCTTTGTTTTCGTCGATGTCGCTGATGAGCGTCTGTTTGACGCGTTCATAAACGCGGTTGATCGCATCCAAAATAACTTTGCTCTCGCACAGGACGGGGCGCACTTCCTTCTGAAAGATAACCCGCAAGTCGTCGAGGCATTGGAGGTTGAAGGGGTCTGATACCGCGGCAGTGACCACCAGTTCGTCAATGGCGACGGGGAGTACTTCAAATTGACGAGCGTAGACAATGGGAATGTCCTTCACCCACTCCGGATCAATGTGCTTTATGTCGATTTCTTTAAGATGCGGCACGCCCAGCTGTAAGCCCAAGGCGAGAAGAATTTCGCTGGGTTGGAGAAACTTCTTCTGAGTAAGAATTTCCCCTAGGCGACCGCCCTTTTCTTTTTGAATGGCAAGCGCTTCGCGCAGCTGTGCTTCGGTCAATGAAGTCTGCGATAGCAAGATCTGGCCGATCTTGTTCTCCTGTCGCAAAACTCGATTGATAATCTCTGTCGCGTTCTTGCCCATTTCAGCCACCGTCCTGGGGCGCCTCGACGCTTGAGCTAGAGTCACCCATCAGAGGAGGGGCTTCGCCTATTCCATTGCCACTCTCCATTGCAGCTTCCGGGGCGGCAGCCGCTTTCTTAGAGCCCTTCTTGGGGTCAGGCTTGATGTCGCTGAGCTCTTTTTCGAGCTCTTCATCGTCTTCTTCTTTGGAGTTGTTATTGCGATAGCTCTCAAAAGGATCGCTGATCTCAGCGCCTTTTTGTCGGTCGATGTCTGTCTTCAGTCGCTCGATGCGTTTCTCGTGTACATCGTCGCCGACATTGTCTTTTAGGAATTCATCGCGTTTTTCCAGGGCTTCGCTAATGACGTTGGCCGAGCTAATGCTGGTTCCAATGATCCTGGGACGGAGCAAGATGACGAGATTCGTTTTCACGTTCTTGTAGCTCTTGGCTTTGAAGAGCCAGCCCAAGATCGGAATGTCCCCCAGTAGAGGAACCTTACGGACTTCCTCATCGATTTTATCCGACATCAACCCGCCGAGCATGACGAAGTCCTGGTCCTTCACGACCACCGTTGTATTTGTCACGCGCGAGGTGGTTGCAATCTGAACACCCTGCAACGCAGCAGGCACTCCCGCGTTTCGGATGCTATCGACCTTCTGCTCAATCTCCATGCGAATGCTCTTGCTCGCGGCATTCACGTGCGGAGTGAGATTGATCTCTATTCCCGTTTTCTTATTCTCAATCGAGCCTTGTCCCGCAGCACCGATAGCACCGCCGACGCCGCCGACAGAAGCAACAAACGTGCTCTGCACGGGCGTTTCATCGAGTACTTTGAATTCCGCCTTTTCATTGTCCATCGCGATGATTTGCGGCGTGGAAAGCACGGAAGAGTTAGTTTTCGAAGTGATGAGGTTCAAGAAGGCCATGAAGGGAAAAGTCTGCACCGACTGTGAGATTCCTCCCGCGTTAATGGAATTTACAAATCCGGGGTGGCCTTGAGGACCAACGATGGGGATAGCAAGTCCTGGACCGGGTAGTCCATTGGTCAAGAAGGAAGCAAGCGAACTGGGATCGCCGATAAAACCGCCAGCAAAGGGTTTTCCTGGCCCACTCAATGCAACATTGACCCCATACTTCGTGTCCTTGTCGATGTTGATTTCCATGATCGCCGTTTCGACGAATACTTGGAGACGAGGAATATCGAGCTTTTTAATCACGCGCTTAAGCGTGTTGTAGTCGCCCGAGTTGGCGGTGATCACCAGAGAGTTGGTAGCTGCGTCACTTGCGATCTTGACGCCGCCTTCTAGGTCAGCCGTGACGGGACCAGCGCGAGGCGCCTGAGTGGCCGCACCTAGTCCGCCAGGAGCTCCTGGCGTTGTGGTAGATCGATTGGTCCGGCTACGCGAGTTTGCCGCGCCCGCCCCTGCGCCACTACCCGAAAGTGCGGCAAGCGTTGCCGCCAAGTCTTCTGCCTTTGCGTATTCACAGTAATAGACATGGATTCTGCCCGTGTCGGTGACGCGGACATCGAGTTTTCGAACCAGCTGCAAGAGCTGATTGAAACCAGAGCGGTTCGCGAGCACCAAAAGGCTGTTCGTCTGTTCATCTGGGATGATCTTGGAAATAATGCCGCCGCCGCGCGTGCGCTCTAGGGCGCTCCTACGGAAGGTTCGAGCGCGATTCGCCGAGCCCGCGCCACCCGATTTCGAATCGCCGTAAATTTCCTCGAGCATTTCGGCAATCGCTTTGGCAGAAGTATTTTTGATGCGAAGCACTTGAAGGGTTGTTTCAAAACCCTTCACATCCAGTGTGTCCAATATTTCCTGGATGCGCTTAATGTTGGAACCCGTATCCGTAATGATGATGGAGTTGGTAGGCTCGTAAGCAAAGAGCTTGCCTTGTCGGGTTGTCAAATCACGGAACTCTCGCTGTACTTCGTCTGCGTTGATGTACTTCAACTGGAAGATACGCGTGATGAATTGATCCGTATCAGGAGCGTAGTCACCTGAGAAGGTCTCAACAGGCGAACGGCGCGCTTCCGCCGCCTCGATCACACGAATGAATTTCCCGGACTTTACCGTCGTCAAACCATTGGCTTCCAAAGCGCTGAGGAAGGCCTGATAGGCCTCTTCGAGCGTGACTTGGCTCGGGCCCAAGATAGTGATCTTGCCCCGTACTTTGGAATCCAGAATGAAGTTCTTTCCGGTCCATTTGCTGATCAAAGTGACAACGTCTCGAATCTCTTTATCGGGTAAGTCGAAGTTTTTAACTTCCAGACCCTTCACGGCCGAGTCGAGCTGTAAGTAGTCGGCGAGGTTGGAAGGCGTGCCTTTTCCCTTTGTTGCAGTCACGGGTGCCGGTTTCGGAATCGCTGGCTGCTCAGCAGGAGCTGAATTGCGAGCCGAACGCGAAGGCAAAAGACTCCGACGAGAAGGAGTGGGTCGTGAGGGCGCCGCGGATGGAGCCGTCTCAGGAGCGGTCAGCGGTGGAGGCGCCTCTGCTGACTGAGCGTTCGCACCGGCCGGAGCATCCAACGGCTCATCGTCAAAACTTTCCGGACTGACTTTCGGTGGAGGCGCATCGCCCGTGCCGAAGGGATTCGGTTCACCTGTTCCCGTGTAAGGAACGAGCAGCGTCGCTGCTAGCCACACCACAATCAAAGTCGGTTTTCTGGGGCGAGTCATTGTAAACCTCATGGTTTCACGTCGTAGCTCATCGTGGTTTGTTGTCCCCCACGTAAAACTTGGAGACTGATCTTTTGGGAGTTCCGAAGTTTTTGAAACGCTTCGAGTCCTTTTCCAGGGTTGTCTAAAACGATGTCGTTCACAGTTGTCAGAACATCACCTTGCCGGATGCCCAGCTGAGCAAAAATGGAGCCCTGATCCAACGACTGAATTAGAAAGCCTCTAAATTTACCGGTAGCGTCCGTGTGTGGAACCGCCCGAGCCGATTGCAAGATGCGATTCAAGTCTTGCAGGTTTTTCTCTAGGTAGTCGGCTTTGATCTCGAATTGATTCTCAGCCTTGGGAACAATGCCCTCACCGCTGCCTTGTAGTCGAGGGCCCGTGAGGCCGAGTTCCTGTCCGGATTGGGGAATCTCGACGAATTCAAAGTCTTGTGTGGCCCGCACTTGGAAGCACAGGCGAAAACGCTCCACTTTCATGGCGGTGTACTTGTTATTGAAGAATGTATCGTCTTTTCTCACTGCCACCTTTGCAGGGTTTCCTTCTTCCTGGACAAGCGCCACGGAGAACTTGTCATCGTTCATCACAATCGTTCCCAGCATTTGCATGGGAGCTGTAGTGGCACGAGCCTGGCTAAAACAATCCAGCTGTCCCTGATCGAAGGGATCGGGGATAGTGCCTTGGACGTTGAACATGTTTCGACGCAAAATCGCGCCATAATCATCCTTAGGAGCGGGTCTGCCGACAGGCCCCGCTGAACGGGGCGAAGGCGGTAACACGGCGGGCTTGATGAAGGATCCGAGTAGACGTGCCGTGATGCCCGCCAGAAAAAAGAGTCCCAGAACGAAAAGTAACCGCCGGGCCCATACCAGATATTCCGATACGCTCACCACGTCGACTTTTCGCAAGTCCATCTGGAAGCGTTTGAAGTTTTCGGGGAACTTCTTTCGAAGGGCCGAACGCCACGCCTGCCATTTGGGATTGCTTGTTGACGCGGTGCGCTGTTTGCCTCCGCCCAAGCGTCGTTTCATGCGCTCGAACAAACCTCTAAACGGGCTTTTCATCTTGTCGGGCACACGTCACCTAAGGGTAATCCCCATATCGATTGCAAGGCGCGGGCCACGAAGAGTTACGCCTGGAACGAGCGAAAATAATGAATTTACGCACCATATCAAAGACTCGATGTCAAACTGAGGACTCGTCTCAGAGCTTTTCCGTGACAGCCTGTCACTGTTAGAGTGGGTGACTCATGGGACACGATCACGACCACTCTCATTCGACTTCACCCACCTCGATGCGTTCGCTGATAGCGGTATTAGTTTTGTCCGGCGGCTTCATGGTTTTGGAGATTCTGGGGGGCATTTGGAGTGGCTCGCTGGCGCTCCTTGCCGATTCGGGCCACATGGCCATCGATACGGCCGCGGTTGCACTTGGCCTGTTTGCTATTTGGATTGCACGGCGCCCGCCCACGGACCAGCGCACGTTTGGTTACTATCGGGCGGAAATTCTCGCAGCGACTGTCAACGGCGCCCTGTTGGTAGCGGTCGCCGTTTGGATTTTCTACGAGGCTTTCGGAAGGTTAAACGAGCCGCATCCAGTCAATGGCCCTTTGATGACCGTCATCGCGGTGGGGGGCTTGATCGTCAACCTCGTCGGCATTGGCCTGGTGAGAGGCCACAGTCACTCCAATTTGAATATGCGCGCGGTTACGCTTCACTTGATCTTCGATGCCTTGGGGTCCGCGGGTGCCATTATCGCAGGCGTTCTCGTTTGGCGGCAGGGATGGGTATTGGCGGATGCGATTGTTTCAATGCTGATAGGCACTCTGATTCTCCACGGCGCTTTCAAATTGCTTGGCGAGTGCGTCGATATTTTGCTCGAGTCGGTTCCTGCGGGCATGAACGCGGAAATGCTTCGAGTGGATCTTCGGAAAGTTGATTCCGTCACTGAAGTCCACGATCTGCATATTTGGTCTATTGCCAGTGGCGTGATCGCGATGAGCGCACACGTTAAAGTGAAAAGCGGCGCGGATCATGGGTGCGTGTTAGCCGCTTGCACGCAGATGCTTCATGACAAACACGCCATCGATCATGCCACGCTGCAACTTGAACCCGAGACGTATTCGCATGAAGATACCCACCTGGATTGCCAACGTACAAAAGGCTGAAGCGGCAAACGAGCGCTAAGCCATTGGGGGATAAATGGGTCATCGCTTATTGGGGATAGTGGCGTTTCATTTGGTCGTCGTCGGAGTTTCTTGGGGGGCAAACCCTCCGTACTTCGCGGACCCGATTAACGGGTACTTCATCTCGGGGCTTGCTGATCGCGACAACGCTACTTTGAAACCCGGGACGCTTTCGGACTGCAAGGAAACGTATACGTCTACTTCCTATAGGGGTTGGGCGTGCGTGACCAAGGATGCCGACTTCACGGTAACCACAGCAGGAAATACGCTGAAGTTCACGTTCGAGACTTTGCACGTCAGCGAGTCAACTTACAAAGGCGGCGTCAACTATTGGTACGGATTCGGCGGTCCTTATACCGAGAAGCTTCCCGATGGTACGACACTCACTGCGCGGGCGGGACTGACCTTTGATCAGTCGTTCGCAAGGCCAACTCGCGTGCAAGGCAAAATGACTTTGGGGAGCCTGGCTTCGGGCGCTTTCATCGCTGAAGTGCCGGCTAAACCAGCGCCCCCAACGGCGCCCTAAAACTTAGGCAATACCCATGATTTTGACGACAACGCGTTTTTTGCGTTGGCCGGCGCACTGCTGAAAGCTTCTGATTTATTTGCAAACGGCAGAGGACCTGATAACCCTATTTGCTCTCAATAAGGCGCCGGTAGCTCAGTTGGTAGAGCAGCTGACTCTTAATCAGCGGGCCCCCGGTTCGAGTCCGGGCCGGCGCACCAACTTTTCCTCCGGCTCGCCCGACTAAACGGCATCAGTTTTGCTCCTTCAAAAGTGGGTAACGACCCAACTTAGGAGTAAAAAATGAAAAGCACACCCACTTATCAAACCGAGACGAACCAACCCAGCGGCCGGGAAGGCAATGTCGCCAAAACCATCGAGAGACAGACTTCCAAAGTTCCTTCGGACGTTTTTCTTTGGAGCGCGCTAGGATCTATCGGCCTTTCTGCGGGCTTACAGCTGGCAGGGCGCAAGCAATTGAGCAGCTTTGTAGGCCAATGGGCGCCTACGATTCTCATTCTGGGGCTCTACAATAAACTGGTTAAGGTAGCCGGATCCGAGAGAGCGGCGTAGTTAAACGCAACGCCGTGACTCTAAACTGTCACACTCAATCCGCTTGCCTTCGCTTGGAAGAGCGAGTTGTTTGAGGTCCATGTTAGATATGCGAAAGCACAAATGGATGGCTATTCTTGTTTTGGTTTTCACGCTGGCTTGGGCCGTGTGGACCTTTTTCTTGCTACCGATGTCGGAGACACCTAGTTTGCCGGTCCCTGTTCCCCCATCAGGAGAAATCCCGGTTCCTGCGCCCGCGAACTAGGTTTTTACTGGGCCCGGTTTTTTTTCGATTGGCGCTTTGCGCGGGTGCGATGCATCCACTCATTGAGCCCAAAGCCGAAGGCGATCAGAACAAAAGGTCGGAAGTACTCCCACAAAGTCATTGATTCCATGACCTCTTATAGTGGGAAGACGTGTTAGTAGGCAACTGACGTAGGTTATCTGCCTGCAGGGCGGCGCTGTCCCCAGAGATTACCGATGCACAGGCCGGCTTCAACGAAGAGCGCTTGCTGATTTCCAATATTGGTTTGTCTCTGATGTAATCCGAAGCCCGCCGTGAGACGGAGCCAATTCTGCGTTTTGCTGCCAAATCCCCACTGGCTGTTGAGTAGGTAGCGTGCTCCCCTGGGCATTTGCAAATTGAGTCTGTCATTGGAGCCCATCAGGTCCACGAGATAACTTGCTTCGAGTCGGAGATAGAATTTTGGCGAGAGGCGTCCATTGTAGGCCAGCCGGCCGCCTACACTAGGAAACAAAACATTCTGAACGTTCACGTAGCTGGTAGAGGGGGTTCCGGATACGAGCATCGATTGGCCCAGTCCCGCTAGAACTCCAAACTCAAAGTCACGTGTGCGATAGTGGAAACCGGCGGTGAGAGAAGCCGTGACGCTGGATTCCTGAAGCAGAACGGTGCCGACGGGAGCCTCCAGTTTCATCTGCCGCAACTCAGATTCCAAGGTCAGCAAATAGCTCGGGAAAATCGACAGGTCGAGCGCAGGCGTCAAAGTGAAGCCTAATTTTGAAATGAGCTGGGGGTTGTTGGCTTGTTGCAAAGTGGAGAGCGAGCTGTATCCGAAGCCGACCCCGAGTCTTCCGACGGTATCGAGTTCTGAGTCCTCAGCGCGTACTTCTGCGCTTACCAGTAAGAACGCGCAGAGAACAACGCATTGAGTTATAAGCTTTCGGATACACTTGTAGTTTTTCGGTTACTAACGCTGATAACTTGACGCAAGTTCATGAAACTCGAAAATCAAACGGTCGTTGTGGCAGGGCTTCTCTTTAGAGGCGACAGCGTCCTCATTGCGCGCCGCAACAATGGCAGCCTCGCTGGCTTCTGGGAGTTTCCTGGAGGCAAAGTTGAACCCGGCGAAAGCCATGCACAAGCCCTGGCCCGGGAGCTTAAAGAAGAACTTCTCATTGATGCCGCGGTCGGGGACTGGGTGGGAGAGTCTTCGCATTCTACAACGCGAGGTCCCATTCGGATTGTTTTCTATCGGTGCGAGACGCTGGGTGAACCGAAGGCCGGCGACTCCCACGACGTGATAGAATGGGTCAAAGTCCCGGATCTCAAGCGATTTCGTTTGGCGCCAGCCGACCTTCCTATCGTCGAAAAACTTCTTGAGGAGCTATGAGAATTCTTAGTGCGATAATCGCAGTTCTGATACTGGGCGGATGTTCCAGTGCGCTACTTGCTCCCGACTACGTCCGGCAAGTCGATCACGTCGAAAAAATTGGCGTGAAACAGAAGACGGCCTATCAACTTGCCCTGAGATGGTTTGATAAAAATCTGCGCCCCGTTCCGGGTAAGGCGAGAGAACAAGACCCCAGTACAGGCTCCATGCGAATGGAAGCTGCATTTAGTTGCAACACTTTTCGCAAAGACAACGACTTAAAGGAGTATTTCCTGACCTTCGCTTTGGATTTTGAGTCGAGCCCTGGATTTATATCTCTGCACTTTAAGAATCTTAGGATGGAAAATGCAGAGGGGGAGCTCGTATCCAAGCACGATGCTCAACTCAGCTCTCCTCAGAATGTAGACAAGATTAGGCCCTGTTTGAAGAAAATGGTGGCATCGGTCTCGAAAGCGGTTGAGAGTAATACGTTGAACTGGTAACTATCGCTACGCGCTTACGCATGGAAAAAGAAGACTCTCAAAGTACTCCTACCGCAGAAACTCTCAGTTGGTCACAACTAGGCCTTTCTCCTGACGTCTTGAAACTCGTTGAGAAAGCTGGTTTTCGCAGTCCCACTCCCATTCAAGCCCTCTCCATTCCGATAGCTTTGAAGAAGCGGGATCTGATTGCGGGTGCCCGAACGGGGTCTGGAAAGACTGCCGCCTTCTCTTTGCCGATGATCGAGGCGCTTAAGGGAAGACGCGGCACGTATGGCCTGATCCTTTGTCCTACCCGAGAAATTGCCCTTCAAACTTTGGAGACGGTGAAACTCTTTGGGGAGCCGCTGGGCCTTAACGCAATCGCTTTAATTGGAGGAACGGATCTAAAAGCCGACGAGCTTTCACTTCGTACCGTTCCGCAAATCATCGTGGGAACTCCCGGTCGCATTTGTGATCATATTTCCAGGGGGAATCTCTGGCTCGAATACATTGAATTTCTAGTTTTGGACGAAGCCGACAAAATGCTCGACATGGGTTTCTCCAAAGAGCTGAACACCATTGTGGACCAGACTCCTAAGACCCGTCAGACTTTGCTTTTTTCTGCGACCATTCCCTCCACGATTGAGTCATTGTCGCGCAAGATTCTTAACAAACCCGAGCGCATTCTCGTCGGTAACACGGGTGTGACCGTCTCAGCTAGTATTTCACATGAGATTCTGTGGCTGAATGATCGTTCGAAAAAGCGGGAACTCCTCCGCTTGCTGCGCAACACCAAAGAAACGGTCATCATTTTCACGCGAACGAAGGATGGCGCGAGTTTGTTATGGCGATCGATCCACGCAGCGGGGATTGAGGACTCGACGTATATTTCCTCCAATAAGTTGCAGGTGCATCGCGAAGCCGCTCTTAAGGGATTTCAAAAAGGCGAATACCGGGTGTTAGTTGCTACCGATGTCGCTGGCCGCGGGATCCACGTCGAGAATGTGGGACTTGTTATTAATTATGACCTGCCCATGGAACCCGAAGATTACGTGCACCGAATTGGTCGCACTGGCCGTAAAGACGCCAAAGGGCGCGCAGTGAGTTTTTGTACGGGCCACGACCTGAAAAAGGTCGAGGAAATTGAGAAGTTGATCAAAGCCCGCATCCCGGAGCGATTTACCAATGACTTTGAGCCGCCCCGAAAGGGCGATAAGCCCGTGCGATCGGGGAGCAGCCGCTCTGGGTCGCGAAGCGCCGCAAGCTCCAGTGGGGGCCGGTCATCGGGTCGCCGTAGTTCATCTAGTTCTTCGGGGAGTGGCTCTCGAAGTAGCAGTAGAAGCAGTTCGAGTGGGCGAAGTAGCAGTGGACGATCGTCTTCCTCGCGGGGCAGCGGTAGTCGCGGCCGTCGCTAAAGTCTTAAGCGAGCCGTTCCATATTCGAGACCATCCGGTTCAACCACGGTCACTCTCAGCTCAGTCAGTTCGACCTGCTCCCATCCGCATTGAGCGATTCTAGCTCTGAAGGCCTCTTCAAAGTAGAGGATCAGGCTTTCACAAGTCGGGTACCTACGAGTCTGTGGATCGAGGGCAGAGTTCTCATTGAGGAAAGTCCCCTCCAGCTTCCGGGTCTCAGCCTTAAACGCCTCCTGTAGTTCGGGCAAACTCACAATGCGCCCTTCCGATAGGGGTCCGGTGAGTCCTACGTCGATATTCCAAACATGGGAGTGAGGTGCTTCCCGCTCGGTCAGCGAGTGCGTTGCGCGCAAATGCAACTTTACAAAAAGCTCAAGGCGTCTTTTCACGTTTTGTTTTTCCACTGACAGCTCGCCCCTTGTCCGGGGCTTTCGTCGACTCGCAACTCCAACGAGTAAACGGACTTCAAAACACGTTGCTTCTCCAAGCTTTCGATAAAGCGAGTAAGCAGTACCTCCGCTAAACTCTCTGTGGTGATGTTATCCACCGGGACCCATTCCACTTCATCCGAAGGCAGAACGTACCGCTTTTTACAAAGCTCAAACTCGGTCGACTTGCCCTTGCGATCGATCACTTCCAAGTAGGGGCAGTTTTCCGGGAGCAAAACTTTTTCATCCCAATCATCGCACAGTTGTTTCAAAGCCTGCTTGAACACATCGAAGGAAACCAAGTCGGTGAGCGCGATGCTTCGCAATTCTACGGTGAGTTCAGTGGTGTAGCCGTGACCATGTAGGGCTTCCTTCGTACCGTCGGGAAATACCGTCATATGCCCGGCCGCGAACTTCAGCGCCTGCTTCTTTAGGTAAATTCTATGACGTTTTTTTCCGGTGTCTGCCATGGCGGCTCAATTGACAAGATTCTGTGAAAACTGTCAATGTCCCCGACGAGAGAGGGAGCGTTGAAGAACAAAGTAGCTATGGTAACCGGAGCGGGGAGGGGCATTGGAAGAGCCACCGCGCTAGCGCTTGCACGAGCGGGCGCGCAGGTGGTTCTTGTGAGCCGCACGCCCAACGAGCTAGACGCCGTGGCGCAAGAGGTCCTAGTGGCTGGGGGTGTGGCTTGGGCTTTGACCGCCGATATCGCTTCGGAATCGGAAGTGAGTCGTGTTTTTGAGCTGGTCAGAGGTAAGTGGGGTCCTGTTCGTATTTTGGTGAACAATGCCGCCATCCTAATTTCTGCTCCCTTGGTCGATTATTCTTCGCAGGACTGGGATGCGATGATGGCTGTGAATGTACGAGGGATGTTCCAATGCAGCCGGCAAGTTTTGCGTGATTGCAGAGACATGAAAGTCACGGCTTCCATCGTGAATGTGGCGTCGCTTTCAGGAATAAGAGGTCCCGCAAAGTTTCCGGGTTTTGGTGCCTATACGGTGAGTAAGTTTGCAGTCGTGGGACTGACGGAGGCACTCGCTGTGGAAGGCAAGCCTTTCGGTGTTCGAACGAACTGCATTGCACCGGGCGCAGTGGATACACAAATGCTGAGAAAGGCAGCCCCGCAGTTAAAAACAAGCACCACTCCGGAAATGATTGCGAAATCGATTCTGCATCTTGCGGATGAAGACCAGTCAGCGCATTTGAATGGTGCGCTCTTAGAAGTGTTCTCTAATTTGCCTTGATCGCTCGGGCGAGCGCCATGCCCTTTTCGATCAATTCTCTCTTGTCTGTATCGACACGGGCCACCGCGTCTTTCAGCAGGTTCTCCACCTGCTTTAGCCATGGGGGCGAGCTGCCTTGGCCCAACTCAAAGAGCTCCATTTGTAAAAGCCACTCGCTCGGCCATCGCTGCGCGCAGGTGTCCACCAGAGAGATCAATTCCGAGTCTGAGGCTTTTGCCCCCGACTCTCGAAGTGTGCGAAGCCTTCCATAGACTTTGAACAGCTCAATCTCCTCGAGGGAGAAAGCAGACGAACGGCCCGGGGAGGACGAGGCTTTACCGACATCAAATTCGCCAAAGGCAGCTCGGTCGGAAGGCCCGCCCGCCACGGCGAGAACCTGTTCACCCACTGCCATGTCAAATTCTCCCCATGCGGGCTCAAAGTAGGTCGCCTCGCCACGGGTTACTGTGCAATCCTTCCAAGTTATGAATTGCAGCTTTCCACTTTTCCCGCGGGACCAACTTACAGGGGTTCCCGCTACTTTAAATCCAGACGTGAAAACGATCTCACTCTTCCTGCCTTTGTGAAGGCCATGGCGACTCAACTCGTCGTCGGTAGCATCACTTGCTTTCTTAGCAAGACCCTTCCAACTTCCTAAAGGTGAGCTAAACCCCGACCCATGGCGCTCGGGACCCTGTCCCTCAAGTTGCACATCTTCGACACAGAGCTGGACGGGTCCGGAATACTTTACAAAGAGGGCAGTGCTTTTTTCTGACAAGTAGCTTTCTAGAGTGCCACTCATCTGTAACCCGGAGTCCAAAGTGAGAGTGGTTACGGTGGCTGCTTTCACCGCCTCCTCAAGTCCTTCGATGCCGCCTCGCTTATAGAATAAAGTGCTCTCAAGTTCTTCGAGAACTTGAACCAGGTGATCCATGTCGCGAGCCACAAAGAGCTGTGGTTGCGGCTCAGTGATGTTGTAAGAAGTATCGACACACGCCACAGTCAGCGGCAGTTTTCGCACCCGATCGGACAAGCAGGCTTGGCTTTCGCCCACCGACGATAACAAACCGGCACCGTAGATCTTAGGATGCTTGATGTCGCCCACTAGCCCGTATTCGACGGTCCACCAATTCATGCGTGCGATCTTTGCGGCCTCTGAGATTTGATTAATTCCCGCGGCTACTTCGTTCAGCCGCGCTTCCGCGCGGACCATTGCCGAAGGTTCGGTATCAGGATTTTCCTTGATATCGCTTAAGTAGCGGATGGCCTCGTAAAGCCGAATGTCATCTTTAGAAAAGATCGCCTTTCGCGCCATCGCCGCGTATCGCCGCAAATACTCCGCATAGGGACCGAACGAGAGAATGGGAGCGTGCCCCGCCGCTTCGTGCACGATATCGGGAGCGGGAGTGTAGGCGATGTGATTAACCGTGCGCATGTCGCAAGCAATGGGTAGTACGCTACGCGCTTGGAAGTCCAAAAAAGCGGCTGGCGGAATAAACCCCTCTACTGGGACGGCGCCCCAGCCGAAGCGGGAAAGGCACTCATCCATCTCGCTCACGCGAGGAATGCGTTCGATGGAGATGCCTGTTTTTGCCAAACCTTCAAGGTAAGTGCCCACTGCGTGCTTGCTAAAAAAACTTCTGTTCTGCCGCATGATGAAGCGCCAGGCAGCATGGTCTTGTGCCGTGTAGGAATCATAATCTTGCTCAGCGACAAAACGTTTTAAATAGGCTGGCAAAGATTGAGTGGCCGTACTCATCGCGTCTCCTTACTCGGGCATGATCCCATTGAATGGCCGAAAAGAAAAGCGAGTGGCCGAAGCTAGAGCTGAAGGTGCAGCGGATTCCGGGGTTCGCTGAGAATGTCGTAGTTGATGGCCGACAAAAGTAATTGAATTCCTACGAGCACGGGGAGAGCGGCCACCATCACAGTCCCCACGGGCGACACGCGTCCCAAATCTGCATTGGTCCTCCAGGCGGCGGCGCCGAAAGCCATGCCGAACGCCGTTAGTCCAACGCCCGCAAATCCTTGCACGGATCCCAAATTAAAATCTCGCAGAACGTAGTTGTAGAGAATGCGCTTCAGGAAGCAGCGCATGTGTTTGTAAGTAAATGGAATGAGGATACGCCAGATTTTCAAGTTGCTGGTTTCGCTACCGTAGACCGCGCGCATCGGAACATCCGCAACTACTGCTCGCACTGTGTTGAGGCGAAAAAGCATATCGCTTTCAAAAAAGTAAGTCCGATCGATTTTATCGACGGGGAGCACCCCGAGTAGGCGTGTTTCGATGGCGAGAAATCCGTTCGTCGGATCCATGACCCGCCAGTACCCACTCGAAATTTTGCTGATGAAAGACAGGGCAGAGTTTCCCAGCAGTCGAAGGCTAGGCATCTTGCTCAAAAACTCAGGCGAAAAGAATCGGTTTCCCTTTGAGTAATCTGCTTTTCCTTCCGTGATGGGTCGCACGAGCACAGGAATTAAAGAGGGATCCATCTGCTCATCCCCATCCAGCTTTACGGCGATGTGTGCTCCGTCTTTCCATGCACGCAGGAAGCCCGTCAAAGTGGCGCCTCCCACCCCTTGATTGCTTTCATGGAACAAGACGGTCACGCGCGGATCCGAGCACTCTTTTTGAACGCACTTCCCGGAGCCCTCGGGGCAGGCATCGTCCACTACATAAATGCGTTCCACTTCAGGGCCCACTTTTGAAATCACTTTTAAAAGGTGGGCTTTGACCTTGTAGGCCGGAATGACGACGGCGACGCAAATCATGGAACATACTGCTCTAAGAGACTGGCGCAGCTGTCAAGGAGGGGGGAAGGATTTCCATTTTTGCGGTGCGAAGCTATCAACGCCTCCGCTTCTGCGAGAACGCCCGGGTCGTTCAGCAGGTGTTCGAACCGAAGCAAGGTAAGTCCCTTGTAGCCGCCGGTTTTGAGAGCGTCGGCCATCTGCTTCCAGGCCTTACTGTCGGATAAAGTGGATCCCAAGGCGTTTTCTCCCCGCAGGTGGAGGCCCTTTCGCTGGGCTTCGGAACCCACTGCAATTGCTAAGGTGGCGGCCCGGGAGTCCGGATTTCCATCGTGTCCATCGGCAAGTTCCAGAGCCGTGAAATGCACTATCACGGGCGGCATTCCCGGGAGCCCTCCCACAGCTTTAAAGCCATCCAGCAGACTGCCGTAGCCCAAGCCTTGGTTCATGTCGTGCCAAGTTTCGGGCTCCACAGGGATCATTCCTGCTGAAAGCTCTGCACGCCGGTCCGATCCTGCGCGCCAATGGATGCCAGGGAACTTTACGCCAAGAGGGATTCCTGAGAAGGGCGAGTTCGGTTCATTGAACTCCCGGGCGGCTTCTCCAAGCAGCAGGGCTGCGTGTTGTTTCAACGTGCCATGATAGAAATCAAAAAAATCTCGTCCGTAACGGGAGTGATGCTGGTCCCGGGGAAAAAAATGAGACTCTAACTCTTGAGGATAGGGAGGATAGATTTCCTGCCAGCTTCGAAGAGGGAACTCCCAGGCGGCGCTAACCGCCTCCAAAGTTCCGTATTTCGCACGGGCGAAATCTTGAAAAGCGCTGACCGCTTTAAGGGAGTAGGCTTGAAGAGATCCTCCCGAAGGGTATCCCGACCCGATATCGTGGCTATTGTAAGAAGGAAACCGCAATTCCCCGGAGGGTCCAAGACTAATATTAATTTCGTCGATCAGGCCGCTGTCCGCTTGGTAGTGATTCTGAAACGCGTGCATGAAGCGCCGGTATTTCGGCAAAACGTTTTCGGTGACCCAGAAGGAAATATATTCCCAGCTCTCATTGCCCTGCTGGCTTTTGAACCTCAAATCTTCCGACTTAAGATTACCGCTGTATTGACGCTCGTCCCACACATGAGAAGGCAGGGGGATTTGATGTGTGTCGCCGATATTTCCGCCTAGCGAGTGGAAGGAAAGAATCGGTATCCACCGCATCCCCTCTTCTCGAATGATTTTCGCCATTCGATCGTAGTAGTCCCAGGTGAAAACCCCATTTTCAGCTTCAACGAGGCCCCACCAAATGTCGGTTGTTATGGCTCGAAAGCCTGCTTTGCGTAGCGATCTAAGGCCCAGTCGGAAAGCGTCCCAGGCACTGAGTGAATGAGGTGATCCGGGATTCGAGGGGTCGCCGACGACAAGCGAAGCCATCGAATTTATTGGCAACTCTGCGCCGGCGCGCACTTCGTGCCTCTGAAGGTCTTTTGCCCCGTTGAACGCTGGAGAGACATGCCCCAGAGCGCCAATCGGTGCAAAGACGAGCAGTATTCCCCACCCAATTCTTTTCACCCTGGCTAAACGGTCCCAGATGGAGCTGAGACTGGCAAGGTTAAGTGTCAGATTTCCTTGACGAAGCTTTAACCAGAACTTGTTTGACTAGCCCCCACAACCTTTCTAAGCTTCCGCCGTTGGCAACGCCCCTGCTTGATGTTTTTCGCGTCTTTCCCGCTTTGGTCGGGCTGAGCTTTCTAGGCGCTACCTTCCTAGGCGCTTTCGACTTCCGGGTCCGTTCCCTTTGGAAATTCCCACTGGCGGCAGCCTACGGTCAGTTTCTCCTCTTTCTCTACGCTTACGTTCGTTGCTTTCTGGCTCATGCGTTGGGACTGCCGGGTATCGGTGCGTGGGAGTTGGGCCTTTTACTTTTGGGTTTCACCGCCTGGAAAACGTGGAACCGCCAGTCGATTCGATGGCGTTTGCGGAGTCCGGAAGCCTTCTTGGTGTTGAGCGCGCTGGTAGTTTTGTGTGTTCAGCTTGTAGTTCGGCTGGGCGACTACGCGACACCCAGTTCGGATCCCGATATCCACGCTTTCATTGCAAAGCAGATTTTAGAAGCGGGCACCGTTTCCTACTATTACCCCCGCTCGGCCATAGCAGCGACTTACCCCAGTGGCTTTGCCGTTTTGAATTTGGTGTGGGGAAGGCTTACCGGGTGGAACGGCGTCCAGCTGGTGAACGTTCAGGCCTATCTGCAGGGCTTTTTGATGGTGGTCCCTGCTTTTCTTTTGTTGTTTCCCTATTTGCCGAGGCGACGCCGAGGCGCTTACAGCGTGCTGGCGCTACTTTCCTTTGGATGGGTGCTTTACCCAGCGTGGTTGGCGGGTCGCGAAAACCTGGAGGGCACGGCTCGCTTGGCTGCAAATGGATTTTTCCTGCTG
The DNA here is from genome assembly GCA_041749855.1 of Bdellovibrionota bacterium. Classification (GTDB taxonomy): domain Bacteria; phylum Bdellovibrionota; class FAC87; order UBA2466; family UBA2466; genus JAIEOG01. The sequence goes on from JBGTAN010000005.1 coordinate 30,970, forward strand.
CCCTGGTTTTCAGCGTTGGTGTTTCGAAAGCACCGACGTCCTGTCGCGGGCGGGCTTTCCGGGCTCGTGCTTGCCACGCTGCTGGCGTTCAACCCGTCCTGCTTTATTCCGGTCTTCTTGCTAACGATAGTTGCGTTTCGTGTCTTGCGGCTCCACCGAAGCAACTGGCTTGCCTGCGCTCTGGCCACGGGAGTCGGAACTGCCCTGGTGTTTGCGGTAGACCCCTTTTATCGCTGGAAGTTTGCGAGCCTATTAGCCGGGGATTCTCTTTCCGCTCTGGATATCAAAACAGAAGTGCTGGACGGTGAGAAGAGCCTGCGGTTCGTCGTCCCGACTCTTTCAGCGCTCTGGAATCAATGGGTAGCTTGGGTGTTCGCTCTTACCGACGCTTTGACTCTGGCGATAGCCCCCCGTTGGGAGCGAGCGATCTATTTTGCCGCTGCCGTGATTTTGTTCGTAAAAAGCAAGTTCGCAAGGCCTCAGCGAGTTTGGTTCACGGTCATTCTGATTGTCTATGGCTTGGTAGAAACCGCATTGCACTTGGCTTCGGTCTTAGTCCCTCGTGAATCGCTGGGTGTCCATTTGCTGTTTAACTACACGGAGGCAAGCACAGCCCAGATGACCCGTGCGTTTGTCTGTGTGCTCTTGCCCCTGCTTTTGTTGAAGCGCCCCCACTCACCCCTTCATTGGTTGGCGGCTGCCACTCTATTTTTCGGAATAGGCCACCAGGTTGAACTGAATGCGCGAAAGTTTGCCCGGCAGATGGTGCGAACGACTTTGGGGGCGGTGAGTTCTGACGCGGTAGAGGTGGTCATACAAGGCGCACCTCTCGTTGCTGTGGACGAACGCGTTTTGTTGCAGGTACGCCTGCGCGAATCGCTGGGCGAGAATTGGACTATGCCGGAAGGCGCGAGCCGGGCGGTCGCGCTGTACTCAGATGCCGCCACGGCGTTTTACTTTGGATTGGATCATCCTGATTTCAAGGCATCTGCCTACAAGCAGTTTGCCCAAAAGAAGTTGGACCTCGCTTGGCTGAAACGTCAGGGCATTCGTTGGGCCATTGTGGAGGGCGCCGATCCCCGTTTTGACGGCGTGGGTACTATCGAGATCCAAAAAGGTGATGTCCGCTGGATAAAACTCTACCGCTAGTGTTTAGCCTTGGTTCCGTCGGTAAGTGCGTTTGTCAGGATCGACCCGGAACTCTTTAACGCTTTTGGGAGGGATAGACCAAAAGCCTAACATTTGCCCAAGCGGACTTTCTTCATCTACTAGCCCCTTTAGATAAACTGGGAAGTCGATCTGCTGTTTGAGGAAGGGGCGGGTATACATATGATTGATTCCGAACCGGACCTGGGAACTGCTGTTGAACCCCGTTCGGTGCAGAAGCAACGAATCCCAGAACAAAATGGAACCGGCGGGCGCACAGAGATCGATGCTGTTCGCTTGAATAAAGGCATGGCTCGGAAAGGAGTCTAGCTTGTGAGTGCCTGCCACTGCCTGCGTGGCTCCCGTTTCTCTCGTAAAGTCGGTAATACACCAGAAAGCATTGATGGAGAGTGGTTTGGTGGCCACAAAATCCTTAGCGAAGTCTCGGTGAAACGAAGTTTGGAAATGCTTCAGACCGGGAAAGGCTGCACTCGCGTTTTGCAGATTCAAAATGGCCGTGGATCCAATCAGGGAGTGCACCACTTCCAAGACCTTGGGATGCATGACCAAATCGCGAAACACGGAGTCTTCAGCGAGAAGCCCTCGGTGAGTTCCATACTCCCCCAGTTCTAGTAGTCGCTCTTTGCCAAATTCCTGTTCTTGCTTGGCCCACAAGGCGCTGAGCTTGCTCGCGATGGAGCTTGTTTCGGTGGCACTCAGCACATTGGGCATGATGGAGTAGCCATGGATAGAGAGGTTCTCGACGTGGCGTTCCAAATCTGATTTGACTTGGTGCTGGGAAAATCCGGGGTAGGTTCGATAGGTTTCAATTTCCATTAGTTCACCGATTCCTTCACAATAAAGAGCGGCCGCCCTTTAGCTTGTTCAAATATTTTTCCGATGTAAATTCCCACGACGCCGAGAGACAGCAGGATAAGGCTTGTCGACGTGGAAATCGCGACCATCACGGAAGCCCACCCTTCCTTGTAGCCATACAGAAAGTAGGATGCGATCAGGAAAAAAGTAGCTGAAATGCTTAAAATGAGCGCCACAAATCCGATCTTAATCGAGAGATAGAGGAGTTTGTCGCTCTGAGAAGTTACCCCGTCCAGGGCATGCGCCACGAGTTTACTCCAGCTATAAGAGCTTCTCCCTGCAAATCGGCGAGCATGCTCAATACGAATGTGCGCAGTAGAAAAACCCAGCCAGCCCAATACCATCAAGTAGTGCCGGTGATACTCCCGCACTTGCAAGTAGGCGTTGACGACTTTGTGAGTAAGAAGTGAGAAGGTTCCCACGTCTCCCCGCACGCTGACTTCGCGACGTTGAGTCAATCGGTTGAAGATGAAACGAAAAAAGCGCGAGGCGAGGTTGCGAAGCGTCCCGTGTGCGCGCGTTCGTTTGGAGGTCAGGACGATGTCGAAACCCTCCTGCGCTTTTTGATACATTTCGCCGATGTACTTGGGATCATCTTGGAGATCGCAGTCCATCAGGATGACGTACTCACCGCGGCAAGCCTCAAGGCCCGCGGTGATCGCTTGGTGTTGTCCAAAATTACGACTCAATCGAATGCCTCGAACGCGCGAGAAACGACCGCAGGCGGCATGGATCTTCTCCCAGCTGGCATCCTTGCTCCCGTCATCGACCAAGACGATTTCAAAAGACTCCGTGATCTTGCTGGCCTCCGCCGTGATTCGCGCGACAAGGGCGTCCACGCAGTCTTCGGCGTTGTAGACGGGGCTCATGATCGACAAGACGATTTTATTTTGCTCCACGGTTCTCCCAAAGCGCGATGCCAAATCCGGTCTTTCCATAGCCATTTCCACAGTACAGAAGGTAACGATTGCCCTGGTGGTCGAACACGAAGGGGTAGCTGACCGATTCACTGTCCCAGCCCGTCCCCTCGGCAGACAAACCATGGGTATCGCGCCGTTCCCAGTGGACTCCATCTTCGGATTCCGCGTAAGCGATAGAGTATTGATCCCTGCGGCTGGAGAACCACATCTTGAAACCCCCGGTGTCTCTCACCACACAGGGGCGGCTTAAGCCCCATTCCTCCCCCTGAAGGTTGACTGCGATGGCGCCAGATCGTTCCCAATGGATGCCATCAGACGACACTGCGTGTTTGATGACGTGGCGCATGGCTCCGTGTTCCTTACCCCATTCGAGGTTTGACCCGTACCAAAGATGCCATTGGTTCTTGTCGCGAAGCACCCAGGGGTACGACACGCCATAGGGGTCTACGGGATTTCGATCGACGATGGGAGCAGGCGAAAGCCTTTCAAAAGTTCCATCATCTTGGCCGAGGGCGAGTCCGATGCTGTTGCGAAAGGGAACGGTGACGCCCAGATTCCACCCCAAATAATAGAGGTACTTTTTGCCTTCATTCTGAACGAGGCAACCCATCGATAGACCACTGTCATCAAAGAGTCCCCGTACGCCAGGGGACAGGAGCGGTCCTTCGCTGATCGCTTGAACCCTGAGTGGGTTACGGATGTCGATCTCGAGTGTCCCGATGCTGGAGCGGTTCTGATCGTCCCGACTGCTGAAGTAAATGCGAAACCGGTTCCCCTCGATAGGTTCGGCCACCGGCTGTGAGGCATGAGATACCATCCAGGGCTTTTCGCGAGAGGGGCTAAAAAGATGTCCGATGCGTTTCCAGGCCATGGTCAGATCTTCTTTATCTCATCGCTTGAAATGGAAAGTACTTCAGAACGAGGTGCTCGCACGACTTGCTTGGGTTCGGTGCTTTTTAAGACAATCGCCCCCGCGCCAATCATACTGGCTTCCCCGATTGAAATGTGATCCCGCAAAGTCGCGTTCACTCCGATGAAGCTGTTGCTTCCAATCTTCACTCCGCCGGAAATGACGACTTGTGACGTGATAAAGCAATGGTCTCCAATTTGGGCATGATGACCAATGTGATTTCCACTCCAAAGCGTGACGTTGTTTCCGATTTTGGAGAACGGCTGGAGGGTGTTGTCTTCGAGGATAAAACAGTTCTCTCCGATTTCCTCAGTGAGTCGAGTGCATTGGGGGCTGATATAGCTCTCAAAACGGTAGCCGATGCTTTTCAACTCGAGATACTTACGTTCGCGTGCGCGGTTCATTTCGGCGTAGCTCATTGCGACGAAAGCGCAGTAGCGCTCAGGCGGATAGCTGGAAAGAAGGGCAGACCGCTTCACAACGGGTAGGCCGCAGAATGAGTCGGCGGTTGCAAATGCATCATCTACAGCAAAAGCACGTACGGTTACTTTGCCCTCGCGAGTGAAGTAGAAATGCGCCAATTGAGCTATCTCACCCGCCCCGAATACGACGACGTCCCTCATAGAACTTTCCTCACTAAAAGTGTGAACTCGTACAGCGGATAGTCATGCAGCAGGGCAACATGTTTAGAGTAACGTTCCTTGCAGAGATTGAAGAGCTTTGCCGGGTCTGCGTAGTACAGGTCAGGGCGTTTTCGGTTCGCATCGGAAAACGAAGTGAGCAGGTTGAAGCCAAAGCCTCGAGTGCTGAGACGGTTAAACGTGTCGAGAGTCGACACGAGGTAGTCCTCCCACTCGGCGTCGGAGTACTGCATTCGCACATTGAAAATGCCACTTCCGAGAACGTAGTCCTGGGGGGAAGGTTCTTCAGGGGAGGTGTAAAAGTGGATCCCGACTTTTGAACCGTGCCGCTGCTGAGCGGTTGAGATCATGTGGGGGGAAACATCGATACCATGGTAGTCAAACTGCCAGCCCCTTTCGGCAATGCTTTCGGACAAGCACCCTAGTCCGCATCCGAAGTCGATGACGCGGAAGGCGCCCTCTTCTGAGCGAATCTTAAGCAGTTGATCGAAACGAAGAAATTGAGACTCCCGATCCTTCCAGTCCATGCCCTTCGGACTTGGGCCATGCGTAGTGAGTTTGTCCGTATAGTAGTGAGAGACGTCGGTGAGGATGGAATCCTGATTCATGCGTGAACGTCCCTCTTGATCGAAGTGGTCTTTGTCGCCGCGAAAGACTTCATAAACTGCGTGGACGCAGGCCCTTCGTTGAAGAGCAGGTCCAAGATAGTTACGGCGTGCTCAAACGGTGGGTGCGCCTGCCGATACTCGGGGTAGTTTGAATAGTCGTATAGCGAAAGCGCGATCCCTTCCTCGGAGAAGGCATCGCGATTCAAGTAGCTAGCGGCTGCAGGCCCGGAAAGGTAGTGCGTAGCCCCGGTTGCGATGCAAAGGTTAATGAGTTGCTGGTTCTTCTCTGTGCGTTCGAACGGGTAGTCCATTGAGAAGGAGATCTTCGTCGTGATTCCCAAAAGCCCAAGGATAGCCGTGATGAAGGAATGGTTTATCCAGCTCAAATGTGAGGATGCCGGTGAACGAAACAGGGGCTCGAACGCCGCGCGATACGTCTTGAAGAAAGGGGCCTTTCCATACGCGCAGGTCAACGCATTCCAATGCTTTTCACCCCAGTTTGACGACGATACCTTGGTTTCTCGAATGGCTTGAAACCGATTGCCGCGGACTTCTATGGGAATGCTGAGCCATTGCAACCCGTGTTGCGTCTTTATTTGATTGCGGCTGCGCCAATCCCTCTTTGTGTACTGGACATCGTCGTAGAGAATGAACTCGTCGACGGAGTTGATCAGATCGAAGTAGCCCTTCCAAGGAATATAACTCGACTGGAGTATGGCGACTTTCTTGGATGGCTGGTGCGCTTCGGCGCTCATCGTGCTGCAACCTTCCTTTCCGATTTTCCAAAACTCTGGACACACTCGATCACCCTCGCCTGTTCGCTATCCGTCAGGGCGTTAAAGAAGGGAAGCCGCAACAGGCACGCACCCGTGCGTTCCGTTACGGGGCATTGCTCTGCCGCATACCCGTAGGATCTCCCCATTTGAGAGCTGTGGAGCGGTAAGTAGTGGAAGACTGCGTTAATGTCAGCGTCCCTCAGGTGGGCAATCAGAGCCGTACGATCTTCGGGACTCGCAAGGACAATATGAAATAGGTGGTACGCAGACCCGCAGTGAGAAGGGACAGTGGGGAGTCGTGCTCCAACGGACTTCGCCCAGTCCTGGAGGCCCTCGTAGTAAGTTGTCCAAATCGCCTTTCTCCGCTTCTGAATCACTTGCCGTTGTTCGAGTTGAGCAAAAAGGAAAGCCGCAAGAATGTCGGAAGGTAGGTAGCTCGATCCCACATCTACCCAGGAATATTTGTCGACCTGACCTCTAAAGAATCGGCTTCGGTTCGTGCCTTTCTCCCGCACGATCTCTGCTCGCTCAGAGTAGCGAGTGTCGTTGATCAGAAGCGCGCCCCCTTCTCCGCAGCTGAAATTTTTCGTTTCATGAAAACTCTGAGCACCAAAGGTCCCCAGCGTGCCAAGCATTTCGTCACGGTAACTTCCGAATAGGCCATGGGCGTTGTCTTCAATGACGGCGATATCCTTTTCGCTCGCAAGCGCAAGGATCGTATCCATCTCGCAAGCGACTCCGGCATAGTGAACCGGAACAATCGCTTTGGTGCGGGCCGTGATTTTCTCTTCAAGCAGTCGCTCATCCAGGTTGAGAGTGTCCGATCGAATGTCAGAGAATACGATTCGTGCTCCACGAAGCGCGAAGGCATTGGCCGTGGAAACGAAAGTGAAAGAAGGTATGATTACCTCATCGTTGGGGCCGATATTCAGTAGAATCGCAGCCATCTCTAGCGCATGCGTGCAGGAGGTTGTGAGCAGCGCCTTTCGAGCCCCTGTATGTTTCTCGAGAAACTCATGGCACTTCTTGGTAAAGGCACCATCACCCGAAGCATGGTTCGAGCCGAGCGCCTGTTCGATATATTTAAATTCATTGCCCGTGATGTAAGGCCGGTTGAACGGAATGTGGGTGGTCATCGTTCATGGGACAGCGCGATAGTGTGGTTCGCCGCTGTCTTTTCCCTCGGAGTGGTTCTGATTAGTTATGTCAGGATCTACTTCGGTATTGATTTTACGGACGAAGGCCTCTACTCCGCAATCCCGTATCGCTTCTTTCTTGGAGATCGTCCTTACCGCGATGAACTCAATTTGACGCAGTCCGCCTCGCTGGTTGTTTATCCCATCTACGCAGGCTTCTTCAGGTGGGCAGGATCAGCGGAAGGGGTTTTCCTTTTTGCTCGGCACCTGTGTTTTTTCATGTCGCTCGGCGTTGCTGCGGTTTTTTTTCACTCTTTCCGTGAAAAGGCGGACTTGAGCTGGCTGCTCGTTGCGGCAACGCTGCACGTTGTTTTCATTCCGTACAATCTCTTTGGTCCCAGCTACAACTTCTTGGGTAGTAGTCTCTTTGCGCTGGGACTGTATCTGGGTTGGGATGCGTCAAAACGCACGGTCTTGCGCAACGTCGTTGTGGGGAGTGCACACGGCCTAGCGGCTTTCGTATACCCTTCCCTCGTCGTAGCCGCGGCAGTGTATTTCTGCTTTCTGATGGTGACTTCTCGCCAGCGCTTGCGCGAAGGCGCAGCCTATGCCTTGTCCGGGACAGCCATCGTATTTGCGCTGCTTGGTTTCCACCGAGTTGCCGTTTCTGATTTGCGAGCCGTGGCCGAGTACGTGTCGGCAGCGGCAGCGGCGACTCGGCACAAATGGAGTGGGGAATCTGCGTTGGACCTGGTGTACCAGCTGTGGAACGGCGTTTCCTATAAACCTTTATTGGGCGGGCTCCTCCTGGTGACGGCCCTTTCCTCCCGTCGGGCGCCTCGCATTGCTCTGGCGACGACGCTGCTATTATCGGTTGCGCTTTTTTTCGCGAACCGTGCGGTCATTGGCGGCAATGGCTTCATGGGGTTTCTGCGGTACCAAGCGCTGCTCGCCCCATTTTTCTACGTGCTTTCGGATCGAGATTCCGAAACGCACCCACCAGCGATGATATGGGGTATTTGGTTACCGTCTCTAACTGCAGGTCTCGCGATGGCTTGGAGTAGCAATATGGGCATCCAAGCTGCCGCGGTGGGTTTGGTTCCAGCGAGTTTGGTGTCGCTTTATTTTGCAGGCTTGTTTCTCTCAGCCAAGCAACCGCTCATTGGGCGAGTTCCCCGAAGTGCAAGGTTTGCATTGCCTACTTTGCTGTGTGTTGCCATCGGCGCTTATTCGTTACGCACGGTCTATATGGACGACTCTCTTGGGGAACTGACCGAGCCAGTGAAGCAGGGACCTTACAAGGGGCTGTATACGACACCGAGAAAGCATGAATTCCTGATGCAGCTCTCGAGAGATTTGGAAACGGCTCGGAACGTGGGAGGGAAAGCCATTCTGTTCCAACCCCATTTTCCGGCGGGGTATCTTCTCACCCAGCTCAAGCCAGCCGCCCTTTCAGTTTGGGCGACCTGCCCCGATGCTTTGGCGCGCAGGTGTTACGCTTACTATCAGTTGCGATCGCAATCAGGCGCGCTGGTCGTTCATCTAAAGGAGACGCCGAATCACAAATGGCGGACGGGCCGTTCTCGCTTGCCGGAGCGCAGCCCACTCCTGGAGATGCTCGAGAAATCCCACTACGCGGTAGTAAAACGCACCCAGTATGGGATCTACGCGACCCTTCCAAACGCGATGAGCGTGAGCCCCCAATTGGAGCGATAGAAAAGGCGCTGTATCCAAAACAGCGGCCGAAGCGTCCAACGATTGAGAAGCACGCGGAAGAACGAGGGGAAGACCGTCTTGAAGGGAATCCGTCGAATGCCGCTCGTCTGGGTTTGGTCTCGCTGACTTTGTGCTTTTTTGTGTCCTTCTCCTGCTTTTCGAGCGAGCACATTGCCAAGACCGAAAAGGAGATTGGCCACGGGAACCGAAACCGACCAAACTTGCACGTCCACTAGCCTTGCTTTTTCCAGAAGGTCTTTCAATTCGGACCGCTCGTAGCGACGCAGGTGCCCCACGGTTTGATCCTCAAAGGACCATTTTGCTTTTCTGCCAGGGGCGCCCACAATGACGTGCCCGCCCGAATGGACCAACCGGGTAAGCTTTCGGACAAAGGCGTCGTCGTCTTCAATGTGCTCTACGACCATCATGCTGACTGCAATGTCCGCTGGGGTGGGAAGCTTCTTCATTTCTTGGAAGTCCCCTTCGATCAAGCGGTAACGCCCCATCTGTAGGTGAGGAAAAAGGCGTTGCTCGGCCTGCTCTAAGGAGCGAGGGGAGAAATCGATTCCGCAGCCAGCCATGCCGCGATCGCACAGAACCGCGGAAAGCTCACCTGCCCCACAACCGACTTCGATAAACCGCTTTGCGCCTACTTTGCCAATGATGTCCCAAAGCGCCTCATTCTGACACCATGTCCCAGGAGGTGGAATCTCGACCATTTTCATGAGCATAGAGCCCACTATACCGCAAAGCAGGGAAGGACTGGGGAGGGGTGGGCTCTACATCGTTAAAGGGGGCATGAGGTCCCTGGGTTAAGATTGGTGTGTCAAAGCATCGATCAACAACCTGGAGAAGCCCCATGCCTTATTCGAACTCTATCATTGGTTTGCCTGACGTCGAGATTGAAGCGGTTC
>JBGTAN010000006.1:0-63426 GCA_041749855.1 Bdellovibrionota bacterium
CAACAGTTTCGATCTGAACACCAGGCAGACCAATGATATCGTTTATGCAAGGCATGAGGCTTCTCCAGGTTGTCGATTAGTGCGTAGAACACACCAATCTTAACCCAGGGACCTCATGCCCCCTTTAACGATGTAGAGCCCCTAAGCCTCGGGCTAGGGACGCTTACGGGTTGTAACTTAGTAGAGGCGACACTCAGGCACGGTCCGAACACGATGCTGTTTGGGGTGGGTGATTTCAATTGCGACGATAAATTGGACGAGCGCGATCTCGATGTTTTGGAGCGCTTGCTTGATTCCGAAGGGAGCTCCAGTGAGTGCATCAAGAAAGCCGATACCAACGGCGATAGTAGAATTGACACCAAGGACTGGATCTGGCTTTGGAACAAGCTTCGAGTCAATCCATCATTAGCGAGCGAAAAATCTCCAGCCACCCAAACTCTCGTTGCGTACAACCCTAAAGCTGCGGGAGCTCAGGAGATTGCCGAGTTCTATCTGGTTAAGAGAAACATTCCAGAATCGCATCTTTGTCCCATCTCGGTGCGCCCGGGAGTTTATGGTACCGAGCAAGATCTCAAGGCCGCGAACAAACAAATTCTCCCTTGCCTGTGTCGCGTAGACGCCGAGGTTCGAGGTGAAACTTCGACAAGTTGCGACGAAGATCAGCGAGAGCAGATTGCAAACCGAGTTCCCGTTCGCTTCCTCGCAATCATCCGAGGTCTTCCGACTCGCCTTATTTCCATGACCGGATGGAATGCGGATGTGGTCGAAAACCCCTCCTTTGATTACTACTTTGCCCATTCGGTTTATAATCCTTGGCAAAAGGTACTGGATTCGAAAGGCTCATTTTGGAATAGAACCCTATTACCAATCGACCAAATTCAAGCCAGTGACAGAATGGTTGCTTATGGCCGCGTTGAGGCCATGGATGTGGAGAGAACCAAACGGCTCATTTCGAAGACCATTGAGGTAGAGGCGATCGGCCTTAAGGGGACAGTCGTGTCCACCGATACCCGGACAAAAATCCGCGAGGACCTTCAAGCTTATGGCGGCAATTGCGACAGCCACCTGGATCCGACGGTGGCGGCAGCCTGGGATGGGTGTCCACTCGCCGTTCCAGCGAGTGGGGTCATTCCGGCCGGCGAGAACGTCCCCAAAGTGGTAGCAGCAGCGCTCTACTTGGGCGGCGCCCCCACTCCTAACCACCATAGTGCGTTCAATGGTTCATTGTCGCGCATGTTGGGTTGGCGCCGCACTTTCGATGCGTGTACGCCCTTGTGTCGAGATTTCCCCACGTCTGCCGAGCAAGACCGGTGTCGGGCATTGAGCGAGGATTATTTCCGAGAGCTAAATACCCAATGTGTCGGCTTTGCTCCGGGTGCGCTTGGCCAGCAGGTCCGTTCTTACCCAGTGGGTTACTACGGCTTCTACCCCTCAGGGTGGGTTAACGACGCGGGGCCCCTCTATGCCGTCCCTCCGGTGCTAATGTCCAAACCAGCATCGGGTCATTTTGTCCGTTTTGGGGGCCAAAGTGCCGCTCAAGGGCAGCTTTGCCCTTCACCCGAAGGCGGGCCGGATTACCCCTGCGATGAGCATCTCTCATTCAAGATGATGTCTAAGGCTTTCGCTATCCCAAATGTTGATGCCACTCAGGATCTTCCTGTTCGAATCTCACTGAAGTACCGCAATTCAGGCAATCGGATGATGGTGGTCCTTTGGGCGACCGTTAAACCTGCAGCAGGTGCTGAAACTCTCGCGGGAAGCGTCGTTATTCTCGAGCCGGCCCCAGATTGGATCACGGTTTCGAGAGAAGTAAACTTTACGGCCGCGCAACTTTCTGCTCTGTCCGGTACCGCTTCGATTTCTGGAGGCATTCGGGGCGATATCACCGCCAACATTATGGGGGTGCTCGACATCGATTCCTTTCAACTCGTTTCAGTGAGCTCCGGCGGTTCTCTGCTGCCGGCTGACGTGAGTGAATTTGATGCTCCTGCCATTGGGAATTTTGCTGGAGGCGGAGATTACGCGGCCAATATGATCGACCGGATGGGCGCGGTCGCCTGGTGGGGAAGTTCATCACACTTCTACACTGGCGGATGGGCATTCTCGAGCCACGGGCCTATCTTCGACAATTTGATTGCCGGGCGCACGTTGGGCGAAGCTCTTTTCTCTGCTGGAAACCAAATGTCAGGGATTGCTTATGGAGATCCGCTCTATGCCCCGTTTGCCAAGCGGCCTCGATTGCATATTGAGGCGAGAGTTTTTGAGCAAGGCAAAGAGGTCTTAGATCTAAACCCCTTTGAATTTTTGAGCGACGGCTACCGGCGGAGATACGCAGTCTATATTGTTGGAAGTCAGAAAGATGAAACGAAGTACGCCTGGACGGCCCGCGTGTGCCGCAAGATCTCGACCGCCTGCTCGGAGTCTGATTGGGGCGTCTATCGCCAAGGCAAGGATTCGTTCAGGCAACCACTTTTCCTAGTGGGCTTTGCTGAGTTATTTGCCGAAAACGCCGCGGCTGAAGGAACGGCGAGCTTACGACTTGAAGTTGAAGATGAGTTCGGCATCCACTCAAGGTCATTTGCTATCCAGAACTGGGGGAAATATAACAAAGCATGGGGCAAAGTTGAGTTTGACCGAAACGGTGATGGTTGCTTTGCCGGCGAAGACCTCTCCGAAATGATTAGCGAGGCGACGGCTCTTCACCCCCAAGTTCCCGTCCTACAGGCGGTCGTGAAGGTCTATCCCGAACTCGATTTAGACGGCGATGGTTGGCTACAGCCGGCAGATATCGCCCCCTTCCTTTCGCCGACTCAGTGCACCTACTACCGTAGACCTAAATAGAGCGCTTTAGTTCTCGATGAAGGCTTTAAGGCGCTTGCTGCGGCTTGGGTGACGCAGCTTGCGCAACGCTTTCGCCTCAATTTGACGAATACGTTCGCGCGTCACGTTAAAGTCCTGACCCACTTCTTCCAAAGTATGGTCAGAGCTTTCACCGATACCAAAACGCATGCGAAGCACTTTTTCTTCGCGCGGTGTAAGCGTCGCGAGCACTTTGCGAGTCTGCTCAGACAAGTTCACGTTGGTGACGGCATCCGACGGCGAAATCATCGCTTTGTCTTCAATGAAATCTCCCAAGTGCGAATCTTCGTCTTCGCCGATAGGCGTTTCGAGAGAGATGGGCTCTTTTGCGATCTTAAGTACTTTACGTACTTTATCGACGGGCATTTCCATCTTCTCGGCGATTTCTTCTGGGGTGGGCTCACGGCCCAACTCCTGAACGAGATACCGCGACGTGCGAATCAGTTTATTGATCGTTTCGATCATATGCACAGGGATACGAATGGTGCGGGCTTGATCCGCAATCGCACGAGTAATCGCCTGGCGAATCCACCACGTAGCATAAGTGGAAAACTTATAGCCACGGCGGTACTCGAACTTATCCACGGCTTTCATCAAGCCGATGTTGCCTTCTTGGATGAGGTCCAAAAACTGCAACCCACGATTGGTGTACTTCTTTGCAATCGAGACAACCAAGCGGAGGTTGGCTTCGACGAGCTCCGCTTTCGCGGCTTCGGACTTGCCTTCCCCGGCAAGAATCGCCTCGTACATGTCCTTGAGCTCTCGGGCCCGTAGATTGGTTTCCCCTTCAACGGCGATGATCTTCTTGTTCACTTCGCCAATGAGGTAGTCGATTTCCATTAAGCCGGCGAAATCTACGCCGTACTTGAGTTTCATCGTCTCTTCGAACTTCTTGTTCTTCTTCGCTTCTTTGATGTACTTGCGCAGCTTACCGACGCCGTCTACTGCGACCCGGCGCAAGAGCATGTTGTTTTCGCGTTCCGCATCTTCAATGCGGCCCACTTGCTGTTTGAACTTCGCAACGATCTTGTTGATCGTTTTGCGGTTAAAATTAATCTCTATGAAGACCGTGACGATCTTGCGGCGGTTGTCAGCCAGCTTCTCGCGCAGTTTCTTCCGCTCGCTGGCGTTCTGGCCGGCCTTGAGCAGCTTTTGCTCAACGTTGTGAAGAATCTTTTCAAAGTTGTGAACCAGCTTCATGCCTTCGAGAATGCGCTCGCGGCACTCGGCTTCGTTCAAGCCGGCCATCTGATTCTGTTCTTCTTCTGTCGGTTCGGCTTCTTCTTCCGGAGGTGCCGCATCTGCGGCAGCTGCTTCTGGAGCTTCCCCTCCTGCGGCGGGGGCAGCAGGATTCTCTTCATCGGTGGATTCTGAATCAGTGCCACCACGCACTACATCGCGTGCGCGCAGCTTTCCCTTTTCGATCTTGTCCCCGATAGCGAGAAATTCTTTTACGCCCATGGAAGAGTTCAGGATGACATCAAGAACTTCGGCTTCGCCTTCCTCGATGCGTTTGGCGATTTCAATTTCGCCTTCACGAGTGAGGAGCGCGACTGAGCCCATCTTTTTCAGATAGAGGCGGACCGGATCGAGTCCGCGCGTCATGGAGTCTTCGTCTTCTTTTTCGGAACCCTCCGCCTTGCCCGTGGCAGATTTTTTTCCACCAGCAGCGGAAGCGTTCGCGTTTGCGCCGCCCGCGTTACCCTTCACATCTTTTTCACTCTCGACGACTTCGATGTCCGCTTCTTCAATCAGCGCCATCACTTCATCAAGTTCTTCGGTCTCTGTGATGTCTTCAGGAAGGGCTTCGTTAATTTCCTCATAAGTGAGGAAACCTTTTTCCTTGCCCGTAGTGATGAGCTTTTGGAGTTCCTTCTTTTTATCGACGACCTTCGGCATTGCTTTGGCACCCCGTTTTAAAATAGAGACGGTGTTCATATGGAAAGAGAGACAGACAAACCCAAGGCTATACCACGCCCCTTAAACCCGGGCAATCCCACTATTAATAGGCATTTACCCGACTCCGTCAATCCGATCGGACTGTCTGCTTTTTCACTTCGAGCAGCTGACCGAGTAACCTCAGCTGTTCATCCGAATCCCCCATCCGTGCCGTCAGCTTTACCTGGGTCGTCAACGAACGGCTTTCCTTCTGCTTTCGACGTCTACTGAGCGCCTCTAAGAGCGCTTCAAATTCCTCGTTGGAACGTTTTACGGGCACGTCGTCGAAAACGCCAGCGGCAGCTGCAGATGCTAGTTCGGCCGGAACCCCTTGATGCACACGGATTTCCAGTTTATCGCGGAATTCTAGAATGTTAACTGCCGTGGAGAGATCTTCCAGCCACGCTCGAATGGCGGGGTCAGAAAGGGCGCTCAACCACTTTTCGCGCGGAGTCTTCAGAAAAAGCTCCGGCGACTCAACGCATCCTACGAAGAACTGTAGTTCCAATTTGTTGAGCGGCTTCTCGGGTGGCGGGGCCGGCGCCCTTTTTGCAGGGGCAGCTTCGTTCTTTTTCCCGTCCTGAGGATTTGCCCGGCGCATAGCGGTCTCGGCGATTTCCTGTAGGGCCGGAAGGGATAGGCCCAGCACGAGGCTTATCTGATCCCACAGCATCGCTCGATCCGGAAGGCGGCGGCTAGCAATGAGCAAAGGAGTGAGAGAGGTCAGAGCTGCCGCGACATCGGTCTCTGACAGGTGCCCCTTCTGGGCTATCTCTTTGAGTAGCTTGGTCACCTGCCGAGGAGCCGCTGCACACAGCGCGTAAAAGTTCTCGGCGCTGTGCTTTTGAACATACTCGTCTGGGTCCAAGCCGTCGGGAAGCGAAAGGTCCTTGGCAAAAAACCCCTGCGCGAGAAAGAGGTGAACGGATCGCTGCCAGGCATCTTGTCCTGCGCGATCGGGATCAAAAACGGTGACGGCGCGTTTCGTCAGCGGGCGTAGTTCGGAGCAATGTTCTTCGGTGAGAGCCGTCCCCATGGTGGCAACCGAGTTCGAAACGCCCGCTTGATCCAAGCCAATGACGTCCATGTACCCTTCGACCAAAATCACTTCGCCGAGTTGTCGGATCCCCCGTTGAGATTCACAAAGCCCGTAGAGAATGCGGCGCTTGGAGAAAAGCGCTGTTTCGGGGGAGTTCAAATATTTCGGTTGGTCTCCTTCTTTCAGCGCACGTGCGCCGAATCCGAGCACTTGTCCATCTCGATTTCGAATCGGAAACATGAGGCGTTCTCGGAAGCGGTCGTAGCCACCGGATTCTGATCCTTCTCTTTCGACGACAAGCCCTGCCTGTACAATTTCCCGAAAGGTAAATTTGCGCTTCAGCATCAGGTTAAGAAGGGTGCTCCACCCGCGAGGCGACACTCCAATCTGGAAACGATCAATGGTTTGTCGAGTAATGCCGCGTTTTTCGAGGTACTCCATCGCAAACGCGTAGTCTTTTACTTCGGTTAGCAAGTAGTGGAAGTAGCGCCCCGCCCAGTCCAGCGCTGCGAGTTCTCGTCCGGAAACCTCTGTTAGCGTCGGAGCTCGATCCCCTCGATTAAACTGTTCCAGTTGTACACCGGTGCGCTCTGCTAATTTTGTAACGGCCTCAGGAAAGTTCAGCCCGTCGATGTGCATCAGGAAGGTAAATACATTTCCCCCTTTTTGACAGCCGAAGCATTTGTAAACCTGCTTATTGGGGTGCACGTAAAAGGATGGTGATTTCTCGGAGTGAAACGGACAAAGGCCAGAATAAGTTTGTCCGCTCTTTTTCAGCTGCACGTATTCGCCGACGAGGTCGACGATATTCATCCGTTCTCGAATATTTGCCAGTGTGGCTTCTGAAAACATCAGGCTTTCCGAGACAGCCAGGGGCTGCCCTTCACAGTGAATCGGTAAGGAAGCTCGGCAGCTTTTGTGATGCCGATGCGAGGACTTGCAGCGATTGCCTCAGCCGAGTACTCGATTCCCAAGTCCACAATCTGAAATCCTTTTTCGCTAAAGCGACGGCCGTTAAAATCCAGGCTGATACCGAAAGCTTGAGCCAGTTTTCCAGGGCCACTGAGCAAGTTTCTAGGGTCTCGATTTGAGTCCAGGTTCCGGTTTCGGTACATCGTCCTTAGGCCTTGTAGTGGCTTTGCGGCCCGCAATAGCACGGCCTGCCCTTCCCCTTCCAAACCAGTCACGACGTTCATGCACCAAGACATCCCATAGGAAAGATAGACGTAGCAAGCACCTCCGCGTTCAAACATCACAGTGTTCCTAGGGGTACGGCGACGGTCGGCATGACTCGCTGGGTCTTCATTGCCCAAATAGGCTTCCACCTCCGCGAGTTCGGCCAGTAGCACGGTCCGTCCCCTCTTCAGGAAAAGGCCTTTTCCGAGTAGCTCTCGACCGACAGCGAGAGCAGGCCGTGTGAAAAACGCATCAGTAAGGGGTGGTTGAAGTGACTTAGGGGGCGAGTTTGGCTCGAGCGATTTCATTGACCATTTTGCCATCGGCCCGGCCGCCTGTTTTGGCAAGCACGGCTTTCATGACCTGTCCGATGTCACCTGGCTTGCTCGCGCCCGTCTCTGCGACGGCAGTCGCCACGATGGCTTCTACTTCCGCACGCGTTAGCTGCTGCGGCAGGTAGGCCTTCAAAATTTCGACTTCGGCTTTTTCCTTGTCGGCCAAATCATTGCGGTTGGCCTTTTCGAAAGCTTCGATGGAGTCGGCACGCTGCTTAAGCGAGGTCTGAATGACTTTATGGATTTCCACCTCATCCAGCGGTGCTCGCTTGTCGATCTCACGCTTTTTGATTTCAGCAAACAGCATGCGTAGGGTGCCAAGCTTCATCGCCGACTGGGCGCGCATAGCATCCTTCATGTCGTTCTGAATCTGTGTTTTGAGGTCCATACGAAGAAAATCCTGAAGAACTACCGTCGGTCTAAGCGTTTCAGTGCACGTTTGCGTGCAGCGATAGACTTTTTCTTACGGCGTACGGAAGGCTTTTCATAGAATTCGCGCCGGCGCACTTCAGAAAGAATGCCGGCTTTCTCACACTGCTTTTTAAAGCGGCGAAGAGCGCTATCGTAGGGTTCATTTTCTTTTACTCGAAGTCCGGGCAAACTTGTCTCCTAGAGGCGCCCATACTAGTAAGAGGGTTGGAAAACCGTCAAGCGCCAAAACGCGTACTCTTCGTGCTGTCAGAGAATCACCATGGCATCGCCGTAGCTGTAGAAACGGTAGCCCTGCCCCAAGGCATGGGCATAGGCATCTTGGGCCGCCTCTTTTCCCAAAAAGGCGCAAACCAAAATAAAGAGTGACGATTGGGGCAGGTGGAAATTGGTGATGAGCCCATCGACTTGCGTGAATCGGTATCCGGGCTGGATAAATAGTCGCGTGGTCGCATCAGGCCCTTCGGCAGTGGAAGCCTCCATTGCCCGCAACGCGGTGGTGCCTACCGCAATGATGCGACGCCCCTCCTTTCGCGCCCGAGCGAGGCTTTCGACTGTTTCAGCGGGAATTCGATACTTTTCGGCATGCAGCTCGGTGGCCCCTGGTTCTAGGGGCGCGAAAGTGCCGTAGCCGATGTCCAAGGTGAGCGACTGAAACTCGATACCCTTCGTCTTTAGATTCGCTATCAGTTCGGGGGTAAAATGCAGTCCTGCGGTAGGGGCAGCCACCGATGTGGGATCTTTTGCATAAATAGTCTGATAGGAAACTCGGTCCGCGGCGTTGTCGGGGCGTTGGATATAAGGTGGCAGGGGCACATGTCCGGCACGCGCAAGCCAGGCTTGGAAAGAATCGGCCGGGCAGTGAAAACACACTTCGAACTCTCGCCCCTCCCGGCGAATAACCGATGCCGTCACTCCTTCAGGAAAAGTTAACTCGCTTCCTTTGTCGTCGATATACCGTCCCGGGCGAACAAGGCACTTCCACGTGGGTTGACCGCCCGCAGTGGGGGCAAGCAGAAGAATCTCAAAGCGGCGCCCCTTATACTCACCGAATAGTCGCGCTTGGATCACTTTGGTGTCATTGACGACGAGCATGTCGCCCGGCTGCAGCACCTCGACGAGATTTCGAAAGTGTAAATCCTTTCGAATCCGAGTCGTTCGACTAACGCATAGCAGACGCGAGCTATCGCGAGGCGACGCTGGGGATGTCGCGATCGATTCCTTGGGTAGTGGAAAATCGTAGTCGTCTAGGTTCATGGCGGCCAGCAGCATAATGCCTGAGCCGGTCTTCGGGGAAGTAGTGCGATAAAATTCTTTGGAAAGAGGCGCCTTTTTCGGCCAGGTATTTAGCACCCCACTGACACATTCCCACCCCGTGCCCCGCGCCCGTTCCTTCCGCAACGACTTCATCGCGTTCGTATTGAAAGGCGAACTGGGTGCTTTTGAGACGTTCGTATCCGAGGGCCCGGCGGAGGGAGTCTGCGGAGAGCGTGCGATTCGTTTTGCCGTTGCTTACTTCCACTTCGAGAACCCGAGTGCCATCGGTTTTTGTGGGGACAATCGCAGCGATCGGTCCCGGCGGAAGCCCCAACTTGGATAAGAACTGCCTCTGACTCCACCGGGCCTTCCATCGGTAGGGGGAAGAGCGGCAGTAAGCACACGGCACACCCTGACGAGTGCCTGCTGAGGTTCCCCAAACCCGTCGCGCGTCGCCGGTAACGCCCCCGCACCGAGAATGAAAGTACGCTTTTACCGGGCCCTTGTTTCCCGCCAAGTACAGCCCTGCGGTTTGTTTGACTGCATTCCAGGTCGTTGCGGTTTCACCCGAGGCACCGGGGTAAACCTGATCTTCGACCGTGCTATCGATATCGTAAAGAGGGTCTCGTGGGTGTTCCAGACGATAGATCGCATAGGTGCGCGCGGCGACGGCTTGCGCCTTTAAGGCCTCTAAAGACCAGGTGGAAACCATTTCGGCTCCGACTGTCGCAGCAAGATAACGCTCAAGGCCGAGTGAGTTAATGGCAAGCAGTGCTCCAGAGCGAGCTTGAATGAGTATCCGGCCATAGTAGGGCTTCTTGTTCCAGAGGAAGCCTGCCCGGTCAGACGGCCAGAGCAGCTCGAAACTCCGTACGCGCAGCGGCGCGTAGGGGAAGCGCACCACGACCACGAAATCACCCGCGATTCCCAAGTGCGTGATGCCGGCCGAAAGTTTCGGGCGTTTTGTTTCGCCGTCAATCCGCACGTTTGCGGGACTGACGCTCTGCACAGACAAGGATTGAGCGGACCTGTGTAGAAGCACTCGAATCGGCGTGTTACTATAAGGGTAGTTCTGCTTTCCATCGTCGCCTGCAGCATTCGCGTAGACCGCGGCCACTAAGCAACCAAGCCAAAATAGACAAACAACGAGAGATCGCATGTTCGGAATTTCCGTGAGGACTAAGATCTATTTGAGGAGAGGTTTCATTCTACCATGAAGACCGCCGTTCTCATTCTACTCAGTAGTGTTCCTGCTTTTGCTAATACCGATACCTCTGGGGTGAATTGGCCTCGCGCGTCTCTGCCGGCGCCCGTAACGGCGGCGGCGAACCTGGCCATTGACGGTGTGGCGCTAGAGAGCCAAAGCTCGGGGCCGAAGCGATTTAAAGTGCTCGTCGATATCGGACACGGCGGTCACGATTTCGGAGCCGCAGGTCACCACGGTGTTCTGGAAAAGGAAGTGTGCTTGCGCATCGGTCGCCAGGTGCGCCTGCGCCTTTTGCGACTCGCGAAACTGTACGACTTTCCCATGGAGGTCCGCCTAACGCGGGAGCAAGATAGTTTTCTCGGGTTGCGCAAACGTGTCGAAGTTGCCAATGACTGGCAAGCCGACCTCTTTGTCAGCGTGCATGCGAATTCCTCACCCGCGAAACGAGCGCGCGGATTTGAAGTCTATTTTCTCTCGAATGAAGCGACCGATGCAGATGCCTCTCGGGTGGCTCAGCAAGAAAATGGTGAGAATCTTGAGAAGCCGATTTCTAAAGGGATACTTTCCATTCTTTCGGACCTGAGGACCAACAATCACATTCTCGAGAGTAGTCGGTTTGCCGAATCGGTTTACGCGGCACTCGCTGAGAGGTTGCGTCCGAATGGACGGGGTGTGAGGCAAGCGCCCTTTACCGTTCTTCATGGGACCCAGATGCCTGCTTTGCTCATCGAAGTCGGGTATTTGACTAACCCTGAAGACGCGGAGTCACTGGTCAAGGCCGCCCACCAACAGAAAGTTGCCACCGGCATTAGCGAAGGCGTTCTGGGTTTTGCATTACGGATGCGCCGACTTGGAAAAAGTCTGCCCATAGCGGTAGGCAATCGTTCGACCTAGTGTTAGCTCTAAGGGATGACTAGACACGACGGTAGAAAACCGGATGAATTGCGTCCCATTAAGATTACTCCTCACTTTCTGGCCCACCCTCCGGGCTCCTGTCTCATTGAGTTTGGAAACACCCGCGTAATTTGTAGCGCCGGTCTCGAGATGAGCGTTCCTCCCTTTCTAAAGAATTCAGGTCGCGGATGG
Organism: Bdellovibrionota bacterium; assembly: GCA_041749855.1. Lineage (GTDB taxonomy): Bacteria > Bdellovibrionota > FAC87 > UBA2466 > UBA2466 > JAIEOG01. Next base: position 11,327 of record JBGTAN010000006.1, read on the forward strand.
CTGACTGCCGAATATGCGATGCTTCCGGGAAGTTCCGGCCAACGCATTTCGCGCGAACGGTCCAAGCTGGGGGGGCGCACTCAAGAGATTCAGCGGCTGATCGGCCGTTCATTGCGCATGTGCATTGATTTTGCTCCGCTGGGAGAGCGATCCATCCTGTTGGATTGCGACGTGATGGACGCTGATGGGGGCACCCGTACTGCCGCGATCACGGGTGCTTACGTGGCGTTGGGCCTTGCACTGAAAAAGCTTTCGCCCGAAATTCCTGCGCTTAGCAAAGTACTCAAAGTCGGCGTGGCTGCGGTTTCCGTGGGAATGGTCTCTGGCGCTCCCGTACTCGATTTGAACTACATCGAAGACAAGGATGCCGAGGTCGACATGAATGTGGTGATGACGTCTGAAGGCGAATTCGTCGAGGTTCAGGGCACGGCGGAAAACAAACCCTTTGGTCGCACGCAAATGGATGCGCTGCTAGACGTAGCCTCGTCTGGCTTGAAGCAGATTTTCGCGCTTCAACAAGCCGCACTGAAATAGTGGGCACCGCTCGCCTTTTGTTGGGAAGCTCCAATGACGGCAAAATCGGTGAACTTCGTGCGCTCTTTCAGGGGAGCCGTGAGGTGGTGGGTCTCAAGGATTTGAACCGCCCCGCTCCCGAAGTGGAGGAAGACGGTTCCACGTACCGAGAAAATGCCCACAAGAAAGCCGAATCCTATTTTCATTGGTCGGGCCTTCCCACGGTAGCGGATGATTCTGGGCTCGAAGTCGAAGCATTGGGGAACGCTCCCGGTCTTTACTCGGCCCGATTTGGCGGCGAAGCGCTAAGCTGGCCGGAGCGCTGGGATCATTTAGTGCTGCAGTTGAAGGGGCACCCACAGCCGTGGGTGGCGCGCTTCCGGTGTGTGCTTTGTTATTTCGATGGAAAGGCCGCGCACTTTTTCGAGGGGGTCGCTGCCGGGAAGATTTTGGACAAACCCACCGGCTCCGGCGGTTTTGGCTATGACCCCATCGTATTTATCGACGCGCTTCAAAAAACCTTTGCGGAAGCTTCCACGCAGGAAAAGAATCTCGTGAGCCACCGAGCGATTGCCTTTCGATCTTTGCGTGACTGGCTTGACCGCGCCGAGGGGCGAAGCTAGGGTTCTTGCTTCCGACTTTTCTTTGGCCCAGGTAGCTCAGTCGGTAGAGCAGAGGATTGAAAATCCTCGTGTCGGCGGTTCGATTCCGTCCCTGGGCACTTCTAAAGCTTCCCTACAACAAAACGTGCGCACTTGCCCCTACGCCTAGTCCAAGCCGACCCGCAGTCAGCGTAGGTCCGATATCCATGGCGAAGGTTAGGTTGGAAAGCGCGTCGTAGTAGCCACCCACTGTCGGCATCACTCCCAAGCCCCTTCCGGGAAACGAGAGCGTCGTCAAAAGACCAGCAGTAAAACCACCCGCTTCTAGGAAAAGGACACGTGCCCGGTAGTGAGCAGATATGGCCAGAGTTGCCAGACCACTCGGTCGAGAGGCGGCTCCAATGTGCATTCCGCTTTGGATAGAGTGGACGGAATCAATTTGAAAGAGCATGGAGGCTAGAAATCCCGGACCGCCGTAGTGAGCAAGACCTAACCCAAAGCGAAAGGAATCGTCCTCTGGTTCAGGGGCCGTAGCCAAGTTCTCGACCGCAACAGCCGGTGCCGCAGGGTAGGTGCCAGCAGCTTCAACGCCATTCCAAACCATCAACGCCAGAGCCAAACCAATCAGTTTTTTCATGAGCGGATAGTACCAGGTTTCCGGAATACTTAGTCAATGTGGAATGCGAGCCTAGAAAAAGACCGTAACGCCCACGAAGACACGGGGGAGACTCACTTCTGTAACGGAAAATCCGGTGAACAGTCCCCATCTCTGCCTTTCGAATGGCACGGCCTCGAAGTTGAGCAAATGCCGAAAGCCAATCGGTGAAAAGGGTTCGAATTGATACGTCGCTAGAATCCGACACCATCTGGCCAACTGGAATCGGGCATAAAGCCGCGCAGCAAGAACTCCAGCGAAACGCACGTTGTAGAAGTCGTAAAGCCGGACGCCCACGTAAGGCATGGCGGCAAGCTGCAAGCGGCCGAGAGCAACGGACCAGCCGATACCAAAGCGCAGCGGAAGCTCGTCAAGCCGCCCGTGCAGCATTCTCCAATTGTAATAACTTAAATCGAGGTACCGAACGAAACCACGTCGCAAGTAGCCGGATGGAATAAGTGATTCCATCTTAAAGAGGTTGATTTCCCCCGGGGCTACGTGTTGAGCATCGGTGGCAATTTGAACCTTCAAAAGTTCCAGTCGGCTAAAAGCCAGTAGGCCATCGTCGACAGAGTAGAAGTCGTGAGCGGCGAGCCGCACCGTTAGGTAGAAGTAATGTGCTGGCGGTTGCCAGCCTACCTGGAGATAGGCTGATCGAGAGCGCAGACTGGGGTCGACGGCCGGAAGTTTGATATCGCTGTCAGGACTGCCTTTCTTTTCTTGGGCAAGGTTCGCGCGAAGTTCGGCGCTACCTTCTCGGGGGATTTGATAATTAAGGACAAGGCCCAGCGCTGGGTTGGGCTTTGAACTACTTGCCCCCTTGAGAACGGAATGCACTTCTTCGCGTTCCTGTCGGGACGCCCTAGCCATCGCAGCTTCTGCAAGCTCAAGTGAAGCCGGTAGGTGCTGTGTTCCAAGAATCCAACCTGCGCGTCTTAGGTCTCGAAGGGTCTCCAAAGGGATCGTGTAGAGGCTGAGCGAGGGAAAGTTTTCCTTCGAGTTCGCAACGACTAAACGCATGACGTGAAAGCCGCAGTTTGCCCCAAAAAAGTTATACCGAGGGGGCGCGGCGAGGCTTTTTCGGAAGCGATCAACTATCTCGGTAGGGTCTACTTTGGCAGGATCCAGGGTGTAGATCCAGAGGTCACGGTCTTCAAGGTCATACTCCCGAAGCTTGTAAGCAAGGCGGGAGAGCCTAAATTCGCCAGGGATCGTCCCAAAAGTGGCGGCGAGGGTATCGACGATACCCGAGGGCGTCTGTGCCAGATATTCGATGACAGGGCTGTCGATGCCAGGCTCTTTGCTGTCATGAAATACTAAGAAAGTATGCCCAAAGATAGAAATCGGACTACGTAAATTCTGCCCGGCGAAAACGATCGACACATGCTTTTTATTCGAGGCCTCGGCCAGGGCAATGCCGCCAAACCAAGGGTCATCCACATTGGCAGACAGTGCGACCGAACCTAAGGTCACTCCCAAGCCAAAGGTGATCTTAAGGATCCAGGGAAAGGCTTGCATCGCACGCAAATTGTTCGAGAGAAGTCGAATCATTGAGCAAGGTCGCCAATCGAGGAACCCAGGTTTCAAGGGAGCGTGACTTCGACGTGGCAAACCTACTGTGGGCAACTCGCAATAAAGAACCGCGCCCTTTGAGGATTTCATCCACAAGGGGCGCGTAGTTGAAAAGGAAATACGAGAAAAGATAAGGCCTACAGTAGGCGCCTACTTTCCCCCGGCACGTTCCAAATCGACCTGAATGGTTGCAGGAGCGAACTTATACATTGCGCCAGTTGCCATATCTGTCGTCGATCCGAATACACCACCAATAATGATATTGCCCCAGAAGATCGGCTCAATCTCCGTATTCAGGGTAATCGTTTTTGATTCGTACCCTTCCTTGGACACGATCAAAGTAGTGCCGGCGCCGCGAGGAATGGGGCCCGTAAAGGGAGTCACCCCAACCGTGCCGCCAGCAACCTGCACCGTTGCACCTTTAACATTTGAGTTGATGGTGACCTGCTCTGAGGTGCCATTGATGATGGAAGCGCAACCCGCAACCACTGCCGCTGCGGCCATGGAAACTAACAAAGACATACACTTGTTCACTAAAACCTCCGTTACTAGCTCCGCTGTATACAGACTTTTTACTAATTTCGAAACAACCGAATTCAAGCATGAGGGAAAATTCAGAAGGGGTGTCCAATCGGGACTCACTCGTCGGAAAGGATTGTTTGGGTTCGGCATCGGACATTACGCTTTTGGAACTAGAGATTTCTTAGGGGCGTTAGTGTTCGCTCAGGGCGCGGCAGCATTCCCGCCACACCGCCCCTGGTAGCAGATGGTCCCTTGCGGACATTCCGACGTCATCGTGCAATTCACAGTCGTGTTCTGCCAGCGGTTATTCAGCATGTAGTCTTTGCGGGGGCCGATGGGCTCCTTGGGAATCTTCTTGCTGATGGCGTTGGCCGGGGCGGACTTGGGCATCAAATCACCCAGCCTTGGTTCAGCCTTGTCAGTGGCTGAAAGGATGGCCGAAGCCCAAACCCCAAAGAAAATGTAAAGGTATGCCTGCACTGGGGCCTAGTAGTCTGAATCCCACGAGTCCCAATACGCTTCATCGTCCGAGTTGTCTCGCAACTCTTCTACTTTTTCCTTCAGTGGAAGGGGAAGCGGTGGATACTCAGTGCGCGAAGCTTTGCAGGGGTGGGCCAGAACGATGAAGTAGCCGTTCTCCACATCCTCCTCAACGGGCATCTTGACCCATACAGATTTAGAATAGTCCCAGCACTCAAAACGCCGCTCTTCGGTTCCTGTGGGAACCTCTCGGTACGGAAGACTGGGAATGGTCGGGCCCTCGACGACACTGGGGAGATCAACGGCAATCTTTGGTGTGGGCTTGGTCGGTCCGGGACTGTGATAAATCGTCGAATTGGGATTAGGGATGGGCAATTTTGCTCGGGGCTCTTGATCAAAAGTCGATCGTTCCCGATCGTTGCGACCAATGTCCGGGTTACCGAAGCCAAGTGGAGACCATTGAATTTTGAAAGTATCGATTTCAATTTTGAAGCTACTCGCGACCAGATACGGCACATTCGGAATGCCATACTTTTCCGAAGTCAGGCGAAGGGCTTGGTTGCTGAGGTCTACCAGGTTGTCTGCTTTAAACTTGAACAGCTCGATGATGGCCCAGAGATTGGCATCCACAATGCGCAACATCCGTTTTGGACCGAGGTCCTTAATCGGGCCATAGAGAACCCTGCCTTGACCCGCGACCGTGGTCTCAATGCCGACCAACTCGGCAACTTGCTCCTTACCCACCGTGACGTAGCGCACATAACCTGGAAGCACGTGTCCTGATTCGTAAATGACGACGGGGTTGAGGGCCTCGAAGGCATCGCGGCCCAGTGTTTCTCTGAGCGCGAGCTCCATGACATAGGTCCCCGAATAACTCTGGGTGCGGCGAAAATGCAGCACATTCAAGTAGGAGACTGCCTGGGAATTGTAGATGAGACGCCCGGGCCAGCGCTTTGCTGAGTTGTTCTCAATCGCTACTTTGGCTTCTCCCATGTCCGCAGGAAGGGGAGACAAGAAGCTTTGAAACTCCGAAATGTAATCGTTCACCGACTGAATTTGTTTCGGTTCGTGTTTGGCCTGCCAATAGGCGTGGTGTCGCTCAATCAGGGCGTGGGTTACCTCACCAAAGGCAACCGGCTCTCCTGCTTGGATTTTTTCATAAATCGAGAGTTGGCGATCGGAAAGCATTCCAATTCCGCTCACCGTGAATTGAAGCGGACCCGCCGAGAGGGGTTCCCGGCTGGCATCGGGTTTCGTACGAAGTCCCGAGCCGCAGCTGTTAAGCAGAAGCAGCGCTAGCAGAAGAAACAACTGATTTGGCTTGTTGGGTACACGACCCTGGAATGACGACACTAAAACCCCCCCTATCCCACACTACTCCTCGGGAATGCCACTTTGCCTGAAGGATGTAAAGCGCCAGTAATTATCTAAAATGATTCATTGAAGACGATTGCTTCACGGCTGTTTCCGAAGCCCTTCTGGTACTCGGTGACTCGCTTTTCGAAGAAGTTCGTAAGCGGTTGAACATCTTGGAGCACCATGAAGGCGAACGGATTGCGCGTGTTGTAGCGCTTCTTGTAGCCCAGTTGGACGTACCGTTGGTCGGCAACGTACTCCAGGTACTCTTTCATCATCGTGGGAGACATGCCACTAATCCCAAAGTGGAGGACGTCGGCGCAAAAAGCCATTTCCACATCAAGGGCCTCAGTAATCATCTTCTCAACCCGTGCTTCCAGCGCTGCGTCGAAAAGGTGCGGGTACTCGTCGCGAATCACTCCCAGTGCTTCCATTGCACCCTGAATATGTAGTGTCTCATCCCGGAAAACCCAGTTGGTCGCGGTGGCGAGTCCGGGTAGCAGGCCTTTGTTTCGCAGGAAGTAAACGTAAGCAAAAGAACCGAAGAAAAACAGCCCTTCTACACAGGCGGCAAAACAGATCAGGTTTTCAACGAACTGACGTCGCTTATCGTCGGTATCCGTTTTATCGATATTCTGAATGCTATCCATATACTTGAAGCAGAAATCGGCTTTGAGCTTCACAGAAGGAACGGATTGATAGGCATCAAAAGCTTCGGCACGTTCTGCCGGATCCGGGAGGTAGTTGTCCACGAGCAGCAAGTACGTTTCGACGTGCAGCATTTCATCGTAGAGCTGCTTGCCCAGGAACATCCGGTATTCGGGGCTGTTGATGTGCTTGTAGAAATTTAAGACTAAGTTCTGTGCAACGATGTTGTCAGCCGTCGCGAAGAAGGCGACGAGGCGCTTAATCAGGTGCGCTTCTTTCGGATCTACTTTGTCGCGAATATGTTCATAGTCGACGGAGAAGTCGATCTCTTCAGTCGTCCAAATATTCTTAATCGAGTTTTTGTAGAGCTGAAAAAACTGCGGATACCGCATGGGCCGCAGAGTTAAGTTGAGTTCGGGGGTGAGAATCATGGGGCCTTTGCTCCTACTGACAGGCTTCGCAGCTCTCTGGGTTCTCCAAAGAGCAAGCCACTGCCGCGACGGCATCGACTTGGCTTGCCTGCACAGTCGTCTTTTGAATCTTGGTTTTAGCGCGCGAGCGCAAATAGTATGTGGTTTTAACGCCTTGTTTCCACGCGTACATATACATCGAAGAAAGCTTGCCGAGAGTGGGGTCTTCCAGGAACAGATTCAGTGATTGAGATTGGCAGATGAATGCAGCACGCGCTGCCGCCATTTCGATCAAGTTTTTCTGGGGGATTTCCCAAACCGTTTTGTAAACGTCTTTGATCTCGCCGGGAATCTCGGCAATGTTCTGGATCGAACCTTCTGCTTCAATAATTTTCGAACGAATAGCTTGGTTCCAAAGCCCGGCTTTTTTGAGATCGCCTACGAGGTACTTGTTCACATTCAAGAACTCGCCACTGAGGGTTTCGCGTTTAAAGAAGTTGGATATCTGAGGCTCAATGGCTTCGTAGCAACCGACAATCGAAGCGATGGTTGCTGTGGGCGCAATCGCAATCAAAAGACTGTTTCGTAGGCCCGAGTTCTTAACCTGCCACGCGATGTCATCCCAGTCGTAGTGCAATTCAGGAACGTTCCCTTCGGTATCCTTGGCGAGTTGCACTTGAAGCTTCCCATCTGGGTAACGCGAGTCTTTGAAAGCAGGGAACGGTCCACTTTCTTGGGCGAGTCGCATGCTAGTCATGACGGCTTGGTAGTAAATTTCTTCCGAGATGCGCGCCGATAGTTTCGCCGCTTCTTTAGAGTCGAAAGGCAGTCGCATTTTGAAGAAGGCGTCTTGCAAGCCCATTAGACCAAGACCAATCGGACGCCACTTCATGTTTGAGTTGCGTGCTTCTGAAATGGGGTAGTAGTTGATGTCTACTACGCGATCCAGGAACGTCACCGCGCGATCCGCTACTTCCCTGAGCTTTTCAAAATCAAACGTGAGCTGTTCAGTGACAAACGCGCCTACGTTGATGCTGCCTAAGTTGCACACGGCAACTTCTTCGGTGTTAGTCACTTCAAGGATCTCAGTGCACAAGTTCGAGCTGCGAATCACGTTGCCCGATTGCGCTGTTTGAGCGGAGCGAAGGTTGGCTTTGTCTTTGAAACAAATCCAGCCATTCCCTGTTTCAGCCAAAGTCTGCATCATGCGGGAGTAAAGCGCGCGAGCAGAAACCTGACGCATCGCTTTGCCTTCTTTTTCGTAGCGCACATAGTGCGTCTCGAAAGCCTCACCATAGGAACGCAGGAGCTCCGGTGTTTCACTCGGAGAGAACAGGCTCCACTGTGCATCGGACTCGACGCGCTTCATAAACAGGTCGGGGATCCAGAGTGCAAGATTCAAATTGTGCGCGCGCCGCTCTTCAGAGCCCGTGTTGTTACGCAGCTCGAGGAAGTTTTCGATGTCAGCGTGCCACGGCTCAATATAGACCGCAGCAGCGCCTTTGCGTTTTCCACCTTGGTTGACCGCGTGCACGGACGAGTCGAAGACCTTCAGAAAGGGGATAATTCCATTCGACAGGCCGTTCGTGCCTTTAATCAACGAGCCAGAAGCGCGCACGGGCGTCCAATCCACGCCCAGGCCGCCTGACCATTTAGAAAGGTTGGCACAATCAGCGATGTTCTTGTAAATGCCGCCCAAGCTATCTTCTGGGATCGTCAGCAAGTAGCAAGAGCTCATCTGCGGATGACGCGTTCCCGAGTTGAATAGAGTGGGCGTCGCCGGCATGTAGAAAAACTGGCTGATGTTGTCGTAGAAGCTGATAGCCTCGGAAATGTTCTTGGACAAGCCCAGCGCCACACGCATGAACATCCATTGAGGACGTTCGATGATCTTTCGACTTTGAGGGTGCCGAATCAGGTAGCGATCCTGGACTGTTTTCAATCCAAAGAATTCGAAGCAGTCGTCGCGCTCATGACGTATCGCGTACTCAATCGTCTGCATTTCCTGTTCGGCAAGCCCTAGAACAGAATCCGCCAAAACGCCGAGTTCCGCAGCGGTCTTGATGTAATCCCTGAATGCAGCGTTGCGTCCGACTTCCTTGCGGATATTTTCGGACAGCATGCGAGCCGCCACTTTCGAGTAATTGGGCTCTTCGGCCATTAGCATCACGGCGGTGGAAATGGAAAAGTTGTCCAGTTCTTCGGTGGTGCTCCCATCGTGCAAGCCGCTAATGGTGCGCTTGGCGATTTCGAGGGCTTCAACGTTCGGAATGCCGCGGCATGCGCGATTCACCGCGTGAAGAATTTTTTCGATTTTGACGTCTTCTTTTGTCCCGTCACGTTTGACGACTTGCATAAGTTTCCACCCAGTTTTTGGCGCATCAAAAGGCATTGCGTCGGCCCTCAAAATTCAGGGAAAAAAAGGCCACTAGTCGCTCTAAGAGCGACATCGCAGTTTCCAATCGCTTGTAATACGTGCCTTGTGAGCGGTTGCGGGCGTTCATCGAGAGATGATTTGAGAGACAATCTCCGCTGTGCTCTCCCGTCGATTCGCTTACTTCTGAAGTTAAAGTTCAAAGAATTTTCTGTCAATTTGGTTTCGATCATTCCCGTTGCTCATCAAAAAAATGAAAATAAAACACGCGCAAGATTTTCGTTTCGTCAACCAACCATTGATCCACCCATTTGCGCACCGCCCAACAGATGCAAGTGTAAGTGGAACACGGTCTGACACGCATGCTCCCCGGTGTTGAAAACGGTACGGTAGCCACCTTTTTCAAGGCCCAGCTCCTGAGCTACAACCTTTGCAGCTGAGAAAATGTCCTGAAAAACTGAAGAATGCGCAGTCTCAACGCTTTGAACGTCCGCAATGTGTACTTTTGGAACGATGAGTACGTGAACCGGGGCCTGGGGGCTAATATCCTTGAACGCGAATACCCGTTCAGTCTCGAGCACTTTCTTGCTGGGCAGTTTCCCCTCAACAATCTTGCAAAAGATGCAGTCTTTGCTTTTTTTCGGCGTTTCCATGGACCGACCATTAAAGATGAATGGCCGCGTTTTGCCAATGGCGCGACTGCCCCCTTGTTACTTAGTTGCCCAGAATCCGGGACCAATTGTTAACGCCCACTTCGCTAAAGAAGATCAGCGGACTCTCGGGTAAGATATTCCCTCGATGATGAAAGACTGGGTACAGCGGTTACAGCAAAGCCTTCCCGAGATTTCCGTGCCCTCACCGAGCTCCCTTCAGGGAGCGATTTCATCCGTCCTCATCGCACTGAGTTGGAATGAAACCAATCGCCAACAGGAAATATTGCTGACCAAGCGCACCATGCTGGTGGACTCGCACAAAGGACAGGTCAGTTTTCCCGGGGGCTTCTGGGAAAGCCATGATGCGAGCCTTGTCGCGACAGCATTGCGTGAATCCCAAGAAGAGATTGGGACGGATCCGGCGCACGTGTCGGTGCTCGGGGCGCTGGAGGCGGTTCAAACGCCTATGGGTGTTTGGATTTACCCCTGGGTCGGTCACCTTCAGAAATCGCCCTACCCGTTCCGCGTAAACGCAGCCGAAGTGGAAAAGATTCTCTACCTTCCCTTGGAAACGCTTTTGGAGGCGGGTCTCAAGCCAGTGAAGGTTCAATTCGAGGACATTCAGGTCGAGAGCTTAGGCATTCACGTGGACGGAGAGCTGGTCTGGGGAGCCACTGCCCGGATTCTGGGCCAGCTAAGAGATAGGCTTTTGAGTCAGGGTTGAGTCCGTGGATTTAAGACTGCTTGAACCCCTTGGCGATGAAAAATATCTCGCGGCTGTGCTTTCTGGTGCTCTCAGGTCGCAGCAAGTCTATTTTCTCAAATGACTGTCGCAGCAAGGCACGGAACTCCTCGAATCCGGCGCCCATGAACAGCTTGATCACCAAGTTCCCCCCACCTTTTAGGTGCTGCTTCGCGATTTCCAACGCAAACTCGGCAAGATTGAGAGAAAGGGCTACGTCGCGGTCGTGCTGCCCGGAGGTCTTCGGAGCCATATCGCTCAAAACGACATCCGCTTTCTGCGGACCCACCGCCTCTGCCAGGGGCACTTCTTCGATGTTTCCGTGAAGGAATGTCAAATTGGGATGGTCGCCCACCTCAAGCGGAGAGAGGTCGACCGCAACGATCTTGGCTTTGGGCAGGTGCTGCAGACAATACTGAGTCCAAGAACCAGGGGCTGCTCCCAGGTCAAGGATGAGCTTGGCTCCTTTGAGGACCTGGCTCTTGCGATTGATTTCTTCCAGCTTGTAAACCGAGCGCGCGGCGAAGTTTTCCTGCCGTGCCTTTTTCGTGAAGGGATCATCGGTCCATTTGCGCATGCGACCTCTTACCCGAATGAGTGCCTTTTCGGAACAGGCTAATCCTTCGCACGGATTTTAGCCTGGCAGCAGGCTTCCTCCCTCCATAGAGAGGTGGCAAAGGGCAAAATCGTAGCGGACCGGATCGAGCGGAGCAAATTCCCGCAGCCGCGCGGTCGCGGATTCCGCAACCTTCCAAGTGGCTTGGTTGGATTTCGTCCACTTCAGTGCCTTCACCGTCTTAAGCAGATGGGTATCCAGCGGCAAAATCAGTTGTGCTGGCGACAGGGATTTCCAAAGTCCTAAGTCAATCCCATCGGCGGGCCGCACCATCCAACGGAGGAACATGTTGAGTCTTTTGCAGGCGCTTCCCCGTTCGGGATCGGACAGGAGGTATTTGAGCTGACGGGTCCGGCGGGCGTGCAGGGCTTCCAGTGCTTGGGGTAACGGTTGGCTGGTAAAGCGCTGGACAAAACTCGCGAGCAAATCTCGCATCTGCCCGTCTTGCCGCGCTCCCGCCATGAAAAATCCTTCGAGGCTGCCGTGAGAATTCAAAGCCATTCGGAGCCAATGAAAAACAACTTCGAAATCTTCTCCAGTGTTGAAGCGGTGCCTAAAGCTCCGCAGAGCCTGGGGGAAGCTATTTTGCAGAAGACCAGTTCGAAGTTCGGGCCCCAAGGCGTCGAGGACCCTTGCAGCGCTATTGAGGATGATGCGCACATTGCCGTACGCAAGCAGGGCGGCCAGGAAAGCAGCTATCTCCTGATCGGCTGGCCGAGCGTAGCGGTGTACCAACGAAAGCGGGTCGCGTGCTCGCGAGTAGGACGAGTGGTGGCTTTTATAGGCTGCTTCCAGTGTGGCGCGGAGTTTCTCCGCCTTCATACCTAACGAATTAAACGTGATTCACGGGTTGGGCAAGTCCTGGCTGGCCTCTGCTAGTGAATCGATGGAAAGCCTTACAGAGTAAGGGTGTGGCGTTTTTTTACTGGACCGCGCTTGTCAGAATGCTAGGGTCAAATGGATGGGTGGGATCATGGGTAATTGGGTTTGTTCGGGGCTGTTCGTTGCTCTCTTTTTAATTCCTTTGAAAGAGTCCTTCGCGGTTGATCCAGGCTGCGAGGAAATGCTCCGCGAAGTCGTCGTTCTAGGTGGCGAGGTTCGCGTTGAGGGCGTGGAAGCTATCAGCAAAGCTCGCAGTCAAGAGCTGCTGGAGTACACGCGGGGTACGTCCGTCCAAAGCCTTCTAAAAGCAGAGGGTGCCTTCGGATACGCAGCTGTTCGAGATGAGCAGATTGTCGGCTTCTCCGTGTTTCAAAGGCGGGGGACCTTTGCGCTAATTTCAGCCATTGCGGTAGCTCAGGACTGGGAACACAGAGATATAGGACGTGATTTAGTGGATCGCATGGTGGAGAAGGCGGCTGCGCTGCCCGGAGTAGAAGACATACGCGTTGTTTTGGATCAGGGGGATGGGGACTCAATTGGTTTCTTTGAAGCGCTTGGGTTTGAACGCGCGGAAGTGCTACCGCGCCAGTTCAAAGCTCAGACGGCCAGTGGCGTGTTGATGAAGCGGGTCGTTCGGGAAGAGACGGCTGCTCCGCCTATGCAGCGAGCGGAACCCCTTAAGCAACGGCAAAGGGTTTCAGTGGCTGTGCAAACGATCGCCATCTCGAGAGAAGCCTTGTTGCGACTCGATCCCACACTGGAGAACGCAGACTAAGCGGTTTTCTTTTTGGTTTTGAATCTCGGACAATCGGCAAGCTCGAACGAAAACTTGTTCTGGGACTCAAGAGAGCGGGCCATTTTGAGAATTTGTTTTCGCGCACCGAGCACGAAGCTATCGGAAAGTGCGTGAGTCATGTTGGCCTGTTCTTCTTGAAGGATCTTTCGTTCGCGGTGTCCGAGCTGTTTGGTGAGTGCATCGCAAAAGGGCTTTTCCATTCCTTGGAGTGCAAAGCACAGAACCTTGGGTGTCACCTTGGAGAGAATTTCGGCGAGAATGGTTTCTTCCATGAGGTGCAGTTCTTCGAAGTAGACGACCTTACGCAACACTTGCTCAATGAAGCGCTCATCCTCTTGAGTGGCAGACTCGATGATCATCTCTCGGCTTCTAGGGTCCGATTGTTCAATGAGAGTAGCGAACTCCCGCATGCCTTGCATACTGCTCTTGAAACGTTTTAGATTGGCCGCGGCTTTTGGCATTTGAGGCTTCCTTGGCTTGGGGTGTGGGTTGAGGTGAGTCTGACTCTATTTTAAATGGTCCGAGCCCTGAGGAGTAAGAGAAATATGAGCAAGTACATCTTAGCTATCGATCAGGGAACGACAGGAACCACGGCCTTGCTTTTTGACGCTGCGCTCCAAATCCGGGGCAAGGCAACACTGGAGTTTCCGCAGCATTTTCCCGAACCGGGCTGGGTCGAGCATGACCTGAACGAGATTTGGAATTCGGTGGGCGTGTCGGTGCGTCAAGCGATGGCTCAAAGTGGCGCAAAGCCGAGCGAAATCGCAGCAATCGGAATCACCAATCAGCGTGAGACAACTTGTCTCTGGCACCGAGACCCTCAAGGGACCCCTTTCTGTCGGGCCATTGTCTGGCAAGATCGACGGACAGCGGCAGAATGCGAAGCGTTGAAAAAGAAGAAGCTCGGACCTTGGGTAAACAAAAAAACCGGACTCTTGCTCGACCCCTATTTCAGTGCCACGAAGCTAGCCTGGTTGCTGAAAAACACTTCCGGAGCGATGGCCTTAGCCAAAGAAGGCCGTGTTCTGTTTGGAACTATCGATAGCTTCCTGCTCTACAAGATGTCGGGGCAGCACCGAACGGATGTCACTAACGCCAGCCGTACACTGCTCATGAATCTCGCAACCTGTCAGTGGGATGAAGAGCTTCTCAAGCTCTTTAAGATTCCGCGTGCCATGCTACCCGAGATCTTTCCTTCGGCTACGGAGTATGGAAAAACGAAGCGCTTCCTGGATTTCCCCGATGGCATTCCGATCGCCGGGATTGCGGGCGATCAGCAGGCAGCCCTTTTTGGGCAAGCGTGCTTTTCGAAAGGAGCCGCAAAGTGCACTTATGGCACAGGTGCCTTTGCCATGCTGAATACGGGGCATAAGCCGGTCTATTCGAAGAACCAAATGGTTACGACGGTTGCCTGGAAATTAGGGGCCAAGACCACCTATGCATTGGAAGGTAGCGCATTCATTGCGGGTGCTTCCGTGCAATGGTTGCGCGATGGGCTGGGTCTTTTTCAAAGTTCGTCGCAAGTGGAAGCGCTGGCAGCAAGCGTTCCCGACGCCGGCGGGGTTCTCTTCGTTCCTGCGCTTTCTGGAATGGGGGCGCCTCATTGGTTGCCCACCGCCACCGGCATGATCACAGGCATTACACGTGGAACAAATAAGGGGCACATTGCACGAGCTACCCTCGAGGGCATCGCGTTTCAAGTCGCCGAACTGCTTTCTGCGATGGCAAAAGATTACGGCACGAAACCGAGCCCCCTGAAGGTAGACGGAGGTGCTTCAGCAAATGATCTGCTCATGCAGTTCCAAGCCGATCTTCTGGGTGCCGAAGTGATTCGTTCAGAGATCATGGAGACTACGGCACTGGGTGCCGGGCTACAAGCCGGTCTTGCCGTGGGTTTCTGGTCGGGCCTCGATGACATTGCCAGACGCTGGAGATCCGCGCGTTCCTTTCAATCACAACTCAAAGCGGCTGATCGCAAATCGAAAATGGAGCGCTGGTCTCATGCGGTTGAAGCCGTGAAAATGTTAGCGCAGAACTAGAGGTAGCAGGCTATCTCTCTCGCGCGACACGCGTTCTATCGAACCGGACTCCCTACTGTCTAAACGTTAAACACTCAGGGCAGAGGTTCGGTGCGTATTCAGCCTGGCATCGCACATGCAGCCCAAAGCTTGGGGGGCATAATTGCGTATTCGGCAACTGGCGTTTACATGCCTGTTTTTTTCATCGCTAGCGGCATCCGAAACGCACACTGTTTCGGTGCATGCTGAACCCTACCAATTGGAGCCCGTCTCGGAGAGTTTGGCTTCAGTAGGAGCGCCTTTATCCGAAGCGGGCTTGGAACTTTCCCGACGCTTTGAGGAAATTTTTCCTCGCGCCTTAAAGTCGGAAGACGTGTCGGATTCTCAAATCGATCAAGCGCTGGACGCACTGGAGCAATTTGCAGGTGGCCCTCTTACGGAGGAGGGCCGGTTTGCGGACGATTCGGTCGAATTCGCCGAATATAGGAAGCTCAATCGGGGCAGCGCGGGGGATCGGTACTACCGTTTTTTCAACGTGATCCTAAAGAGCGGGAAGGGCCCGGACGCCTTTATAGATAGTTTTCAGGCGTTGCCTGATAACCCCTCGCTAATCAATCGAATTGAGCATAGGGCCGCTCAACGGGAACTCGCCCGGCTCTACGACCCAAAGTTCCGAGGTGAGTTCTTGGGTGAGGAGAATTCAGGGCGCTTCTTGATGACCGCACCGAATCTCGACCAAAAGCCGCTGATCTCAAGTTTACTCGATAATCCCAAACACACGCTGACGGTGGTCCACCTACCAGGTGAAAAACCTGAAGTAATTAAGAAGCTCAAGTTCCTAACCCCAGATCAGCAAGCGCGCATTTCCTTTCAAGAGGGACTCGCCCACACTCGCTGGACGCAGGACTTTCAAGCCATCGCGGTTCGAGACTCTAATGGCAAAACGGTTTATCTCGATCCCTTTTATCCGGGCGAGCTCGATGGGTTTGCACGGCAGCAAGCGAAATGGGCGGGGGGACAGTCAAAACCCTTTCCTTTGAAAATTGAGGGGGGGAATCTGGTCAAGGTACAAACCGCTAAGGGAAGTTTCACTGCTATCAGCACCAAAGTTCTAGAAGACAATACGATTTATTCCGAAGACCAAGTCAAAAAGATCGCTTCTCAATACTTGGGACCCATTGTGTGGGTGCCTCCCCAGAATGACGGAACGGGCCACGTTGATATGCAGATGTTGGTAAGGCGGGACCCCGCCGGGGATACTGTTTTCGTTGGAAAAGTTGCTCCGGAGAGCACGGCTTTTGTGAAGGGCGGAGGAACCGTAGCCCTGGACATTGCTCGCGAAACGTACCGCGCTCCCAAAGATTTCTTAAGTTATTACTCATACGCTACTCAAAGTCGGGGTTCCAGTGCGCCTCTTGCGGCCGCCGAAGCGGGCCGGCACGCCCTTGATTTAATGGCTCGTCGCCTGAGCCGAATCTCTGCCAACTCGGCCAAGGCATTGAAAGAACATGAGCAAGCCAATACCGGCTACAACACCACGGCTGATTTGCTAACCCAGGCCGGGGCAAAGGTTGTGCGCGTTCCAGTGCCAGGGCCATCCATCGAAATGAGCAACAGTGCTCCTACTGTCCATGCTCCGCTGAATGCCGTGGTCACGGGGAGCGAGGTTCATATCCCTTTCGATCGATACCCGACCAGTTTAGTTTTGTTGCCGCAAGTGAAGCGCATTCTTGATAAAGAGTTCGACGAAGTTCGCATCGTGCCCTGCTCTCTGAATGGCCTTCAGGGAGGGCCCCACTGCACCGTTGCACAGCCTGGACGATAAGAGCTGTGCGGCAGTCAATCTCATGACGGTGCTGCGAGTGATTTTCGCTTTTTCGATTTAGTGAGATTGAGATCACTCTTCGATCCAGTTAGAATAAGAGTAAGTAATCGATCTTCTCCTCGGTCCCCGGGGAGCCCAATCAAACCTAAATTCAAATAACCGCAGCCAGACAAAACTACCGGTCTGTCTTTTTACTCCACCCTTGCCTATGAAAATCACCAAAGAAGATTTCTCTGTGTTGTTGAATCGTAGTGACTTGATGCGTGCCTGCCTCGTTCTTGGAAAGATCGAGAGCCCCGAATTCAACGAGGAAGTAGTGGTGGATTGCATCATGGAGCTTGCCGCGCGTGTTTGGAATCGCGCTGGAGGCTTGCGCGAAGATAGCGTCTTGATGGCGCAGAATATCAATCAGGTTTTATTCGAAGAATACGGCCTTCAGGCGACGACTGAAAAAAGCAAACGCGTGATGGACGACCCCTTTCGCTACTACCTGCACCACGTGATGGATCGCAAAGTAGGAAGCGCGCTCAGTGTTGCCATTCTCTATGCGATTCTATGCGAGCAAGTGGGCGTACCCCATGAAGTGATCGCATTACCAGGTTCGTTTCTTATCCGGATCCCTGACGACGGAGGTGATTTCTATATCGATCCGTTCGACCAAGGCAAGATGATGAACAGCCACGAGTTTCAGCGCAAGTTTCGGTCCAGCATGCAGCGGCACCGCATGATCCATGCAAATCTTTTTGAGAAACTCAACGTCGTCCAATTGGTCTCTCGCCTCGCCTACCAGCTCAAGCATGTTTACATCCTGAAGAGCAAAGCCTTGGAAGCACTTCAATTGGTGGAACTCCTCACGGTCATCCATCCAGAATCGCCGGAGTTAACTCGCGATCGCGGCATTCTCTATTGCGAGATGGAGTACTTCTCTAAAGCCATGGATGATTTGAAGTCCTACCTCAAGCAACGCCCGAACGCCGAAGATGTCGCCGATATCAAAAAACTAACTTCGATGCTCAGAGGGTATCGAGAGATTGTGAACTAAAGGTAAGCCCGGACTTGCTCGACGATCTTGCCAGCCGAGAAACCATACTTCTCATAAAGCGCAGCCGGATCTCCCGATTCGCCATAGACGTCTTGCACGCCTAAACGCAGCAGCTTTCCACTAAAACCTTCTTCAGCCAGTACTTCCGCGACCGCACTTCCCAGTCCACCGACGATGTTGTGATCTTCGACCGTCGTGATGAGCTTTACGCGACTCGCGAGCATGCGAATTAGGTCGCGATCGATGGGCTTAATCGTTGTGAAGTCCACTACCCAAGCTTGCCCATTCAACTTTTCTGCAGCAGCCATGCACTCCGCAGTGCCCGCGCCGGATCCTAGAAGCGCTACATCCGAGCCTTCTTTCAGAACAGAGGCCTTGCCAAAAGTAAAATCGGATTCGCTTTTGTAAAGCGCGGGGAGTTTTTGGCGTGTCAATCGCAAGTAAACTGGGCCCTCATGCTGCGCTGCAAACTTCACGGCCCCCACGGTTGAAAAGTGGTCACTGGGTTGAAGGACAACCATTCCCGGAATGCCGCGCATCACGTTGATGTCTTCCAATCCCATTTGAGTATATCCGTCGTCACCGATGCCCAAACCCGCATGCGTTCCAACGATCTTTACGTTCGCTTTGGAATAACCCACCGAAACCCGAATGGTGTCGTAGCGGCCTGTGATGAAGGCACCGAAGCTGCAAAGAAAAGGGATGTAGCCGGTGAAAGACAAGCCCGCCGCTGTGCCAATCATGTTGGCTTCGGCGATTCCCATTTGGAAGAAGCGCTCTGGAAAAGCCTTCCCAAAAACGCCGCTCTTCGTGCTGCAGCTCAGGTCAGCATCGAGGGCGACAATCCGAGGATTGGTTTCACCGAGTGCCTTAAGGGTTTCACCGAAGGAATCGCGCGTTGCTTTTGCGCTCATCGTTTTGCTCCGCGAATCTCGGCAATGGCCTTCTGGAGCTGCTCGGCATTGGGTGCAACTCCGTGCCAGCCAATATTGTTCTCCATAAACGAGACGCCCTTCCCTTTTATCGTGCGAGCCAGGATCATGGTGGGCTTAGAGGTTTCTTTCCGAGACATTTCTAGGGCGCCCAGGATCTGGCGGTAGTCATGGCCATCAATTTCGTGCACTGCCCAGCGAAAGGCCTTCCATTTGTCCGCAAGGGGATTGAGCTCCATGACTTCAGTGACATGGCCATCGATTTGGCCGTTGTTACAATCGGTGAACACGACCAGGTTGTTCAGTTCAAACTTGGGAGCGGACATCGCGGTTTCCCAGATTTGTCCTTCCTGGGTCTCTCCATCGCCTATGATGCAAAACACGCGATTCGGTTTTCCAGAAAGCTTCATTCCTAGTGCGAGCCCCTGAGCAATCGATAGGCCTTGTCCAAGCGATCCCGTCGAAGCATCGGCCCAAGGGAAGATAACGCGGTCAGGATGGCCTTGGAGGCGAGAGTTGATCTGTCGCAATGAGCTGAGTTCGGATTTCGGGATGGACCCTTGCTGAACCAGAGCGGCATACATGGCGGGTACGCCGTGGCCTTTTGACAGAACAAAGCGATCGCGTTCATCCCAATCAGGACGTTTTGGGTCTTGCTTCATTTCATGGAAATAAAGGGCAACGACCAGGTCGATCACTGAAAGGGAGCCACCGGGGTGCCCCGATTTTGCCGCTTCCAGCATGGTGAGAATGTCGACCCTGCATTCGGCCGCAATACCCTGAAGTTTTGAAATGATTTGATCCATGAGCTGATAGCGTTCTAGCCGTTCAGACTCGATTATGCAGCTGCTTTTTTAGGCTCCGGATTGGGTGCTCTGCGTCGGCGGGGGCGGCGGAGTGGAGGACTTGAAAGTACTCAGCTTAGCCATCAATAGCTCCAGTTTGCGTTCCGTATTTCCACCTTCGGGATGCGCACGCCGGTATCCCTGAACCAGTTCGAACAGAGCCGCTTGTTGTTCCGGGATTCTAGCGATGCTTTGGGCCAGACGAATGATGCTGTCGTAAGGCATTGCAATCAACCAGGGGGTAGGCAGTGAAATCTGGTTTTGAATGAGAGCACAAATAACCCGGGCGCAGGCATCGGTTTGGAGTCTGACAAAAGTAGGGGAAAAATAGGCGAATCCACGCTCTCGTTGAGCGGAGTCCCAGAGTTTGGGGTGTCGCTCGAGCAAACGGCACAAGTGAAGCTTCACCTGATCGTTGTACGGGTTGATGCTTAAAATCTCGCACCAGCAGCGGAACGCCTTTTGGAGCAGGTCTTCGTCCTGAGCCCTGTCTATCTGTATCCAGTACAAAAACTCAGATCGCGTCTGCAAAAAAGACGGCCATTTTTGAAAGAATCGCAGGGTGAGCGCCAGGACAACCCCAGAGGCAAAGCCCATGACGTGCGCGAGATGATCGACGCTGTCGATGCGGTCGGGTAAGAACTGCAGAGTGGACAAAACGAGTTCCAATAGAATGACGTCGAGAAAAAAGAACCACGAAGTCTTTAGTCCAATCGTGCGATTGGCGCCGTTACGGCTGGGAAACCAAAAGAAATACCGCGTGCGGTAGCGAAAGTTATAAACGTAGTAGGTCCCCATCAGCGCGAAGATCCCGCCGCTCGCCCCGATGTGAGGAATATATGCGGATGTTTCCGCCGATAGGAGCATGCTCACCAACAGGCCGATGCTTCCGCCTAGAATGAAGATCGACAGCGTGCAGAGAAACGGAATGAAAGTGGTGCAAATGCGGGCTCCTGCAAATACCCCAATCCAGTTCAGTGCCAAGTGAGGGAGACTTCCGTGAAGGAAGTTTGCATAGATCAAGCGCGCTAGATCCCAGTCTCCTTTGGCGGGGGCGATGCTAAGTAGCGGGCGTTTTTTTAGAAGCGCTTGTGCTTCCTCCGTGAGCTTCGGAGTGCCTGATTCGTCTTCAACGAAAAAGGACTTGAGAGAGTGAACGTATTCGAAATCAGTTTGAACGTATTCAAACCCGAGAAGAAAGCCCAGGCCCAGCAGGAGCAAGAGCATCAGTGCCGGCCAAAGCATCGGAATATGGGCTTTTGGCACTTCGGGTGAGATGGGCACGAGCAGAATCACATGCCACCGCGCACCTTCTTGACGACGCTGCGGCTCATCAGATCATGCAGACCTCTTCTGTCGGAGCGAATGAGAGAAGTAATGGGGTTGATGAGCAATAGGCCAAATAGGCCTTTGCCAAGGGTTTCGCGAAGCAGGGCGCGAACGTAGTCCAAGCGCTCTCCCGTATCCGCATCGACTACCCGTAGTCCCATGAGGAGCTTCGCAGGAGAGCCACCGAAGCGAAGAGTGCACCAAACAAAGTACATGAAAAGAGCGAGTGTCTTCAGTAGCCAGGCCGCATAGCTAAGCCCTAGGATCAGAAGCGGCTCGGCCGGTTGTGAAAGCGTTCCTATGAGGACTGGAAGGGAGTTCTTCAGGGTTTCAACCAAGTGGTGAATTCCTGACGAGGCCAAAGAGAACAAAATGACGTCGAGAAGAATGCATGCCGAGCGAATGGGGATATCCGCGTTGGGACAGTCTAGATAGTGCTCGTGTTCCGCTTCAACGAGCGTATCGGCAATAGACCTCTTGCGCCGACGGTGGCTGGTTTCATGCGCCCCCATGGATTACTCCCCATGCCAGCTCCGGACGAACTTAAAGAGTTCTCCGGCTATCGCATGCAGCTCTTCACGTTCGGCGTCGCCGAAGGCAAGCGATGGGTTTTGGAGCATTGATTTGAGGCGATGTGCACGACACAGGCGCATGAAGGCCAGCGCGATCTCTTCGTAAGGAAGTGTGGGCAGGCCCAGAACGTTCTGGAGCTGAACACCATCGAAGGAACAGTCTTGTCCAAACAGATAAACCCAAAGCCCCGCTTCTAGTAGAGCGGGCTTTGACGGTCCGGGATCCGGCGCAGAGCCAATGAAGCGAAGGGAGTTTTTAAAGGTTAAAACGGGTAAGCGTTCTTGCTTCGGCCAAACGGCGGAATCCTGCGCTAACGTGTCCCAAGCTTGAATGAGTGCGGGGTGAAAATCGCCTTTAGGAGAATGAGGATCCCAAAGCGAGTCGATCTTCTCTTTTCGTTGTTCCCAGAATTTTGCTACGAGTGTGGCGAGTCGCTCTTGAAATTCCACTTCGAGCGCAAAGCAGGTTTGTTGGCCTTCTAAGCGAGTGAGGTGCGTTTCCGGAATCACTTTCATTCCGGCCTCTCGCTGAGACCGAAAATACACCGCAGTCGCAAAGTACTCTTGAGCTACGGGGTGAGTGGGGCCTTGAGGCGCGCTGGAAACTTCACCGGTGAGTTCTCCCGCATCCTGATGTTCCACCAAGCTATTCCCGTCTTCCGAAGGGGTTTCCCAAGTCACCGGGGCCTCTTCTTCGCTCGGGGGTGGCGCGGACTCCGTCGAAGGCGGTTGTTCTTCTCCGACGTAGTTGATGATCTCGCCAATCATCGTTATGTCCGTTCCCCGGTCTTCGTCGCGGGCGGGCATTGAGAGAAGCTTGCCGATCTGAGTAGGTTCATCTGCATCTGCCGTGGGAGCAGGTGTCTGTTGAAGCCCCAACCGCTCTCTCGTTTCAACGGAGAGGTAGTCGGACAAGGATATTTTGTTTAGTCGGTTCGCATCGAGCGGCTCACCGCCTGCTTCCAAATGCATGAGGAAGAGACAGTAAATGGCCTTAAACTTCCGAAAGCTCTCTTTCAGGTCTTCCTGAACGGGAGCAACGCGTTCGAGGCTCGTTTCTCTTTGTTCGATGAAGAGACTTACTTTCGCGAGCGCTTGGCGTTCGAGTTGGTATTTGTGGCAAAAAGGCTCTGCAGCCAGCTGCTCCGCCAGCGATTGAAGTTCATGCAGAATGTCGCGAGCGGCTTCCATATCATCTCAGTGCTTAACGAGGCATTTGCTTCGCAGTTGTTGAGCGAGTTCTCGCTTGACCCGGTTCATCCAAGTTTCAATTTCGGCAGCGGGTACCCCATGCTCCTGAGCCAGCTGATCGTAGGTGGCCCCATCGAAGAATCGAGTAATGAGCGCACGACTTTGCGGGGCAAGCCCCGAAATCGCCTCGTCCAGTTTGGCCATGACGTCCGCCACGGCTTCTTTGACGTCGTCCTCTTCGAGTAGCTGCTCGACGTCGCGGATTAGAAATTCTCTAGAGTCCTTCATCCAAACCCTCTAAGCCCCGACCCCACCCAAAAGGATGCGCCGCAGCAGAAATCTATTCTCTCTATCGGCGGAAATGACGCGGCGCTTAAGCCATGGGCTGTTCGCAAGCCGAGAAATATGGTATGTTGGTGCTGGATTTTGGGAAAAATGGAACGAATTCAAGAATTTAAGCGTAGGGGCCGAGTTGTAATAGGGGCGTTGCTAATGTGCCTGGCGCTGGGCGCGCTTACGCATTGCGCTAGCCAGGAAGTGAATCCAGACGACCCTGATTCGCTCTTCTCGGAAGCTGAGCGCCTCTTTAAAGAAGATCAGTTTCTCATCGCCATTGAAAAATACCGGGATATTAAGAATCGCTTTCCCTATAGCCCTCGCGCCACAGACTCCGAACTTCGAATCGCAGATGCTTATTTTGCGCAGGAAAGTTACTTGGAAGCGGAGAGCGCCTACGAGATCTTTCGTGAACTCCATCCATCGTATCCCGAAAGCGACTATGTGCAGTTTCAAATTGCGATGTCCTACTACAACTTGATTCCAGAGAATCCGGCACGGGACCTTAGCTCGGCATATCGCGCCATAGACGCTTTCAACATGCTAAAGCAACGTTTTCCCGATTCAAAGTATGTCGAAAAATCTGAAGCGCTCATCGTAGAATCCCGCAAGAAGTTGGCAGAGCATGAGTCGACGGTGGCCGAATTCTATTTCCGCCGAAAGCACTACTTGTCTGCCAGTTACCGCTATGCGGCGTTGCTGAAGGACTTTGGCAGTCTCGGATACGATGAAGAGGCACTGCTTCGCCTGGGTCAGTGCTATTATAATATTCGCATGTTCGACAACGCGAAGGACTCGCTCAGCAGGCTCCTCAAAGAGTTTCCTGAATCGAATTTTTCAAGCCTCGCTAAGTCGCTCGTGGAAGACATCAGCAATAGAAAAAACTAATACTCCGAAAGGGGCGCCAAATGGACTCGAGGGCACCCAGCGTCGACGATCTGATACGGATGGCTCGCGAAGATATGGCGCGAAGCAGTCTTACTTCGGCAGAAAAGACGCTCGAACAAGCGCTTCTCATCAACAACCGATCCGCTGAAACTTACCACTTACTGGGTTGCGTCTATTCGAAGCGCGGCAAATTTAAGAAGGCGACCATTGCCTTTCAAAATGCGCTTCATCTCGATCCGTTCTATACGGAAGCGGCCATCGCACTTAGCAGCCTTTTTAATGACGTGGGCCGATACAAAGAGGGCGCTGCGGTTTTCTACCAAGCCAAGAAGCACTTGGACCAATTGCCCCCCGGTCATGATCCTAAAATCAATCGAACGCTCGGACAGAGGCACCACGAACTCGGACTTCTTTATATGCGTTTTGAGCGCTTCTCGGAAGCGCACCATGAATTTACAAAGTCTCTTAACCTTAATCCCGACAATCTGGCGGTCTCGGTTCAAAGTGCGAAATGTCTCGCCAAGCTGGGTGACCGACCTGCGGCCATTGCATTTCTGCGACAGACACTCAACCAACATCCAGGATGTGTGGAAGCCAAGATCCAACTCGGGATTTTGTTGCATGCCCAACAGCAGGTGCGGGAAGCCCAACGAGAATGGAAGGACGCGCTCAACCTAGATCCTTCCAACAAGCAGGCGCAGATGTACCTGGAGATGGTAGATCTTCCTGCCCCGCCCCCCATTTAATAGGCCTTCATGATCCCACTTCGACTATTACTGGTATTCATCGTGCTCGTGTCGCTACCTAGTTTGGCGGCGTCTAAGAAGGCAGCGAAGAAAAGGCCGAGAGCCGCAGTTAAGACGCAGTCCTCGAAGTCGAAGCCGAGGGCCCCGGCGACGGACGCTGCCAAGAAGGAAACGCCTCCCCTTCCCGTGGTTCCCCAAGCCATCATCGTTGCTTCGCCCATCGGGACGGTCGGCCCCCCTCGTACTATGCGCTATCGCCGGGAGTTTCAGTCAGGGTTTGGCGTGTTCACACTCGTAACCCCCGGTGCTGGCTTTAACGTACAAATACGATTCTTGAGCGACGATAAAGAGCCCCTGTACTTTGGAGTCGACGGGCAGTTCGCGCTATTTCAATCCAGTCACTTCCTGTCTGTTCTGCCGGGTGCCTGGTACGACCTGCGCCTTGCGCCCAGCCCTCTTCTGACCCTAAGTTTCGGAATCGTGGCGGGGCCGGCATTTACCGCTCATACCGCGGTCGTTCCCGGAACTACCTATGCCATATTTGGAGAGATGAAGCTGGCTTGGGAAATCGACGACCTTGCGTCCGTACATGGACAATTCAAACCCGGCATAGTAGGAGGCAGGTTTGCTTATGCAATGGGAATACTCATTGGGTTTCGATTCCGGTGAGGGAGGTTGTTCGTGATTGGAAATACGCGTGGTTTAACGTTCGATGATGTGCTCCTGGTACCGGGCTACAACGGGATTCGCTCCCGACAAAATGTAACAACGGTGACGAAGGCCCATGATCTCGAGTTTGAAATCCCCCTGATCAGCTCCAACATGGATACGATCACTGAAGGCGCTATGGCAGACGCGATGTCTGCCCAGGGCGGATTTGGGATTCTCCATCGCTTCTGCACTATCGAGCAAAATGTAAAAATGTTTAAAGCCCTGGCCTCTCCACATAAGACCGGAATTTCCATTGGCATTGGGAAAGACGGCATGGAACGCGCCGAAGCGCTCATCTCGGTGGGCGCTGGGATCGTCTGTGTGGATGTAGCGCATGGACACTCAAAAGAAGTGAATCGCACTGTGCGTTTATTGAGAGAAAAATTTGGCGAGAATATCTTGATCATTGCCGGGAACGTCGCGACTTACGCCGGCGCAGACTATCTCGCGGCGGCGGGTGCAGACCTCATCAAGGTGGGAATTGGGGCGGGCTCCGTCTGTACAACCCGGATTAAGACCGGCTTTGGGGTTCCTCAGCTTGCGGCGATTCAGGACTGTTGCAAAGTAGACAGGCCTCTCATTGCCGACGGAGGCATTCGCTACCCTTCGGATGCCGTGAAAGCTTTGGCGGCGGGAGCAAACTTCGTCATGCTAGGTGGCATGCTTGCCGGGTCAGATGAGACACCCGGGGAGCGGGTAAAAAAGAAAATGGCAGATGGAAGCACGGCCGATTACAAGCGCTTTCGGGGAATGGCTTCTCGCGAGGCACAAGAAGATTTCATGGGTGCCATGTCCGATTGGAAAACCGCCGAAGGGGTGGCTATTGAAGTTGCGTGCAAGGGCCCAGTGAAGGCCATCATTCAGGATATTATGGGCGGTATTCGCTCGGGGATGACCTACTGCGGAGCTTCGACCATTAAGGACTTACAGCGTAAGGCGCAGTTTTTGGAGATCACTTCGGCTTCACGGGCGGAGGGGGCCCCTCACGCTGTGGGGCGTTTGACCTAAATCGAAAGTTACTTTCCTTTCGAGCGACTGAAGGCCTCAACGACGCGATTGAGGTAAACACGTTTTGCTTCGCCTAGTTTTACAAACTCGATTCCAAATCCAGATTTTGAGGAACCTCGGACCCAGCGAACAATAGATTTTTCAGGAATTCGAAATGCCTTTTGCGTGTCCTCTGCATCGTGCACGACTTTGGCGGTAAGCGTAGTGTTGGTTTCGAAGTGTATCTCCACGAGAATGACTTGCCCAATTTCAATAGGAGCTGTGCAGTGCAAGAAGGCGCCCCCTAGGGAGATGTCGACGATTTCACAGGGGATTGGGTTTCCCGATTCTCCCTCTAAGTGAATGGCACCGGTTACAGTGAGCGGAACACGAACATACTTGCGATGATCAACAGGAGCAGCCATTGCTCTAGTCTAACACTGGAAATGGCCTAGGTTAAGCTCAAGTGCTTTCTTGGATGCGAAGTAATAGGGCATCAAAGAACCGTTTCAGATGGTCTTCAGTGTATCGAGAAAAAGGCAAAGTAACGGGGGACATCAGTTCGCCTGCATCCGTAACATGGGCGAGTCCAGCACAATGTCCAATCTCGTGCCACAGAACAGGTTGCAGAAGGTTTTTTGCCGACGCCTCAAGGAGAAAGGAGCCCAATTCGATGGTGCATTGGGAGGACATCAACGTGGCCCGACCCGCGATGCGGGTTCCAAGAACGCCCCGACCATTAACCATTCCAACGTAGGCATAGTGGACGTTCTCGCCGTCGGTATGAGATTCGGCGACAACATTTGATTCTTCAAAACTAGTTACTTTCTTGATGTAGATGGGGGATCCGCCGGCGCCAACGTCAAGGATGGCTCGGCTAGCGTCTGAATTGAGCTGGGAAATAAACGTCGAGACTGACGTGTGCGCATCGCCCTCAATGCCGTCTGTTGCCGCTAGTTTCGCGGGCCACTGGAGTGATGGCGGACGAGGTGTGCCACAGGCTGCCACAACCATCACTACGAGAATCCACACGGCTTTTAACTTCAACTGCATTCGATTACTCCGCTCTACTTCAGCAATACGTTCTGCTTCAGGGCACCACTTCGTCAGGGCCCTAGTTTGCACGCGGGAGGCCAGGGTTCCCGTAGACTGCGTGTTATAATGCGCGCATGAAGATAGTCGTCCTCAGTCAGGCTCTGACGCCGCAGTACGGAGGCTCGGCAGTCTCTGAAGCCTCCCTGTGTACAGCCCTTCAAAAACGCTTTGCTACCGAAGTCCTTTGCCGAAGGGGCGCGGTGGATGAAGCCTTTGTGCGCGAATTTGGCTTAACAGGTGTCAAACAGTACGACCCTTTTGAGGTAGTCCGTGCCTGGCGCGACTCCCGGCATTGGATCTCTCAAACGCTGGACGGCGCGGACATCGTGCATATCAATGGGCACTGGCGGTGGGAAAACGCGTTCTTCGCAAGGCTTTGTCGCAAACGCAAAGTGCCCTATCTGTTGCAGCCTCGGGGAATGCTCTGGGTGGGCCATCGCAAGGTCTGGGCGAAACGACTTTTTAATCGCTGGATAGGAAACTCGATAGTGGGGGGTGCCAGCCGCTTGGTCGCACTCAGTGAATTCGAGACGCTCCAATGGGAGCCTTACGCAATCCCCCCAGAACGCATCGTGATTCAGCCAAACGGAATTTCTGAATTCAAAGGAAGCGCGTCTAAGCTTTCGGAACATCCGTTCTTTCTCTACTTTGGTCGCTTGGAGACTCGGAAGAATGTTCCGATCCTGCTCGCTGCCTTTGATCGTTACGCAAAAGATGGTGGCGAGGCAGATCTTCTGCTCATCGGTCCTGTCGAGCACTCGTACGATAACGTTCTTAAAAAACAAATTGCACAAGCTGGACTCGGTCGGCGGGTCCGAATCTTGCCGCCGGTGTATGGGGAAGCAAAGCGCTCTTACCTCAAGCAGGCCATAGCGGTCGTCTATCCGGCCTATCAGGAGCCGTTTGGTCGGGTACCTTTTGAGACTTTGATCGCCGGTGGCGTGCCGGTCGTGCCAGAGCAAAGTGGGTCGGCTGAATACTTGCGGCGCTATTTGGAGCCCTGTCTTTACGCTATTGATGATCCCGATGCGTTGGCGGCTGCTTTGCGAAGAGTCGAGCATGGGCATATCCCCGATCTGGAGGCTCGGCGTCAAAGGGCTTTGGCGTGGGTTCGGCAAGAATTGAAATGGGACAGCGTTGTGGAACGCGTGATAGAGATTTATCGAGAGGTTTTGAGTGAAGGTCCATTGCCCGATCTGCAAACAAGAAGTCGAGTGGTTCCAGTCAAAGTCTCGCCCCTTTTGCAGCGAGAAGTGCCGTCAGACAGACTTGGGGAAATGGGCGAATGAGGAATACCGAGTAGCGAGCGAAGAAGAGGCCGCCGATTTAGAGACCGAGGATGAGAAAGAGCGCAAGTCCTAGGCCCGGCGCCGCTCCGGCAGCTTCGGATACGGGTCTAGTAGCGCTTGCTCCTCGGAATAAGCCCGAGCGAGTTTTGTCGAATAGAACCAAACGCCCCACAGACAGAGGGCGCCGAAGAACAGAGCTGCCTTGACACCCATCTGCGCGATAATCCATCCTTGCAGAATGCTAGACAGAGGTGCCGCCGCCATGAAGAACATGCGAAGGCTCGCATTGATCGCGCCGTTCTGAGCACGCGGCACTTTGGTTTGTCGAATGTAGTAACTACCCATGCTCAAAATGGATCCGCCTGAGCGAGAAACACCGTAGAGAAACGCGACCAGAACCGGCATTCCCAACGGGAGCACGCACAGAGTACCGAAGAAAGCTTGAAAGAGCGCCGACCGGTGGAAAACCGGAGCGAAAGGTTTGTCGCGATAAAGAACATGTGAAAGTAGGAAGCCGAATATTCCCAAGATCCCAAAGAGCGAGACAAAGAAGCCGTACTTTGCAGGAGAAAATCCCTGACTCACTGTGAAGTAGTAAGTCAAACTGGGTGAGTTCAAGGTCAGTGGAGACAAATTCCAAAGGAACATCAGCAGAATGAAGGGGTGAAAAATGGGCGAACGCCAAATGAACTCTAGGCTTTCGCGAAATTGACGAAACACGACCAGGGGACTGGGCACCATTTCCCGCGGGTTTTTATCGGAACAGAGCACTCGATCCAAATTCTTAAATGACCAGGCAAAGTGCAGGGTCGCTGCAAAACTAAGGATGTTTACCCAAATGCAACTTTGTACGCCGAAATAGTAAATCAGCACGCCACCGGTGAGCGGACCTACAATTTGGATAACCCGATGAAGGGAAAGAAACCAGGTATTCGCGCCAGTCAGTTCCGCAGGCCCGACCAAGCCAGGAATCATCTGGAATGAAGAGATGGTTTCGAAGGTCAGCATCAGGGACTTAATGAGAAAAACCAATCCGAACACCGGCCAGAGAGACTCAGTGCCTGAGGCGACGTACCCTGAAAGCAGAAGAAGAAAGACCACTTGTCCCAAATCCGCCAGAACCAGGCTCATCCTTTTTTTTGCGTGGTCGGAAAAATACCCTGTGATGGGGGCCATCAGGAAGTGCGGGAGATGGAGGGCGGCGCTCACTAGGCTGAGGTCAATGACGGAACCGGTGCGGTGCAGCACGTAGAGCGGCATTGCTATGTCGAAAACGTTGGAGCCAATCAGCGAAACGGTTGTGGCCGTTAAAAACTGGCGAAACCGGGAATTGCGCGCTGGTAGCGATCGAGAAAGTCGATTCAGCATAGTGGGGGGAGCCCTCTCATTTTAACACGAAATTTAGGGGTGCCAGGTGGCTGGATAAGACGCGCCGCGTTGCCCTGAAGACCCGCACTGTGGGCTGTATGGCAGGCGTTTACTTAGGAATGTCCCGCGTATAGGTTCAGAAGTGTGATTTCGATAGAGTTTCCGACAACCGCGGGGCAGTTAGGATCTTTTTTTGGCGCCGAAGTGATTGGCGATCCGGATGCGCCCATTGAATCGTTTTCTTCCTTGGAAAAAGCGAGTGCGGGCTGCCTTACTTTCTTTTCAAATCCAAAATACGCAGCCCACTTATCGGCGGTAAAGGACGCGGTCGTTTTTACCAGCTCCGAACTCACCAAAGGCAGCCTGCCGGTAACCTTTCTCGTGGTGAACAACCCTCAAGAAAGTTTTGCTCGCGTCGTGAGGAGCCAGCAAGCAGTCTATGGATGGAACGGGATCGATCCTTCGGCGAGCGTCTCGCCCTCGGCCGTGATTGACGCGACTGCCAGTATTGGAGCCCACACCATTGTGGGAGACGGAGTCCGTGTGGGTCCTCGTACGCGCATTCATCCCTTCTGTTACCTCGGCAAGGCTGTGGAAATCGGCGAAGATTGTGAGTTGCATGTTCGTGTCACTCTCCTTGAGAAAGTTCGAATCGGAAATCGCGTAAAGATTTTTCCGCACTCCGTATTGGGTTCCGACGGCTTTGGATTTCACAAAGCCAAAGGTGAAAGCACTTATTTGGAGATGCCTCAAATTGGTGGCGTTCTGGTTGAAGATGATGTGCGCATTGGAGCCAGCTGTACCGTCGATAGGGGCACGCTTTCGGATACACGCATTTCTAAAGGGTGCAAACTCGACAACATGGTTCACGTGGGGCACAACGCCTTCGTCGGAAAAGACGGCATCTTGTGTGCACAAGTCGGTTTGGGCGGATCTTGTGTCATTGAAGAGAATGTTGTTTTGGCGGGTCAGGTGGGCGTGGGTCACGACGTTAGAATTGGGTCGGGTGCCATTCTCGGCGGCGGCGTTGGCGCCACTATGAATGTTCGTGGAAATGACACCTACTTCCTAACGCCCCCTACTCCCATTTCGGAAGTGAAGAAAATTTGGCGACGGTTTCGCAAACTTCCCGAGCTCTTCGATCGGGTCAAGAAGTTGGAGGAGCAGCACAAAGACCATGGCTGAGATTCATCCTACAGCGCTAGTCCACCCAGACGCACACCTCGGCGAAGGCACGCGTGTGGGTGCGTACGCCATTGTGGATGCGAAAGTTCAAACGGGTCGTGGCTGCGTGATTCACAATCATGCAGTGATACGCGACTTCTCCGTTTTGGGAGATGAGGTACAGGTTCATCCCTTTGCTGTCATTGGCGGTGATCCGCAGCACGTAAAATACCGAGGCGAGCCGACGACCGTTTCAATCGGCAATCGAGTCGTGCTGCGCGAGTCCGTAACCGTGAATCGCGGGACCACTTTTGGCAATGGCACCACGGTCGTTGGAGATGACGTGCTAATCATGGCCTACTCGCATGTCGGGCACGATTGTATCGTGGGCAACAACGTCATCATTGCCAATTCGGTACAGTTGGCCGGCCATGTGACCGTCGGGAAGAACGCGGTGATTGGCGGAATTTCCGGCGTGACACAATTCTGCAGCGTGGGTGACTTTTGTTTTCTGGGCGCCTCTTCACTCTTGCGCAAGGATCTGCCCCCCTATCTCTCGGGCAAGGGCAACGATTTCGAAGTGCAAGGAGTAAATGTGGTGGGGCTCGAGCGCAGCGGGGTTTCCCCTGAAGTGATTCGTTCCCTGCGGAATCTCTATAAGATTTTCTACCGTCAGAAGTTAACGGTGTCGCAGGCCTTGGAAAAAGCGACCATTGAGATTCCTAGTTCCCCCGAGAGGGAGATCTTTCTATCCTTTTTGAAATCATCGAAAATGGGAATCGTTAGATAAATGGAAACGGGCAGTAAAGTTCGGGTCGGAGTGGTGGGCGCCGGGAAGATGGGCGAATACCACCTCCAGAAGTACCTCGCATTAAACGAGGCAAGCGTGGTCGGGTTTTACGACACGAATTTGGACCGGGCACGCGAGGTCCAAAGTAAGTATGGCGTTACTGCTTTTGAGACGCTCGCTGAACTTCTTTTCGAAGTAGATGCCATTTCAATTGCAAGTCCGACCGACACCCATGGACCCGTTGGAAGGGCAGCGTTAGACGCGGGCGCGCATATACTGGTCGAAAAGCCCATTGCTGCCTCCGTGGAGGAAGCCGAAGCGATGGATCTGCTTGCTCGCGAAAAGGGACTCGTGTTGCAAGTGGGAATGGTCGAGCGTTTTCGACTCGTTGCACTTTCCGGTGGGTTGCCCCTCATGCCAGCGCTCTTTATTGAGACGCACCGACTTTCTCCCCAAGTTGGCAGAGAGCGGACCCTCGATGTCATCTCGGACCTCATGATTCACGACCTCGATTTAGCTTTGTCTCTGGTAGATGAAGACCCCCATTTTGTTTCAGCGATTGGAATGAAAGTGGTCACTTCGGAGTTCGATATTGCGAACGTGCGGCTAGAGTTTCCCAGCGGTACCATTATCAACTTGAACGTGAGCCGTGTTTCAGCAGAGCCTCTGCGCAAGCTCCGTTTGTTTTCAAAGTCCGCCTACGCCTCTTTTGATTTTCGAGACAACAAAGCCACTGTTTATCAGCGCAATGGCTCCAGCGAAGTGCAGAAAGATTTCCGACAGGCGCCTGGATATGATCCGCTTTTGGAGCAGAATCGCGATTTCTTGCGGTGCGTTCGAACTGGGGAGTCCCCGCTGGTACGAGGCTCCGACGGTATACGGGCGCTGCGCTTTGCCAAAATCGTGCTGCAGAAAATGGAGGCTCGGGAGCGGGCTTCCGTGCTCCCCCAGAAGGAGCCTCCGCCGGAAGCGAGAGAATGAGCCAAACACAAGACATTTTGATTGTGGCGGGGGAGGCCTCGGCGGATTTGCACGGAGCGCATCTGCTGAAAGAACTAAAGGCATTGATTCCCGACGCTCGATTTTTCGGTGTGGGTGGAGAAAGTCTTCAGAAGGAAGGCCTGGAAATTGTCGTGCGAGCAGAACGCCTCAATGTGGTTGGAGGAACCGATTGGTTCGATAGAATCTCTGACGTTTTGGCGGCGTACAGAGAGGTGAAGCGAGAAGTGGATCGTCGGGCCCCTCGGCTTGCCATCCTTCTTGATCTTCCGGATTTCAATCTAAAGCTAGCGAGGCATCTTAAAAGGCGTGGAACGCGGGTTGTTTACTATATTTCCCCTCAGGTTTGGGCATGGCGAAAGTACCGTGTGCGCACCATTTCCAGGTGCGTCGACAAAATGCTGGTGTTATTTCCCTTTGAAAAGCAGTTCTACGACCAGGCAGGGATAGACGCCACTTTTGTCGGGCATCCGGTTCTGGATCAAATGCAGCGGCGAAAGAGTTATCGCGAACAAGCAGACATCCTTCAAAATCCTCGAGTGGCCGTTTTGCCAGGAAGTCGACCGAGTGAGTTGAAGAGCCATGCAGAACTTTTGCGGGGATTTGGTTCGGCGATTCGCACGGCCTATCCCACGGTTGAACTGCGCGTGCCAGTCGCTTCAACGGTGAGTATCGACGCGATCCGAGCACTTTTGCCCGAGCTCTATTGGACCTTTAACTCAAACTCCAGCGAAACTCTACGGTGGGCAGATGTCGCGGTTGTCGCATCGGGTACGGCAACTTTGGAAACGGCGCTCTTGGGGACGCCCTTCTGCCTATTCTATAAACTGAGCCGGTCAACCGCTTGGATCATTCGAAATATCATTCGGTATCGAAGGTTTTTCGGAATGCCAAACTTGCTACACGGCAAAGAAGTGGTTCGTGAGTTTCTTCAAGCCGCTGCAACCCCCGAGGCCTTGCTGAGTGAATGTAAGTCGCTCATCGAAAACGAAGGCTATCGCAACGAGGTGGCAGTCAACTTGGCGCACTGTTGGGAGCTTTTAGGCGCCCCCGGTGCGAGCCAACGGGCCGCGCGAGAAGTTTGTCGGGTGTGGAATGAACGCCCCCTGGTCGAGGGCGTACTTGTTCATGCACCAGCGTGAGTGGTTTTGGCCCTTTCTCTACCCTGTTTCTGTTCTTTGGGCTGTCGTAACCCGATTGCGGCGATTTACTCTAAGTGATCGCACGAAATTTCGTTCCTCTCTGAAAACTATACTGGTCGGCAATCTCCATAGTGGGGGCTCAGGTAAGACCCCCATTCTCTTAGCTTTGGCTGAAGCACTGGTGGCGGACAGGCAAGTGGTCGTCCTCTCGCGCGGATACAAAGGGCGCCTTTCCCGGCAGGGAGCGCGGGTTGATTTGGGGGCAGACGCGGGACCCAGCGCTTACGGCGATGAGCCTTGGATGCTAGCGCAGCGATTGAAAGTGCCCGTATACATCGGACAAGATCGTGTGGCTTCGTTGAAGCGTGCCCAGTCGGAGACATCGGCAACGCTGGCTCTGGTAGATGATGCCTTTCAAAACTTCTCCTTCGAGCAAGACATTCGTCTGATCGCGTTACGTGCTGACAGGCCAGTGGACGAGGCGTTCTGCCTTCCCTTAGGGGATTTGAGGGAGCCTTTGTCCGCCCTGGCCTCGGCGCATGCGGTGCTTCTAATTCCGGGCAAAGACGCTTCGTCTGAACAGAGATGGCGGACTTGGATTGAGCGCCTTGCGCCTGGGCTGCCTGTTTTCGAAGCCCGAGCCAAGGTGATAGGGGTGTGGGGCGCGGAAGGCGCTGTCGAAGTGGGGGCGAGCTTAACCTGGGGGGCATTCAGCGGAATTGGGTTTCCCGCTGCTTTTCACGATTCTTTGCAGGAGTTCCTCAAGCCTCTCTTCGCCGAAGTATTCCCCGATCACCATACCTACACCGAGGACGATGTAGCTCGGTTGGTCGAGCTTAAAGCACGTAAAGCGGTGAATTTGCTGATTACCACCGAGAAGGACTGGCACAAGGTGAATCCCCTTTTCCAGGCTCGGGATCAGGCCGTTTTCTACCTTCGAATTGGTTATGAGTTTTCAGAGGAGTTCTGGTACTTTCTGAAATCTCGGCTGGAGTCGGCGTGAAATTCCAACTACTTATATTTGTCTCAAAATGCGTGAACGCGCTTCCTCGAAGTGTACGATTGGCTTTGGGATCTGCGCTGGGTTGGATTTGGTTCAATGTGATTCGCTTCCGTCGCGACCAAGTCCTGGTCAATCTTCGTTTAGCCTTTGGCGAAGAAAAAACGGAGTCGGAACTTCGCCGGATCGCCGCTCGCAATTTTCGCCACTACGGCCTTACCGTGATGGAGGTCCTCCAGGGTCTGAGCTGGAAGCAGTCTGACTATGCACGAGAAGTGCCGGTAGAAGGCATTGAAAACCTTCGCGCTGCTTTGGCAAAAGGGCGTGGGGTTTACGGGCTGAATTGTCATTTGGGAAATTGGGAGTGGGTGATTGGAAGCGTGATGGCTCAGGGAATTCCTGGCGATGTCGTCGTAAAGCATTCCAAGAATCCGAGCGTGGATGCCTTTTTGCGCTGGTATCGAGTGAACATGGGTATCGGCGTCTTTTACGAAAGCGGCACCGTCGGCGAGATCAATCGTTCCCTTTCTCAAGGTCGGCTCGTCGGATTCATTCTGGATCAGTTTATGGGTCCGCCGATTGGTTTGCCTGTCACCTTCTTTGGAAAACAAGCGGGAACCGCTATTGGACTTGCCCTGCTGACGGAAAAAAAGGCAGCCCCGATTGTACCCATGTATTCCTATAGAGACGATCAAGATCGGCTTCGAACGGTGGTCGAGCCGGAGATCGAGATGCCGGCGTTTTCAGAAAATCGCCAAGATCGATTTTACGAAAAGACCCAACTCTTCAACGACGTCATTGAGCGCCAGGTTCGGAAGCATCCTGACCAATGGCTTTGGCTGCACCGTCGTTGGAAAGCCTACCGGGGAGAACCTCGGTGGAGGCCGACGCGTGGGCTGGCGCCTGCGATTGCCGGAGTGATTTTTGCTCTGCTTCTTGGATGCGCATCGAGTCCGGATCGGGAAACGGTAACGGGGATTGATTTGCCGCCTGATCCGGAGCTTTCAGTACCCGATGAACAGACCGTCGAGGCGGCAGTGCCTCCCACCACCCTTGCCCCGGAGGCAGCAGCGCCCGTGCCTTCTCCCGAACCGGAGGCGGCGACTGAGAAGAAGTCCGAGAAAAAGAAGGCCATACCGGTAAAGACTAGGCCGAAAGCTGCTCTGATACCGCGATCTTTCAAGCCTGATCAGATTCCTTTTGAGGTGGGCGAGCGCATGATTCTGTCACTGAACTGGGGCGCGCTCAGCGCGGGGGACGCTCGATTGGAAGTGCGTGAGGGCTTTCCAGCCAAGGGTCGCCCGACGTTTCGCCTTTGGGGACATGTGCTTTCCTCAAAGCTGGTCGATGCCGTGTATCACGTCGAGAACACGATTGAGTCATTCATCGATAAGCAATGGCTTCTTCCCTACAAGTTTTTGCTCCATATGGTGGAAAGTGCACAGCTGAAAGAAACTCGAGCTTCGTTCGATCACACGAAGAACCAAGTGCACTATTGGGCCAAGCGCGTTTCTGAAAAATGGGGAAATGCGACAGAAGATAGGGTGGACAATGCCTACCCCCTTGCGCGTGACATGTTCAGCGGCCTGTACTTTGCGCGGGTTCTCGATTTCGAGTTGGGCAAGACCGTCGAAATTCCAATCTATGAAAACCGTCAAAATATTTTAGCGGTGCTCACTCCGGTAGGGAACGAATTCGTGAGAACGAAAGCGGGTGCCTTTCAGTGTTGGAAGATCAAACTTAGTATCAAAGTCGACAATGTGCTCCGCCCTACGGGCGATCTCTATATGTGGTTGAGCGACGACTCAAAAAGATACCTGGTTAAGTTTGATGCCAAGCTGAAAATTGGCTCACTGGTGGGAGAACTCACGAGCGTCCGGGAGCGCCTGTGACCCTAACTGCGAAGCCTTTGCCCATCACTGCTATCGTTCTAACAGCGAACGAAGAGAAGAATCTGGACAGGTGTCTGCAGTCCTTGGCTTTTTGTGATGAACTTTTGGTGGTGGACTCCGGCAGCACGGATCGGACGCCGATCATTGCCCAACGGTATACGAACAAAGTCATCTCGCTACCGTGGAAGGGATTCACCGATACGCGCAACGAAGCGCTCGGACACGCAACACACGAGTGGATCCTGTCCATTGACGCCGACGAAGTCGTCACTCCGGAGCTCGCCGGCGAACTGCGCCAGCTTTTTGCGGCGCCAAGGACGCATTTTGCCTATTCGGTCCCGCGTAAGACGATTCACTTTGGTCGCTGGATCCGTCACGGAGGCTGGTACCCCAATCGCTTGGTCCGTCTATTCCACCAGCACCACGGTACTTGGAAGGGTGGAGAGCTCCACGAGTTCTGGGCTTGCAACGACCCAGTGGGGGAGCTGCGGTCGGATTTAGAGCACTATTCGTTCTCTGACCTCTCCGACCAGGTCGGTAGAAACAATCTCTATTCCTCTTTAGGGGCGTCTAAGCTCAAGCGGGAAGGCACTCGCTTTTCGGTCGTGCGCTTATTCACCAAGCCCCTGTCCAAGTTCTTGGAGACCTACGTCGTGAAGAGGGGTTTCTTAGACGGCTACCCGGGTTTCATTATTTCAGTTTCCGCGGCCTACTCTGTTTTTTTGAAGTGGGCGAAGCTTTGGGAAATCAATCATGCCAAAAGCGAAGGGTAAGTCTGGCTTCAAAGCCGGATTCATTGTTGCTATCGATGGCCCTTCGGGCGCTGGGAAGTCGACTGTCAGCAAGCAGCTGGCTGCAGCTCTGGGCGGAATGCTCCTCGACACAGGAGGCATGTACCGAAGCGTCGCCTACTACTCGGTTCGCGAAGGGGCTATCAAGTCCAAGGACCTCACGCGCCTTGCGCGTCGATTGCAATTTGACGTGGAGCGAAGCACCAAGACGCTTTTGGTGGATGAGAAAGATTTGGGGCAGAAACTGCGCACTGAGGAAGTCAGCCGAATCGCCAGCGAGATAAGTCGGTTTCGCCTCGTTCGCAAAGCTTTGACTCTGTGTCAGCGACGACTCGCAAAGAAGTGGGCTACACAACTCCCCGTTGTAGTGGAGGGGCGCGACATTGGGACGGTCGTATTTCCTAAGGCCCCGTTCAAATTTTTTGTCACGGCTTCCGCTGAAGTGCGGGCCAAGCGCCGTCTGAGCCAGCTGAAAAAGCAGGGCATGGAAGGGCTTTCTCTCAAACAGGTGATGAAGCAAAACGAAGTGCGTGACAAGCAAGATTCAGAACGAAAAATCGCTCCCTTACGTGTCGCTGAAGACGCCGTGGTGGTGGATACTTCCACGATGGGCATCAAGCAAGTCGTTCACTTCATGACCGACCACATTCGAGGGCGAGTCGAACTTTCCGCTCAATAACGTGTACTGACGATCAGAATTCTAACAGAAGACAGGTCCCTTACACCCGCTTAGTATTCTAGCAGGATACGTTTAAGCCTAGTAATATAAGGTACTTATGTCGAGTGCGCCGATCCGCTCTTTTTGGAACATGTGTATTCTTGCCCGGTCTATCGATTGCACCTTTTTGAGCCGGGGGAATCATGGGTGCTATTCGTTTTCTGATGGGAATGTTCGTCGGGCTTTCAATGGTCGCGACGGTGGCCGGAGCTCACAGCCCGCAAGATTTTATCAAGAAGCCCTCTGCTCAAGCGCCTGAAGTCGCGGTTTGCGCTGATGGAGATCTGGCTGTTCTTATTAGAGGCGCAAAGCTTCCTCAAGCCGATAAAGCCATCCTCGCTGCGAAGCGTCTGGCTGCTACCGAACAACCAGCCGTCGAGGACACAACCCAGTTTTTCAACTTTTTTGAAGGCAAGCCGCTCGAACTTTTCGAAGTGGTGGCTGCTTTATCGACCTCTACCTCGGGGCTAAACGCCGAGCAAATCAAAACGATCGTAAAGCGCTACTACGAGTTCTTGAGCGTAGGGCAAAGAAGCCAAGCGCTAAAAGCGTCAATCAAGTTCTATTCGAATTTGGCATCGCAATTGAGCGCGCTGTACGCGGCAGCGGATGATACCGAGCTGGCTGCCGTACTTGCGAAAGTTTTGCAGACGGCTCGTCTCTCACATGTGACCGCGGCCGGGCTGAATCTCTTGATTGCAGATCCTAAGCACAAGCTGCGCCTACCAGAAAGTGTTCGCGCCAAAGTGCAAGCCGAAGTGGATCGCGAAGTGGAGGGATCCCAGGTGTCTTTCGTTCCTGGCGACGCCGCCAATGCCTGCGCGCTCGATGGCGCTG
Organism: Bdellovibrionota bacterium; assembly: GCA_041749855.1. Taxonomy (GTDB): domain Bacteria; phylum Bdellovibrionota; class FAC87; order UBA2466; family UBA2466; genus JAIEOG01. The sequence goes on from JBGTAN010000006.1 coordinate 50,655, forward strand.
AGTTTGTCGGACGCGCTTCAGAGCTCGGATTGGACGCTTCCAAAGTGGACGGTGAGAAAGTCGCGAAATGGCTTCAGACGTTGAACTCAGAAAAAGAAGGAACGCCTGCACACGATAAGGCCTTCACCCAACTCGTTTCCGCTTTGAGTTCCGGCCGCATGACGACAGACGACATGGATGTCTTGGCCGGAGGGATGGGCTACAGCTGGCTGAAGCCCGCACGCGATCTCGCGGGGCTTTCACCTGAGCAGATGGCTTCCCGAACCCAAAGCATTTTGGAAGCCGCTAAAAAGGGCGGTGTCGATCCGGAAAAATTGCGCCCCGTGCTTACTTCCTTGGCGGCTGGAACGGATTTTCAGAAACAACATGAGATGGAACAGATCCTGGCGCTTGCCTCACTGGATCCCAAACTGCGCGAAGAAAACGGGGGATTGGATTTGGTCAATCGCACGGTCAAGGACTTGAAGCAGTTTGGCTCCCGCGGCGCCGTGGATGCGCCGTGGAAAAAGACCGCAGACAACTTGCGGACTTTTGCCATGGGCAACGACTCAGTACTGCAGACATTGAAACACTTGGTCGAGAAGAGCTACTTCAGCGGAACTCGCGAAGCCTATATGAAAAAGCTCGTCGCCGAAATCGAAGTGGCCCGCCAAGCGGGACGCCCCGTAGGGTCTGCTCCATCGACGACCGCAGCTTCTAAGCCAACGACAGGCCAGACGGCGACGCAGCAAACGGCTACCACGGCACCCGCCGAAACGTCGCAGAACCAACCCGCAAAGACAAAGTCTACTGCGCAAGCCCCTTCTCAGAATCCCTTTACCGTAGCTGCCAACCTGGTGCGGGATTTTGCTACCCGTCTTGGAGTGGGTACAACGGCGCCTACCTCGGCTCAGCCGACGGGGCAGAAAGCGACGCAGCCAGCGACGAAGGAGAATCCTCCCGCGGCAGGGGCGCCAGCGCCCATTCCTGTCGAACCCTTCAAAGAGGGAATGCCTTTAACTGCCGGTGAGCAAGCCTTGCTTCAAGCTTCTTTTCCCACCGTGGCTTTTTGGAACAACGGAATGGCGAATGCGCGGCTTGATGCGTTTATGAATGCGATTGAGCTCATGTCTCCGGATCAGAAAGCTCCGACGGAAGCGGCGCAAATATTAGCCCATATGATGGGAACGCTGACGGCTGAACAGCGCGAGGCAGCCGCGGCGGCTGCGAGTGAAGATTTGAAAGATGCCGAGAAGATGAAGAACCCCCGCCACAAATGGCTTGCGAAAGCTCTCATCTATGCGGCGGGACTATCGACGGGCGAAGATACTACCGAGATGGCGAAGGATCCTCTTTTTCAAGGTTTCAAGGAAGCGTTCGACGTCGAGTGGAAAAATAACCGGGAAAACAATGCCAGTTTATTTTACACATGGATCGACCAGGTAAAGAAAAACCCGCAAAACATGGATGCCGTAGCTAAGCTCCAGAATAATTTTGACCCTGAGTCGCTTGTTACTTGGATTGCTCACCAAGAAAAGAACGGCGGAAAATATGTAGAGCACGCCTCAATCTTACGTGGTGCTTTGGGGCGTGATGCTGAAGGGAAGGATCAGGGGATCCAAGTCGCGACTTCGGTCGATGCGTCGAACGCGCAGCTCAAGAATCTAACGACGAAGGATCAGCTTGCGGAAGCAGTCAGTGCGGCTCGTACCCGTGGAACGCACGTTGGTTACGTTCCTCGAGTAGCGCTTCAGAAGGGACAACCGGAGCCGCGCGTTTTGGAGCCGGTCGTCGCAACGACAGAACCCCCACCGATTCAACCACTGCCGGCGCAACCGTTGCCCGCGCAGCAAGCCGCTGTGGCAAATCCGGTTTTGGTGGAGCAAGGTTTGGCTAAGTGTGCCACTTGCCACAGTGGTGAGGGAACCGGGGGCTTCGCAATGGGAGAGGACTTTGGCCTCGAGTCACTCGGTTCGGTGGGGCAAAAGCTTCGCCAAAAGTGGATGAATGCAAACGGCACTTTCAAACCTGGCAAGCAAGCTGCGCTAAAAAGAATGCTGGGCAACGCGCAAGGCAATGACGAGGCTTTGTCAGATGAAGAGATTTCGGAATTGACCAAGTTTTTGAGCCAGAGATAGCACGACTATTCGTCGTCGGGATTGCCGCGAGAGGATCCGAGTTCTGCCATGCTTTTGTTGGCGGCAGCGGTCATCTTTTTGAGCTCTTCTTCGTACTCTTTCAAAATGCGCTTTTCCATATTGCTGCGCATTTCAGCATTGAGCGGATGAGCGATGTCACGGAAGGTTCCATCTTTTCGCTTCTTGCTCGGCATGGCGACGAAGAGGCCCGTGTTGCCGCTGATGATTTTCAGGTCGCGAACGACAAAGCAACCCTCAAAGATGATCGTGACGTAGGCCTTAAGCTTGTCTTCGTTAACGGGGAAAACCTTCACTTCGGTGATTTCCATGGGTAGCTCTCTCCTAGAAGCGATTCGTCATGGCGATGAAGCTGCTACACCCTTTTTTTCGGCAGAAAGGCTCAATATCTTGAATAATCTTAGACGCCTGCGCAGGCGTGCGGAATACGGCGTAGCAGGTGGATCCTGTTCCCGAGAGCCCCGAGTAGAGCGGCTGCGTCTTTTTCAGGGTGGCCAAGATGTCCGCCACCAGGGGGTACTCGACCGCGGCAATGCCCTGAAGGCTGTTCTCCGCTTGCGCCAAGTAGGCCTTTAGACGCGCCCAGTCGAGAACGTCATCCGTCGGAAACTTAAGACTGGGGGCGAAAGGCATGCCCAGGCTTCGATAGCGGGAAAAAATAATCGGTGTGGGCGTGGCTTCGGGCGGAACGACCATAACGAACGTGAGCGAATTGAGGACTTCGGGGTCGACCGTTAAAGGCGTTCGCTTTTCACCGATTCCCTCGACCCAGGCGGGTTGATTCGTTAGGAAGAAAGGCACATCCGCTCCAATCGCTAACGCGACCTTTTCCGCGGAACCCGCTTCAATCATCTTTTTGTCGACGAGGAATCTAAGCAGCGAACCTGCGTTCGAGGATCCACCTCCCAAACCCGCTCCCATGGGAATGCGTTTCTTCACTTCCACATGTATTCTGCTTTCAGGGCCAAGGGCCTTCTCAGCAGCTCGGTAAACCAAGTTCTCGCGCCCTTGAGGGAGGTCGGGATAGTTCCGAGGGGCCCCTTCCTGCCAACGGGCCTGTACTTGAAGCTCTGCGTTTTCGCAGATGAGAAGTTCGTCCCCAAAGTCGATGGGCCAAAACAAACTCTCGATCAAGTGGTAGCCGTCGGGCCGGCGACCAATCATGCGCAGTCCCAGATTGATTTTCGCGGGAGAAGTTACGCACGACGGATTTAGACGGGTGTCGAGAATGTGGTCGGTCCTTTCAATCGGGTAAAACCCAATGCATCGGACCATTTACACGATCGAGGCAGCCAAAGAGAAGGCTCTTTGTCTACGCCGCGCACAAACCTCTGTGGAAAACCATAATTTTACCTAGCGTAATCAGCTACTTAGGCAGTCATGCCTGGGCACGGCAATTGAATAGTTAACCCTTGGATATTTCCGATTTTTCGGAAAAGTCAGCGAAGGGTTGATGCGAAATTTACTTCAATACGGTTACAGCATCGTCGTTTTCACGGGCGTGCTCGGAGCGGCCTATATGGCGATCACGAAAGAGAGCAATTCGCAGCAATTGCGCTCGATGCAAGGCCCCACTTTGCGTGCTGAAGCCACTTTTGTGGACCCAGCGGTCACACAGCTTTTTCAAATGGAAAACGAACTCGCCCGTCTCGGCTCAGGCAAGGTGGAAGATCGCCAGCCTTCTCGAATTGAAATCATTATTCCCAGCCCGCCGACTAACCGCGACTAGGTAACCTTCTTTCCCGCTTCATGTTAGACCTGATCTTGAGATGTCAGCTATCTTCGTTTCAGACGTGCATTTGAAGGACTCAACGAGTGTGAAAGCTCAGTTGATGATTCGCTTTCTGCAGGAAGTCGCATCTGGTTTCGAGGCCATCTACATTCTGGGCGACTTCTTCGATGTGTGGCCGGGAACTACCCAGTACCAGATTCAAACGTTTCGCCCGTTCCTCGAGACCTTTCGCACGCTCGTGAAGGACGGTCATCGCCTACGCTATTTGGAAGGCAACCACGACTTCCGCTTAGGGCACTACTTTTCAAATGACCTGGGGATAGAGGTTTTCACAGAAGAGATCATCGAGACTCTCGGTGGGCGCAAAGTTTACATGGCGCATGGTGACTTGGGGAACCCAGCCGAAAAGGGTTATCGGGCGCTGCGCTACCTTTTACGACGCGACCTGCTCCACCAAGTGATTTCCCGTGTTCCTGCGCCTTGGCTGTTTAAGGCGGGAGAGTGCGTATCTCGAATGAGTCGAGGCTTTCAAAAGAAGGTCCCGCCGGATCGTGAAAAGATTCGGCAGATCTATCGCGCAACGGCGGAAGAGGTTTTTGAGAAGGGATATGACGTTGTCATCATGGGGCACACACACATCCCTGACCACTACACTAAAGTGGTCGGCGGCCGGACGTGCCACTACTACAATACCGGCGATTGGCTCCATAGTTTCACCTACCTTGAGTTTGACGGAGCCGAGTTCTATACTAGGACGCATCCCGTAAAAGACCTCTGAACGATTTGAGGAACTGTGACGCAATCGATTCGTAGTCGCGAATTCCAGTATTGGGAAGATAGTGCGGCCAATTGGGGCGATCGTCTTGCCCGTCTCAAAGCGGAAAACGTTGATGAAGTGCACGCCTTCATTCCTTGGGGGCTTCACGAAACCATTCAAGGCATTCGCGACTTCTCCAAAGCTTCTCGACTGCGTCTTGAGAAGTTCCTCAGCCTTTCGCACCAGACCGGACTGACGGTGCGTTTGACGATTGGATTTCCCGCTCAGAAAGAAAGCTTCCCCTCCTGGACCCTAGCTCTCGGTGATTCCGCAGCTTTGGTTCCCTCGAGCCTTTGGAAAAAATCTTCGGACGAGCTCGCGCTTTCTCGGTTGCCAACGATTTTTGAAGAGGCGCTCTTTGTGCCTTTTCTGGAATTCGTTTCAGATGTTTTCTCGTTGCTCTCTCTGTATCGGTTTCCTGAAGGCCCGGTGGTTGGCGTGCACTTGGATTGGGGAATCTATCGCAACGACTTGGGCCTTACATCCCAGCCTTCCTACGCAGCGGCGCTACAAGAGCGCTACCCGCAGGCGAGTCTTATCGGACTTCGTTACCACTGCTCCTTTCGAGACTTCTCGGTGGCCACTTCGCCGCAAGGAACGCGCGTGCTTTTGGATAAGCGTCCGTGGCTACTCGCTTACGACTACAAGTACTGTCGCACGCGACTTCTGGAGGAGCGTTCTCAAGGCATCTTGGCTCTGCGAAACGGCGAACCGCTCCTGGATTTGATTTCGCTCGACCCCGTTCCCCAGTCCGAGCCAGCCCCTACGGATTGGTGTGTCGCGATTGACCCCACTTTGCTCGAAGGCGATGCTGAGAAGAAGGCTTTTCCCTTTGTTCCCTCTGGATTGGTGCATGCGCAAGCGGTGGGGGTGTTCAGGCTTTGGGAATACCTGAAAACCCAGTCAGCCGAGAATGAAACTCGTCTGGTAACGCTTCGAGAGGGCGCAGCCCCGGCCTCGACCGTTTCCGTCGTTGCCGGCAGGTTCCTACCCAAAGCGCTCTTTCATACGATTCGAAGTTGGGTGGAAGCAGGAACGCTGGTGGTGTTTCCTCTGGGTCAGCCTCAATACGATGAGAACCTAGTTAGTTTAGATTGGAAAACCCCTCCTCGTACCCTGGTGCGATCGGTGCTCGGCAACTTCGGGCGCTTGGGAATTGGTAAAGGCCAGGTTTGGTTCCCTGACATTCCTACTCAGCCGGTTCCAGAGTTTTGGGAACAAATGCACACTTTCTACGAGCACGTTTCGCAAGGGGCCATCGGAGGAGAGGGCGTATGAGCACTTTAGAAAAATGGGAAGTCGAGCCCCTCGATTCGCACCTGCGAGGCCGCATTCTTCGCTTGCTCGGGCTTTCCGGATTTGAGTTCTCGTATGAGGAGCGCATGGGCGGGCTCCCTTTGCGTCGTTGGAATGTTATGGGCGAAAAGGTAGCGGCCTATTTTACAGACGAAGATCCGCAAACAGGTGCGGCGTTTATTCGGCGAGAACTACCGGCCACCGCATTTTCCGAAAAGCCTCTGTTTCCAGCGACCACCCTTTCGGAGGAGTTGTTGCCTTTTCCTTTTCAGCTCTGGCTGCAACCCACCTCTGCCGAGGCTTCGGGTACGCTGACGAGCGGTCCGCCAGAGTGGAGCCAAGCCGCCGCCCGATTAGGTGAAGTCTTCGTAGGTCTGGAGAAGCGTCTGCAGTCCGCTGAAATCACGATCTTGGAGCTGGGTGAGGCAGAGCAATCGCTCGTTCTGTTTTTTCACTGTGTCCGCAAACGCTTTTTGAAACTGGGGGTCCTCACCGGTGTGACGGCCGGCACTTTAGAAGCGAGCGACCTCGACAATCAGGGTGCGAGTTATCAGATTTTGGCGATCGCGCCATCCGACCACGGGTCTTTTGCCGAACAGGTCGATGCGATTGCGCAAGGCGCGCTTGCTCCGGCGCGGATAGCATTGCCTGTTCCTGCTGGCGCAAGCCTCATTGGACCTTCAGCCGGCCTGCCGTTGTAATCCGGGCGCTTTCCTGTTAGCACCTTCTCTTTGGATTCCTTGCCTCTCGCTATGTTGGTGAGAGGCCCGAAAGGTCCGGGAGGAACATGTCTTATACATCTACAAATACTTACGAAACCGTCTACATTTTGCGTCCTAGCTTAACGGAAGCCAATGCAGGCGCAGTGAACGCTAAAGTGGATAGCGTCATTGATAAATTTAGCGGCAAAATCAAGGCGAAGGACGACTGGGGCTTACGCGAACTCGCCTACCCTATCGAAAAAGAAACGATGGGGCGCTACAACATCGTGGTTTACACCGGAAATTCCGGAGTGGTTGAAGAAGTGGAACGCCACTTTAAAATCTCCAACGATGTGATGCGCTTCCTCACGGTTGCAGTCCCTGCCGATTACGATTACGAAGCCTCGAAAAAGGCTATTGTGCTTGCTGAAGAAGAATTGCGAAAGATTCGCGAAGCCAAAAAGAAGGGCCCCTAATTAGGGCATTTCTACCGTGATTCCAGACGCTCAGAATGTGGTCCGTCTGGCCGGCAAAATCAGCCGAATTGGCCCCATAAAGTACACGCCATCGGGAATGCCGGTGAGAGAAGGTCTTTTGGCCGTCCCACAAAACCACCTTGGGAAAGAAAGTGTGGGCTACTTAGCCTTGCTCTTTTTTGGATCGGTGGCCGAGCAGGATGTGGAAAAGCTGAGGATTGGATCGGTGCTGAAGGTCTCGGGCAGTCTGTGGAGTCGAGATTTTCGCAATCGCAAAGGTGTGAAGATGAACGAAATCAAAGTGATCGTTGAATCCTTTGAGCCAGGAAATTAATGGACGTTCTTAACGATAGACCTTCTTCAAAGGAGGCGGCGGGCCCCAAGTGGGATCCCTTTCAATTCGTGACCTTTGCTTTCTTTTCTGCAGTGGGTATGGCGACCTTTTTTCTTGCGCCTTTGCCCTCCCTTTTGGCTCAAACCAAACTTCCCGATCCCTTTCCCAAAGTCGCCGCTTTGTTGGGAGCGGTCATCGCAGTGATTGGGCTGGAAGCACCGGCGCCTTGGGTGACGATTGCCTTTGCTGTGAGTCTGGTTTTCAGCGACAGCGTTGTGAAGAAATCGCTCTGGCTCGCTTTGTCGTTTGCCTCCGCGGCCGCACTGACTGTGGGCGGCTTAAATTTGTGGATAGGTGCAAGGGGCACCAATCCCTTCCAGCATTGGGCAAATCTTGCCGCGACTGTGATTGCCGAGCTGCAAAAAGCAGTCGAGGGCACTCCGACCGGAATGAATTGGGCCGAATTCCAAAGTATTCTTACTTTTGAAGCGCCCTTCCTTCTTGTCGGCATCTGCATTTTGGCATGTTGGGTTTCGCTCGGCCTTGCGGTTCACTTTAAATGGGTGAATGCGGAGCCCCTCACCGCGGAAGGGCTGCGGACTCGGATTCGCCTACCTCGTACCTTCGTGGTGGTAGCCGCCCTGCTTTTTGCTGTTTCTGCCCTGCTCCCGGTTCCCTTTTACGTCAGTGGAACGGCCCGGGTTCTTGGGTGCGTGCTCTTCATCCAGGGGTGTGTTTGCCTATCTGATGTCCTGCAGAGGCGCGCGGTTGCTGCCCCCACAAGGACCGTGCTATTTAGCTTTTTGGTCGTTTTCGGTTTTTATGCCCTAGTCGCAATCGGTGTGATAAGTCCTTGGTACTTTCGCGCTAAAGAGTTGATGGAGAAGAAACGATGAAAATCATTTTAAGAGAAGATGTTGAGCACCTCGGAACAGCCGGGGAAGTCGTCAACGTGAAGAACGGGTATGCCCGCAACTATCTGTTGCCTCGGAGCTTTGCAGTTCCTGCTACTAAGAACAATATTGAAGCCTTTGAGCACACACGTCGCATGATGGAAGGCAAACGAGCCAAGCGTCGTAAGGAAGCCGAAGCTTTGAAGGCCAAGTTGGAGCGCGTGTCCTGCTCTATTGCCAAAAAAGTGGGCGACCAGGACAAGCTTTTCGGATCCGTAACCTCTCAAGACATTGAGAAGGCTTTTTCCGCGGAAGGTTTCAACATCGACAAGAAGGACATCCAGCTTGTTGAGCCTATTAAGGCGCTGGGCGTTTACTCGGTGCCGGTCGTCATTTTTGACGATGTCATTGCAAACACCAAAATCTGGGTTGTGCGCGAGTAGTTGGCCGATCAGTTTTTATGGCAATTTGAGGAAGGGGCGGAGCCAAAAGGTCCGCCCCTTTTTCTATTCTGCTTTGATTTCGAGTTCGTCTTCACTTGCAATCTGGTCGAGGATTACTTTCGTGAAGGTACCGTAGGCATTTGACTTGGACTTGTTACCCTCGAGGGTCACGGCAATTTTCTTGGCGGTCCAGTTGTGGGATGCCGTGAGCGTCCAAAGATCGAAACGGCTGCGATCCTTTCGCACGGCTACTTCGCGATAGACGCCGTGTACATCACCAATTCGAAAAAGTGAGCAGGTCTTTCCGCAGCTCTTGAGAAGGTACTTGATTCCCTCTTCTACGGAGCTGTGAACCCAGTAGGCCTGAATGGATAGGCGCGTGCGCGGGTATACCTTATCGGTCGCAGGAGCCAGCACTTCATAAGAGGTGCTGCGGGTTGCGGGCTGGATATCCTGCAATACGTCCAGAGACATGCCGGTATCAAACGGAGTTTCGAAAAACCCCATACCGTTGCCGATCTCGATTCCTCCAAAAAGTGAAGTGTGCGCGTAGGCGCTACTCGCCATCAACCCAAAACCCACGATACTGCTCAACCCAGCGAGCCGAAAAACCCTACCCATCATGCATTCTCTCCTCTTTGCGTAACCGGAAATAGATATAGACCGACGAAGTAGACTTCGTCTCCATTCTTATCGAGACCGTATTTGCGATTCAGCTTTTTTCTAAATTCTTTGAGCTCTTCTTTTATCTCTTTGAGCCGAGTTCCCGGAATGGAGAGCACGAGACCCGAGAGTTCGCGCTTCTCCATTGGAACGGAGAAAATCGAGTTAATGGCCTTACGCAAGTAGGTGCGGTGCAAGCTGCGAATGACGTGCGAGGGGACTTCATCGGAGCTGGTGAGAAGCGGCTCCTTCTGTTCCAGGCGATTCTCGGCATTGCGTTCCAAAAACTTCAAGCGAATCAAAAGGTCGAGACTTTCCCGCGCCTGTGCCTCGCTAATCTTGTTGCCGAGGCGCCGTGCAATCCAAATCGGATCTTCACGAAAGTCAGCGTTTAACACCAGCTCGCGAATGACCGAGTGGTGCCAGTCGAGAAGAAACTTAATTCGGTCTGCGCGCAGAGGCGTCGGCGTGCGTTGCTTCTCTTGGTATTTGAGAAGGGAGCGCAAGTGCAGCTCTTTGCTATCCGGGTCCGAAACCTCTTGGTACATGACGAGCTCGCGAAAGTATTTCTCTTCATCGCGATTGAGCCCCAGTCCGCGAGCGAACTGGTACAAGGTGCGATCGGTAATGCGTCGCTTCCCGTCGACGACTAACTTCAAATAGTTCGGTGAGCCGAGCTTGGCCTTGCGGGCAAAAAGTCGATAGCTGTAGGCGGAGTTCCGTTTTTTATGGAACTGGTAGTAATCCTGCAAGTAGTCCCGATAATCGAAGTAATCGAAGAGATTGGGAGTAGAGGATTCCGTATTCGATTTTGTGTCGATCTGACCCAAACTGTCCCCAAGGGAGTGCAGGCTTTCTCCGTACCAAAAGGAAAAGAGTTCAGCCCTTTAGCTGGTCCTAGCACGGGTTTCGAAGTGAATACAATTGTTTCTATTGGTATTAACTAGTCGTTAACTACTCGCTCAAAGCGAGGCGACCGTCTCGGCAGATTCAGTCGTTCGAGGGAGGTCTAAAGTCTTCCACCCGGGAAGGATTAGCTCACTGAAGTCTAAGCAGTTGCGCAGAACACGGTCTGCGTTCTGAATCACCGGATGATTCTCAGCCACTGGGGAGAGTTCCTCCGTCTGAACGTCCGGGCCCACACACGCAATACCTTCGAAAATCTCTAACGACCGAACGGGGACAGGTGTTTCTCCCGAAAGGCTGGATTGGAAGGCCAGCTTCTCTCGCACGATCGACTCTTCAAGAGCGGGAAACTGCTTTCCGAGCTCCCGCTTGAGTGTGCGGACGATCTTCGCGAGTTCTTCCCGATTCTCTAGCCAGGCATCCTCTAAGAACATCAGCCAGTGGAAGCCATAAAGTCCCTCAGGTGCATTGGAGGATCGCATTCCCAGGGCGTGAAAGCGATTGTCCTTATATCGGAAGGGGAAGACGAGTGTGTTGCGGCACTCAAAAAGCGGCGTCTTGACGGCTACATCCCAGGTCATTCCGCCCGTTTCGATGACCGTTCCCTTTTTGGGGCTCAGGCCCTTGGGGGTTTGGCCGCAGGCCTTGAGCAAGCCCGCGAGCGAGCCAGTCCAGACCAGTTTCCTGAAAGGGATCTCTGTGCCATTCGAGGTGATCACTGTACGCGTCTTCAAATCCAACTTGGAAACAGGGGACCGCAAGTGGAAGTGGCTTGTGACCGAGGGTGGGATGGCCGCAATCAATTCCGACCCCGCCGTCGTAACTCGCGCAAAGGGGTGTCCCAGGAACGAGCGCTCAGGCACGGTAAGCGCTTCCGTTACAGCTTCAAACGCGCCTTTTCTGACTTGAATGGGCGCTTCAACGACCACTTCCCACTGGGTTTGCGGAAATAAATCAGAAAAGGCATCACGCGCTTCCGGAGCGTAGAAACGCAAATGACCCGCCTCCAGCCGGCCACCGAGGTGGTTGTCCTTCTCCAGGCCCTGGTGCTCGATACCCCGATCACACAAAACCTTGCTGAGAAAGAGGCCCGCTAGCCCTCCCCCCACAATTAGAATATCGGACATAAAGAACCTCGCATGCGATGTATTAAAGCATGTGGCAGAAGTCTTGCGCCAACACTGTTTGGATATCGTCGGAAACCCTTGGTATAAAGGCCTTCGCAGCGATGGCGCCCTTCCTCGAAAAAAAAGAAGAAATTCGCAAAACAGTTCATTGACAGATTTGGGTGAGTGCCAATATTACTCTTCATTCCTGACGGACATCGGTCTTTGAAAACTAAATAGCAGTTACATGTAAACACGGGCCCTTGAATTATAATTCGAACCGGATGTTGCAGGTCGCAAGACAAGTAACATGGTGGTTCGTCTTCAGAATTCGAAATCAGGTTTACCTGGTTTCAAAATTTAACTGAAGAGTTTGATCCTGGCTCAGAACGAACGCTGGCGGCGTGCCTAATACATGCAAGTCGAACGAGAAAGTGCCTTCGGGCATTAGTACAGTGGCAGACGGGTGAGTAATACATGGGTAACTTTCCTCCAAGATGGGGACAACCTTCCGAAAGGAGGGCTAATACCGAATGAGACCACAGCGACATATGTCGAAGGGGTTAAAGGCGGCCTCTATTTATAAGCTGTCACTTGGAGATAGGCTCATGCACCATTAGCTTGTTGGTAGGGTAACGGCCTACCAAAGCTGCGATGGTTAGCTGATCTGAGAGGTTGATCAGCCACACTGGAACTGAGACACGGTCCAGACTCCTACGGGAGGCAGCAGTAGGGAATATTGCGCAATGGAGGAAACTCTGACGCAGCGACGCCGCGTGGGTGACGAAGGCTTTCGGGTCGTAAAGCCCTGTCGGATGGGACGAAAAACCATATGGCTAATATCCATCTGGCTTGACGGTACCATTAAAGGAAGCACCGGCTAACTACGTGCCAGCAGCCGCGGTAATACGTAGGGTGCAAGCGTTGTTCGGAATCATTGGGCGTAAAGCGCGTGTAGGTGGCTAGACAAGTCGGGTGTGAAAGCCCAGAGCTCAACTCTGGAAGTGCATTCGAAACTAGCTGGCTAGAAGATGGTAGAGGAAGGTGGAATTCCAAGTGTAGAGGTGAAATTCGTAGATATTTGGAGGAATACCGGCGGCGAAGGCGGCCTTCTGGGCCATTCTTGACACTGAGACGCGAAAGCGTGGGTAGCAAACAGGATTAGATACCCTGGTAGTCCACGCTGTAAACGATGGGTACTAGATGTTGCAGGAATTGACCCCTGCAGTGTCGACGCAAACGCATTAAGTACCCCGCCTGGGAAGTACGG
>JBGTAN010000007.1:0-18071 GCA_041749855.1 Bdellovibrionota bacterium
ATTCTCACTGCCGCAGCCTTGAACTCCGCCGAGTGATTTCTATACGGACGCTTATCTGACACGGTTCCTCCAACTTCGAAGTATACCGCCTAACTTTAACTGTCCATTTTACTGAGGAAGGTCACTGACCCCTTTCAAGGATTTTTGACTATGGGGCGCCAAAATGGCAGTTTGCGCGACTCATGCGGATCCTTGCCATTGATACTTCCTGCGACGAATCGTGCGCCGCCATTGTCGATACCGACACATGGACACTGCGCTCCGACATTGTCCTCTCGCACGTGTCCCACATGAAGGCCTACGGCGGTATCGTCCCCGAAGTCGCCAGTCGCGAACACTTGAAAGCCCTTCCCATTGCCGTGGACCAAGCGCTCGATACCGCTAGCGTGCAGCTTAGTGAGATTGACCACATCGCGGTCACGCACCGACCCGGTTTGATTGGGGCCCTCTTGGTCGGCCTGACTTATGGCAAGTCGCTCGCCTATGCTTTGGGCATTCCCTTTTCGACCATCGATCATATTCATTCGCATCTGTTCTCCCCTTTGCTCGCTACCCTCGAGGGCAAGCAAGTTCCTGCTTTCCCCTGGATTGCACTCGTTGTGAGTGGTGGGCATACCGAACTTTTTCATGTGAAAAGCGCCACAGATTTTCAATGGCTCGGCGGCACACTGGACGACGCGGCCGGTGAAGCATTCGATAAAATCGGAAAACTCTTGGGGCTCGAATACCCAGCAGGTCCCGCCATTGATAAATGGGTGCGCGCCGAAGCAGCCGATTCGGACCGTACCCACTTTGATTTCCCTCGCAGCCATCCCAGCGCCAACGATTTTTCCTATTCCGGTCTAAAGACTTCAGTCCTGAATCAGCTAGCCAAAATCAAATCCCCCACAGACGCAGCCCGACTCACACTCGCTGCCTCTGCACAAGAAGCAATCGTCGATCCGCTCGTCGATAGATTACGCAGCTGCCAGAAGCAATTCGATGTGGCGCAAATCGTGGTTGCCGGCGGAGTTGCCTGCAACTCTCGCCTTCGAGAGAAGCTACCCGATGCTTACTTTCCGATCCCAAAGCACTGCTCGGACAATGCGGCGATGGTGGGTTTGCGCGCAGCGCTTTTGCATCGCGCAGGTCAGCTACCGATTGCACCTTTGAACGCAAGCCCCAGCGCGTTTTCGGAGCTGCATTGAGCCACCCTCGCGTCACGTTAGATTTACTCGGAGCAGCCGCCCGCAAGAGTCTTAGCCAGAATTTTCTTATTTCGCCTCATTGGGCCGAACGTCTCACCCAATCGGCACTCGATATGGATTGTGATGCGTTCTGGGAAATTGGTCCGGGATTGGGCGCTCTCACTAAGCTCGTCATCGAGAAATCCAAAGTGCCCGTCACGCTCTTTGAGTACGATCGAAAACTGGCGGAGTACCTGCGCGAGACCTACCCGAACACTCCTTTGATCGAAGGCGATGTGTTGGATCAAGATTTAGCTCACCTCGCAGACGGCAAGCGTCTGAGTGTTTTGTCGAACCTGCCCTACCATTTGTCGTCCGCGATTTTGTTCGCGCTTGCTGAGCTTCCCAAGCCTCCCGTCCAGATGGTGCTGACTTTTCAGAAGGAGTTCGCTCAGCGCTTGAGTGCCCTACCCCGGACTCCCTCGTACGGGGCGCTGTCGGTGATCATCCAACTCCAGTTTGAAATGGAAAAGCTGGGCATTATCCCGGCCGGCGCGTTCTATCCCGCTCCGGATATCGACTCCGAAGCGCTACGTTTTCGGCCGCGGGGGCCGGCCCTGGATCGCGGTTTTCGTCTGTTGATAAAAGGAGCGTTCCAACAGCGCCGAAAGCTGCTTTCTTCCAACCTTAAAAAGGCACTTCCCGGCCGTCATACAGATGGCGCTCTTCAAAAAATGGGCATTGACCCCAACGCCCGGGCCGAAGAGTTGTCGCCGGAGCAATACCAGCAGCTAGGGACCGAACTGGGGCTTTTCATTGCAGAATAAGGCTTTTGCGACTAGGTCATAGGTTCCCATGAAGATGCAAATAGCCCTTATTTTCTCCGTCCTACTGGCTGCGACTCCAGCAACGGCCATGCTTGACCAAACCTACGGTTTGGGCGGGACCCTCACGGGCAAAGCGATTGGCACCACCGACACAGCTAACGCCTTTTCGGCATTGGTGAATCCGGCGTTGCTGGCTACTGGCCAAAGCCGGCAATTCGATTTTAGCTTCACGGGGGTTCGTGCGGGCTTTGAGATAGACGATGAAGTTCTGCTCGATAGCAAAACCTACCTCACACGAGAAGGGACAGACCGACGAGGCACGCCGGAACTTGTAAGGCTTTCTACTTCCGTTTGGGCCGCGGGTTACTCGCACCCCGTTTCTCTTTCGTTTTGGCCGGGACATCGAATGGGTTTTGGACTCGCCCTTTCCGGCCCCTTTGAAGACTTGCGGCGTTGGATGGCTTTGAGCGCTTATGACTTCACTAATTTGCGCTTTGGGGGTCCCGATATTCAGTTTAAAGGAACGCTAGGAACCGCTCTAGAGATTATCCCCAAGCATTTATTTCTAGGCGCGGGGCTCTCCATTTTCATGACCAGTTCGGGTGTTTCGAATGTAGACCTGAACACCCGCAGCCCAACCGGGCGCCTGGCCATGAATGTAGGCCTGAACTCTGCGCTCGTCATGGGAATGCACGCTGTTTATGAACAGTGGGGGTTCTCGCTAGTGGGCCGCCAAGCGGTGAATCCTAAATTTCGACAGGAATTCACTGGGACCGTGAGAATTGATGGCTCACGCGTCATGAACCAACCCGCAACTATCGAAGCCTCTCTCTACTACGAACCCGCTATTTTGAGTGCAGAAGTAAAGCGCACCTGGGGGCACTTCGCTTTTTCGGGTGGCGTTACGTATCAGAACTGGGCTCGGTATGAACCCCGTTATCTCAACGTCGCTACTCGCGATGCCGACGGTCGCAACTACGTGACGATGCCCGCCATTACGCCGATGCGCGATACGTTGAACCCCGGATTTTCCATCGAATACAACGGACTGCGCAGAATGAAATTTGCGACGAGCTATCAGTTCCGTCCCACTCCGGTCGTCGATTTGTCGGGTCCGGGCAATTTGCTCGACACCAATCAGCGCGTGATCGGTCTCTCCGTATCTCGAGATCTAGGCAACGTGCTTTTCATGGAGCGCACCGTAATTTCGATGTATGGACAACATCAGATGTTAGAAGACCGCACGGTCATCAAAGCCTCGAGCGAATATATCGGCGCTCCGGGCTATACGATTCGCGGCAGCAGTTTTGCCTTCGGACTTTCTCTCGCCGCCGGGCTTTGAGCAGCCTGATTTACAATCCCCCCATCTTCGGTATAGTCCCCCGTCGATGTCCACCACGTCCACTAACCGTCCCAAAATGTCCTCCGTCAGCGTAAATGCCCGGAAAGGCGGCGAAAAACTGGTCGCCGTGACCGCTTATGACTACACCTTCGCGCGTCTAGTGGATGCCTTTTGCGACGTAGTTCTGGTGGGAGATTCACTAGGAATGGTCGTCCAAGGCCGACCCAACACCCTAGGGGTCACGTTAGACGACGTCATCTACCACACACGCGCCGTAGCAGGTGGCCTGAATCGAGCTCATCTAGTTGCTGACATGCCGTTTGGGTCTTATCAATCGAGCATCCGAGACGCGGTCAAAAGTGCGAGCCGCCTGCTTGCCGAAGGAGGAGCCGAATCAGTGAAACTAGAGGGCGGCGCTGCCATGGCCGAAACGGTGGAAAAGCTCGTTTCGATTGGCATTCCGGTCATGGGGCACATCGGTCTCACCCCCCAGAGTGTGCACGCGTTTGGTGGATTTAAAGTACAGGGTAAAACGGACGCGGCACGCGCTTCCATTTTGCACGATGCACTCGCGCTGGAAGATGCAGGAGTTTATTCCATGGTGTTAGAGGGCATTCCCGCGGAACTCGCGCGAGAAATCACCCAGCGCGTGAAAGTTCCAACGATAGGCATTGGCGCTGGCGCGGTATGCGATGGCCAGGTTCTGGTTATTCAGGATTTGCTAGGACTCAACCCGGCTTTCAAACCCCGTTTCGTAAAGCATTTTGCTGCCATGAGTTCACTAGTTACAGAAGCCGTTCAGCAATACGCAAAGGAAGTACGCGATGGCAGCTTTCCCGGCGAGGAGCATTCGTTCTAAATGTTAGTACTCAATTCCCCCCAAGTGGTTCAGGAAATGACAATGCGCTGGAAGCTCGACTCCAAAGTCGCCTTCGTTCCGACCATGGGTGCACTTCATGAAGGCCACCTTCAGCTCGTCGAGACCGCCAAACGCTTCGGCCAGAAAGTAGTGGTAAGCATTTTTGTAAATCCACTTCAGTTTGGGCCTAACGAGGACTTTGAAAAGTACCCGCGCACCTTTGATGCCGATTCGGAAAAACTCGAATCGGCAGGGGTGGATTTGCTTTTTGCTCCCTCACCTCGCGAGCTCTACTCGGAAGGGTTTTTAAGCCGGGTACGAGTGGATACTTTGGGTGACGCGCTTTGCGGCGCCTCCCGACCCGGGCACTTCGAAGGGGTGGCAACCGTTTGCATGAAGCTGTTTCAAATCACCCAAGCCGACTTTGCGGTGTTTGGACAAAAGGATTTTCAGCAGCTTCGAATCATTCAACAGATGTGTGAGGACCTCAATCTTCCCGTCGCAATTGTCCCGGAACCCACCGTGCGAGAACCAGATGGCCTAGCGCTGTCTTCTCGCAACCGCTATCTCTCGGAAGAAGAACGCCGCTGGGCCGCGCATATTCCCGTTGCGTGCCGACATGCAAAAGCGGTGGCTTTATCACGACCCGACGTCACCGTGGGGGATGTCCTGTCTGCCGCCATGCGCGAACTGGAATCGGCTCCTTTGGAATTTGATTATGTGGAAGTGGCGCCCGAGCGAACCCTAAAGCCAGCGCTTTCCGATGCCCCCCTAGAATCTGTTCCGATGCCCCGTCTTTTCCTCGCTGTTCGAGCAGGGAAGACTCGCCTCATCGACAACATTCCCCTGAGAGACCAATGAAAGAACTCCGAAACGCCTTCATCACGGGAGTTCTGGTCCTCGTTCCTGTAGTCGCCACCATTAATCTACTCACTTGGTTTATCGGGTCGATGGAAGGGTCCGTTCGAACGTATCTACCGACTCAGCACCTACCGTTCGATTTTCCCGGTCTAGGACTTCTATTAGCTCTTTGCTTGATCTTGACGATAGGTGTGTTCGCCAAGAATCATTTTGCCGCAGCCGTGCTAAGTTTTGCCGATGGCATCTTGAAACGCACACCACTTGCGGGCGGCATCTACGGCACGATCAAAAAGTTTCTGGAAACGATTCTTAATCCCCAGTCTGGCCAGTTTCACGATGCTGTGCTGGTGCCCTTCCCTTCAACCGTACACCTCTCCATTGGCTTTCGAACGGGAACACCCGACAAGCGACTGGGCCCTGCCGCAGCAAAACTCGTCAATGTGTTTGTCCCTTGCACGCCCAATCCGACGAGCGGCTTTTACCTTCTCGTGAAAGAGTCCGACCTTATTCCGTTGGATATTTCCGTGCAGGATGCTTTCAAGATCGTCATTTCCATGGGCATAGTGCACCTGGATGACGCCGCTGAGAAACTCATCGTGCCGGCATGAGCGACGAGGGAATTAAAATCGTCTGCGAGAATCGCAAGGCCAGACACAACTACTTCCTCGAAGATAAGTTCGAGGCGGGCTTGGTTTTGAAGGGCACTGAAGTAAAATCGCTTCGCACCGGGCAAGCGAATCTTCAGGATGCCTATGCCGTGTTTACTCACGGCGAATTGTACTTACTCAACGCGCACATCGCCCCCTATGCCCTGGGCAATCGCGCCAATCACGAACCCCTTCGCACGAGGAAACTGCTCATGAATGCGGAAGAACTCAAAAAGCTTTGGGGAAAGATTGAGATTAAGGGGTACAGCTTGGTTCCCACGAAGCTGTATTTCCGCAAGGGCATTGCCAAAATCGAAATCGCCTTGGGCAAAGGCAAGAAGTCTCATGACAAACGGCAAGCGACCAAAGACCGGGACGTAAAGCGGGAAATGGACCAAGTCACCCGTTCCCGCCGATAAATGCCTTTTAGGCGCAGGTGGGGCAGGTTCCGAAAAACTCGAGTGAATGGGAAATATCTTGGTAGCCGCTGGCTTTGAAGGAGCTCTCAAGCGTATCAAGCACACACTTCTCTAATTCCTTCACGGCTCCGCATTTGCGGCATACCAAATGATGATGGTGGTGGTTGCCGTCTTGTAGCTCGTAGCGCGCCTTACCATCGCCAAAATTACAGCGCCGCACGAGCCCCAGCTCTTCAAACGTCGAAAGACTTCGGTAAACCGTGACGAGATCACACAATGCAGGATCCAGTTGCCCATGGAGTTCTTCTGGTGAAAAAGGCCCATGCCCCTCATTCAACCGCGCGAGCAAAGCCATGCGCGGCTGAGTCACTTTTAGCCCCAACTGTCGCAAACGCGTTTCCATTTGAGACTTCACTTGCGAGCCACCTGTTCCCAAAAAGCACAAGGGCGCGCGCCTTCCACGCGGTCCACGAGTTTACCTGCTTTGTTGTAAACTAAAGTCGTAGGTGCAGGCGCCTCGGCGGCACCAAAGGGTGCGAGAAACCGCGAAGTGCCTTTAACGACAGGAAAGGGCAATTCCATTGCGCGCAAACCACTTTTCAATTCCTCCGTCTCACCCCGCATTTTGACAGCCATCACATTCCAACCCTTGCCGTACTTTTTGGAAATGCATTTCATCGCTTCCATCTGCATTTTGCAGGGGCCGCAGTGAGGCTGCACAAAGACAATAAAAGCCGAGCGACTGGGTACGTCTTCCAGCTGTCCAGTAAAGACATTCTCCAAGCGGGTCGCTTCAGCATGGCCTGCAAGGCCAATGGAAAGCAGCAAGAGGACCTGCTTCATAATTCCACCTTCAACCCGACGGAAATCAGTCGTCCCTTCAAGGGTCCCCAGACGTGATTGTTATCCAGATGAAAGTGCTTAGGGTCTCCGCCATGGCTTGCCCAATTCAAGGGAGAATCTCCCGCGCCTGTCTGAGTGAAGCCGAGCACGTTCTGAACCTGTCCAAAGAACGTGTACTTATTCTTTAGTGTCCATCCCAAGTAGAGGTCCCAGGTTACAAAACCGGGAGCCCACTGCCCTTTGGGCTGATTGACGACGTAGTCAAAACCAAAAGAAGGATCACCAGGAATGTAGTACTCCCGCTCCAGTGTGCGATAGTGCTGGTTGTAGCCGTACTGCGATAAGTTGCGGGCTCCAATCCAGGTGAACGTATTCACGAACTCCCAGCTGCCGACGTGTAAATCTGAAACGAGCCGCGCACGCTGCTCTACTGCCGCCGCCGGCAAAATCGCTTTGTAACCATCGGGAAGCGAAAACCGCTCATACCCCAGCTGCAGATTCCAATTCGGTAGCGGGTTCCAGCTCAAGACCAAGTCATTCGCCCAGATGCGAAATTCGTCTGGATGATTGCGAAAGACCGCTTCGCCGTCCGGTCCGGCCTCGGCTTGTGCAAAGGCCACCCCTCGAATGAAGGTCACGTGCGACGAGAAGGTGGCAGAAAAAGCGGATTTCGCAAAGGTGAGCGAGCTTCCGGCCGAATGGGAGAGCTCCAAGTCATTAATCTCAACTTTAAAGCCCTCCTCCCCTAAACCATGCTGCGACTCAAAGAAACTTAATGGGGGGCGATACCCTCGCCCGTACATCAAGCGCCAGGTAAACAAGGGCCCGAACAGCACCTTGAGGTGCGCGCGCGGTGCAAGCAACGTGCGATCGATCTCAAATTCCTGGACCGTTTGGCTCTTCCAATTCACGCGCATGCCATCTAAGCGCAACGCCGCCGAGAGCTCCACGCTCTCGTTGATCAGCCAGACGTCTTGAAGGTACGCCGCCCTAGACCGATACGAAAAATCATCTTTAGGCAAAGGCGAGGGAACGCGGTCTACATAAAGCGTTTGCGACTCGGACGCCATGTCCTGATTCTTCAACTCGAGTCCAAAGGTTATGAAATGGTTGGTCCCCAGCGGAAAAAGCACGCGGGCGTCGTTGAAAAACAACAGATCCCGATTCGCATAGTCGTAGCCGTGCATGTAGATGCTGGTCTGCTTTTGCTCAGTTAAACTAGAGGTCAACTGGACTTGAGACTCACCCTTAAAGAAATGATTCCAGCGCACCATCCCTTCATGGCGGGCCAGATCAACAACGTCCGTCAGCTTGTCCTGAGCGTCCAAATAGCGACGAGAAGTATCGTCACCTTCAAACTGCGGGGTATCCACTACAGGCAGTGGCGTGGCAGGTCGCGTCCCATCCACGGTTCCCCCTAAGATCCCTACGGTCTGTCGCGAGTAACGCGCTTCGACTTTATCGGCAGGCGTGAGATCAGACATCCCTTTCAGGAAGAAGGAACGGTTTGCAAGATTCGGAGCTTCGGACACGTAATTACCGTCGACATCCCAATGGCCCTGATCGCTCAACTGCCCGGCCAGAGTCAGGCGATGCTTCCCGCTGTCACTTACCGCACTTCCCAAAATGGAAAACAAGTGCGTCTGCATCTGCCCCAATGAACCTTGGAGCGACATACCGGTTTGGGTGGGGCGATGGGTGATGATATTGATCACGCCCCCAATCGCCTCCGGCGCAATCAACGAAGCGCCTGCGCCTCGCGAAATTTCGATAGAATCGATTCCCACTACTGGAATCGCATCCATACCGTAGAAGCTGGAAACGGATGAGTGCATCGGCACGCCATCGATCAACACCGTCGTGTGCTCGCCGCGTAACCCGTTGATCGTGATGCGCTTACTTCCACAATTGGCGCAAGAGTTCTGCGCGTCGATGCCCGCCTGTCCTGCTACCGCATCGGCGAGCGTTTGCGCGCGCTTATGTTCGATGGCTTGTTTACCGATGACTTCCGTCTTAAGGATTTCAAAACTCTTAACCGGCTCCGGAGGGTCTTCATGGATATGGATGGTCCCGAGCGTTTCCTGCGGGGCGACGGGCGCTTCGTCCGCGATCGCCTGGCTACCCATCAAAAAGGCAAAGAGGAGTAAGTACCGCACTCCTAGGGCTGCGCTTTCAGCTTGAGCTTCTCGCAATGGCCTGAGTGGAAATGGGTTCCATGTTTCCATCTTACGGCGACATTGGATGCGCTATCAAAGTCACTCTCCTTGGCGAGCTTCACTCTCAAAGTGCTTCCATCCGTGCCCTTCCATTCCAAAGTGTCGTCTTTGCCCGGGACGGGAGCAATGGTCACATCACCCAGCTCGTCGTCTCCATGTTGCGTGAAACTTGTAGAGACGTCGGCACGGAACTCGGACCAGTCCCTGGTGCCACCCTTGAAGTAAGTCTTGCTGACCACCATCTCGCAGGGGACAAGGGGAGCGGTTGACCCTTTCGGCCGTGGAACTGAACCCTCAAACACTTTTTCTGGTTCGGCGGCACCGGACCCCAAAGCCAAAAACATTCCCAGTCCCATCACTAATGCGCGCTTCATGAAGTCTCCTCGTTCCCTTGAGGAGTTAATGTAAATGATTTGCATTTGCAACGCGATTCTGAGACCACTAGGGAGATGAAAGCCCCAGGCCTCACTCCGTCTACCGCCATGCTTGAGAACGGCCGAGGTGTGGGCCCCTTCGCGGTGAGTGTCGCCCTTCACGCGGCTCTGCTGGTGGGTATTCTGGCTCCTCAGCTCTCGCACACACCGGTCCCAAAGGGATACTGGGTAGAACTCGCAACTCCGGCTCCCGCTCGTCCCGTGCCGCCTATGAAAAAAGCACCAGTCGCGCCGACCGCCTCGAAAACAGATCTATCGACGGATGCGAAGCAAGCTGCCACCGCCCCAGCTGCCGCCCCTTCTGTTGCGCAGAATCGCCCCCTAGGGCGAGCGGACGGCGTTGAGGCCTCCACGCGACAACGGTACCTTTTTGAACTCGAAGTCTTTTTGAACCAGAATAAGACCTACCCCTCTAGGGCACGTCACCTGGGCTTAAGTGGTGAAGTCGAAGTAGCCTTTCACCTCCATAAAGATGGCAGTATTTCAGACCCTCACTTGGTACGGCCTTGCATTCACGATGTCCTCAATCAAGCTGCCGTCGAACATGTCAGCCGCGTAGGCCACTTTCGCCCCATTCCCCAGGAATTGAACGTGGATGTCTGGCACATCACTGTTCCCATAGCTTACGAGTTGAACTAGGATTTGCGGCTCAACAGGAGCTTGAGCTTTGCGCATTCGTGAAATGTACACGCCCGGAAACCTAGGTCTATCGTTCGAAATCTTTCCACCCAAGACAGAAAAAGGTCTGCTGAATCTTTTTTCAACGACCTCGCAACTTGCGAAACTGAATCCGTGCTTCGTCTCCGGGACGTATGGCGCTGGCGGCACCACGCGCGACAAGACACTGGAAATGTTGAATGTGGTCCGAACCCGTTTTGAAGTGCCTGTGACCGCCCACTTCACCACCGTCGGCAGCACCGTAGATGAAATGCGTGATTGGTTACGGCACGCAACTTATCTCGGAATTCAGAACATCATGGCGCTCAGGGGAGACCCCCCAGTAGGCCAAGACGAATTTGTGTCTACGCCAGGAGGGCTGCGCTACGCCTCGGAGTTGGTCTCGCTGATTAAGACCGAATTTCCCCACTTCGGCATTGGAGTCGCGGGCTATCCCGAGACGCACCGGGAAGCTGAGGGCCCTGAAATCGATTTGGTTCGACTGAAACACAAAGTCGATTGTGGTGCCGATGCGGTATTCACCCAGCTTTTCTATGACAATGCCGACTTCTATCGCTTTCGCGACAAGTGCAGCGCGATGGGAATCAATGTCCCCATCGTTCCCGGCCTGCTCCCTGTTGTGAGCCTTGCACAGGTTCAAAAGATCACCGGCCTGTGTGCGGCAAAGCTGCCGAGTCGGCTCCATGAACGCCTGCGCTTTCACGACGGAGATCCTGAATCGCAACTGCAGGTGGGAATCGATCACTGCGGGCGGCAATGCGAAGATCTGGTTCGCGAAGGGGTACCGGGCATTCACTTTTACGTTTTGAATCGGTCAGACATGATTCGGAGCATTCTTGGTTACATTCAGTAGGCGTCAGTGGATCCCCGTCATCGTTGGAGCCTTGGGCTACTTCGTGGATATCTACGACTTGGTGCTGTTTAGCATTGTGCGCATTGAAAGCCTGCGATCGCTAGGCATTCTTGAGAGCGACTTAATGAACGTGGGGGTGACCCTACTGAATTCCCAAATGTTCGGCATGCTCATTGGAGGGATTCTCTGGGGAATCCTGGGCGACAAGCGCGGCCGGCTCTCCGTGTTGTTTGGATCTATCCTGCTCTACTCGACCGCCAATATCGCCAACGCCTACGTCGAAACCGTTTCGGCCTATGCCTTCTGGCGTTTTGTTGCGGGCTTCGGGCTTGCGGGCGAATTGGGAGCTGCGATTACTTTGGTGAGCGAAACGCTGCCCAAAGAAACGCGGGGCTATGGAACCGCGATTGTGGCAGGCATCGGTGTCACGGGAGCGATTGCAGCGGGTCTCACGGCGGATTTTCTTCCTTGGCGTTCTGCCTACCTGGTGGGCGGCGCAATGGGCCTTGCCCTTCTCATCTTGCGCATCGGTGTCCTCGAGTCGGGAATGTTCCTCTCTCAAAAACTCCAAAAAGCCCGACGTGGCGACTTGCTCATGCTGCTCAATAAGCCCAAGCGGTTTATTCGTTTCGTGGCTTGCGTCGGGATCGGCATCCCCATTTGGTTTGTCGTAGGCATTTTGATGACATTCGCCCCCGAGTTTTCTCAAGCGCTCCATATCCAAGGCCCCGTCACGGCGGGTTACGCCATTTTATTCTGCTACGCGGGCCTGTCGGTCGGCGACTTTGCGAGCGGTTTTTTAAGTCAGATTTTCGGAACACGAAGGCGTGTCGTCCTAAGCGCTTTGCTCATGCTCTTAGCACTTGTATTTACTTTGCTACTATCGCGAGGGCTTTCGAACCAGGCGTTCTATGCGCTGTGCTTCGCTTTAGGACTGAGTACGGGGTACTGGGCGATTTTCGTAACGGTTGCCGCGGAACATTTTGGAACGAACTTGCGGGCAACGGTGGCCACCAGTGTTCCGAACTTGGTGCGTGGATCGGTTGTAATTCTGACTTCTTCATTCCGGGGTCTCGTGGAGCCCTTGGGAATTCTGGGTTCGGCTATGCTCGTAGGCACGGTGAGTATCTTGCTGGCACTGATCAGTCTTGCCTACCTGGAAGAGACCTTCGGCCGAGACCTCGACTACTTAGAAGTGTGATTATTCATTGTCGTCGCGGTAGCTGAACACCACATTCGCGCGGCTGACTTCGTCGCTCTCTGAATCCAACTTGCGCTGCTCTGCAGCATACTTGCAATCAGTACGGGAGTCGGCACGAACTTCTTCGACAGCGACGCTTTTCTTCCCGCTTTTGAAATGAACGTGCACCACGAGGCGGCAAGCTCCGCCATCCGCAAAAGACGATGAACTAAATATGAGTGCAGCAACAAAGCCGACAAATCCAACCTTCATGAAAACCTCGCTATCAAGCTGGAATTTGCAATTGGGCGTCCAAGCTGCGACGCACTGTATTCCGCGCGTCTGCCGGTCCAAGTGACGGAAAGCGGCAAACGCCTGCACTCCGACCGAACAGGCGCTATACTGAAAGCCCACTACCTCGAAAGGAAGTCGCTGATGCGCCAACTACTACTCGTCGGGTTGACCCTCCTCACCTTTATCGCTACAGCTAAGCCCATGAGCGATTTCAAAAAGCCAACCGCCGACGACCTGAAGAAGAAACTTACTCCCGAGCAGTTTGAAGTGACCCAAAACGAAGCGACGGAGCCTCCCTTTCAAAATGCCT
Organism: Bdellovibrionota bacterium; assembly: GCA_041749855.1. Lineage (GTDB taxonomy): Bacteria > Bdellovibrionota > FAC87 > UBA2466 > UBA2466 > JAIEOG01. The sequence goes on from JBGTAN010000007.1 coordinate 12,930, forward strand.
TCTGGAATCACAAAGAAGAGGGGATCTATGTAGATGTCGTTTCGGGAGAGCCGCTGTTTAGCTCCAAAGACAAATATGACTCTGGCTGTGGATGGCCCAGCTTCACGCAGCCTATTGAAGGCGGCAAGCTCACCGAGAAGGCCGACAAAAAACTTTTGCAGCAAAGAACAGAAGTGAGATCCAAAGCAGCCGATTCGCATCTAGGGCACGTTTTCAATGACGGCCCGGGGCCGACCGGACTGCGCTACTGCATCAACTCTGCCTCTTTGCGCTTTATTCCTGTCTCGAAGCTGGTCCAAGAAGGGTACGGCGAGTTTGTAAAACTCTTCAATAAGCCCACCGTCAAAGACGGCCTTCAAACAGCCACACTGGCAGGCGGGTGCTTCTGGGGGATGGAAGAAATCTTGCGAAAAATTCCAGGAATCAAGGAAACAGAAGTGGGATACACCGGCGGTTTTTTGGATAACCCCACTTATGAGAATGTGAAAAAGGGTGCTTCGGGGCACGCCGAATCCATTCAAGTGAAGTTCGATCCAAAAGTGATTTCCTACGAAACCATTTTAGGCTTTTTCTTCCGGATGCATGACCCAACGACCCGCAATCGACAGGGAAACGATGTGGGCACCCAGTACCGTTCGGCCATTTTTTACGCCGATGAGGAACAAAAGAAGACTGCGGAAAAAGTGAAAGCCGACGTGCAAAAGTCCGGAAAGTGGAAGAACGAAATCGTCACGGAGATCGTCCCGGCAAAGACGTTCTACCCAGCCGAAAAGTACCACCAGGACTATCTTCAGCAGAACCCTGGCGGATACACCTGCCACTACTTGCGTGACTAAGCGGTCATTCAATCTGTCCTCCCGGCAATGGGATGTGATCGTAGTCGGGGCCGGACACAACGGTCTTGCTTGTGCCGCTTACCTCTCTAAAGCCGGCAAGAGGGTCTTGGTTCTAGAAGCTCGAGACCAAGTAGGCGGGGCTTGTACCACGGAGGAACCTTATCCGGGCGTGCGCGTCTCTCCCTGCGCCTATGTGGTGGGCTTGCTGCATCCGCTCGTGATTAACGAATTGAAGATGAAGGACCACGGCTTTCGCTGGATTCCCGCGAGCGGAGGAACGTTCGTACCGTTCGAAGATGGAACAAGCCTGCATCTTTCCGGCGATTCGACCTTGTGCAACGCCGAAGTGCTGCGGTTCGCTCCAAGGGATCATAAAGGCTGGCTTGCCTTGAAGGCGCTCGTCAGTAGAGTGCGCGACAAACTTCGGCCTGAAGGAAGCCGTGATATCTGGATTGGCGATCCGCCCACCCACGACGCCATTCTCAAGCGACTCGGCGACGACCCTGAAGCCGGAAAGCTCCTATTTGAATGGTCGATGGTGGAACTGCTAGAGCATTTCATCCAAGATGAACGCCTCCAAATGGCGTATCTCGGCCAAGGTGTCATCGGAACGAATGCAAGCCCTTCGGATCCGGGCACTGCTTCTATCTACTTCCACCACACTTCTGGCAGACTCGGCGGCCAACCCGGTGAATGGGGTTACGTGGTGGGCGGAATGGGAAGGGTGTCCTTCATACTTTGCGATATTGCGCGCGAAGCGGGAGCCGTTGTTGCTACCAGCGCACCCGTGGCAGAAATCACCCCTGGCGAGGGCGTGCGGCTCGAAAGTGGTGAAAAAATCTCCGCACCGGTGGTCGTGAGTAATGCCGATCCTAAGCGCAGCAATCGACTACTCGGATCGCAAGCCGATCCCTCGTGGCGCGCGCAAGTCGATTCGCTCGCCATGGAAGGCTGCACGGTAAAAGTTAATTTGGTAGTTCGAGAATTGCCCAACTTCCATTCCAAGCCGGGCGTACTGGAGCCGCATCACTACGGGCAAATCAACACACCGCTCACCAAAGCAGAGTTCCATCAATCACATAGGGACACTACGCGCGGCCAAATGTCCCCCAAACTATGGACAGAGATTTACTTGCAGACGCCCCATGATCCCAGCATCGCCCCAAAGGGCTTGCACACAATGACGGTGTTTAGTCAGTTCGTCCCGTACGCCTTTGCCGACGGAAGCTGGGACTCACGACGCGAGGAAGTGGGCGATACGGTTATGGGATCGATTAGCCGCTTCTGCAGCAACCTTCCGGATGTTGTCGAGTTCCGAGAAGTCCTAGGGCCTCCTGATGTAGAGCGCAAACTTCACTTAACGGGCGGACACATCTTCCATGGCGAGTGTCTTCCGAATCAGATGTGGGACAAAAGACTCACGCCTCGCACACCGATGCCGGGATTCTACCTTTGTGGCGCAGGCACTTTTCCGGGGGGTAGCGTCATGGGTATTAACGGGAGAAATGCCGCGATGGCGGTGCTAGCGGACCTTAACGCCGGGCGTTGATTCGCGCTGATGGAAAAGCGCGGACGAAACCGCTAAAATAGGAAGACAACTTCAGACCTTTCCTAGGGATCGAAATGCCATCCAATGCCGCGCTGAAAAATCAACCCGTGCACTACGCAGGCAATATTCCCTTTGATGACGTGCTACTCAAGCCCTACATCAAGGAGTTCAAGGCCGGCCAAGTCCTCTTCAAGCAAGGTGATATCGGCACCACGCTTTTTGTCGTCGTCAAAGGAACCATTCAGCTGACCGCGACGCGTGATGAGCAGGATCTTTTCATCAGCGATCTGAATGAGGGACATGTGCTGGGGGAGAAAGCCATTGTCGGTGCTACGCCGCACAAACGCTTCTTCGGGGCACGAGCAAAAACGGATGCAGCGGTTTTGGAAGTTTCAGCAAACGACATGGACGTTCTTGAGACCAAGAACCCCTCCATCGTCATTCGCATTTTTGAACGCATCGGCAAAGTTTCTGTTGAGCGGTTGGACCGCATTGATCACTTAATTAAGGTGCTTCGCCCGGCGAACAATGTGGAGCGACTGGTTTATCTCATTATTCACTTCTGCCACTTCGAAGGTCGTAAATCGGCGGAGGGCGTTCGTATCCACTTTCCGATGGACACCATTCGCTACTACATGGCGATGACACCCTTCGATATCGAACACGTCCTCAATGACCTTCACAAAATGAATATCTTCATCAATGAAGGTAATGACAACTACCGTATGACCGAACAGGCCAAACTCATTGGTGCTATCGGTGCCTTACGCGATAGCTTGCCGAGTCTCGGAACAGCCTAACCTCCCCAAGCACTAGCCTGTCCCTCGAATGCCGTTTACCATGGAGCATGCGCTTAACTGCTCTTTGCGTTTTCCTTTTTCTCCTCGTCACATCGCCCGGTAGGTACTACGCCTCAGACGTTACGCCCCGAACCGCGGTATCTAGATCGCTTTGGACTTCAGGAACCGTTTTTATCCAACCACCGCAGAGTACTGAGGGTCTCGTCTACGTTTCCTCTCAAGGCATGTGGACGTCTGTTTATGGAATCGGGCAGACCCTCGTCTTGATACCCTTCGATATGCTGGGTGCAGCATTGGGTGCGCTTTCCGACGGTTCACCGAAATCCCTCGAGTTCTGGCAGCGCGTGCCGGTTTTATTTCTCTACGTCCCACTCGTGGGAACGCTTTGGTGGTTTCTGTTTTTTCAGGTGCTCGTACTTTCAGCAATCCCTCGTCAGCAAGCGATAAAACTCTCTCTGCTTTTCTTTTTCTCAACCATCCTTTTCTTTTACGCGGCACAGTCACCACAGGAAGAAGCCCTTGTGGGCGTTTTCTTGCTGCTGGGTTGGACGCACGCGCTTCAATGGCGAAACACACGATTGCCCGCACATGCCAGGCGCATTGGGATTTTCATTGGCTGCGCAATGCTGGTGCGCATGAACGCACTCATAGGCGTTTTGCCCATTCTTGCCATTGCGTTGGATGCCTACACAAAGGATAGCAAAGCGCGCTCGCAACTCCCCGTCGCATTCGCTAACGTTTTCTTGGGCTTTCTGCCCCTGGTTCTAATTTCCCTGTGCTTTGCCTACTGGCGTTTTGGAAACGTGCTTTCCACGGGATATGACTACGCGCGTGCTCAAGGCATGGGAGTTTTTTGGGGATCGACGGATTTGCCCACTTTCTTCCGGTTGGCTTTGGGTTTCGGAAAAGGACTCTTCCTGCTCTCGCCACCGCTGCTGCTCGCTGTGTGGGGTCTAAAGCCGCTGTCTCGTCGACAACCGTATTTCGCAGCAAGCCTCGCGCTGTCTCTGGCCCTTTCACTCTGGGTCTGTAGCCGAATTCTTAACAACCCCGATGGGAGCGAATCTTGGGGGGCTCGCTACCAAGTCCACTTGCTCTGTTTTTGGATAGTGCCCTTTGCGCTGGCTTGGCAGGCCGTCCAAGCACGTGGGGGAAAGATTGCCGCCTATGCCCTTGTCACCGTGGGCATCCTCATTCAATTTGCGTCCAGCTTCGCACCCACAACCGTGGAGTATTTACAGGTGAGCCAAGATACTTTGCGACGCGAGACCATTGGCGGAAGTGCCCTGGAAGGGCAGCTTCCCCTTCGCATTAAGAACCTCGGCACCTGGCTTGCCGGCAGAAGTGTTTCCTCAGGAAACACTGAGAATGCAGCCGCTCTATTGGAATTGGAACAAACCTATGTACCGACCTATTGGGGCTTTTCCTACTCCAAGAAGCTAGGAAACTACCGGCCACTGGCGATTTGGAGCGCTTTATTGCTACTAGTCCTCGGCCTCTCCCTCTGGTGCGGCCTCACTCTGCGGACAACTGGTCACGTGACCAGTTCGAGAAAGGGACTCTAGAATCGTATTCCCCGGGGAATATACAAACCCGCTGGTTGCCGGCATTGTCCTAGTTCTTGCCGCCTCCCCTGCACGGTGGTAATCCCAATTCTTCTTTCAGCAGGTTCGAGTTTCAAACAATGCGCGCCTAGCTCAGTTGGTTAGAGCGTTGCCTTCACACGGCAAAGGTCACAGGTTCGAGCCCTGTGGCGCGCACCATGCTTTCGCCTTACCCATCAAGCCTTTACAGCCAACAGCCATTTAAGAATTTGATGGGCTCTACTCCATCCGAGGGGGCATGGTCCCTGGGTGGTTAATTTCTGATAGCGAATACCCCGTCCCAACCGCAGTGGGCAAGCACCCGGTTTCGATAGTTTTGAAAGTTTCTGAACCCGAAGGCTCTTCGGGAGATC
>JBGTAN010000008.1:0-18025 GCA_041749855.1 Bdellovibrionota bacterium
ATTCTCACTGCCGCAGCCTTGAACTCCGCCGAGTGATTTCTATACGGACGCTTATCTGACACGGTTCCTCCAACTTCGAAGTATACCGCCTAACTTTAACTGTCCATTTTACTGAGGAAGGTCACTGACCCCTTTCAAGGACAGGGTAAGAGGAGGACGCGGTGGGGGAAGAAGGCGTCGGGGCACCAGCCGGCGCGACGTAAAGCGGCCAGGCGATCCGCTCGGGGAGAATGCAGGATATAAAGTCCGCCGGGCTTCGCGACAGGCACTGGGTCCTTGTACTCCACAGTCGCCACCGGTCGGTCGGCATACCAGTAGTAATGGTCCTTCCGAGTAAAATCTAAAGCCTCGGGGGTCATATCCAGGATCACTTGGTCGATCTCCCCGGAAGCGACTCTCGCCTGCAAATGCGGAAGCTCGGGATCCAAATGTCCATGCACTCGAATCGGCGCCAGTTGGAGAACACAAACTAAAACGAGGGAGAGTGCCCCCGTAAACTTCATCGCGGTTTCAGGTCTACAAGGCGCCCAAGGCGATACCGCATCTGCGAAAGCCCAAGCCACCCAAGGCAGCAGCAGCACCCAGTACTGAACCCCGACTCTATCAACGGGTGCGTACAGCAGCGCAAAAGACGCGAGGCAAATCCACGGAACCCAATGCACACCGCGCGGGCGTTTCCAAAAGAGACAGGCCAACGGAACCAGCAGCAAATAGTGCGAGTCTCGAAGCAGCGAGCCCCAAAAGCGCCAGGAAATGACTCGTCCCCAATCAAATACTTTGGAGAACCGATGGGTCCATTGATTCGCCCAATAAGCCCCAATGACGCCTGGTACGTTAAGGTGCAAAAGCACGCAGTACGCCGCAAAAGAAAGTGCCGCAGACGACAGAAAAAATGTGAAACGCTCCGCAGTCTCCAGTCGATTCTTAGCGTCTCTTAAAGCTAGCCAGGCAATCCAAGCAATGGCAGGTCCAAACCCGGCAACGACAACTCCCTTCGTCATGGCAGCAAACGCCAGACAGATCCCGGCCAAGGCGCAGAGCGATCGTCGAGAAGTAGAAAGCCCTTCCCAGAGAAAGAACAGAGCGCTACTGCCAAAGAAAAGAAGCGCGGGATCCAAATAGACATTCGAAAAGAAATTCGAGAAGCGGTCAAAGGTCCATAAAATGAGAACGGCCCAAACCGCCGTCGTTAAGCTGGCAGCCTTTTTCAAAAAGCGGAAGAAGAGCAATAGGAACGCAATGTAAAATCCAATGCCGACCAGACGAGCGGACCAATCGGCGGGTGGAAACACTTTGAAGACCGATGCGAGTAGCCAGATTCCCAAGTGGGGATAGTGCGAAACGGGTACGAACTCAGGAACGGTGCCGCGCAAGAAAAGCCAATCGCCGCTGCGAGCGGCCTCGCGGGCTACTAAGGCATAGTGAGGACCATCGACGCCTAGCCCGCCCAATTCAAAGTTCTTCGCTGCCACTGCAAGAGCGGCTAAGCAAAAGATCCAGATCGTGGACAACCCCCACGACGCTTTCCAATTAGTAAAGCGCGCCACCTGTGATCCTTTTGAAAACCGTTCGAAGCAGTGCCCAGGCCGCTAGCCCGGTCCCGGCTGTGATAGCAACCATTTCACCCAGGGCAGAGAGTCTCGAATGCTGGTAAATGCCCAACCAGGAAATGGCTTCTGCTAAACCCGTAAGGAAAACGAGCGCAACACACCAGAGCAACACGAAAAGATAAAAATTCGTGGTGTTCAAATCGCGGCAATGCTTGCGAAGGTGAAAGCGAAGCATGATCCAAAGCACGGTGGTGTAAAAAGCAATCCCGATACTGCCTGCAAGTGCCAACCCCTCGAAACCAAATTTCGCCCCCAAGTAGTAGTACAGCGGAATAGCGAGCAAGCTACTTACCCCACCAATGATGGAAGGCAACCACGTGACCTGACACGCGTAGAACCCGCGTGAAAGAACCACTTGAGCCGTCCAGAAAAACACTCCAAAGCTAAACATGCGTAGTGCCGCTGCGGTATTGGCAATGTCGAGATCGGTGAAACGGCTGCCCCCGTAAATGAAATGCGTGATGGGCTCAGCGAATCGATAGAGCAAAATGGCAGCAAGCGGACCTATCGCCCAAAGCTTCATGAGCTCCCGCAGTAAAGTTTTTCCGTAATCGACAAACGCGCCACTTGCCCAAAGCCGCGACATATAGGGGAAGCTTGCCACTCCAGCGGCCTGACCGATCACTGCGACAGGAATGCGCATCTCGGTCCGGGCGTAAGCGAGCCAGCTGATCGCGCGATCTTCCATGTTGCTTGCAAAATATTTGGAAATCCATTCATCGGTAGCGACTAAAGAAAAGCCCAGCATCAGAGGGAGTGTCAGCCAAAGGTAGCGACGAATGGCTGCGCGAATTTCATTGGAAAACTCAAATAGCGGCAAGATCGAATAGCCGAGCGTGCGAACTCCGTACCACTGAAGCAAACCATGACTGAAAAAGGCGCCAACCAGAACCCCGACACTAAAGCCCGCGACTCCGAGTGTGTTTTGAAAGGCAATGCCACACACAATAATTCCGGTGTTGTAGGCAAGCGGCGCCATGGCAGCATAAATGAATTTGCCATGGGTTTGCTGCACAGCCATCGCAAGCCCGCCGCAATAGAAGAAAAACTGAGCAGGCAAGATAATGCGCAGGAGGAAAATGAGCGCATCGGTTTGTTCAACCGTAAACCCTGGAGCGATCGCATGCGCGAGCGGCTCCGTGAAAATTTCTGCGATCACGATAAGCACGAGCAAAAGTCCGCCCATCGAAGTCAAAACGCTCCGAAAGACTGTGCGAGCGACTTCCTCGCGACCTGATTCAAGAAACTGAGAAAGAACAGGAATGAAAGTAATGCTCAGCGCACCCGCGGCCATTAGGTAGTTCAGAAAATCGGGAATGGTGAACGACGCATAGTAAACATCGGTCATCGCCGTAGCGCCTATGGTCTGTGCGATGACCCACTCGCGTACAAATCCGATGAGACGTGAAAGCAAAATACTCACGACCATCAAAAGTGAGGCGCGATGGATCTTGCGGTGAATCTCTTGGGTGCTAGTGCTGTCTTTCATGGCAATGGCGCGGCGCGTGATGAGTTTTTGGAAATATGGCCAAAAATTCGGTAAACTGAATATATCCCTCGGCAGTTCTTCTTACCACCCAGAACCAGGACCCCCAAATGGCTATCAAGAGCCCCTTGACTCTTAATCGCAGTGTTTCTTTGATCGTTCAAACTGGCAAAACCGGCAATGACTCTCCGTTTGCCGCGAAAATAAGCCTCACCCTACTCTCGAAGTACCTACTCGGCACAGCGCTGGCATTCGCGGTTCTTTTCGTCGGGACTCTGCTATTTTTCCGAGAGTTGGAACTGAATCGAAAGCTGCAAGAGCACGTTTTGAAGTTAGAGACGGAAAAACGGCTTTACCAAGCCTACCCGTTGCCCGACCGCGGCCTCGCCGAGTCCTCGCCACTGGTCCTAAACGGAGGCACGGCTGCAAAAGCGGAAGGCGCCGCTGCTGAAGTATTCGCCCGCATCAACGACCTTCGAGCCGATTGCGCTGAAGAGAACTGTCTTATCAAGCTGGGAATGGTCACGACTCAACCAGGAACGGCAGCGGGGCAGCTTTTGCTCGTTCTGGAAACGGAAGTCCCTCGCATTGGTACCGGCGCTCCGTCAGCACCCGTTCGCAAACGTTACTTCCTTTATCCGGGGAATAATGCACGAGACGAACTCGATCCCAACCAGCTTGGCACTCTCGACAGCAAAGCATTCCGTTTCACGCGTGCCCTTCAAACGAGCACCAACTTCAAAATGGGAAAGCTACTTCGTCCGCTAGCTATTAACGCCTACGTGTTTGATTCAGATAAAACCCTGCTCCAGCATGAACGCAAAGTGATCGAAAGCGAGGAGCCCTAATGAGTGCGCTAATCATTCAAATCCCTACACCCAGCCTCATTACCGAAGGGACCCGCATCCAAGGCGACCTCACGTTTCAATCCAACACGGAAATCCACGGAACGGTGGAAGGGGATGTCCACCAACACGCCCTGGAACCCATTCAAGTAGGACGCACAGGATGGATCAAAGGATCCCTCTCCGCTGCGGGGCCGGTCCTCGTAGAAGGTCGAGTCGAGGGCGACATCAGTTCGCTGATAAAAATCCGCCTCTCCGCAACCGCCTGCGTCCACGGGACACTCAATGCACCGCAAATTGAAGTAAGACCAGGTGCCATCTTCGAGGGCGAGTTCCGAATGAAGTCTGAGAAGAAAGCAAAACCACAAGCGACTTCCAAGCGCGCTGCGTAATAGCACCTTTCCTTCCTGATAACGGAAGCTTAAGTCAAAGCCCCAAAATGCCGAAAAGACTCTGATCGGGTGCATTGCCCGTGTGGAGAGGCCGTGTCGTCAAAAGACTCATCAATTCCAAGACTTGTCATCATTGAGGGCAAGGATAAGGGCAAGGTAATTTCCCTAGAAGAAGGTACAACCATCATTGGTCGTACCAAGGGCGATGTCATCTTGCAGGATCCTCGCGTCTCGCGATCACACGTGTCGCTGCAATACGACAATCGCTCCGGCAAACTTTCATTCACCGATCTGAAAAGCCTCAACGGCACTTTGGTGAACGGAAGCACCGCTGAAAATGGCGTGCTCGTTGACGGCGATCGCCTGCAAATTGGAAACACACTTTTTGACTGTCAGCTCACCGATGCGACGGAACTTGCCGAACTGAAACCCGCTCCCGCCCCTACCCCGGCCGTTGCCAAGCCAAAACCCAAAAAGAAGGCGCCAGAATTACAGGCCCTCGACGAAATCTCCGAGATCAGCGCCCGCAAACGACTTGAGCCGGGACTTGAATCGGAAAGTCCGCTCCGAACGCTGGATGAAAACCCCGAGCTCTCACAAACCAAATTGATGTCGGATGAGGACGAAGTTACCGGTACACACGAAAAGCGCGAACGCCGCCGGCTGTTCGCTTTTTACCCTCAGATGTCCTCCTCCCGCCGCTCCATTCTAGGAGCGGTCGTGGTCCTGAGCAGCGCCTATTTTCTCTTCACCAGTGACGGTCCTTCCTCTGATTTCTTGCGCGACCTTACTTCCCTAAAACAATTGGAGAAGGACGGGAAAGTCGCAGAAGCCATTCAGAAAGCAGAAGCGCTCTCTCAATCCTACGATGGTGACGCCGAACTCTTCATCACTCTCGGCGGACTCTATGCTCTGCAGAACCGCATTGAACCCGCCATCGCCGCTTACAAAAAAGCAAAGCAGATTAACCCCGAGCACCCCGTTGCGACCGTGCGCTTGATTGGTCTTTATCAGCGACTCAAAGCGATGCGGCACGGCGGTAGACCCGTAGTCGAAACGTCTCCCAATGCCCAAGGCCAGCCAACCGAAACTGAGGAAGACCGCGCTGCTAACGTTTACATGCAAGAACTCGACGAGATGTTGCGTGGCGGAAAACACAGCCGCGAACTTTTCATCGAAGCTGCAAATCTCTTTCTAGAGCACAAAGAACTCACGCGCTCTCCAGAAAAAGCGCTCATTCTGTCTCAGGCGCTACAGACCACGATCGCTTCCGACAGCACCATTGGATTCAAGCTGGAAGCGCAACTGATGTTTCAGCAGAACCTTCCGCAAGAAGCCATGCGCGTGATCGAAAAAGGACTGCAACGCGACTCTAAAGATGAATGGCTGCTCGAAAATCTCGCTTTTTCCAAACTTGCGCTGAAAGACACGGCGGGCGCCACGGAGGTGGTCGAGAGCTGGATCCGGCAACACCCCGAAGCTACCAAAGCGCTGCTCGTCATGGGCTACCTCAAATACAATGAGAAGAACTACTTTGCGTCCCTGCCCTATCTTCAGAAGATCACTCAAATCAGCCGGGGCACGGCCGATCCCCACTTGCCTGAAGCACTGTTCTTGATGGGCCAAGTTTATGCTCAGCAAGGACAAACCACCGAATCCAAGTCGTTGTTTGCCCAGGCCTGCGAAGCAGGCTTTGCCCAGGCTTGTAACCTGGATGGCCCTCGTACCCCACAAAACGCCCCCGCGGATTCTACCGACGAGAAGAAATAGCTCCCAGCGTCGTGCTTACTCTTACAAAGCAGCTATCGTGTAGGCATGAAACTCCTCTGCATGTTCCTCACGCTCATGGGTACCCACGGCTTTTCCCAGTCGCCCCCAGAAACGCTATCCAAATACAAGACCAGCATCCTGACTCAGTCCGCGATGGACAAAGTCGCCGCGGAGTTTGAAGTGACCGCCCGCCGAGGCCAGAACTTCGAAGTGATTGTCCCCGCTGCTCGAGCGAAAGACTTCCTCGCCATCGATCCGCAAGCCACACTGCTTGAAGCAGACATTCACGAGCCACTGCGCGCGCTACGCCTGCAATGGGCAGGCGGCTATCACACTTTCAAAACCGTTAAAGAGACGCTGGATACCTTGGTCACCACCTATCCTTCCCTCGTCAAACTCGAAGTGTATGGGCAGTCGGAAGAGGGGCGTAACCTCTACGCGCTGAAAGTTTCAGACAATGTTGCAAGCCAAGAAGCAGAACCCGAGATCATGATCACTTCCGCCACGCATGGGGATGAGCCGATGAGCGTAGAGGTCCTCCTAGGCCTGCTAGACCGCCTTCTGAAGGGCTATGGAAACGATCCGCGGCTCACTCGCTACGTAAACGAAATGCAGATCTACTTCCTGCCGGTTATTAATCCCGATGGCTATGTGCGCGATGCGCGTTACGCAAATGGTGTCGACCCCAATCGGGATTACCCGCTTCCGGGCGGTCCAGCCAAACGTTCGAACGCCTGCATTTCCAATGTGATCGATTTCTTCAAGTCGCACTTCTTCGTGGGCTCAATGGACTTTCACACCCACGGGGAGATGATCATGTACCCGTGGGCTTATACGAGCAATCCCGTGCAGGCCATTTGGGAGAACATCTTTGAAACACTCACCGGGAAGATGGCTCAGACCAACGGCTATGTGCACGGGCAAATCTCTCAGGTGATCTACGAAGCGCCAGGCTCGAGCGCAGACTACTACTTCCACACTCAAGGCACGATCGCTTTGGGAATTGAAATTGCGTCTTCGTCTTACCTGCCGGCATCCACCATTCCCGCCCATGTCGATGATATGGAGCAAGCCACTTGGACGTTTCTGGATCATTTCTTGGTAGACTGACCCTATGCAAACCCTGACGCGCCCTCGCGCCCTATTTGAACTGGTTTTCGCGGGCGCCCTTTGGGGCTTTGGTTTCATCGCCGTTCGCTGGGGACTGGAAGGTTTCGGTCCCTACTGGGTCAATGCACTACGATTTGCCTTGAGCTTTATCGCGGGAGTGCCGCTCTTCTACCTAATCGTCGGGCGAAGAGCACGGCTTTGGGCCGACTTCAAACTTTCGCGTAATGCTGGCCTGTGGCTCGGAATTTCGCTCATTCTTCAGGCAATTGGCCTGCAATACACTTCGGTGACGAAGTCAGGGTTCATCACTTGTCTTTACGTCGTTTTTGTTCCCCCTATCGGAAGGCTCTTCTACGGGACTCGCACTCGGCTTGCGCACTACTTCTGGGTCTTTGTTGCGCTTGTGGGTGCCGCACTCATTTGCGAACTCACCTCGCTCAAGGCAAATCTGGGTGATTTCCTCACACTCCTGTGTGCTTTGGCGGTGGCGTTGCAAATTTTAGAAGTGGATAGAGCCGCCCCAAAAGCCGCTTCGGGTTTTGGGTATACGCTCCATCAGTGCCTTTGGGCGGGAATGATTCCTCTCGTCGGCGCACTCCTGCTGGAAACCTTTCCTGGAACCGAGCCGCCCGCGATTGCGCTCGTGGGCATCGCTGTACTTGCCTTTGGATCTTCTCTGCTCGCGTTCACCATTCAGGTGCGCACTCAAAAAGTCTTAAGCCCTGCGATTGTGAGTCTGCTCTTTCTCTTGGAGTCGCCGTTCGCAGCCTTCTTCGCGTTCTGGTTTTTTGGAGAAAGCTTTACGCTTACCCAAATGGTCGGAGGAGGACTGATTCTCTTTGCGGCTAGCTTCAGCATCCTGGGCCCTCGCGCCAAGTAGCAGCGTGACGCCACACACGAGTGCCGTCATACTTTCTTGCATGTCGATTCCCTTTGAACTTGTCGCTATTAGCTTGTCGGTTCTCGCCGTGACGGCGTCCTATTTTGGGTTCGGGCTTCCCAACCACCCCTACCAAGTCGCGCTCGGCGCTTTGCTGATGTTGCTGTGTTACCACCGCCGCTGGTTGCCGCGGCCCAAGCGCCCCGTCGATTTTCTGCTTCCCCTGTTAAACACTGGACTTTTGTCGATGCAATGGAAGCTCTTCATTGGAGGCGGTTGGCGAGCTCCTTTAGATTGGATGCAATACCCATCGATACAATGGATGCCCTCTTTCCAAATGCAGTGGCACAACCTTCCCGGGGCGGGTTGGCAAGTCGACACCACTCGGATTCAGTGCTTCTTGCTTGTATTTACTGCGCTGGGAGCGTGGTTAAAGTTTCAACCGTTCGCTTCTTTCACGGCGTTGGCGCTATGCCTGATTTCGGTTCCGGCTTACGTAGACCTGCGATGGGACTGGGTCTTTCCCGCTTTGGTTTGCGGGATGGTAAGTTTTTACGTTCAGGCAAACGCGCCGGCTCGATCAAACCGACGGCCTGCTTAAGGTATTCAATCTGCTTCGGGGTCAAAGGCGCTACCTGGCCCGCCGGAATGCTTTCAGTTAAACGAATGGGCCCGTAGCCCGAGCGAATCAGGCGAACGACTCGAACGCCCAATTTCTCAAACACTCTTCTCACAAGCCGATTGCGCCCTTCATGCACCGTCAAACGGTAGCGATACCCTCGCGTCGCACCCATGCGCCTCGACCCATGCGGCGCAATAGACATCGGAGCGGTGGGGCCTTCTGAAAGTCGGAAGCCTTTATCAAAAATCTCGAGCTGCTTGAGGGTGAGTTTTTCCGGTAGCAGGACATCATAGGTCCGGGGGACGTGAAAACTCGGGTGCATCAACCGGTGCACGAGTTCCCCGTCATTGGACAGAAGCAACAAGCCTTCGGTTCGAAAATCCAATCGCCCGACAGGAACCACCGGAAAGGGAATCTGGCGAAGCGAGGGAAGATCGTAAATCGTAGGTCGGCCCGCAGGATCCACTCGCGTGGTCAACGTGCAATCCGGCTTGTGCAAGACCCAGTAAACCAGGGCAGGAGCGGCTGAAGTGATGGTTTTTCCATCAACTCTGACGAAATCCTTCTCCGGGTCGATTTGCTGGCCGAGTGTGCGGTCGACTTTGCCATTTACTTCCACGCGACCAATTTCAATCCAACGCTCAGCTTGGCGTCGGGAGGCAATCCCTTGAGAGGCGAGCCATTTATGTAGACGTACTTTCACTGCGGTCAGAGTTCTACCCAATCGGTGTGGCCTTCGCCACAAGCGTTTGGTCGGTCCCCACAACTATTTTCCGGCAACGTCCGGTAGGCTTGCGTGGCGCAGCCGTAATAGTGAGGATTGCGTTTCTGGCAGCCTGGGTAAGCCACCGCCACAAACTGTGCAGGATAGAGCAGTGAACGACGCGCTCCTGTAAACACGGATTGATAGGCTGCCGCGGGATTTGCCATTAAGGAATCAGACGGGCCGACCGCGCGACAGGCATAGGTGCCCGGTTCGGCGTATTCGTCGGTCAAACCCACGAAGTGGAAAACCTCGTGCATGACTTGGGGGCACCCCCACCCTGTCCACCAAAGACGAGAGTGGCCTCGAACCGGATCGCTGGTGACGTGTACGGTCGATCGCCCGGGCATCTGGGCGGTTTCCGCTTCCGTTGCGAGTCGGATCTGAAGTTTTTCACCGGAGGGACCCACGAGGAAGGGATCGGCCTCGGCGAGGCATTGCTCCGTAAAAGCACGTGCACCGCGCGCCCAACCCGACCGACTTTTACTTCCATAGACGTTCAGCGATTCTTGAAACTCCAGAAAAAGCGTTACTTGAATCCGGTCGGAACCGGGGCGGTCGATTCGGTAGTGAGCGGGCAAGCCGGTAGAGGTGGATGACACTCGATGGGCTTTTCCCACTTCCGGCAGTTCGCAGTAGCCGCCTACCGACGTTTCAAAGGCTCCATTTTTAGAGCAACCCAGCGAAAGCGCACAGAATAAAACCGCGCCCGTCATGCCTCTGTAAAACCGCATGGCCCCTACCCTCTTCAATGCTCAGTGAGGCGCAGTTATACCATTTTGCGATGCACTGCGGCAACGCGCGACTTTTGTCACTTTTTACTGAAAGGTCAAAAGCTTAAGTCCTGGGAAGAACGTCTTTCAAAGCGGCTACCACCTGCTCGGATGTCTGGTGGGTGATGGCCACTGCCTCTATCTGGCGCCAAAGTACACGACCATCCGTGCCTACCAGGCACAAAGATCGGTTGGGAAGCAGCCCCAAACTCCATTTTGAAGTGCACCCCAGTGCCTTCACGGCTTCGTTTTTGGGGTCACTCAACAGGGGAAAGGGCAAGGACTTGGCTTGTGCAAACTCCACATGCTTTTGGGGGCTATCGGCGCTGATGCCCACGAGCTGCAAGCCCATATCGCGAAAGACTTGGTATTGGTCGCGGTAGTCACAAAGCTGCTTCGTGCAAACAGGCGTGAAGTCTCCAGGGTAAAACACAAACAACGTCGGGGCTTTTTTCCAAAAGGAGGAAAGCGTGACGGGTTTGGATTCGGAGTCGAGCAAGGTCAGATCAGGTGCGATGTCCATTTACATCCTTTAACGCAAAAAGTATGGGTTGGTAAGGGTGGGGTAATGGTCGCATCGGCGAATGAGCTGCGTTATTTCTTAGAAATTGGGACCACTTTGAATTTCTCCAGGGCGGCTGAGCGGCTGGGAGTCACTCAACCCGCTCTCAGCCAAGCGATCGCGCGGCTGGAAAAGGGGTTCGGACAACCCTTGTTTGTTCGCACGCGGACCGGTGTGGTTCTCACCAAAACCGGTATCAAACTCTATTCACGCGGTCGTCGCCTTCTCACGGACTGGGAAGAGCTCTTACAAGATACGCTTCGCGATGAAGCCGAAGTGCGCGGCACGTATACGCTGGGATGCCATCCTTCCGTGGGATTGTATGCCCTCCCTCAGGTGCTTCCCGAACTTTTAAAAAACCATCCGGAATTGGGTTTTTCACTGACCCACGATCTTTCTCGGAAAGTCACTGAGCAGGTCATTGGCTTTAAGCTCGATTTCGGAATTGTTATCAATCCGGTCCAGCACGCAGGCCTGGTGATTCGAAAACTCGGCTCCGATACCGTCCGGCTTTGGACAAGCGAAAAGCCAAGCTCTCTACAAGATCTTCATTCGGGAAGCGCTGTGTTGCTATCCGATCCTGACCTTTTGCAGACGCAAGACTTGATGAAACGTTACGCAAAAGCCGGGCTGACGTTTGGTCGGTATGTTGCCTCTTCAAATCTTGAAGTGATCGCAAGCTTGGTCGCCGGGGGTGCCGGCGTTGGAATTCTCCCCGGTCGAGTAGCCACCCGCGTGGCGCAGTACGGCTTACGCGTTGCCGGTGACTACCCTACTTTCGCAGACACGATTTGTCTGATTTACCGCAGCGACACCCATCTTTCGCAGGCAGCAAAGATCTTGGCGCGATCCATTGCGGCAAAGCTTCAAGGCGTATGAGCTATTTCCTAAGCACGATGTCGAAGGTCCCCGCCTTCGCCCCTTCAGGACCTGAGAATCGCACCATCAAATCGCCATCCACATTTTCCCAACGATTGAGATCGGAGACGACCTGGGCTTCATTCGCATCCGTGTAGCTCTTGGGGTCAAAGTACATCTGGGTCGTGAGAGACAGAAACCCTCGGGCGTGCACTTTAATGTGAATATGCGGGGGACGAAACTGCCCGGGCCCGCTAGGGACCCTTCCCTGAAAACGCGGATCGAGAGGGTAATACCCCGGAATTGCCGTCTTGAAGCTGTAGGTACCTGTGGCGTCCGTAGTGGATCGGCCCCAGTACTGGAAGTCAGGCTCTAGCTTCAGTTTTGTATTCCGATCGCCGGAGTGATTGTAGCGGCCCGTCGGGGCAGCCTGCCAGATTTCGACAAGCGCACCCGCCAGGGGTTTGCACGCCACGTCCAAAACCTGCCCGCCGAGCAGAATGACGTCCCAATCCGCGTGAGCGACCGAGCCCCTAAAGGAGGTCAGGTCCGCATCGCGATTCAAGTCGCGTTCAGGATAATAGGGACCCTCGCCTTGCGCTGGCGTGGGTCCACAAACGGCCGCCACCGCCCTTGCTCCGGTCACGGCCCCAGCCGCGCCCACCATTTTCAACAACAACTGCCTTCTGGAAAACTCCATTTGAACCTCCTCGTTAGGTCCAGACTGCCCGGAATCGACGAGAGAGAAAAATCAATGGCCTGTATGGCAGTGATAAGATAGAAACCCAAAGGAGTTCAATTCTTGGAGATATTCGTGGCGTTCCGCCCCCTGTCGACGTCTTTGGCGCTCTTAGCCCTCTTTCTTACGACAGCGTGCGCGCGTACACAGCTTATCGATTCCCCAAAAACCGGCTATGTCTCCGATGTGGGTGAAGCCAAGGAACCAGCGGTAATCTGGACAAGTCGGGGCCTGCCCGGCGAGTTCGATTACATTGGAACCGTTAAGTCACGAAGCTGGTCGTACCAAGGTGCGCTCGACCGATTGGTCGAAGGCGGCAAGGAAATGCGAGCGGACGCCATTGTGGATGTCCACTTCGAGCGGGTTGGGTTTTTTAAAACCATGCAGGCGTTCGCGATAAAATTTAGATGAAAAATAGCAAAGTAAAAAAACTGGCACTTCTTACAGGCGGCGGCGATTGCCCCGGCCTTAACTCCGCAATCCGATCCGTAGTTCAATGCTGCATATTGGAACATGGCATTCAGGTAGTGGGCATCCCCGACGGGTTTAAAGGCTTGTTAGAGAACAAGTTTGTTCCTCTGGATTTGCTCAACACGACAGGAATTTTCTCTCGCGGAGGAACCATGCTGGGTTCTTCCAACGTCGATACGCCCTTCTCTGTTCCGGTTACCAAGAACGGGAAGAAGACTTACGAAGATCGCTCTGACGAAGTGCTCGAGCACTTAGAGCGAGAGCGCGTGGATGCCATGATTGTGGTCGGAGGGGACGGCACCCAGGCGATTGCCCACGGCATGTCCCAAAAAGGACTCAAAGTCGTTGGGATCCCAAAAACCATCGACAACGATTTGAACGGCACGGAGTGCACGATTGGCTTTCATACGGCAGTGACTACTGCCGTCGACGCCATCGACAAGTTGCATACGACTGCGGAGTCTCACCACCGGGTTCTCGTAGTGGAAGTAATGGGACGCAATGCAGGCTGGATTGCCTTGTTTGCAGGATTGGGCGGGGACGCAGATGTGATCCTCATTCCCGAAATTCCTTACGAGCCGGCAAAAGTCGCCTCGTTCTTGAACGATCTGTATCACACGCGCAAACGCTACTCGATTGTCGTGGTCGCTGAAGGCGCAAAGCCCATTGGCGGCGATGTGGTGGTCAGCCGAATTATTGAAGACTCTCCAGAGAAAGTCCGCTTGGGCGGCGTTGGTTTTCAGGTGGCGATGGAGCTTGAACAGCTTTCTGGTCGTGAAGCCCGAGCCATCAACCTGGGACACTTGCTGCGCGGTGGTTCACCCGAAGGGTTTGACCGCATCTTGGCAAGCCGCTTCGGTGCCGCAGCCGTGCGCGCCGTCGTGGATGGCAGCTTCGGTACGATGGTCGCTTATCGAAATGACAACGTCGAACTCGTCCCGCTTGAAACCGGGGCTGGCAAGAACCGCTACGTGAATCCGGATTCACAGTTTTTGCGTACGGCTCGCGAACGAGGCATTAGCTTCGGCGACAGCTAAAGCTATTTGGCCTGCTTCATTTCCTTGCTCCAGAATTCCTGGCCCTCTTTCGGAAGCGTATCAATCGGATCATAGTATTCGTACAGCTGGTCGAGCATTTCGGGTTTATCGAGCTCGATGCTCGTTAAATAGTTTTTTGCCCAGAAGGAAATACCTTTCACCTTGTCGTAGCTATGCGTCTGGTGCACCCAGCGCTTGCCGACAAAAGGTACGTCGCAAACAATACGGGGTGTCGCAAACCCGGGTAAATAACCCATAATATTGTGTTGGAGCGATTGCGCTTTGCCCAATGACACACGCCAGTGCTCCGAGTTGGGGATCATATCGCACATGTAAAAGTAGTACGGCATGATGCTGCCGTGATCCTGCAACTTAAAGCACAGATCCAAGAGCGCTTTTTCAGAATCATTCACCCCGCGCAGTAGCACTCCTTGATTGCGCACATCGCGAAAGCCCATCGCCAGAAGCTTGCGAGCTGCTTCCGCCACTAGCGGCGTAATCGAATTGGCGTGATTGATATGCGTATGAAGCGCGATATTCACGCCGCGTTCTACGGCCCGAGTCGCCATGCGATCCATTGCCTGGAGCACGTCGTCAGCAAGAAAGTGCTGTGGCACGCCCATCAAACCTTTGCTCGCAAGACGAATGTCGCGAATGTTTTCAATATCCAGAAGTCCCATGATGAACTTTTCAAGAACCGGAGGGGGCAAGTTCGCAATGTCCCCGCCTGAAACCACCACGTCGCGCACGGAAGGTGTTTTCTTCAAATACTCCAGCATCGAGCCATGGCGATCCACTTGGCCGGTCTCAAACTTGCGCTTTTGAACCTGCGGCACGCTGTTGCCGACTAAATCCATACGCGTGCAATGGCCGCAGTATTGCGGACAGGTCGAAAGTAATTCAGCGAGCACCTTCGTCGGATAACGATGGGTGAGCCCTTCCGCGACCCACATCTCTGCTTCGTGAAGACTGTCTCGAGAAGCACGCGGATGACTCGGCCAACTCGTATCGCGCTCAGAATAAAAAGGAATCATGTAGCGACGCACGGGATCGTTCTTCAGATCCTTTTCGTTCATCGTGTTGATCATCTGGGGCGGGATGAGCATCGACATGGTCGCGCGTTCCATCTGATCGCGGACGATATCGGCCATCATTTCATCTGTGAGGTTGTCGCCTAGTACCGCTTTCAGCTCAGCAACGTTTTTCACAAAGGCGCGCTTCTGCCATTTCGCAGTGCGCCATTCTTCCTTCGTGACGTTTTTGTAGCCAGGCAAGCGTGTCCAATCCGGTTCTTCAAAATTAGAATTGAACTTGTATGGGTAAGGCTGGCGGCCTGATTTCGACGATGTCTCCCGAAACTTCGCTGTGGTGACCGTGCTCATAGATGACCCCAAATAGTGTTGCTCTAAAACCCAGTGGTCTCACCATACCCGAGCCCAAGGCATTGCTCAAAGTCGTTTGTACTGCTAAGTCTCGTGCCACAAGATGCATTCGCTTGAACCCAAATCGCTAGTGGCTGACTGGAAACAAGAGCTGGGCATGGCTCTGCGAACGGCAGAGGATCTGGCGCGCGACGGCTGGATAGCCAAGGCGCAAGTGCCTCAGTACCATGCACTGCTGAAGCGGTTTCCTCTCTTGCTGACACCCTACTATGCAGGGCTCATCGACAGAAACGATCCCGAATGCCCCATTCGCCTCCAGGCCCTGCCCCGGCTCCAAGAACTGGAAGCTTTTGGTACGCCTGACCCCTTAGAGGACTTACAGCATCGACCCGCACCGCGTGTGACTCATCGCTACCGCAATCGCGCTCTTTTGCATCTCACTCCGAATTGCTCAATGGTCTGTCGCTATTGTTTCCGCAAATCGCTTTTAGGGGAGCAGAAAGCAGATTTTTTTGAAGGGGATGTGCAAAAGGGCATGGAGTACCTGCTCGCCACTTCAGATATTGAGGAAGTCATTTTCTCAGGTGGCGACCCGTTCCTGGCGAATGAAGCGCTACTTGCCAGGACCCTCACCCAGCTCGCCTCGGCTTCCCACATTCGTCGGATTCGTTTTCACACGCGCGTGCCCGTTACCTTGCCCGTCCGCGTGACTGAAGCGTTCGCGCAACTTCTAACCGCGTATGCGAAGCCCGTGACGGTCGTCACACATTTTAATCACCCTAAAGAACTCACCACTCAGAGCGCGCAAGCGCTCTCGTATTTGAAGCGTGCGGGTGTGACACTGCTCAATCAATCGGTTCTGCTGGCGGGGGTAAACGCTTCTGCGACAGTTCTGAAAGCGCTGTCGGAGGGCTTATTCGATTTTGGCGTGTTGCCGTATTACTTGCACCACCCCGACCGAGCCGAAGGCACTTCGCACTTTGATGTTTCGATGGAAGCAGGCTTGGGAATTCATGAGCAATTGAGGCGAGATCTTCCGGGCTACTTAGTCCCGCGCTATGTGGTGGATGATCCCGCGTATGCTTTTAAGCGGGATGTTTCAGGGGTGAACCTCTCCCGGGAGAGGTAACGAGTTTTGAAATATCGACATCTCGCGCGAGATGCCAGCGGCTTCAAACCGTTGGTCGAGAACGGGCAAGAACCTTGAAGTCCTCTTCGATTCGACTCTGACGATCGAAGAGCATTTTCAATCCATCCATGACGATTCTGTCTTCACCCCGCTGCTCTTCCATCAACACCCTCATCTGGTGAACCTCCCCCTGAAGGTGATGCATTTCAGACTTCACGCCGCCTATCTCGCCTCGAACAGCACCTATCTCAACTTTCAGCTCGGTCTTAAGCTCGATAGACACAGCCCTAATCTCTGATCGCAATTCATCTCGCACGGCTTTGACCAGTCCCACACTTGCGGGAAGGTCATCATGGGGACTTCGTTTATGAGCAGATGGAAGCTTCTTACTTGGCATGCACTCAGGTAAGCGCGAGGCGAGTGACTTGGCAATATGCAGTAGGATGCGTCCAACGTCTCGCGCGAGATGTCAGCACTTAGGATTCGGCTCGTATTGGCACGCACTGATCCTGGGATCAGTGCCTAGAATACTATCGCGTGGTGCAAGCCCGCCCCGAACCCTGGTATAAAAGGTGCACCCAAGTCCGCTGGCTTGCGCTTGACAGGAAAGCTATCGGCGAAACAAATGGCTGTAGGTCATACAGGCCTGCAAAATCCGTCACCGTTGGTTGTTAGAGCTTTTGCGGTAAGTGCCTAGACGCACTTGAGAAGGAGTAGTTATGAAATCTCGTATGAACGTTGTCCTATTGGCCGTATTCGCTGTGGCGAGCAGTCTTAGCTTCGCTGACCACGATGCGAGCGGAAATGCGTTGATTGCGGGCCATCCCGTAGTCGCTGATCCTGCCGCTCCCGAGCGGCCGACAAGCTTATCTCATGCTTCAGAGCTTGTTCCCAAAGCTTCAGTTGTAAGTCTAAACAAGCGCGGGGATATATACTGCGAAACTCTAAAGCAAATCGAAAGCATCCTTGATAAAGGCTCCTCGAGTTTGCCGCCTAAGGTAGAGGCAACCGCAAAGAGCGAAATAAAAACTGCCAAGGTGGTTTGCAATGAAAAGCAAGTGTTCATCGGCTTTCCGAACTCAGGCAATCTTAACGAGAAACTAGTTGTAGATTACTGGTCCATCAAAAATTTGCTGGGCAGAACTTCAAGTCTTATTGGACAGGTCTTTTCCGGACTTGAGTTTCAAGCGGCTCACATGGAGATCTCAGACGCGCTTACACTTTTAGAGGCTCGGTGGAATCTTCACGATAGTAAAAAGCTATCTGAGATCTACAGCAATCTCTCAGCGAGTGATCTTTCTAAGGCATTTCAAGAGTATCAAGATTGGGCGGATAAGATCGATAGTTTCTATCGTACTCAAGGGAACTAAATGGGTCGCCAACTGGTCCTAGGACCAGTGATTAACCTCTCGCGCGAGATGCCAGCACTTAGGATGCGTCTCCCAAAAGTAGACGGTGATCTTCCTCTGAAAAAGTGGACACGTTAAGCGGCGTTTGTTTGTTGCTCATACATGGCCGGGGACTGATATCCAAGAGTGGAATGCAGTCTCTGGCGATTATAAAAAACCTCAATCCATTCAAAAACAGTTTGCCGAG
>JBGTAN010000009.1:0-35597 GCA_041749855.1 Bdellovibrionota bacterium
TCACACAGCGGGGATGTTCAGAGCCAATGTGAATCGCCTGTTTAGAAGAACCTGGTGCACCACCAAAAAACCATCCGCACTAGCCGATCACCTAGCGCTGTACGTGAACTTCCACAACGGGGTCCTCACCTAACTCCCGAACCGTCAAATTACACACAGCGTAGTAGGCCAGTTTACAGTCTACTTGCCGACCAGTTTTTGAATACACTGAGTGATATCACTCAATGCAGAACCGGGCGTGAAAATCTCCCTCACCCCTTGCTTCTTCAGACTCGCGATATCGCCATCAGGGATGACCCCACCACCTAGTACGGGAATATCGGAGGCGCCCTTCTCCTTGAGGAACTTTAGAAGATCCGGAAACACTTGGTTGTGCGCGCCCGAGAGAATGCTCACGCACACCACATCCACGTCTTCTTGCAGTGCGGAGTTGGCGATCATTTCAGGGGTTTGGTGCAAACCCGTATAGATGACTTCCATGCCCGCATCGCGCAACGCGTGGGCAAGCACTTTAGCGCCACGATCGTGACCATCAAGGCCTGGCTTGGCGACCAGCACGCGAATGGGAGTTTGTTTCACTTCTTGCTCCAGTTTTTCGGGAAGACACAAATGGTCTTCTTCTTCCCTTTTAGGAACTCTTCTACTTTTGCGTCGAGTTCTGGACCTGCTTCTTCACTCAAAAGCACAAAAGCGAATTCAAAGTTCTCCGCGTTCACTTTGCGCAGGAAACTCCTCCAAGGCAAACCAGGATACCGATGGATGCGCGGGTCTGCCACCGCAGTTTGCCACTCTTGAAACCACTTCAATTCGATTTTCGCTTCGACCTGAAGGGCAGGCAGGTACTTCTCATGCGCACGGCCATGCACCACTTCTAGCACGTTGCGCAAAAGGAGCTGGTCCCAATCGCGCAAAAACTCCAAGAAGGAAAGGACCTGATCCACACTCCAAGTGGGATCGGATTGCCTCAAAAGCAAAAGGGGCGAAATGCCGGAAGCCCGCAAAGCGCAGAGGCCTTCGGTAATGCCTTCTCGGTTGATGGGCGAGGCTGCCACCGTCGCAAGGTTCACTTTGCGCTTTTCAAGACCCGTTAAGACCTGGGGTAAACTACCCGGGCGCATCAGATCAATATCGACGTCCGGGGGTGTCTCAATAGACATGGACTCCTCGTCCCGTCTTACGTCCCCACCATCCGGCTTCGACGTACTTTCGCATCAGCGGACAGGGACGGTACTTGGAATCCCCTAAGTCGCGGTAAAGCACTTCCATGACGGATAGGCAGACATCCAGCCCTACGAAATCGGCAAGCTCCAAAGGACCCATGGGGAAGTTGCAACCCAGCTTCATGGCTTGGTCGATGTCTTTGGCCGAAGCTACGCCCTCATGCAACGCGACAAACGCTTCGTTGATCATCGGCATCAGCACGCGATTGACTGCAAACCCAGGGGCATCCTTGGCCTCAATGAACACTTTGCCCATCGCCTCAGCCACCGCGCGCGTGTCTTTAAACGTTTGGTCGCTGGTAGCCATCCCGCGAATACCTTCAACGAGCGTCATGAGAGGCACCGGGTTCATAAAGTGCATGCCAGCCACCTTATCGGGACGTTTGGTTTGGGCGGCAATTTGGGTAATCGAAATCGACGAGGTATTGGTGAGCAAAAGGGCGTTGGGCGGTACGATCGCATCGAGGTCTTTAAAGAGCTTGAATTTCACTTCCCGATTCTCGCTCGCGGCTTCCACCACAAAATCGCATTTCGCGAGGTCTTTCAGGTTGGTCGTGGTTTGGATACGCTCCAGGATGGCTGCAGGTTTTTCCTTCAGCTTCCCCTTCTCTTCTAGCTTAGCGAGGCTTTTCTGAATCGTCGCTTTGGCCTTTTCCAGAGAGACTTCGGAGATATCAAACAACCGGGTGCGATACCCCGTCGTTGCGGCTACCTGGGCGATACCGTTGCCCATGCTGCCTGCGCCTACCATTCCAAATTCTGTAACCTTCATTGCTGCCTCAAAAGTGTGTGCAGCTACAGTAGCAAGGGTGTGCGAAAGCCGTCAAAAAAAACGGGCACCCTTTGAGGGGGTGCCCGTTCTACGAAACTAGTTTGAACCTAAGAACTTACTGAGCGATGTGGTTCGTACCTGCAACCGGCTGACGTCCAGCCGTTCCACGACGCTGAGCGTTGTTCACTCCCGGCACCTGCATCTGAGACATCTGCTGGGTGATATTGCCCGTGAAGTTTTTCAACTTCTCGTTGAACTTCGCGATGCGGTTACAATCGTTCTTAGTAGAAGCGAATGCGTTACCCACTTCTTGAAACTTGGTCTGCATCAGAGGCATCAAGCTCGAAACACCCGTGAACAACGTTTGGAAGTCACGTGCATTACCCAGCTGGGCAATCTGCGACTGGAACGTCGAACCCAAGGCAGCATCGACTTGAGTGCGAATCTTGCGGCACTCCAGGTCAGCCATCTCGTTCTGCAGACCAGACATGAAAGTCTGCGCATACTGAGGATTGAAACCCGTTACGACCTGGATAGCCGCGTTAATCAGCTTGCCAGGAGCGCTCGGCTCTTTCACACCAGCGAGATCCGCTTGTTTCTTACAAGCCTTGTAATCTGCGTCAGCAGCTTGGATAGCGCTGTTATAAGCCTCGAGGCGAATCGTTTCGAAATCTTTCATCGCTTGCTGTCCAAGGGCCGCGACTTTCGTGGGCTCTTCGCCATCTTTCAACTCTTTGCGAGCATTCAGCAAAGTTTTGATAGCAGCAACCGTCTTCTCAGCCCAAACGTCTACGCCTTTGTTCTTTTCTGCGATTTCAGCGTCCGCTGCAGCCAAGCGCTCTTCTTCAGAGCGAGGATCTAACTGGCCTTCAGCAATGTTTGCTTGAAATTCATCTGTGCCGCGAGCTTCGGCAGCGCGCTTTTTCTTCTGGTCAGCAAGCTGCTTATCCAAACCGGCGAGCAAAGCTTCGAACTTCGCTTCATCGACCTTTTTCTTATGGTCAGCCAATTCTTTCAAAGCACCGCTCTTCACGCCGTTCATCGCCTGAGAGTTCATCAATTCGCTCATTTGGCGAACTTTCTGAAGGGGGCCTTCTACGTTGCGTGAGCAGACGGCTTCTTGGCCGCTACGGTCAAGAGCGTTCGGGTCAATCGCAGCCGTTTGATTCGGCAGAAGGCTCGAGAACATATTCTGAAGGTCGAGGCTCTTCTTCTGCTCTTTCTTGATGTCGTTCAATCGAGTCAAATCAACAAAGTTCACAGTGGCTTTGGACTGGTCAATTTGCTTACGCAATTCGGCAATCCGTTTGCGCTTGGCCGCTTCTTCTTGAGAAGTTCCGAGCTTTTTGTCCAAATCCGCTTCGAGCTGCGCGAGCTCCTCTTCGACTGAACCGGGAGCCGCTTTGCGACCCGCCGTGTTCAGCGGTGCCAGGATTTCCGAGGCACGGCTTCCATCGAATTCAAAACTTGGTGTCGAGACTGCGTACTCTGCGAAACTCGACATCGGGAGGAGCACTCCCACTACGAGAACCGCAACATTGCTCAACTGGTTCAGCTTCTTCATCTTCCACTCCGCAAAAACTGCATCTACTGCAACTGCACCGACTCACACCCATGGCATGAATCGAGGTCTACGGCTCTACACAGCGAGAGCCGCTCCAGACGTGTACTGTGCAAGCGATAAGCCAAGACGCTCTCAACCGGTGGGAGTGCCTGCATGCACCAGGTGAAATCCCCCTCGTGACAAAATGCGCTTAGCAAGAGCGGGTGAAACTTCGAGAATTCATACTCTTAAGATCTTGTGCGTTTTCTAACTACCTGCTCAGTTCTTAAACACCTTCGATCGACCACCGATTTGATAGCGCCGACAATTTGCGCGAAAGTAGAATGCTAACGCATGGTGCAGTGCGATCTTCACCTTCGACCGCTAAGCTAAGCACAATCCTTCGGAGGCAAACTTACGTGCACATCGTGAATACATTGGGACTCGCAATTGTCGTCGGGCTTTCAACCCTTTCCTGCGGAAGACTCGGCATCAGCGATGACGAATTGAACGAAGGCACCAATGCGGTTGCAGAGGACCTAGGGAACCTAGACCAATCTATCAATGGGTTTACCGCCCGGGAAAGCGAAGCCACTCCCGCTAAGCCCCTAGCCACTCGCGCCGCTTGCTCGGATTCCACGTTTTCAGCCTGTTCCGCCTCCGCACGGGAGCGGGTTTTTTCAGATTGCACCTTGGTAGGCGCCACTTGGGCGGGAACCATTCGAGTGGCGTTTAGCGGGGCTAACTGCTTAGTGGACGACAATGACGACACCGCGACGCGCACCCTTCCTTCAGGAATGGTCGTTACGGGCAAACGGGGTGGATCGATGACCGTGACCACGGCGGCCACCACGGCTTGGGACGGAACCGCTATCAGTGGTGGGCATAAAGTCACCAAAACGACGGCCGGCTATAACTTTGAAATCCTGGGTATCAACCGCACCATCACGGTGGGAAGTTTCGAGTTTGCCAATGTCTCGCGCAAAACCACATCTGCTGTCGCGGTGACCGGAACGAGCCGCTCAGATCGTGTGGTCAATGGAGGAGCCATCGTGACTTACCACAATAAGGCAGAGTTCAATGTAAGCTGGGTACCCACCAATGTTACTTGGGCATCTACCTGCAAGTGCCCGGTATCAGGGACACTCACGGGAACTCTTTCTGGGAGCAGAACGGGGACGGCCGTCATGACATTCACCGGTTGCGGAACAGCGACCGTGGAAAAAAGCGGAACCACAGAAGCTGTCACCCTCGACTCTTGCGAGTCGGCTTGATTTTGGGCGCATTTGGCGCCAAGACAAACCAATGAAAAAGATAGCAGTCGTTCTGTGTGGTAGCGGATTCAAGGATGGCAGCGAGATTCGGGAATCGGTGGCCACCCTCTGGGCTTTGAGTCAGCAGCCTGTAGAAGTGCAGTGCTACGCCCCCAATGCCCCTCAGGCCGATGTCGTGAACTGCCTGACGGGGGAAACGGCTCCCGGCGAATCGCGAAATCAGCTGGTGGAGGCCGCCCGTATTGCCCGTGGCAAGGTTAAGCCCTTAGACCAGCTGAATACAGGCGAATATGTCGCCGTTATCCTGCCGGGGGGATTTGGGGCTGCGAAGAACCTCTGCACTTTTGCCAGCGCGGGCAGCCGCGCTACCGTTCTTCCCACCTTAGAGAAGAAGCTCAAAGAATTTCACCAAGCCCGTAAGCCCATTGGCGCTATTTGCATAGCCCCTGCTGTAGTTGCGCTGGCTTTCAAGGGGGCGGGATTCGAGCTCACCCTGGGTGCCAAAGGGGAAGCGGCTCAAGAGGTGGAAAGCCTAGGTCACAAGCATGTGGTTCGACGGGCCGATGAATGCCATGTGGACCGAACCCACCGCATCGTAACCTCCCCCGCTTACATGTACGAAGATGCCCCTCTTCACCTTGTCTTTAGCGGCATCCACAAACTCGTCAATGAAGTGGTTCACCTGACCTAGGGATATCCAAAGTCCAATCTGAAGGAAGTTCGGATGAGTTCGAGAGTGTACGAGTTAAGAACAAGTGCAGAAAGCAAAACTCCCGAAACTCTCTAAAACTCGAACCCTGCTGTTTGGAGTCAAAAACTGAACTAACCCGCTGTCCGGACCTTCTTGGAAAGAGGTGCGTTTGGCTGCTCATTCTCCCCAAGAACAGGTCTAAGCGAGCGATAACTGAAAAAAGCCTATCGACGTCCACCCGCTCGCGCCTCAAACGCGCCACTTCCGCGTCCAGCTCGACGCGCAAAGCATTTTCCATAGGATTGAAGAGACGAAAGACTTCGTAGAAACGGGGATCTACCAATTTGCGATGGGCAAGAGCGTCCTCCAAGGCTGCTTCAAGCTCACTTTGATAGCTGGAAACGCGAGCAAGAAAAGCGCGGACCTCACTCCAATGCGATCGAGCCTTTTCGTAGATCGCTTCTAGCTCCGAAGCTTCGGAATCTGACATTTCTCCCGGATTACGCATGAGAGTAAGCGACTTCAAGGCTTCTTGGGGCTCCAGCCCAATAGCAGGAAGCAGCTTCTTGAAGTCAGCAACGGCGTCCCCAGGGGAAACAAACTCAAATGGACCGCTAAATCTTGCAAGCGTCTCAGAGCAAGCCCACGAGGAACTCGCTGCAAAGAAAACCGTAAGAAAAAGCCCACCGACGAACTGCATTCGATCTCCAAAAATCGATGCGATTTAGCATGGGATGCCAAGCGGAATCAAGAGGAGCCTCCTACCCGCTAGTCCACCAAAGAAGTGGTCCCACTTTGGAACCGAACATTGCCTTGAAAGGGGTCAATCGACTTTCAAGGAAAAAACCAAGGGGCCTTGTCTAGCCATTGGATATCAAATGCCTATTGCCGTGCGTAGATTGTGCCGGGTATCTTGGCGGTTCTAATTTATTGGAGACGCTGCGACCGTGGACCTTGCGAATCAATCCGCGCAATACATTCCCGTGTTCATTTTAATTTTGATGGGCGTCGGTCTAGGCCTGGCTATTCACATCGCATCCACCACACTGGGCGCTCGGGCCAAGCACCCGAAGAAGAATACTCCTTTTGAATGCGGCGTACCGCCCCACGGCGACGCACACCGCCGGTTCTCCGTACGGTTCTACTTGGTTGCCCTTTTGTTTTTGCTCTTTGATGTGGAAGTCATCTTCCTTTTCCCATGGGCAATCATCTTCAAGGACTTCCTCAAAGTGAACAGTTTTATTCTGTGGGAAATGGGCTTTTTCATGATCGTTTTGCTCGTAGGTTATTACTACGTTCGCCGACGCGGCGCTTTGGAGTGGGAGTAAATGGGTAAAGACGGATCTTCGCATTTTTTGACTACCCGCCTGGATGACTTCATCGCGTGGGGACAAAAGTGGGCCATGTGGCCTTTGCCGTTTGGCACGAGCTGCTGCGGTATTGAGATGATGGCAACGCTCTCCGCGGACTACGATTTGGCGCGCTTTGGCTCAGAAGCCATTCGCTTTTCCCCTCGTCAGGCGGATTTGCTTTTGGTCGCGGGTATCGTGAACTCGAAAATGTCGCCTGTGCTCAAGACCGTTTATGAACAGATGAGCGAACCCAAATGGGTCATGTCCATGGGCGCTTGCGCCTCTTCTGGCGGCGTGTTTCCCGTTTATAGCGTCACTCAAGGCATCGACAATATTATTCCGGTCGACATTTATGTTCCCGGTTGCCCGCCTTCTCCTGAAGCGGTGATCGACGGCCTTCTGAAACTGCGCGACAAAGTGCAAAAAGGCGATACACATTCGCAGCGGCGCCTCAAAGCCGGCACCCCACCCGAACAGTGGGTGCTTCAGTGAATATTTTCACCTCGCTCAGGACGAACCGTGGCGATTGGGCCGAGAAATTCGGCCCCTTCTGGACGAAGTCGATAGAGAAGCTGAAAGCTAAGTTTGGCACTTCCATCGAAGAAGTACGGATGCCAGGCGCGTACCCAACGGACGTTCCGATTGTCTTTGTTAACAAAGCCCAAATCGTCGAGGTTCTGAGTTTTCTGAAGACGGACACCGATTGCGGGTACAACTTCCTTGCGGACTACACAGCTACCGACGAGGAGGCACAGCCTCGTTTTGAATTGGTTTTTAACCTCTACAACCGGGATCAAGGGCCTCGCATTCGTGTGAAGGTGAAAGTCGCCGAAGGGGAAGAGTCGCCGACGTGCATTTCGGTTTGGCCCGGTTGCGATTGGGCGGAGCGCGAGATTTACGACATGTATGGGATCAAGTTCACGGGTCACCCGAACTTGCGCCGCATTCTGATGGATTATCGTTGGGAAGGGTATCCTTTGCGCAAGGACTACCCCCTCGACGGCTACCAAGTTTTCCCGGATTCCGAGGCGCCAGACCCTGAGCGCCTTAAATAACGAGACTAGAGAGCATGAGCGACGACCTATCTAATTCCTATCCCTTAGCCCGAGAATCGGATTCTCGTGCGGCAGTCGCGTTCGGCGGCGGCACGGACTACTCGGTTACCCGCGACTCCGATGACCTCTGGGATGATTCTCGCGTCATCATTAATATCGGACCCACCCACCCTGCAATGCACGGTGCGCTTCGCATGGTCGCTAAGCTCAATGGCGAGACCATTGAAAAATCTTACTGCGAGTTTGGTTTCACCCACCGCGCGAAAGAAAAACTGGGGGAGCATCGCACGTATCATCAGTTTGTCGTCTTTACGGACCGAATGAATTACTGCTCGGCCCTCATCAACAACGTGACCTACGCCATGGCGGTCGAGCGTTTAATGGGCATTGAGCCGCCGGAAAGAGCCATCCTAATTCGAATGGCCTGTTGCGAGCTGGCCCGCATCACGGATCACTTGATTTGCATTGGCATTGGCTCAGTCGACGTCGGTGCTTTTTCTTACTTTCTTTACGGCTTTCACCAGCGTGAAGAAGCGTACACGCTCATTGAAAAGCTCTGCGGCGCTCGCCTCACGACTTCTTACACTCGTATCGGCGGCTTGATGTACGACGCCCCGGTCGGTTGGGAAGACGATTGCAAAGCCTGGGTCAAACAGACTCGCAGCGTTTTCGATGAGATGGATCGCTTGCTCACGACCAACAAGATTTTCTTGGATCGCACCAAGGGCATTGGCGTCATGACCAAGGAAGAATGCCTGGACTACAGCTTCTCGGGTCCCTGCGCGCGCGCTTCCGGTATTGATCGCGACTTGCGCCGTGATCAGCCCTACATGTTTTACGACCAGATGAAATTTGAGGTCCCCACGGGAACGAACGGAGACGTTTATGACCGCTATCTCGTGCGAGTCGAAGAAATCCGCCAGTCGCTGAATCTACTCGAGCAGATCTGCGATCGCATGAAGCCTGGTCCTATTTGGGCGGATGATAAACGCGTGCGCATTCCCTCGAAAATCGACGTCTACAACTCGATGGAAGCCATGATCCATCACTTTAAGTTCTTCATGCGGGGCTTTGATGTGCCTGCCGGTGAAGCTTACACCATGACTGAGGGCGCCAATGGCGAACTCGGGTTCTACATTGTCAGCAAGGGCAAGCCGATGTCGCACCGCATGCGCGTGCGTTCTCCTTCCTTCTGGCACTTTCAAGCGCTTACCCTGATGTCCACGGGCGAAAAGATCGCCGATATGATTGCCGCACTGGGAAGCATCAACATCATCGCGGGGGAACTAGACCGGTGAGTACCAGGAAGCTTTCTCAGAAGTTTTACGATGCCATGGACAAGCTAGTCCCACGCTATCCCACGCGGCAGGCTTTGCTGCTCCCCGCCTTGCATCAAGCGCAGGAAGAAACCCGCTGGCTCTCGGAAGAAACGCTCTCCGAGATTGCGGCCTACATTGATATTCATCCCGCTAAGGTGCGTGAAGTGGCTTCCTTCTACACCATGTACAACTTGAACCCTGTCGGGAAGTACCACCTCAAGATTTGTACCAATGCGGCCTGCATGCTCCGAGGCGCAGACGAATTGGTTGAGCACTGTAAGAAGAAACTCAAAATCGATTGTGGGCAAACCACTTCCGATAACCAGTTCACGCTCATGGAAGAAGAGTGCTTGGGAGCTTGCGGAACAGCACCCGCCATGATGCTCAATGACGATTACATCGAGAACCTAAATATTACGAAAATGGACGAAATCCTGACCCGTAAATAGGAAGCAATAAGACGATGGCGAGTGAAACAATTTACATTCAGCATTTCAAAGAAGAATGCCGCCCCTTGGCCTATTATCTCGACAAGATGCAGGGATACACCGCTTTGAAAAAAGCGCTCGCCATGAAGCCCGATGATGTGACAGCCGAAGTGAAGAAGAGCAACCTGCGAGGCCGAGGCGGAGCCGGTTTTCCCACCGGCATGAAGTGGAGTTTTATTCCTAAGCAAGCGACCAAACCCAAGTACGTCGTTTGCAATGCCGATGAATCTGAGCCGGGCACGTTCAAAGATCGCGATCTGATGCGCTACACCCCTCACCTTCTCATTGAAGGCATGGTCATCGCAGGACATGCCATCGGCAGTAACGTCGGCTACATCTACATCCGAGGCGAGTACACGCGTGAAGCCAAACTCCTTCAAGAAGCCATCGATGAGGCTTACGACAAGGGTTACTTGGGCAAAGGTATCGGCGGCACGGACTTCCACTTCGATTTGACCGTGCATCGCGGAGCGGGTGCTTACATCTGCGGCGAGGAAACGGGCCTTTTGAACTCACTGGAAGGAAAACGGGGTGAGCCTCGTGTAAAGCCGCCTTTTCCCGCCATTGCCGGCGCGTTCGGCGGCCCCACCATCGTAAATAACGTCGAAACGCTCTGCGCGGTTCCCCACATCATCAATCGCGGTGGTGAATGGTTCGCTAAGCTGGGCAAGTTTGAAAAAAGCGGCGGCACCCGTCTTTTCTGCGTTTCCGGACATGTGAAAAAGCCGGGACTCTACGAACTCCCCGCGGGCGGCGTCACCCTCAAGCAGCTTATTTACGATTATTGTGGCGGCATCTTGGGCGACAAGCCGCTGAAGGCCGTGATTCCAGGGGGATCTTCAGCGCCGGTGCTAACGGCCGCGGAGATCGATATCGACCTGGATATTGAGCCTTTCATGAAGGCCAAGACCATGCTCGGATCTGCCGGGATTATGGTCATCGCCGAAGGCTTCGACGTTGTGAATTTGATCCGCCGTATCACGAAGTTTTACGCACACGAATCCTGTGGGCAATGCACGCCCTGCCGCGAGGGCTGCCGATGGATGGAAGAAGTCATCGAGCGCATTCTCGCCGGCAAAGGAAAGCGCAAGGATCTCGATTTACTTTTAGACGTGGCTGACAACATCAATGGCAAAACGCTTTGCGCGTTGGGCGATGCGGCGGCCGGTCCAGTGATTAGTTTCGTCACTAAGTTCCGCTCGGACTTCGAGCGATTGATTCCCCAGGGAGCTTAACGGAACCTGTATGCCTAAATGCACCATTGACGGTAAATCGATTGAGTTCCAGGCAGGCACAAACCTCATTGAGGTAGCCAAAACGGCTGGAATCAACATCCCTTTCTACTGCTACCACCCCGCGATGACTGTGGTGGCCCAGTGCCGCATGTGCGCTGTAGAGATCCAGGGAATGCCGAAACTTCAGACCGCTTGCTCTACGGTTGCAACGGACGGCATGGTCGTCAGCACGAACAGCGAGCGCTCCCGCAAAAATCACTCGTCGGTGATGGAGTTCCTGCTCATTAACCATCCGCTTGATTGCTCTATCTGCGATAAATCCGGTGAGTGCGATCTCCAAGATTTCTCTTATGACTACGGTAGCGACAAGATGCGCTACGAAGAAGTGCGCCGCACTTTTGTCGATGAGGACATGGGACCCATTATTAAGAAGAACATGAATCGCTGCATTCACTGCACGCGGTGCATTCGCTTCGGCCAAGAAGTGGCGCAGATCCCTGAAATCGTGGCTGTGCAGCGGGGTAACCACACAGAAATTGTGACCGTCGACAATAAGCCGCTTCAAACGGAGTACGCGGGTTGCTACGCAGATATCTGCCCGACAGGCTCGCTGACGCTCAAGGATTTCCGCTTTAAAAAACGCGTTTGGTATCTCAAACGCACGCCTTCCGTTTGTGAAGGCTGCTCGCGCGGCTGCAACATTGAACTTTGGTGGGACAAGGACACGCTGTATCGCACGACTCCGCGCGTGAACATGGAGATCAACAAGTGGTGGCTGTGCGACGAAGGTCGCTTCAACTTCCATTATGTGAACGACGAAACGCGCATCACCACGCCGCACGTGCGTGTCGGAGTCGAAACCAAGACCATGGAATGGGCGGATGCCGTGGCGAATGCGGCACAAGTGCTCCAAGGCAAAAAACCCCTGATCCTGGTGGGTACCGACCTTACCAATGAAGAAGTCAAAACCATCCAGGCGTTTGCCACGAAAGCCTTCCCCGGTGCGCCGCTGGCCCACTTTGGAACGCCGGGTGTTGCAACTACTAAAGACGACAAGGATATTGATCACCTTTTAAGACGTGCTTCCAAAACGGCGAACCTCAATGGCGTTGAGAAGCTGGGCATTGCGCCTTATACGGGGGCTGCAGCTGGCACCAACGCGACACTCATCTTCCGAGGGGGGCGCGCGAAGCTACCGAAGCTCGAAGGCAGCGCCAAAGTCGGCGTCGGTGTGTTCTTCGGGGACGAAGCGAAGCTGTTTGATGCGCTTCTCCCGGGAACGAGCTTTGCTGAGAAGACCGGCACGATTGTGAACTTCAGTGGCGTTGAGCAATCACTCAAAGCGTCGATCAAGCCCGTGGGAAAATCCAAGCAGATCACTGAAATCCTGGCCCACTGGGCACACGGCGGAGCACATCCCACACCCTCGAAAGAGAGAGAGGCGGCTGAGGTATGACGATGGGACCTACCGAGTGGATGATTCTAATCAGCGTTCTCAAGTGCGCCATTTTAGTCGGGATTGTTCTGAACCTCGTCCCCCTCATGCTGATTGTGGAACGCAGGGGTTCGGCGCTCATGCAAAACCGCTTGGGCCCCAATCGCCTGGGACCGTTCGGTTTTTTTCAACCCATCGCCGATTCCATCAAGCTCATTTTCAAGGAAGATTTTTCACCGGACCATACGAATAAATTCTTTCATATCGTGGCACCGATTGTGAGTCTGGTTCCATCACTGATGACGTTCGCGGTCATTCCCATCGCCGCACCGATTGTCATCAATGGCATCCCCATCACCTTCCAGGTTGCAGACCTCGATGTAGGGATTCTTTTCATTCTGGCCATCGTCTCCCTAGGTGTCTATGGAGTGATGATTGGCGGTTGGGCCTCGAACAATAAATATGCGCTTTTGGGCTCTTTGCGCAGCTCAAGCCAAATGATCTCGTATGAGCTTTCCATGGGCTTGGCTATCGTCTCGGTTCTGATGGTTTACTCTTCGGTAAACATCAACGCGATTGTCGAGGGCCAAGGCGCAGCATTCTTCACTTTGGCCGGCATCACGATTCCCAAATGGGGCGTGATCGTCCAGCCCATTGCAGCGCTCATCTTCATTACCTGCACTTACGCCGAGACCAACCGGCTGCCCTTCGATTTGCCGGAAGGGGAATCTGAAATTATTGCAGGGTATCACTTGGAATTCGGCTCGATGAAGTTCGCCGTGTTCATGCTGGCAGAATATGCAAACATGTTCACCGCTTCAGGCGTAACCGCTGCTCTGTTCTTCGGCGGCTGGCAGCTCCTTCCAGGAATGGGCTGGCTCCTCGGAGTCGCCAATCTCTCCGGGGACGCTTTTATTTTGGCCCAAGCCGCGATGCAGGCAGCTTCCTTCGTTCTGAAGGTTGCCTTCTTTATGTGGCTTTTTGTCTGGGTGCGATGGACGTTGCCTCGGTTTCGCTACGATCAGGTCATGGACTTGGGATGGAAGAAACTCCTGCCCTTGTCTTTGGCTAATCTGATTGTGACGGCCTTCCTCATCTATCGAGGGGTCCTCTAATGAAAGTTAAACACAAGAAACCGCTGTTTCAGAATCTGTACATCGTTGAAGTCTTCACAGGGCTGTTCATCACGATGAAGAACATGCTCTTTCACAAGACCGTGACGATCCAGTACCCCGACCAGCGCCGCAACTATTCGGAACGCTTTCGCGGGCAGCACTACATCAAGAGCGTTCAAGGCGTGGAAAACTGCACTGCGTGCATGCTTTGTCCGACGGTTTGCCCGGCTCTTTGCATCCATATTGATGCTGGGGAAAAAGCGACGAAGGAAAAGTATCCCGTAAAGTTTGATATCGACATTCTGCGCTGCATTTTCTGCGGCATGTGTGAAGAAGCGTGCCCCGAAGACGCCATTAAGCTTTCGACGATTTACGAAATGGCGACCCCCGTGCGCGAGGTATACAACAAGTCTTTCCTCGATATTCAGCGCGGCAAGGACAAGACCGGTCACATTTCAAAACTCAAAGGTAAGGGAGTGCAACCTGCCCGTCCGGATTTTCCGGAGCGTGGACAAGTAGAGCATCACTAGGTGGTAGTATGACGACGGCAGCCATTTTCTTTTACCTATTTGCGAGTCTGGCCATTGGGTTTTCTCTGGTCACCGTGCTCAAGAAAAACCCGGCCGTATCGGCGTTTTCACTCGTGATGGTGTTTTTCTGTTTCGCAGCTATCTACGCGATTTTGGGGGCCCATCTTATTTCAGCGCTTCAAATCGTGGTGTATGCGGGCGCGATCATGGTGCTCTTCATCTTTGTCATCATGTTGCTTAATGCTGATGCCCCTTCGTTCGATTTCGGCCGCAGCCATATTGCTCTGCGAGTAGCGAGCATTGTGCTCTGCGCAGGGCTTTTTGGAAGTTTCGTTTGGGTCTTTAAGAACACGGCTCTCAGCCCAACCTTGGGAACGTTCACACCCGATCAAGTTCAGTCCCTGGGGGGGAACACCAAAGTGCTCTCCACTTTGCTTTACACAGAGTACCTCTATCCCTTTGAAATCACGTCGGCCCTCATTCTAGCGGGCATCGTGGGTGCCGTTGCCATCGCAAAGCGCGGCAAAAGCGCTAAATCGCCCTACTCTCAAGGTGAAGCATGAACGCTGGCATCAGCATGACCTCTGGCATTGTCGTTGAACCTTGGATTCTGCTCTCGTTTTGTGCGGCCATCTTTTTCATTGGGCTCATGGGTGTACTGATTCGGCGCAACATTCTAATTATCATCATGTCCATTGAGTTGATGCTCAACGCCGTGAACCTCACCTTTGTTTCACTCAGTGGACCGCTCCAAGACATGGGCGGCCAAATGGCAGTGTTTTTTATCATCGTGGTTGCGGGCGTAGGGTCCGCCGTCGGTTTAGGGCTCGTTATTGCGATGTTCCGCACGCTGCGGTCTGTCGACACAGACGATATCCAAGTGCTCAAGGGCTAAAAGACTATGCTTGCTCTGATTCCTTTGCTTCCGCTCCTAGGCTTTTTGATCAACGGGCTTTGGTACGCATCCGTTCAGTTGCGCGGCGGAAAAGCCCTATCAGCGCAAACCTCGGGTTTGATCGCCACTGGCACCATAGGCACTTCTTTTTTATTGGGCTTGGTCTTGTTCTTCCAGCTCGGTTCCCTACCGGAAGAATCGCGCGCCATTGAGACCACTTTGTTTTCTTGGATCTCGGTGGGTACGCTCAATATCCCTCTCGCCTTTCGCCTGGATGCCTTGAATGCCCTTTTTGTGCTCGTTATTACGGGCATCGGATCGCTCATCCACATTTTCACTATCGGTTACATGGCGCATGACGAAGCGCCTGCGAAATTTTTTGCGTACTTAAACCTGTTCTGCGCCTTCATGTTGGTCTTGGTGCTCGGCAGCTCACTCCCTGTTTTGTTCCTGGGCTGGGAAGGCGTGGGCCTGTGTAGCTACTTGCTTATCTCGTACTGGTACACCGACCCAGACAAAGCCAGCGCTGGCAAAAAAGCCTTCATCGTCAACCGCATCGGCGACCTTGGCTTCTTGCTCGGCATGTTCCTCATCTTCACCACTTTCGGCACGCTCGATTTTGCGGCGCTTAAAGAAGTCGTGGCACAGACCACACCGTCCGCTCATATCGTGACGATCATCTGTGTGCTGCTGTTTGTCGGTTGCACGGGTAAATCCGCACAGCTACCCCTATTCGTTTGGCTGCCCGACGCGATGGCAGGCCCGACCCCGGTGTCTGCCCTCATCCACGCTGCCACGATGGTGACTTCCGGAATTTATCTCGTTTCTCGCGTCAGTTTCCTCTACACCCTTTCGCACGACGCCATGATGCTCATGGCAGTAGTGGGTGGAGTGACTGCGCTGTTTGCGGCGACCATTGCGGTCGCTCAGAACGACATCAAGAAGGTACTCGCCTACTCCACCGTTTCGCAGCTGGGACTCATGTTTCTTGCGTGCGGCGTCGGCTCGTTCGGAGCCGGTATTTTCCATGTCATCACACACGCTTGTTTCAAAGGCCTGATGTTCTTGGGCGCTGGTAGCGTGATTCACGGCATGCACGAGGAACAAGACATCATGAAGATGGGTGGACTACGCCATCACATGCCAAAAACGTTCCTGGTGTTCGCAGCCGGGTGGCTCGCAATCTGCGGTATCCCGCCCTTCTCCGGCTTCTTCTCGAAAGATGAAGTGTTGTGGCACGCCTATAGCTCCTCGCATGGGGGCACCTTCTTGTGGGCTTTAGGGGCGCTTACCGCCTTGCTCACGGCGTTTTACATGACCCGCCTTTTCGTACTCGTCTTCCTAGGCCATTCGCGTTCGAAGGAACACGCGCATGAATCTTCTGCCGTCATGGTCGTTCCCCTGCAAATTCTAGCGGTACTCGCAACCACCGCAGGCCTCATCGGCATTCCCCATTTGAGCTGGCTTGGACACTGGCTGATGCCCATCGTCGGACATGTGCACTTACGTGAAGGCGTGGCTGAGTCCAGTGAATGGGTGTTCATGATCTCCAGTACGATCGTCGCTGCAGGCGGCATCGCAGCGGCGTTTGCCGTGTATAGCAACTTGAAAACGGCCGAAGGTTTGCGAGCTCGTTTCAAGACGATCCATACGGTGCTTGCGAACAAGTGGTACGTCGACGAGTTTTACGAAGCCCTCTTTGTGAAACCCATCGCAGCGATCAGCGACTTCCTCTGGAAGTTCTTCGATGTGAAAATTATCGACAAAATTGTTTTGAGCTTTGGAACAGTGACTAACCAGTCCGGCGCGTTGGCGCGCGGCATTCAAACAGGATCGACGCAGCTTTATGCTTTCATGATGCTCGTCGGCTTTGTTTCCATCGTGGGGTACACGCTTTATGGCATCTTCCAGTAGCTCACTCTCGTTTAGTTTACTCTCCGCCATGGTTTTCCTGCCGGGCCTATGGGCGCTCTTAGGACTTGCGATTCCGAATCAGAACGCGAAACTCATTCGCAATTGGACACTTGCGGGAACGGTCGCCACTTTTTTGATTTCGCTGGTGGTCTACGCGCGCTTCGACGCAAGCCTCAGCTCCTTCCAGATGACCGAAGTGGTCCCTTGGATTCCTGGACTCGGCATCTCGTATCGCGTGGGGATTGACGGCATTAGCCTCTGGCTCGTGATGCTCACTACTTTCCTGACCCCCATTGTGGTGCTATCCGCCTTCGAATCCGTCGAAAAGCGGGTAAAGGGCTTTTATACGCTGCTACTGCTGCTTCAGACGGCCATGCTCGGCACTTTCGTCGCGCTCGACGCGTTTCTCTTTTACGTTTTCTGGGAAGCGATGCTCATTCCCATGTACTTCCTCATTGGAATTTGGGGAGGCAAAGACCGAATCTACGCCACGATGAAGTTCTTCATCTACACGATGGCGGGATCCCTGCTCATGCTCGTTGCTATCTTTTACCTGGCGTATCAGTTCAAATTGCAAACGGGCCAGGGCTTCTCGACAAACTTGCTGGACCTTTATCAGGTGCAGATCGCAAGCGGTGGCTACCTCGCGCCCCAATCGCTTCTGTTCCTCGCCTTTACCCTCGCCTTTGCCATCAAAGTACCGCTCTTTCCGCTGCATACGTGGCTACCCGATGCCCACGTGCAAGCTCCAACGGCAGGCAGCGTTATCTTGGCGGGAGTCCTTCTGAAAATGGGGGGCTACGGCCTTATCCGTTTCGCCCTCCCGCTGTTCCCCGATGCCGTTCGTCTGTACCAATGGCCGATGCTGGTGCTCGGAACCGTTGCGATTACCTACGGGGCACTCATCGCGATGGTACAAACGGACGTGAAAAAGCTCGTCGCCTATTCCTCTGTCAGTCACATGGGCTACGTGGTTTTGGGGATTTTTTCTCTGAACACGATTGGCGTCACAGGCGCCATTTACCAGATGCTGGCCCACGGTATCTCGACCAGCGGCTTGTTCCTCTTAGTCGGCATGATCTACGAACGTCGCCACACCCGTGAAATTAAGGACTTCGGTGGCGTCGCGAAGGTGATGCCTTTGTTTGCAATCGCTTTCATGATCATCTTGCTGTCTTCCGCAGCCCTTCCGGGAACCAATGGATTTGTCGGCGAGTTCTTGATCCTACTGGGCCTGTGGCAGGCAGCACCTATTCTCGCAGCTTTCTCCGCCTTAGGTGTCATTTTCGGAGCGGTTTACCTTCTGTGGATGTTCCAGCGCGTGATGCTCGGACCTGTCACCGGTGCTGAGAATTCCAAGCTCAAAGATTTGAACTTGCGAGAAATGGTCGTTTTGATCCCCTTGCTCATTGCCGTCTTCTGGATGGGCCTCTTCCCGAATTTCTGGTTCTCGAAGATGCAGCCGTCGGTAGATGCCGCGCTGACAAAGTACGTTGGCCCCGCCCAGGTGGCCCAGAAAGTGAGTCCGTGAAGTGGAAACTGCACCTATGAGCCTCATCAACCCGGCTTACTTGGCCATGTCCTCGGTCCAGTTGGGACTTTTGACGCCCTATCTCGTCCTGTTCTTCGGCGCTTGTTTGGCACTGGTGTTGGTCGTGACGCCTTCGGCCCGTCCCGACATTTCCGTTCCTGGCGTGATGGTGGCCTCCATGGCTGCCGCGCTCGTTGGCAGCGCCTGTCAGGTGGGAGCCCCCGCCCAAGCGCTCTTTAACGGCATGTTGCTCTCGGACGGCTTCTCCGCTTTTGCCAACATCCTATTTCTGGGTTCAGGGATTGCCGTGACCCTCATGTCCTTTCGGTATTTGAAAACCCAAGACCTGGTGTTCAACGAATACTACGTGCTCATTGGGCTTTCGATATTGGGCATGATGCTCATGGCATCGACCCTGAACCTTGTCGTCATCTTCATCGCACTAGAGCTCATGTCCTTTTCAGTCTACTGTTTGGTAGGCTTTCGTCGCGCGGACAGACGATCCAACGAAGCGGCTATCAAGTATTACATCCTCGGTTCAGCCGCTTCAGCCATCTTGCTTTACGGAGCAGCGATGCTCTACGGCTCGAGTCTGACCCTGGATATTGGACAGATTGCAGATCGTGCCGCGCAATCGGGAGCGCTTTTCAGCCCGTTGCTAGTGATTGGTCTGCTATGCGTCTTGATTGGTTTCTTGTTCAAAACCGCTGCTGTGCCGTTCCATGCTTGGATGCCCGACGTTTATGATGGCGCACCGATTCCCATCACGGCTTTCATGACCACCGGCTTAAAAGCGGCGGTCTTTCTGGCACTGGTACGCGTGATGGCTTCAGTTTCCAGCGCTCCGCTTCTCACGGGAAGTGTCGCCACCAGCTTCCATCACATTCTGTGGATGGCAGCCCTTCTCACGATGTTGGTAGGCAACTTGGTTGCGCTGCAACAGACGAATCTCAAGCGCATGCTGGCCTACTCGTCGATTGCCCATACGGGCTATTTGCTGGTGGGACTGATGGCGGGTAGCGCGACGATCGACGGTTACACCGCCGTATATTTCTACGTCATGGTGTACGCCATCATGAATCTCGGCGCTTTCGGAGTGCTTACTCTGCTCGCCCTTAAAGGCGACGCGGGGTTGGAACTAGGTGACCTTGCGGGACTGGCTCAGCGACGCCCCTGGCTTTCTTTTGCCCTGGCTGTCTTCATGTTCTCGATGGCAGGTCTACCGCCTACCGCTGGCTTCACGGCGAAGTACTTCCTCTTTTACTCGGCAGTGCAGTCGGGCGATGTGCTGCTCGTTGTCTTGGCCGTTCTGTGCAGCGCGATC
This sequence comes from Bdellovibrionota bacterium, assembly GCA_041749855.1. Taxonomy (GTDB): domain Bacteria; phylum Bdellovibrionota; class FAC87; order UBA2466; family UBA2466; genus JAIEOG01. Next base: position 19,694 of record JBGTAN010000009.1, read on the forward strand.
GGCGCTTACTACTATTTGCGCGTGATTGTGCAGATGTACATGAAGGAACCCGTGGGCCAAGCCGCGGGCACAACCCGGTTCTCTTATAGCGCAGCGCTTACACTCGGCGTGACCGTTGCGTTGGTATTTCAGCTGGGACTCTTTCCTTCGGCAGCGATGAAGACGATTTCGGACTTCATGAAAGGTCCGCAGCCCACGACCGCTCTGGTTAAATAAAGAGCACGCCTCCTTAAGCGGAAATAGCACCGGTCTGTTTCAGGGTAAAAGACGTGATCTCGGACTGAACGCCAAATCGATTAGCAGGTCCCCAATAGCCTGTTCCGCAATTCACATACACCGTCAAATTGCCGCGTTGATAAATGCCGGCCGTATACTGGTGCGCAAGCCCAATGAGAAGACTGAAGGGAAAAAACTGTCCAGAATGGGTATGGCCTGAGAACTGGAGATCGGCCCCCATCTGCTCGGAAAGCACACTCACGTCCGGCCGGTGCGCGAGAATGATGCGGTAGTCCACGGGTTCATGGGTCTGCATGGCCTTTTTTAAGTCAGGCGCATGCCCAGGAACGCGACTTCCCGTAGGGTCGGTGACGCCGGCGATTAGCACCTTTTTCTCGCGAATCGTAACGACTTTGTTCTCGTTGATGAGCGCTATCATCCCCAGTTTGCGGAGCGATGCCACGAGGTCCTCGGCGCCCCAGTAGTACTCGTGATTGCCGGTGACATAGAAAACGCCGTGTTTCGCTTTCAAGAGCCCGAGCGGAGCTAGGTGCTCCGCGAGAGAGTCTGCGTGCGCGTCCGCGATATCCCCGGTGACGAAGATCAGATCCGCCTCCAACGCATTGGTTCGACTCACGACTTCGGAGACATAGCTTTTTCGCAAGGTCGGCCCGACGTGAAGATCGCTAATCTGAGCAATCTTAAGACCGTCGAGAAACGCATGGGACTCTTTAAGCCCACCGCTGACTTGTTTAATTGACGGCCCACGGTAAGCCTGCCACAAACCAATGCTCGCAAACCCACCCGAGAGGCCAAAGACCGCCATCGATAGCCCGCGGAAAAAAGTTCGCCTCTCGGGATTGAAACCGTCGCCGAGCGTTCGGTCATAGCCCGAGACAAACAGACTTAGGAGGTCGAACGGAAGCGAGAGCAAAACAAAGGTCGCCCAAAGCCCCATGACAATGGAACCCGTCCATACAAAGACCCGAAACCACGCGGCGTTGAAAATCAACGGTTGATGGCGGTAGAAAAACATACCGCCCAGCATGAAAAAGAACAGAAGCCCCGTAAAGAGCAGCGCCAGCAAGCGCTGCGATGGCCAAAGCTGGGTCACTTTGTAGGCGGTGTAGAGAAACAGAAGCGAGACAATAGCAAGAAAGCGTACGTTCATTCCGCCATTGTATCTGACAAGCCGCCTTGTGGATCGCCGAAGATTCGAGAGCGCTTCCAGTGCTTATGGCGCGATAGCTTCTGCCGCTAACCCCAGGAAAATATCCAGAGTGAAGGATGCCCCTTCTAAAAATTCTTTCTTCTCAGGAGATCCCTCAGGTGCCGAAGCCAGCTTGCTGAAGCGTTCGAGCGCATTAAACGCCTCTACGAACTCCCCGTTCTTGTCTTCCATTTTGAAAGTCACACCCAAAAGCGTGGGGCTCACTTCGAGAACCACCGCTAGGATCGATGAGTCTGTGTAATTCACCGTTCCGGGGAACGTGACGGTGACCGAGCGCTTGTCGGTGCGGCTCGTAAGGGCTGCGGTGAGCGCCTTCAGGTTACCTTGCTCTTCCCTCATTCGCTTGAGATACAGCGTTTCAGTTTCTGAGGGCGATGGGGTTGCATTGAGCGCTTCGATGCGCCCTTCCACATAAACAAGCCGCAAATCCGCAATCTTATGCACCGTATCCAGAAGAACGACGGTGCTCTCTACTGTACGAAGCTGCTCTAGGTAGACACAGGCTTCTTTATTAAACTGAACTTCACCCGCGTCGGCTCCCTCTTCGATGCTCGCTTCAGAACACGGCTGCTGCGAATCCAGCCACTCGCCGACCGCCCACGCAAGAAATCCGGAAGTGTTCGACGTGAGCTTTGCTTGCACCTCGGCAACGGTATCCCCCGTTGAGTTGTCCAACCCCAAACCCAGCGCCAAACTCGAAGGAGCGGTCGCATCCCATTTCGATTTGGAAACCCCAGCCACAGCGGTCGCTTCAAGAACCTCACTGCCCTTTTCCAGGTTCGCGGTGCTTTCGTCGAATTTAAGCTCGAGTTTCTCAACGAGACCGGGGCGCGTCGCTTCAACCGACTTCAGGGCATCCACGGCGAGGCTGGCAAAGAGGCTGTTGAGCAGAGAAACGTCGATAGGACGCTTATCAGCAAAAGCGCCCTGACTGGTAATGAGAAGACCCAAAACGAGGGCCGAAGATTTCTTAAACATACTCACTCCTTCACGGTTTCCCCCAAATGGGTACGGCCTATTTAGCACAAGAAGGCAAACAGTTGAAAGGTGCCTTCGCGTCGTTCACTTTAGAGTCATGTACATCGATGCCCACTGCCACCTCACCCACCCAAACATGGCGGGAGCCCTCGCAGCCTGCAAAGCCAAAGGAATCAGTGGCTGGGTGCTAGCGAGCGCTACCCCAGAGGATTGGGACCAGCAAGACAAACTCAAAGCCGAGCACCCAGGCGCTATTCAAACCGCCTATGGGCTGCACCCTTGGTGGGTAGCCACTGCCTCCCAGGCTGAAATTGACAAGGCACTCGCCTCTCTGGGCACCCGGCTCCCCCAAGCCAGCGCCCTAGGAGAAATGGGCATTGATGCGCTTCGACCCAATGAACCGCTCCAGACAGAGGTCTTTGAAAAGCAGCTGGAACTGGCGCAGGAACACGACAAGCCCATGATTCTGCATGTCGTTCGAGCCCACGTTGCTGCGGTCCGACTGCTCAATGCCTATGGACCCTTCGCCGGAGGAGGCATCCTTCACGCTTTTAGTGGCGACTTGAATACGGCCCAGGCCTACATCAATCGAGGCTTTTTAATCTCTATTGGCAGCGGCGTTCTAAAAAAGGGCTTCGAAACCCTCAAAGCGACGGTCAAAGAGCTCTCTCCGGACAATATGGTCATTGAGACGGATGCCCCCGACGGCATTGCGGCAGACAAGCTTTTGGAGGTTGCACAAGCGGTGGGTGCACTACAGAATAGGCGCCCCGAAGACGTGCTGAGTGTCAGTACGGAGAATTTGAAAGGTTTCTTCTCGTGGAAATGACCACTGTCATCCCTTCTGTCCCTTCCGATCTAGAGAACTATAAAATGCACCGGCGATTTGACCGCATGGGGCGCTTGATAGGTGAACCGAAAATGAAGCGGCTACGCGATGCGCACGTCATGATCGTAGGCCTAGGAGGCGTGGGCTCATGGGCCGCTGAATCGGTGGTGCGATCGGGAGTTGGAAAAGTAACGCTCGTCGACTTCGATTCGATTTGTATTACCAATTTCAACCGTCAGCTGCACGCCCTTAATGGCCTTGTGGGAAAGAACAAGTCTGACGTCATGGCGGAGCGCATGAAGCAAGTCTCCCCGACCGTGCAAGTGCGAGCCCTTAATCAGTTTTACAATGCCGAATCCTGTGCGGAGATCTTCAGCGACCGGCCTGACTACGTGATTGACGCCATCGACAACGTCACCGCAAAAGTGCATTTACTGATTCATTGCCGAGACAACCAGATTCCCGTCATTACCTCTACCGGGTCGGGAGGAAGACTCGATCCCACTCGCATCAAAGTGACCGACTTATCTTTTACGACCGTAGACCCTCTCGCGCGAGAGGTTCGCAAAATCTTGCGCGTGAAGCACGGCTTTCCACCCGAAGGAGAACCTTTCGGCATTGCTGCTGTTTACTCCGACGAGCCTTATACCAATCCGCAAGAGCTGCGTTACGACAATGGCAAAGGTTTTATTTGCGTCTGCCCCCAAGGCGATAACCCCTATTTCAATTGCGACAACCGCAACATCATCATGGGAAATGCGAGTTTCGTGACAGGGGCTTTTGGACTCGCGTGTGCTTCTGTTGTCGTGAGAGGGCTGATTGAATGAATACTTTAGAGAAGGCCCGTTTCAGCTCCGTGGCTAGTCTGGAGCCCAAACTACGCAAGCAAATAGAAAATATTGCTACTCGACTTCCAAAACTGTTGCCTGAAAATGAAGTCTGGGGATGTTTACTAATCGGGAGCTGCAGCCGAGGGGCTGCTACTTTCCGGAGCGATATCGATTTACTTTTCATTTTGAAATCCCCGCCCCTAGACTATGAGCGAGTATCCAAGCTGAGAGATGGCTTGGAAAAACAGTGGGATCAAGACCCTCTCCCCATTCAATGTACTTTTGTCTTGGAGAACGTGTTTTCGACATCTGAGCCGGCTATGCAACAGGCATTGAAGAGCGCTTGGGTGCTCTGGGACGTAGAAGGGCGCATTCAACGAGGTTTAGAAAAGGTATGACTAACACGGATCTTTCGAAAGACTACGCAAAGCGCGCCAAAGGCCGTTTTAAGGCGGTGCAGACCCTGTTCGCTGAGGGACTCTACGCCGACGTTGTTCGCGAATGCCAGGAGGCTTGCGAACTTGCTTTGAAGAGCATTATTCGAGCTGCGGGTCACGCGGTACCCATGACCCACGATGTTTCTCCTAAGCTAAAAGAGATTGAAAAAGACCTGCCGGCGAATGTCGTCGCGCGCTTGGACCGTGCGTGCGAAATCTCCCGTTCGCTGCGACGCGATAGGGAACTTTCTTTTTATGGGAGCGAAGATGTGACTCCCTCCACTTTCTACAGAAAGAAAGATGCTGAAAAAGCCATCTCTGAGCTCCAGGAAATCCTTGATATACTGCCTTGAAAGTTTTCCGAGGACTGCGCTCCACCTAGACTGAGGGTAAGCATGAAGATCAGAATGGAAGGATTTTTTACAATCCTCATAATTGAGCTCGGATGCGGGGTTTTTCAGCTCGACTGAACGACTCCATCTGTTGCATCGTCTCGATGAACGCTTCCATTTCTTGTGCACTCACTTCCGTCTCGCCCGAATCTTTGAGTCGGTGGATCTGAGCGGCTAGCTGCATTTTTCGTTCAAGAAACACGAGAATACTGAGCATCTGAGCTCTTTTCCGCCACGGAATTTGCACCCCATATTGATCAGCCATTTCCAAATAAGCCGCGTGGACATCCCGTTCCGTTGCTAAAATCCCTTCCAAGGAGCGCCAAATGGGGACTCCATTTTCCATATTGTTCACGTGGCGAAGCTCCGCCAGCAGGGTAAGCAGATCGGTCTGTTCGCGGATCACGACGTGATACTTTCCATCGCTGCCGCGATGAGTGAGTCCCAAGACCGTTTCGGGATGCTGCCCCCGACTAAAGACACTGCCGCGCTTTTTCACGATGTCTTCTAGTTGTTTATCGTCGTCAAACAAGAGATAGCCTTTGCGAAATAGCTCATCCTGGATTTGAGAATAGACTGAACTGTCCTTTGCCGGTTTCAACAACTCCGAAGGATCGATTTTCACTGAACTCGACAACAAGTTGAAAGGACGAGATTTCAATGACTCGCTCGGCAATGCAGCTGCTGCTTCAACTACTTTAACCAACCCACTCGAGTCGTGAAGGAGCGACGGAACGATATCGTTGAGCGCTTTCACCATCGTACTGTCCGGCGCTTTGACCTTAGCTAAAATGACAAAAGACTCTGTCAGCTGCGTCTCGACGAGGTCACGAAGGATTTCCTTCTCGGCGGGGCCAAGCCGCTTCAATCCTTCCATCAACCGAAAGGGATCCGTAAAGTCGAGTTCGACGCCTCGCCCGCGTACTTGATCCGCAAAGCTCCCGGCTAAAGCCCATTTCGATTGCGCATGGAGCCCCCACACTTCCTCAACGCCGATGTCTAGCGCGTCGAAGTAGGCGGATAGCTGTTTTTTGGCATCGGCAAAAAGCCTCTCTGCCGAACTATACTCGGAAACCTTCGGCGTAAACGGAAGCCGATTGCGTTGGTGGTTCGTCACCATGTAGTCAAAAAGATGGGCCTCGTTTTCCAATTTTATCTCGCCATAAGCATCGCGCCATTTGCCCGATGGCCACTCTCTTCCAGGCCTCAAATGATCCAGCTGCCATTTCGCCAAATCTCGCAAGACTTTGACGAGTTTGTCGCCGTCTTCAGGAAACAGGTTCCAAAGGTAGTCGACAACCTGCGATCCATCTCTAAATTCAGGAGACTTCAATCCGTGACGCTCGAAAACGGGCCCCAACCCACCGGGGATATACCTTCCGTAGTTCAAAAGGAGCTTCGATATTTCAGTTTTCCTTTCGGAAGTACCCAGACCACCGGGCCCCTCATAAAAGCGCCCGCGAATATAGGCTTCCAGATCGGCATCCAGCGCCGCCCCCGAGAGCGAATCCAAAGACACCGGCGCGAGACCCGCCCCATAGCCCTGCTCGACCGCTCCGTGAACAAGCCATCTCAAACTGGACTCGTGTTGGGGATGCTCGACGCCTGAGAGCCCCCCTACGGGACCGCCCAAGCGCCGGTTATTTTCCTGAAGGCGCCGGTAGTGCCATTCCAAAATATAAGCAAAGAGTTTGTCGAGTGCCGTACTCTTGCCACGAAGTTGAAGAAAGCGATCCTTGAAGTGGTCTCTGATGACCTCAGTAGGGTGATCCTCTTTGCCTTTCACCTTTAACGCAGGCGGACCGAGATCTTTGAGGAATCTCTCCGGCAAACCCAGCTCCCGGGCCTTTTGGTCGAACTCAGGTCCGATAACGGAACGATACCGGGAAAGGAGTATCAGAGGATCGATTCCCGGCTCTTCCGCGCTCTGAAACCCATTCGCAAGGTAGGTTGCCCACGGCGTCTTGTCCGAGGCGCGGCTCCAATAAAGCTCGAGAAAGGGCTTCTGAGCGTCGGCGTCCCCCCCACGAATATCGATGCTAAGCTGCCGGATCAAAGTCCCCATGCTCAAAAACTCTTCGGGCGTGGGGTCGGGAAGCGCCTGCCCATTTCTCAAAAGGCCAAGCGGCTTACGCGCAATCTTATGTTGATTTGCCGTTAAGTAAGCTTCGTGCCCGCGATTGAAAGCAACCGCGGAGAGCATGCCCGCAAGCGGCGACGCCGCCACCAACGTCTGCAATCGGACTCGGGGAACTACTTTTCGCAGGACCGCGAATGTTCTCTCGCAGGATCGCTCGGACGATTCTGACGCGGCTGAACTTCCCCGACTGACCAGGCCTCGCATGGCTTCCTTCGTGATCTCGGAAGTGTCGGCATGGGCGATCAGGCCTTCCGCTTCGGATCGAGCCATGTCAGTCAAAGGTTGGGACTGTCCGCGGATGTCTGACATTAGGACCAGCCGGGCCAATTGATCGCGCAACTGGGCGTCAGATTCTTTTTCGTACGCTTTTGCAACGGCAACGCTGAGCGCGGGGTTGCGCAATTCGCTCGTATCAACCAATGCCATCAAGCGTTTTCGATCCGCAACCTGTGGCTCGTACCCGATCCGCTCCAAAACCAGGTGATTTAATCTCTCAAGGATTTCACTCGGTGAGGATCTATCCCTCTCAAGAGGCTCAAAAGGCGATGCGTTCTTTCTCGGTTTCGCGAAGGGATGGCTGACCGGATACTGATCGAACAACTTTTTCGCAAGTTCCAAGGCCTCGACCGGCATTTCAGGATCACCGCCCCTTTCCACAAGCAACCTTCGAATGGATTCCCAACCCATCGAGATTTCGCCGCTCCTAAGCTTGCGCTCCATGAGACCGCGCAAAAGCCCTGCTCTCGCGCTTTTTGGATTTGCCATCAGGAGGTACACCGCCATCTTAAGATCCCGCGCGTAACGGGCCCAGAAGTGCAGTGCTTCTGGCCGCACCTTTTTCGCCAGTCGATCCAGTTGTGCTTCAGAGAAAGGTGTTTTCAGATCGCGCGTCACTTCCTCAATCTGGGCGGCCGCGGCCTGACGAACGACCGACTCGGGATGATCCAAGAGCTCAAAAAGACCCGAAGCGTAATCCTCGGCAGAGTGTTTCCCTTTAGCCCTAAGCAGTCGCCCTTCGAACTCCGATCGATCGAAAGTATCTTGCACCCAGGCATCCGCGAACATCCCTGCGCCGGCGCTCGTGCCAGCCACCGCGAGCACGTTCTTGGCTAACACACGAGCTACCCCAGACGCGTTGGGGTCGTTGCCGAGGTCCTTAAGATCCCGTAAGACTTGCGGGTCAGTGGCGCCAAGCACAGGGGATTTGACGACGCGCGCGAGCAGATCTCCCAGCGCATGGGACTTCTCTCGCGGCATTTTCCCATAAGCGCGTATCAGATCCAGAGCGATGTCCGCTTGCTTCACTCCTTGGGTCGAAAAACGTGTCACAATCCGATCGCGAAGCCCCTTTTCCAGCGGGCCGGAGAGCAATGCGCTTAACTCACGTTGTTGAGAGGGTATCGGCGCTTTGGTCCCGAGAATGCCATAGGCTCGTAGAATCGGATCCGGACTGCGCGCCAGTTTCTCAAAAAGGCGCGCCATCCTATCAATGTCCGCCTGGCTAACCATTCCCGCTGATACACCTTCGAGTTGTTCAGCTACCGCCTGCCGGTACGACAACGGAAGGTTCGACTTCAGAATGGTTTCCGCGACCTCAGGCACCTCGCGGATCGGAAGCAGTCGAACCGCCAACTGGGCCATATAAGGCCCCGCAATCGGATCCCGAATGAGTTCGCCCATCTTCGGCTTTATTTCTGGCAACCGCGCCCAGTTTCCGCGTGCGATGAACGTTTCTAAAGCCTGCTTCACCCCTTCACGGACCTTAGGATGGGGATGTCGCAAGCCGGGAAGCAGGCGGAGAACGAATTCCCCGCGAGGGTGAGGCGCTGCGTGTATTAAGCGCACCAGCACATCGTTGATTTCTGTGGGGCTACCCCTTTCGAAAATATCGTCCAGCAGGGCCGGGGTCATGTCCGCGTGCGCAGACATCGACAACACAAAAGCTAAAATAAGTGAGCAGCCCCTCAAACTCTACCCCGAAAGATTCCCTACAATTTCTGCAAGCTAAGTACCAGCTCTCAGGCTGCGTACACTTGGGGAATACGCACATCCGATGGGTGCCTTCCCACGATGAGTACAACCCCTAGGGCACTCTTCACAAGGCACATAGTTCGGTTGGACTCCAAAGTAGAACTAAGCAGCCCAATCCAGTTCGATGCCGGAGAATTTCGCAATGGGCTTTAAACCTTTTCTCGCATCTTCAGTCTTTCTAAGATCTACAAGCCCCACTTCAGTTAGGAATTTCACGTCGGAATGGACGTTTTTAAAGTCCCTCCCCACCATTTTGGCTAACTCATAAATAGAATTTGGCTTCTGCAAAATAATGGCCCTGAGAACTTCCATCCGGGTTTTCGCAAATACCTTTGCCACCGTCTCTATCCCCGTGAAGATGACCTCATTATCTTTTTGAATCCCTTTTTTCTTCCCTTTGAGAGCGGACTTCCAATCATTCTTAAGGGATTCACCGGATCGGATGATAATTTTCGCATGCTTCATTTTCATATTAAGAAACCCTCCCTTTTCACCAGACTCCAAAATTCATCGACCAACTCGTCCACGTTAGTAAAAGCGTAAGACTCCTGAGACGAGCCTTGGTGGAAGTGATGCCCTTTGGGTTTATGGTTATCAAAACCAATCACGATTTCTCCGGTTTCCTTCCATACCAAGAACAATGAATACTTCGTCCCCTCAGGAAAATCCTTTGTCACAGGGACTTTCCAGACCTTAGCTTCTGCAACGGCCACGGCTTCTTCCTCCTTATGGATCAGCTGAACCTTCGAGTGGTATATCAAGACCGCAGCCATATATGGTTTAGATACCATACATTGGTGAGATATGGCAAGAGGAAGCAAACTTTTACAATTCCGTGACATCGGAGTCGCAGCTTCGAGCTTGCCAGCTCATTCTTGAAGAAGGAAGCTTCGCGGATGAACAAAGCGGTTTGGATTTTAGGCGTCTTAGTACTCACTGGAATGAAACTTCCCGACTCTTTTTCCTGCTCGGGCACAGAGCCTTTCTGGGGTTTTCGCAATGGACCGAAAGGGGCCATTTTCGATTCGCTTGGGAACCAAAAGTCCGAAATGCCCCTGAAGCAGGTTTCGGTTTCCAGTTTCATGGGCATGCCAGAAGCCTCCGGTTTTATTTTCCGAGGTAAGGACAAGGGTGGAAAGCCCGTTACTTTGACCTATGTGCCCGCAAAGGGTTGCAGCGATGGAATGAGTGAGCGCACGTACCGAGGGTATGGCGTCTTCGATAATGGCACCGCGGCTTACTACGGGTGCTGTGTTCCTGAGGGGAAAGCTCCCTAGGCTTCGATTCCCTTTTAAAGTTAAAGGCTTGGCTTGCGGCTGATGTTCTGGTGCCCTAATTGTTGGCTCTGGTGCCCCCTAATCTGCTATAGAGGCGCACCGAGGAGCCCGCTTGTTCTTGCGCCTTCACTTAACTTTATTACTTGCAATCGCCTCTGCGCAAATCTGCGCCCACACCAACGCGGTTCCCGCTTGCTCGCAGCTGCTTCTTGCCGGAAAAGAGACTCAACGTATCGAGAAAAAAGAAGCCTTGTTGGGCCCTGCGGAATCCTTGGAAGCGTGGGTCGTTCGACACAAGACATCGCTGGGAAAAATCGTAGGCGATACCAATGAAACAATGGCCTTCTCCGCGATGGGATACCTACATGAGGAGGGTTTTATCCACGGCGCCGAAGTGACGGTGGGGGGTAACCTACACGCCGATGGGTGGCACACAGAATTGCAACCCGACGGAACGCTTTTGCTTAATCGCCTCTCGGAAGCGAAATCGTCCCTAAGGGGATATGTGGTGGAAGGACGATTTCAAATTCAGGGCTTTCTGAGCCGGCTCTTACAGGACCAGCCCATTCGGATTCGAGGCGACCGAATCGATAGAGACCAAATGAGGGTCTCGACCAAATACGGTGGGGTTACTTTGGAAGCACTTCGTGAGCAGTTTGGCACGAGTCTCCACGGTGATTGGGGAAGCTTTAAAGACAAGTACGACGAACTTTTTTATCCAGACTTCTATGAGGTTCTGGTCCCCCGTTCGGATTTTACCGACGCCAAACTGGGCCCCTTGATTCCTTTTTTGCGTTCAAGTCCAGCCTCCATTGAAGAGCTTCGCGCAAAAGTATGGGGCGAATTACAAGAAGCTTTTCCGGCGCTGAGGAAACAAGATCCCCAAGTATTTTGGGAGCATTACCGAGACTTGGTGCACAAGCCCACCACTGAGGGCAATAGCTTTGCTACAGCATTTCTTCGGAAAGTCATTTTGGATGAAGCAGGAAATGTCGCACTTGCTTACCAGGGGCAGGGGGGACTGATGCGCATTGCAGATGAAGCATTCCTGGGTGATATGCGCGGGCCAGCAAAGCTTGCTTCTAAACACTTCAGTACCGCACTTCGTTCACAGTTGGACTGGGGAAAAGTTTTTCAGGGATCGACCACGCACTTTCGCAAAGTCCGCAACGCCCTCACTTCCGAAGAAGGCATCAAACAGTATCAGGGAGCGAGTGGCTACGTGCAGTTCGCAAAAGAGTTTGAACGCAATAGCCTACAACAAGCTTACAGCAATGCCAGTGCCGCGCTGACTGCCCAGGAATTCAACAGACTAAACTGGCCAAAGGCTTTTGCAGGCACCCCGGAAAAGCGGGAAGAAACTCGAAACGCGCTCACTGGGGAAGACGGCATCGCTAAATACCAAGGAGCAACAGGCTACGCGCGGTACGCAAAAGAGTTTGAAAACGATAGCCTGAAAAAAGCTTTTGCAAATGCCAGCGCCGCGCTGACCACCGATGAATTCAAACAACTAACCTGGCCAAAAGGTTTTTCTGGTACCCCCGTAAAACGGGAAGAAACCCGAAACGCGCTCACTTCGAAAGAAGGAATCGCAAAATACCAAGGAGCAACAGGCTACGCGCTGTACGCAAAAGAGTTTGAAAACGATAGCCTGAACAAAGCTTTTGCAAATGCCAGCGCCGCGCTGACCACCGAAGAATTCAAAAAACTAAATTGGCCAAAGGGTTTTTCTGGTACCCCCGTAAAACGGGAAGACACCCGAAACGCGCTCACTTCGAAACAAGGCATCACAAAATACCAGGGAGCAACTGGCTACGCCCGGTACGCAAAAGAGTTTGAAAAAAACAGCCTCGCAATGGCCTCCAAGAATGCCCGTGCGGCACTTACTTCTGAGGAGTTCAACAAACTAAACTGGCCAAAAGGCTTTCAAGGAACCCCAGAAAAACGGGAAGAGACTCGGAACACGCTCACTTCGGAAGCAGGCATCGCTAAATACCATGGAGCAACAGGCTACGCGCGGTACGCACAAGATTTTGAAGACAATAGCCTTCACAAAGCTTTTAAAAACGCTAGTGCCGCGCTGACCCCCGAAGAATTCAAAAAACTAAACTGGCCAAACAGTTTTATCGGGACCCCAGACAAGTTTGAAGAGACTCGGAACACACTCACATCAGAAGCAGGCATCACGAAATACAATGGCCCAGGGGGCTATCGGCAATATGCAAACGACTTCGAGGATGGAAAGACAATTCGAGCTCATCAAAATGCTCGGTCTGCGCTTAGCGAAGAGGAGTTCAGTGCACTGGGCTGGGGCCCCCGCTAGTACATTTGGCATTCCCCGTTTCCCTCAGGAAACGCTCCCCGTTAACGAATTCGAGTGAAGTTCTCTAAACGTCCGACGAGGTTTGTTGCTCCGTTGGCCGTGCCAGTTGCGCTAGAGCTTACGATTTCACCGTTGGATAAAATTCCCACGAGAGTCCCAGAGGTAGGTCCCGTGACCTGGCCAGAAGCAGAGCTATTGATAATGAGGTGCGAGCCGCAGCCCACTAAGCCCCCTGCGGCTTCCGAAAGTGCGGTGACATTGCCATGTGCTTGGCAAGACTCGACGTTCATCCCCGAGATAAGGGACAATCTTTCATTGTTGCGCAACATCCACATGCCCCCCATCAAACCACCAGCGCATTTTTCAGCCGTCACATCTCCAAAAGCTACGCTATTGGATAAGAGACCTCCCGAGTAGGCCTCTCCGATAATGCCTCCCGCGTAGAAAGTACCGCCTCTTACGGTGACAGTGGTTCGGATGTTTGAAATTCTTCCGCCTCCTTGCGCTATCAAACCTCCCGCATGGCTAAGTCCCACCACCGACCCAGTCACTTCAATATCTTTAATTTCCGCATCTGGGCCGGATAGCCAGGCAAGTGAACCGCACTCATTTCCTTCGATGTCTACTTGCAACAGTTTAAGATTCTTAACCTGTCCAAACACCGTATAGAAAAGCCCCAATCCGCCAATCACGCCCTGTCGGATTCTTAGGTTTCGAATAATGTGACCGTTGCCATTGAGAGAACCTTTAAACTCAGCCTGACCCTCGCCCGTGTTATTGATGGCTCCACCGAGAACCTGCCAATCCCTGCCGGCGAGATCGATGTCACACACTAAGCGGTAGTGGCCCGACATATCATCTGCAATCGCTTCAAGTTCTGCTCGCGTGCAAATATCGATTGCGGCTGGCACAGGGGCTGGGGGAACGGGTGTTTGTGAAAACACCATTCCCAGAGATTCGCCAAAGGCTTGGCTGAAAAAGAACTGAGTGGCTGTATTGAACTTGGCGCCACTTAGGTTTGCCCCCGCGAAGTTCGTGGAACTCAGCAAGGCCCCCTTGAGGTCTGCATTTTGCAAATTAGCAGAAGTGAAACGGATTCCCGAGAGGTTGCTATAGCTCAGATTTGCACCACTAAAGTTGCTATTTGTCGCCGGGGAGTCTTTCAAAGAAGCATGGGAGAAATTGGCGTTTGCAAACGCTCGATCGGAAAGAAGACTGCCGTCAAACGCTGAAAAGCTAAGGTCCGGCCAAGGGGCAGTAGAAGGCATGGCAAGGCTAGCGACAAAAAGTGACGAACGAAGCTCTGGGTACTGTCCAGACGCAATCTGCCACGTACTTGCGGAGTCAAAGCCTGCAAACGTACTGGGATTTTTCATTCCGGCTGTATTCACGCCGACCCCAGCACCGACAGCAACACCGCTCAGCTGACTATCCCAAAACGTTCTATCCGTAGAACCCGATAGGAAGGTTCCATACAAACTTTCGATGCCAGAAATAGTCCCAGCAAAATAGGAGCGACGGGAAGTTACCGAGTAGCTTATTTGTCCAAAGAAGCCTGAAACTACTTTTCCTCCCTCTAGCTTTGCTTGCACAAAGGAGTCTTCAACGACCGTAGAAGCCGCTCCTCCAACAAGTCCGCCCATAGTAGAGGCAAGGTTGAAAGCATGGGGGAAAGACGTGATAGTGCCTTTGAAATAGGATTTACTGATCGTCAGTTCAGTTCCCGATGCCGCTAGTCCTACAAGCCCTCCCAGCAAGTGAGAGCCAATAATGTATCCATGCACGTAGGAATTTCGAATTTCAACACTAAGGGCACCGGGGCCGATGTGACCGATAAGTCCACCCACCAAACTTTTTCCAGTAACGGTCACGGCAGCCGCCGTGCGATCTAAGACAACAGGCTGGTTGGAGGTGGCAAATCCAATCAACCCACCCACCTTTTCGAAGCCAGAGACTAATCCGGTGGCATAGCTACGTTCAATCGTGCCGTTTGAGAATAGTCCCACCAGGCCACCGACAACAATGCCTCCACGGACAGAAACGTTTGCGTGGCTATTTGAGATACGACCGGATGCCATTCCCAATAGGCCGCCTATGTTTCGGCTCCCGTCCTGAATGTTTTTTTCGACCCTCAGGTTATCTACCGAAAGCACTGCAGAACTGTTTTCTACGACACCCGAGGAAGAACCCGCTATCCCGCCGACTTCGTCTAGCCGTGCGCCGTTGCGGATGGCTAAAGTTGCCGAAGAGTTTCCGATATAGCCTTGGTTAATGCCCACGATGCCACCCCAACGCCCTCCGCCATATTCGATTCCGGATTCAATGACGCCTGTGGTGTGGACATTTTCAATTCGGCCGGTTGGCAAGAGGTAGTAAGCAACCGGCGCTGAGCCCTCGCTATAAACTAGGAAGTTAAAGTTCGCGAAACGAAGATTTTTAACCGTTCCCGACACGCTTTCGAAAAGCCCGGCTTTGTTCGTTCTCATGGTGAATCCCGTTAGGGTGTGATTTTTCCCATCGAGGACACCGGAAAAGGATTTTCCATCCACTAGAAAGGATCCCGTTCGATCATTAATTGGATGGGTTGAAAGGTCGATATCACAAACAATTTCATGGAAAGCAGCGGGGTACTGATTGAGATGGCCTAGATGTTCTGCGGTGCAGAGTCGAAAAGGATCGGATTCTGAGCCCGAACCCAGTACCTGAGCCGGTTTACCCGAACCCAATACCTCAGCGGGTGTACCGGATCCCGGTACCTCAGCGGGTGTACCCGAACCAGATAACGGGTCTCCCCCTCCCCTCGGTTCTGCGACAACTAGGCAACCAGACAAAACAAGCCCGCTAAAGAAGAATGCAAAACGTCCCATACTTGATCTCTCCGAAACAATACTTTTGGTGAGTGTTTTCATTTTAAGACACAAATGTATGAGAATTATGAGGCTAAGCGAAAAAAGGTAACTGTCGAATTTGCCTGAGAAAACAGTACGCTAGAGCCTAGGATTTGAATCGGGGCGGCGGGATTAGGCTTCCGGTCGGCCCAAGGGGCCGCCTCCAGCCGGGGCTCGGTCACTTACGAAATACATCTCGCGTATATGGACCCGCCCCGCATGCAAGAGGAAAGTTCAGTAGATGGGCGGGCTAGACTGCTTGCGTATATCCGGTTTTGGGCTTTCGCTTGAACCTTGATGGAATTTGCGGCTCTTGTTCCTAAACGCGAGAG
>JBGTAN010000010.1:0-104095 GCA_041749855.1 Bdellovibrionota bacterium
ATGATCTCCCGAAGAGCCTTCGGGTTCAGAAACTTTCAAAACTATCGAAACCGGGTGCTTGCCCACTGCGGTTGGGACGGGGTATTCGCTATCAGAAATTAACCACCCAGGGACCATGCCCCCTCGGATGGAGTAGAGCCCAACACTCTCGGGTTCCGCTGCGTGTCGGCTGCTCCCTGAGCTGAACCGATACGAGATAACCAATATTATTTCAGGTGTGCACGTGCACACCTATTACCTTGAGCATCGGATTTAGAATATCAATATTAAACTTAAGATTAATATTAGATGGAGTGGAGGGGGAAGGATTCGAACCTTCGAAGGCAGAGCCGTCAGATTTACAGTCTGATCCCTTTGACCGCTCGGGAACCCCTCCTCAATGAAGAGCCCTAAAAAGTATTCGTATCGAGCAAGAAGGTCAACCGAACTAAAGACCGCTAACAAAACTATCGACGTACCGTTTTATCGTCTCTGCCCGGGGAATAGCTAGGCTTTCTGAAACCGGGCCCTCTACTACTTCAAGATGCACGGTTCCACTTCGGCTGGAAGAGCGAATGGTGTCTTCGTGTCGAAGCTTATCCTTAGTCACGTAAGAGACTAGGTTTGCCCCCTCGTTTGAAATAAGGCGGATGTATTCCAGGGTTCTTTCAGAATCGATTTTTGGGTCACGAAGGGAAAAGAAAAGTCCCAATCGGGTATTGGATCGAATGAACGCTTGGATAGTAGGATTGTGCGCAGAAACCTCCAGAAAGGCGCTGCTAGCATCTGCAAATTCGTCTAGCTGCCGAAAAAGAGGAATGGGCGCGGCAAACGTATGTTCGCTCGTTTCTCCTAAGTAAAACCCGGGAAAGTCGATTGCATAGCTTCCTGGAGTTCTCTCTAGCCACTCTTTCATTGAGAGCTCTGCGTTTTCGGTGGCGGCGGCAAACGTACTGCCCTTACGGAAGACAGGGGAATGGAGCGAAACCCCCTGGACTTGGACTAGATTGGGATCTTGGAAAGCCCTTGCTTGGTAGGCAAGTGACAGCCCCGCACCGACTGAGTAACCCACCAAAACGACATTGTCCCCGAGGTGCTGCTTCGCAAACTGCACGCCTCGCTCCACTTCTTTAGCCCACTCGACATGGCTAGCTTGAAGAAGGTCTTGTTCTGAAACGCCGTGGCCGTGCAGAGAAAGGGCGTAGACATTTCCATGTCTTCCGTACAGATCTGCAATCTCTCTCATCCCATGGGGGGACTCAGCCAGGCCATGTACTAAGACGAAAACGTTTTCTGTTTTACTCGCTGCCTCCGAATTCCATAAAACGTAGGGGTCGTGGACGCTCGTTGGCAGAGTGGTTTGAGAGAGAAGACTATCGTGGCAGTGCTCATTGTTGTGGGCGAGCGAAGAAACGGAAACTCCAATACCCAAGCAAAAAAGAATGACTACTTTCCGCATGGGTCAAGGGTTTACCGCGCGCGGGGCTAAAAGTCGAACGAGTACGGGCAGGGTAACCAAGGGCGTCTCCATTTGGACGGGACGACCTGACTGGGTATGGATGAGAGCGTAAAGGGAGCGGCTCTCGTCAAGAGGTGCTTCGGAAAGGGAATAGCGTGGATTCAAAGTCTTGCCGCGCGCGGGTACTAAAATCTCCACCGAAAGCACGGGGATTTCCGGGTAGCGCACC
Organism: Bdellovibrionota bacterium; assembly: GCA_041749855.1. GTDB lineage: Bacteria > Bdellovibrionota > FAC87 > UBA2466 > UBA2466 > JAIEOG01. Next base: position 1,668 of record JBGTAN010000010.1, read on the forward strand.
CCAATCTGAGTTGCGGTGGATCGCAACTGGGCTAGGGCTACTTCGATTTTCACCGGGCTAGTGGCTTCGGCGTTCTTCATCTCGCGAACGACAAAACCCGGCCCGTGGGAGGTGAGCTGCAGGGTAAGGAAATCGGCAGTGGGCATGAAGCTCACTAAACCCTCACACTCATCTTCTGCGTAGAAGCGATGAAACTGCCTAACGCCTTTATCGCCTAGCCCAATGAACAATTCGTCCTTTTCTTCTCGGGAAAGGTACTGAGCGGCTTCCAGCTCCCAGGGGTAAAGGCTACTCATATTGAAATGATTGCCGTCGTTAAACGAAACCCCATAGACGGGATTTAGCGAAACAGAGACTCCTATTTCCTTCAGTTGCTGAATATTGCTCGGGGTGCTTGGACGATGCACGACCGCCCTTTCTTGTGCGTCCCAAAAGATCCCTCGTTCGCGCAAGCTTCTATCCAAAGATGCTAGAGCAAGAACGCCTTTCAAAAAATACCCGCTCTTTTGGACGGCACTTGAAAAAACGGCTAAGCGAGTGAAGTACACTTCCGATGCGCGCACTCCCTGGCGCAAAGCTCGGCCGGCGTTGCGAATGTCTTCCGGCGAGTCGGCATGGAACCAAATACCTTGATTTAAAGCTTCTTGAAGGTTGGGATCAGCCAGTCGGCCTCCATACTCAGAAAGGGCTAACGCGAAATCTCGAACGGCGAGGTCAATGCCGATTTCAGAATATCCCTGGGCGACCAGCCGGTGCTTCATCGTCAGTAGCTCCGAACTGCACACAGAGGCATAGCTGGACAGCTGCCAGGTCGCGGCAAGGAGGAAAGTCCATCGATAGTGCATTGGGGAGTGCTCTAACACGGTCCGTGCCTTGAGTGAAATACTGCGTTGCTTTCTAGTCGTTTTCCGGTGGAAAACAGGGCCTTGGACACCATTGCAATTATAGGAGCAGGCATCTGCGGGCTTTCCGCACGCCGTATTTTGAAGTCGCAGTCACGCCCGGTTCTGCTTTTTGAGAAAAGTCGAGGTGTGGGAGGGAGAGCGTCCACTCGTCGCGGCGACGGTTGGAGTGCCGACTTGGGCGCGCAGTACGCAAGTCTCGTGAGCCCGACTTGGGAACACGTACTGGGAGGCGACCGAAAGAAGCTCACCCCGTTAGAGTCGCTGCCACCAAACGCTCATCCCCGTTTCGTTCACCAGGATGGGATGAGCAAGCTCGCTCGGGCGCTTCAAGGGCATGGCAATGAGGGTATCCGATTTGAAAGCCGGGTGGTCGGGCTGCGTGTGGACCCACAGGGGCTTTGGCAGATTGGTACCCATACGGAAGATGTGTTTTCGGCAGCTGCTGTTATCGTCACCGTTCCCGTGCCACAGGCATTAGATTTGCTCCAGCAGTCTGCTTTGGAGCTAGTGCCTAAAGATGCGCAAGTTTTGGGGGGCGTACAGTATCAGCGTTCGTTGTCGGTCGTTCTAGAACCCGGGGAAGGGGAGACGGATTTCCCCGCGGTCTGGCGTCATCCCAGTGCGACTTTGACGGGCATTTTTGATCAATCGCGCAAAGGATTGCTGGGTGGGGGGCATGTCATCGTTGCGCACGTTTGCGACGAGCTCAGCTGTGAGCTATGGGACCACACACCCGAAGCTATTCTTGCGCGCGTGGAAGCCGAAGTGTGTGCCGTGATGGGTGGAAGCCAATGGAAAGCGCTGTATCTTCACCGTTGGCGCTACAGCCAACCCAAAGCCCCCTTGGATACGCTTTTTTATCAGCCTACTTTGGTGGGGGAGAAAAGTTTTCCACCGTTGCTTCTGGCCGGTGATGCCTTTGGAAAAGCCTCTATCGAAGGTGCTTTGGTCTCAGGGGAGGCAGCGGCTTGGGCGCTCCTGGGTAGTCGATGAAGACGAGTGAGTTTCTGTGTGGAGTCTGTTCTCTGCCAGCAAGCTACTCTCCCTGTTCTGAGCGGTGCCGAATACTTCAGCCGAGTAAGAAGCGTGTGGAAAGCCTATCTCCAAAAATCGATCGGGCGATACTGGACTCGGTAGCTTCCCTGAAGCCGCCAAAGACGGCGTGCCCCGGCGTTTTAGCGCTGGCCATTCTGGAAAAGTTCGAATGGGGTCCGAGCACTGAAAGAGATGCATTAGCCCTGCTGCGTTCTCACTACCGAGCTTTGCGCGACCTTGGCAAAATTCGATTGTATCAAAAAGGGATCTGCGTGCCGTTGAGCAAGTGGCCACGTGGTGCATTTCGTCTGGGCAAATGAGCTTTCCCGAAAACATTCACACGATCATCGGCATCGATCAAACGGGGGCGGTCAACCAAAAGGGTCGTCCACGCCCTCTGTTTGCTGCTCGGGTCACCTGCGGTTCCGCTGTCCCAGAGCTGGTTACGAATGCACGCCTAAAACGATTTACCGAAAATGAAGTCCTGAAACTACTGCCGGGTGCTACTTCGCAGGGATCTGTTTTGATTGTCGTCGATTCCGTTCTGGGGCTCCCAAAGTCGCTCGGGGTGGGACCCTCCAAATTGATTGCCGACGCCGCAGACTACCGTTTCGCAGATCGAGAGTATGGGGTTGAAGCCGCATTTGCATTCTTCAGTCAGTACCTGCACGACCCGGCCGACCGGGCCAATCCTCCGAAGCGAATGGCCGAAAAGCTCGCCTGCGCGAATTCGGTTTTCAAGCGTTTTCCATGTCAAAAAAACATCGGGTGCGGAACTTACCGAGTGCTTAAGGAATTAAGTCAGAAACCAAAGTGGTTCCGGTTATGGCCGCACGAGAAGGTGGCAGACGCGCGATTTGTTATTGCGGAAGGGTATCCTTCGCTTTTTTGGAGACAGCTGCTTAACAGCCCCACGAGACGCCGCTCCCTACTCGAAACGTATTTGGATCGCGAATTTCCAGGTTCAGCCCACCCTAAAACAGCCGATGACTGCGATGCCACGGTACTTGCCATCGGGGCCTTACGGCTTCTGAAAGACGGCTATTTTCAGCGGTTTCGGTCAAAGCGCGTGCATAAGCAAGAGGGCTGGATCTTGGGGTTACCCCCAATACCTGCCCTTCGTTGAATCGTACCGTGGCTTTTTCAGCCACGTCTTATGCTTAATTTTCTTTTTGTTCCGTGACGAATTGTGGCTTGGTTTTTAAGACCTCAAGCGTCTTAGGATCCAGGATTTCGGTTACTTGAGTAAACTTACGGTTTAACTTTCCCGCTTCATCAATCCAAAGCGTCTCAACGTGTTTGGATTGGATCAAATCAACTCCCGTCGCCGGAGGGTTTTTTGGCCACGTGCTCGGCTGACCATCGTCAAAGTTGATCACGAGCTTGTCACCGTCTAATTCAACGCTGGCTGTGTAAAATGACCCGGTCGTGTCACGGAATGAGGACTCCAAAAAGCGTTTGAATCCCAGTAGGAGGTCCGTGCCTTCGCGGTGTCCAATTTCTGTTCTTACTTTGTAAGAGCGATTGCGTTGGTCGCCAGGTTGCTTGCGATTGCCGTCCGCATCGAGCTCGTAGACGGTCTGTTTAATGTCTACTTTTTCGTCATAAGTGAAGCCGTTGCCACTGACCCCAAGATTTTCGTACTTCCACGTCTGGGTAAAGTCAGAATCTTCGTCGTTGGTGGTCGCGGAAACCGTTTTGCCATTCACATTCGCTTTAAAAAAGTGAATCGCGTCTTCGAGAGCTTTAGTATCTGCGAAAGCATTTGCACTGATAAGGGCCGCTATCATTAAGTAACGCATAAAGAGTCTCCTATTGAAAATATGTTTAACGATACAAAACGTCGCCACCAAACTTGTTGATGTCGCCAGAAAAATTCCAATGCCGGGCAAACGCTCCGCGCCCTCCAAAGAGATCGGCCATCTTCTCATCCAAGTTGCGGATTTCCTGATCCTCCAGGTTTGTCTTCAAAGTGATGGTGGGATCTTGAAGGTTTCCCATCTTCTGGGTGACCTGGCCCGGAGTGATCACAATCAAGTCGACTTCAGAGTGCCCTGTTCCACCACTACGGCTAATAATCATGGGGTAAAAAACAGAAGGGGACTCGAAGTGGTAACGGATGGCTTCTTTTTCCGCTAGTTCGTCTTTGGTCTGCACCAGATCGAACGCAAAGTACTGGAAGCCGGCCTGCATGTATTTTGCGATAACCTTTTGCGTAATAGGCTGAACCGCTGGCACCGCTTTGTTGCCATAGATCTTGCCTACTTCTCGGCCGACGGCATTAACGAAGCCTTCCACTCGATTCGCGCGGAACACGAAAATATGGTGCGCTCCTATTTTTTCCTGCAGCACGAGTTCCGCCGCTTCGACGTAAGGAACCCCTTTGGGAACACCTTCAGGAGCGGGTGCTTTAGACTCAAGCAAAGTTTTAAACTCGTTAAACAGCTCATTGCTCGCACGAGTCACTGAAATCGGCCGTCCTGGCAAAGGCATAATGCTTAAAGTAGCGCCGCTGCCGACCATCGACTGCTGCTCCGTCATCAAGACCAGGATTTCTTCCGTTCCGTTCCAGGCAAGCACAGCGCGTTGACTGGGCTCCTGGAAGTAAGAGCCTTCGGCAAAAGCGCGTGCCTGAACGGGAGTCCAGCCGTCGATAGAAATAGGATCAGGAATGTCCGTGGGGTCTGCAATGTTGGGAGAACCCGCCCCGCCTACGGCGCCCAGGCCCAAATCGCTGGGATCAATGAGGATGGGATCAGGGTCTGAAGGATTAGTGCCGGTCCCCGGAACTGGGCCGCCGATGGGATTTGTGGGACCGCCCCCCCCGACGACAATGGGGCCGGGGTTGCCTGGGTTGTTGCTACCGAGTGGGCCGCTACCGGGAATGACGTTCCCTGGGATAATTCCGAGCGATCCCAACAGACCTGGGTTGTTCGGAACAATCGGAATCTGCCCGCAATCAGAATGTGCGACGCCGCAAAATAGGATCAAGGTAGCGAGTGCCACGGCCTTAGAACTGGAACCACCCGTTTTTAAACTGTTCACTTAAAACTCCTCCTCGGAAAGCGAGTGTTATGTGGGGGAGGTGGGGAGGATCCGTCAATGGAGAAAACGGTAAGAATGCAAATCCCTCTTTACGGATTTGGTGATCGAACCTTACTGTCTCGCGCTGTCTTGGGTTTTTGTTGGAAGGATTCTTTGATGAAGTACTTGTTGGTCGCTTGTCTATTCGCTGCCTCGGCGTCCGCTGCGTGGGAAACCACAGACATCGATGGAAACAGCGTCGGTTTTCAGAACTGTCAGAGTAATAACTGCTTTATGAAGGACACGGCCACGGGGCTTGTGTGGTCTTACACCATAGGTAAGGGGGATATACTCGCTCCGGTGAACTACACACAAGCTGAAGCGGACCAGGCTTGCCGCAACACGGGACTGCGGTTGCCCACCCCCGCGGAATTTAGTGGCGCCATTAACAACGGGATGGCCGGAGTGAATCGGCGCTTTCCCGCTTTTGGTGATCCCCGTTGGTTTTTCTGGACGGATACCAACGGCGTTTCCATGTCTCTCGAAGCTCCCAATGTAAATCCGTGGAAACTGGCTCAGCGTGCGAAGTTTAAATGCGTTGGGCCCCGTGGCGGGGCGGTCCCCCCTCCGGGTCCGGTTGGGCCACCCAATATCAACGACCCAACCCAGCAGCTCGCCGCGACTCAAAACACACTAGAAGCTGTGGCCACTCAGTTTGAACAGCAAGCTTCTGTGATGACGCCGCAAGAGCAAGCGCAATTGGATCTTCCGGAGTTTGTGATTAACGAAGCCGCTCGCACCATTACCCTTAAAGAACCTTTGGCTCCCGTGAGTCAGCGGCAGCTGTGGTCGCATGAACGCAAAACCCCTTCTCAGGGAGTGGTTCAGGCGGGTCAAAATGGCACGTCGGGTCCGCCGGGCAATCCCTGGACTCCGAATTATCGTACGACCAGTCAAAGGTGGGGTATCGGCGGGGAATACTTTGCCCTGCTTGCCTTTTATGAAATCGGAGCAGACCGGTCGGGGAACGGCCTTGTGTTTGGCGCCTTGTCTGGCTCTGTCTTGAAGAAGAGCTACGAGCTGCTTGCACTGACCGCTCGCACGGTTCGCGGGCAGAACGACATTACGGCTACCGGCGTGGCTCGGGTCTACAACCGAAATGTCGCGCAAGTGGGGGCTCGCATTGAAATCAATCAAGTGGGCAATCCTCAGCCGGGCAAGAGTCTGCATAAGCAGGTCACGCGCCTTGCGCAAATGCGCTTTACCATCGGGCCCATTCCGATGTCCGTTGAGGCGGGTTTAAATGCGGAATACGGCTACCAGCCTTGGGAGTTCTCCAGTGAGTTTGAGAATCAGAATGAGCTCGCCTTTGCAGCTGAATTGATACCTTATGCCAAAGCGGCAGCTTATGCGCAGGGTGGCCCCGACGCTGTGATTGCTAAAGCGGGCGTTCGAACAAAATTGAACTTTGTCGAAGGCAGCGTAAAAAATCGCTTCGAATCTACAACGTCGAGTGACCCTTGCTTCCAGGTGGGGCTGCAAGGTTTCCGATCGCTTAATGGGGCGGTGGCTCTGTTTGCGGAGTTTGAACAACCCGTGTTCGTTATCGTCGAGAAAGTCATCGGCGGGTTCTGTAGAAACCTAGGCTGGTTCAAGAAACTCTGTGAGCCCGTTCAGCGGTTCATGACAAGGGTTAAGAAGCTCCAAACGTTCGCCTACGAACAGAATATTTTTAAGTGGCGGGGCGTCGACTTGGGTCGATACCATTCGTGGGCAAATAGCTGTCCGCGATGAAGATGCGTTTTGTCGCCATTGTCTTGGTTGTCGTGGCCGGCCTGGCTGGGTATGCGGTTTTTCGGGCAAAGGCCGACGCTGCCCCCGTCTGTCGCTATGAACTCCCCTATCACATGGAGAGTCTGACAGAAGTCGCGAATCCCGAAGTGCTGAGCTGGTTCTCCGTTCCGAATGTGAGAAGCGAAGCAAAGTTGCGTTGGTTCCCGGTGGCTCACGATAGCGCCAGTACTTTATGGAAAGTCACTTCCCGGAGCCAAGTCACTTCGCAAATGAACCACAAAGAGCGGGAGAGCCTTGAAGCGTTGGGTACCGGTTCGGTCTATCTGAGAATGGCAGGCGACGGTACTTTTCTAGAGTGGTTCCGCGCGGCAGAAGCGGCGCCACAAACGGCCGATGGTATCCGCGCCCTCTTGCAGACTTTCCAACACGTCTGGCGCAAAGGCGATTACCCGGTGTCGGAGAAAGACCTTCAAGGCATTGCAGTGAGCCGCTACCACGCAGACGGTGATTTGCTTGTTAAAAAGCGCGAAAGCTACGAGCAATTTCATCCCACTAGTCCTTCTATACGAATCGTGTCGAGCGAATTCCGTTGGGAGCAAGGCGCTGGCAAACTGCGCATGACGGGGCAAGAAGCCACCGAGCAGCTGATTGACGGAACGAATTGGCTGATTAGCACTCAGAGCGTTCAGTGGGAAAGCTTGGACCGGGTGGAACTCACCTCAGTCGAGCAGGCGAGCTGTCAGTCGCAAACGCCCGAGGGGTTCGCTGAGCGAAACAAACTAGTGCACCTTCCCGATGGGTTTGAAGGAGCCGCACGCCCGAGAGTCGCGAAGCATTCAGCAAAGCTTGAAAAGCTCGTGGGCAACTTGAAAGCCCCCTCAAAAGACAAGATGGTGGAGCTGGATCACCTTGCACAGCTGACCGCGCGCCTTGACGCCGATCCGCAATCAGCAAGCGCCATCGTGCGTGAGATTCGCGCTTCGGTGGACAACCACGCCGTCGTCTCTTCGCTCATTGGCGCACTCGCGGGTTCTTCCACCGCCGAAGCGCAAGCGGCCCTGCGTGAAGTCATTGAGTGGCTTTCGACCCAACCCCGCTACAGCGGACTTTGGGAGCAAACCATTCAAGCCCAGCATTTTTCTCCCAAGCCTTCTGCGCAGAACTTAGATTTGCTTTGGGCGACCCACCGCAATTCAGCGGCACCCGCGGCGGTACGAACCGCTGCGCTATTTGCTCTAGCCACCAATGTCTCGGTACTCGAAGCGCAAGGAACGGCATCCAGCTACCTCGACCAAGTACTCAACACATGGACAACAGCGCGCACCGATGCGGAACGCACGACAAGCCTTTCGGCGATTGCTAATTTAGGCGACGAAGCCGCACTCCCCATGCTCGAGAAGTTGGCAGTTGAAGGGTCTCAGTGGTCAGCGGAAGCCGTTGAAAGCATGCGCCTGATTCCGGGCAAAGAAGTAGAGCAGAAGCTGATCGGATTTGCTGCGAAACCGGCGTTGCGGCCGAAAGCTTTAGAAGCGCTCGCGCATCGCGTGCTACACGCGGATTCCTTGCAAGCGCTCACGAAACTCTACAAGGGTTTGTCCAGCGAGCCGGCAAGTCAGTCTTCTATCTTGGTGGCGCTGAGCGAGCCTCGCAATCGCGAAACCGCGGAGGTGAAAGACTTTCTCGCAGAACTCACCCAGCGTGGTTTACAGGAACACGAACGCCAAGCGATGCACCCATAACCCAGCCCCTGCAGTAGAAACGCCTGTAAGTAGCACTTCTAAAATACTTGCAAATTAGAAGTGGTATTGATAGGTTTAATAAAGTGTTGAAAAGACTAATTAATTTAGACCTCGCTCACGGGCGAACCTTTTTTCTTTGGGGTCAAAGGCAAGTTGGTAAGTCTACGCTGCTCCGTACAATCTATCCAAATAGCCGGTACCTCGATCTTCTCAATAGCGAGCTGTTTCTCAAATACAGCCGAGCCCCCCAAACCTTGCGCGAAGAGCTTGAAGCCCAGCCCTTGAAAAGTGGCTTGGTCATTATAGATGAAGTCCAGAAAGTGCCCCAGTTACTCGATGAGGTGCACTGGCTGATTGAGAATCGAAAGCAAGCATTCGGCCTTTGCGGCTCAAGTGCTCGCAAGCTCCGCCGAGGGCATTCAAACTTGCTGGGCGGCCGCGCCCTTCGGTTTGAGCTTTCGGGATTCGTGAGCCAAGAACTGGGTAACTCTTTTGATCTCGTTAGGGCACTCAATAGGGGGTATCTCCCCCCTCATTACCTCTCGGATATTGCTCCAGAGCTGACACGTTCGTATGTGAACGACTATCTCAAAGAAGAAATTGCCGCAGAGGGTTTAGTCCGAACGCTCCCGGCTTTTGCTCGCTTTCTAGACCTAGCGGCCCTAAGCGACACCGAGATAGTGAGCTACTCTACGTTTGCTCGGGACGTGGGGGTGTCCTCCAACACAGTGCAAGAGTACTACCAGATTTTGGTCGACACTCTGCTCGGAAGCTTCGTTCCCGCTTTTGCGGGTAAGTCGAAACGGCGCATTGCAAAGTCCCCTAAGTTTTATTTTCATGACGTGGGGATAGTGAATCACTTAGCTAAGCGCGGGGAAATCGAATCGGGATCTTCCTTGTTTGGAAAAGCGTTCGAGAACTGGGTTTTTCACGAGCTACGAACATACAATTTCTACTCGCGGAAATTCGCCGATATCGCTTACTGGCAACTGAGCAAAGTTACCGAGGTGGACTTCATTATCAACAAGATGGAAACCGTGGTTGAAGCAAAGGCTACGAATCGAATCACCAGTGATCATCTGACAGGGATCCGAAGCCTGGGCGAAGAATTTAGGAAGATGAAACGCAAGGTTGTCGTCTCGTGCGAGTCCAGTCCTAGACGAACCGAAGATGGAATCGATATTCTGCCGTACCAAGAGTTCGCCGCACGGCTCTGGTCGGGCGAGTTATTTTAGCTAGAACACGAACGCCAAGCCATGCGCCCTTAACAACGGGATGCCGTGGTTCAAGAGTTAGCGGCCGAAAAGTCCACTAAATAGAGGTCCCCCCGGCGCTTTCACATTCTTAATGAAGTTCGTACCAGTCTGATAGGCTACCGCGGCTTCAGTTCCCTTGGATGCTTCCAAGAGCCCGGCGGTGTAGTACAGCTCTGGATCAACGCCTTCGGGTATGTAGCCGCGTTTAACGTCCTCTTTTGCATAATTGCTACTTGCGTACTCTTTCGGTGTCATTGCTCCTTTGGCTTTAACCATTTCTGGGTTGCCGTTCATCTTGTCCCGGAATGCGCGTAGTGTGGAATCTGTGACTTGCGAACGAGTGGGCTTTTCCGGCAAGGGATCGGTAGGGTATATCTGATTTTTGACCGCTTCGTTGTACTCCTGCATTTTTGCCTCATAGTCGGCGTCTGATACCGAAGTGTCACTGGCCTGAGCTTCCGGTTTATCGGGTTGTGCTGCTTTTACCTGTTCACCCATTTCTTTCTGCGTGAGTACCTCAGGCGATGTTTGTTCCGGAGTTCGTGGATTGTTCTCCGGAGAAGCTGGTTCATTCTGCGCGGTTTTTGCGGCGTCTGGGTTATTGGCTTCGGCTTGTTCGCCTTTAGGGCCTTCGCTAGTCACAGCATTTTCTGTGGCATCATTCGCACTGGCTGTTTTCCCGGCTTGATCGGCCTGCGCTCTCTGGGCTCGAGCTCTTTCTTCTTCCTTGTCTCTTTCTTTTTCCTTTGTGTCAGCCGTGGTCAGATCTCCATTTGCCAATGCTTCCTCACGTGCCTTTTCAGCGTCTTTCGCATTCTCCTCGTGTTTCTCTGCTTCGTTCAGCGAATACTGTTGCTGCGCTCTCGCCAAGTCCCCTGCCGTATTTGCTGCACCCTGGTAGTTCGGATGAATTGGATTATCTGAGCCGATAGTGCCCGCCTCGGCGCTCCCGCCGATAAGCAACGCTAGAACCCCCAAATTGCGCACGTAGCTAAACATGACTAACCCCCCACCCATACTGGCTGCATACGCCAGACCAAAACTCCAGGCAGGGGGAGTTGCGTGGGGTGTAGTCAGCGGGAAGGCGAGCTATGCGTTTGCTTGAGTTCTTAAGTACTTGGAGCGAGTGCCGTTTAGACAGGCGGTTGGCGGTATCCTTTGGAAGCAGGGAAGTAGCTGGAATCCTGAAGGTTTCGTTATTGCGGGGTAGTTTCCAGTGCCATTTTCAACTCCGATTTCAAACGGAAGATTCGGCTTTTCACTGTTCCGACCGGGATTTGGAGTCGGTTCGCAATGGCTTGGTAGGTCATTTGTTCGATGTAGACCATTTCACCCAGCTGTCGCAATTCTTGCGGAAGGATACTGAGGGCTTTACGAACGCGCGCTTGAGTTTCTGCAAGGGCGAGCGTATCGGCGGGTTCTGCTTCTCTTCCGGGAAGGCTATCTTTTAGAGTAAACGAGTCCGTTCCTTCGATTTCCCGATCTAAACTCACTGTCGTATGCCGGCTGGCCCTGCGCTGCATATCTATGGCGGCATTTTTTGTAATTATATAGATCCAGGCTTCGACCGAGCTTCGGCTGGGATCGAAGGGGGGAGCGCCGATGAGTTTTAGCAAAACTGCCGACTCAAGGTCCTCTCGAATATTGGGATCACGAAAGTTCACCGGAGAATGGGCGTACGCCATTTTGTTTGCAACGGTAGCAGCTTTCTTACGTATCAATGGCTGCAGCTTGCGAATGAGTTGCTCGGCGGCCCGCTTGCCATCGGGAGTAGATGCCTTCATCCGCTGACTCAAATCGGCGATTTCGCTTCTGGAAAGTGCCGCTTCGGGGTCGTAAATTCCGATCTGCGGCGCAAGTGCCGCGAAAGCTGGTTGGCATGCGAGCGCCGCGGCTGGCGGAGGCGCCCCCCAAACGGGGAAGCTTAGAAGGGCGATCATCAGTCCTATTTTAGAAAGTTCCACTGTCTTTCATTATGCCCTCAAGTTCGACGGCAGGGTAGTGGAGCTGCGCAATTTACAGCTTCACCCGGCTTCCACTATTCGGGCAGCGTTGTGAGTATGGATTTCAGTTCGGATTTGGTGTGGTGAATATGGCTTTTTACCGATCCCAATGGGATGTCGAGGCGTTCGCTAATCTCACGGTAAGTGAGGTGATCGACGTAGACCATCTCCATCAGCTGCCGCTTGGATGCCGGCAGCATCCCCAAGGCTTTGCGGACTCGGGCTCGGCTATCCGCTGTGGCGGCGGCATCGCTGGGATCGGCTTCTTTTCCGGCGAGACTATCCTTGAGCGTAATCGAGTCTAAACCTGGGATCTCCCGGTCTAAGCTGAGATTCATATGTCGGCTGGCTCGGCGCTGCATATCGATGGCGGCTGTCTTAGTGAGCATAGTGACCCAGCCTTCGACGGTGCTTCTCTCGGGGTTAAAGGGAGGAACACTGATGAGTTTTAACAAAACTGCCGACTCAAGTTCCTCTCGAATATTGGGATCCTCAAAGTTCACCGGAGAATGAGCGTTTGCCATTTTCCATGAAACGGCATCCGCAGTTCTGTGTATCAACGGCTGCAACGCGCGAACGAGCCGATCGCCGGCCTGCTTGCCATCGGGCGTGGATGCCTTCATCCGCAAACTCAAATCGCCAATTTCGTTTCTGGAAAGTGCCGCTTCGGGGTCGTAAATTCTGATCTGGGGTGCACGGTCTGCAAGCAAAGGTTGGCATTTGAGTGCCTTTGCTGGATGAGGCGCCCCCCAAGCTTGTGAGCTAATCAATGCAAGTAGAAGCACCATTAAAAACTGCTCACACGTTCGAGTAAGCGCTGAAGCCTACCTTCAAACCGCCAGTGGTGGCCGCCGTGCGCCCCGGGGTACTCCACCACTTCATGGGCAATGCCGTGGGCTTTGAGTTTGAGAGCGACTTGGCGGTGCGCCCATTGAAGGCCGTGTTCGTCTTGCAGGCCCGCTTCGAGCTGAATGAACCGGAGGCGTTTGAGATTATCGATATGCCGGTCCACCATTCTCACAGGGTCCCAGGCGAGGTACTTTTCCCAGATCTCAGGCCGAATGGCGCCGGTTTCGAGATCGAAAAAGAGGTCGCCATAATGGGGCGGATTACCTGTGTTGGGTGCGTAACAAGCAGAAAGCGCGAGCGCCATGATCGCATCAAATTGCCGGCCGCCAATTTGGCGGGAGCTGGGCTTTGCCAGCATGTCCGACACAAACTTCGAAATGCTTCCCGCCGCATTGAGTTCAATGAGCGTGTTGTTTAATAAGTGCATGACGCTAAATTCGTAAAGACCATCGCCCGCGGAGCTACTGATCCAACGGAAAGCGTCGGGCCGCAGCATTCCAATAATCAGTGCGCCAAAGCCCCCGCTAGAGTGCCCTACGACAACACGTTTGTCGGGGCTCGCAAAGGTGGGGAACGTATCGTCGATAAAGGCTGTAAGTTCGTCACAGACATAGTCCATGTAATTCCCAATAGCGGGAGAGTTCATGTATTGGCTATGTCCGAGCTTCGACGTGCAGTCGGGAAAGACGCCTATAAAAGGGGCTAAGCGCTTTTGCGAAATGGCCGCATCAAAGCGGGCCTGGAGGGAGATGCCAAAAGCGGAATCGTCGGAAAGGTAACCCGACCCTTTGCCACCAAAACCTGCCAGGAAAAAGACGACCGGGTAGGGGCCTGCGGTTTTGGAGTAGCCGGGCGGCAGATAGAGCGGGAAAGACCGCTCAAAGGGGTCTCCCATCGGGAAACCTTTAATGGCTTGGCTGGAAAAGGTGACCGTTTCAATCATTCTTCCTTTGTATGCCGGACCGCAGAAAAAGTAATGGGACAAAATCTGGGGGGCAATGAGACAACTTGTCTCTTCGTCTAGAGGGGGCGTGGCGTGTGTGTGGGTAAAAAACTGGTACATTCTCTGCATCAAGTAAAAGCCTATTCAAGCGAGGAAACCGCCATGCAAACTATCCGCGAAGTGATGACCACTGTTCCACTAACCGTAGACGAAAGTACCTCCCTTGCAACGGTGGAGCGCCTTTTTTCCCGCTATCAAATGCGGCATTTACCCGTAACCCACCAAGGCAATCTCTCGGGGATCCTTTTCGCCAGAGATGTTGAAGCGGTGCTTAAATTACACAACGTCAGCCATGAAGAGCAAACGATTGCCCTCATTGTAAATCGACATCCCAGGCAGGTGGCTCCCAATGTGGGGGTGAAGGATTTGATTCAGGAGATGGCTCAAAAGAAGATTGAGGCAGTAGTGGTGGTAGATGGTGGAAAAGTGATTGGCATCTTCACCGTTATTGACGCGCTTCATATGCTGGAGGGGCTCTTATGAAACGCTTCATCGCTGCAGGAGCTTTGGTCGTGAGTGTGACGCTTTCCTCTGTATCGCTGGGACGAGGTCTCATTGAATCGCAAGCGGAGCTAGACGCCATTGATCGGGCGCATGCGGCTACTGATAATATTCGAGAGCATTTTAAAAAAGCCCTGTCCGCGGCACTTGCTAAAAAAGGTACCGCAGGTGCGCTGCCGGATTGCCAAATCGAGGGTCCAGAAGCACAGGGCCAGATTCTCACGGTGGGGCGAACGAGCCATCGCTTGCGTAATCCCAAGAACGCACCCAAGGCGTGGGTGAAGCCCTATTTGGAGAAATTCGCTTCAGGAAATCCTAAGGACATTCCTCCCCATGTTCTCGTAAACCTCGAAGGGGGAAAGTACGGCTATCTAGAACCTGTGTTTGTGGAGCCTGTGTGCTTGGCTTGTCATGGATCGGGTTTGGATCCTGAAGTCACTTCCGTCTTGGCGAAGGACTACCCTAAAGATCAAGCGACTGGCTTCAAAGTGGGGGATTTCCGCGGGCTGCTTTGGTTGGAAATGAAACCGGCTTCGAATGTGGTGCCCTCTCGAACGACTGACTACGAGCCCCTGACCATTCTCGCTAAGAACTGCGCCGGCTGCCATCAGCAACAGGATCGCCCTGGAGCACTCTTTCTCAATCGCGAGCGCCTCTCGGAGCGACAAACTCTCGAACTGATGATTGGGCTTTTAGAAAAGGGTGCCATGCCACCCGCCCACAGCAAGTTCGCTAAGACACGTGATGGGAAACGGCTTCTCAAGTGGCTGAAGGGGCAGCTTGCAGGAACCAGGCAATAGTTAGGTCGGAAAGAGCGGGCCAGCCCCTGATTCTGAACCTCCTGAAACTTGATAAAAAGCTTCAGTTTAAATAGGGTCTATTTGTGATCGAGAAACCTGAAACCTTCGAGAACCAGCGAGCGGAAAATCCGATTGATGTTTCACTTGTTGCCCACGCCCTGACTCTGTCCCCTGAAGATAGAATTGAGGCTCACGAAAGTGCTAGACGCTTGGCTGAAGACCTTCGGAAAGCAGGCCAGAACTACTATGCAAGTCGACCTGAAAGCCTTACTGATAATACTCCTCCAGCATGAAATCGACTTTGTGCTGGTGGGTGGTTTCGCGGGCATGGTCCACGGCTCACCAGTAGTGACACACGACCTCGATATCTGCCTTAAAATTGACGAAGAGCAGATACGAAAACTCAGGCTGGCGCTGAAAGATCTCTCGCCTTGCCATAGAATGAACCCCGGGTTCAAACCCTCCTTCGCCGACTACCCGGAAACGTTGGAAGGGCTAAAAAACATCTATTTAGAAACTAATCTCGGTATTCTCGATGCGATGTCCGAACTTCGACCCATAGGCGGATTTGAACGGGTGAAATCGAAAGCCATTTCCATTTCCATCTACGGACTGCAGTGCCTAGTGATCTCCTTAGAAGATCTCATTGCCATCAAAGAAACCATGACTCGTCCGAAAGACAAAGAAACGGTCCTTTACCTTCGCGAGATCCTTCGCAGTAAAACAAAACAGTCTTGACGATGTGGGCTAGGAATAACCGCCCACTCCCAACCTGCGCCAAATCTGGAGCCGGCCACCGGACTCGAACCGGTGACCTGCTGATTACAAATCAGCTGCTCTACCAACTGAGCTAGGCCGGCGAACTCGGACAAAGTAACAAGTGACTTGGCTACCGTCTACTTCTGCGTTTTCGAGCTGCTCGATTTACGCTTGTCCGCTTCGTCTCCGTCATAGCAGTCTTTAACGACCTGGTAGTAGGCGGTAAAGGCGATGGTCGCGACAATGGCGGTGAGAATTAAAATGACCGAGCCCATGCTAGCCTCGCAGCCGTTTGGAGAGTTCGTAAATAAGGATAGCTCCCGCAGCCGAAACATTCAAAGATTGCACCGAACCGCAAAGTGGAATTTGAACCTTCCAGTCGCAGAGTTCCTCCGTTAAGCGCGCCATGCCTTCTCCTTCGGAGCCAAGGACCAAAACGACTTTCTCAAAATCGGGCATCTTCTCGAACCCGGTGGAGTCCTCGCTTAACGACGATCCGACTATCCAGTAGCCCGCTTCTTTCAGCTGCCTTAGCGCTTCGTTCAAGTTCGCCACTTGCGCAATGGGTAGCGTGCCGACCGCCCCTGCAGATGCAGCAAAGACGGTACCGGTCACCGTCACGCTACGGACTCGAGGCAAAATCATTCCGGAGACACCCAGCGCTTCCGAAGTTCGGCAAACCGCGCCAAAGTTGTGAGGGTCTTGAAGGTGATCCAAAGCGACGAGCAGTGCGCGTGGGCTATTTTCCAGCTGAGCGATGAGCGGCTTTAGCTCCAAAAAGGGAAAGGGCGCAAGCAACGCCTGCGCGCCTTCACCTTCATCTAGTTTTTTATCGCGACTGGTTTTGATGCCGTGCTCTTTGGCTTTGGCTTCCAGTAAGTGCAGCCGCGGTGTGGACCGATCGGCAATGCGAATCGATAGCAGCATTTCAGGGCGATGGTCGAGCAAGTGTTCTATCGCGGAGAGCGACGTAAGCTGAATGCTCATGGCAGTTGAAGGCTCATGGCAAAAGAATCCGATCCAAAACGGCTCGAGGATCGGGCGACTGAGTAATCGGGCGACCGATAATGAGTAAATCCGCGCCCCAATTCAGTGCGTCTTGTGGCGAAGCGGTACGGCGTTGGTCGTCTTGAAACACTTCACAACCTTCCAAGCGAATGCCGGGCGTAACGAGTAGAAAGTCAGGAACGATCTTGGGGCGCAGCTGCTGCAACTCTTGAGGCGAGCAGAGGACTCCCGAGAGTCGGCATTCCATCGCCATCGTGGCCAATCGCTCGACCATCCCATTTTCCGTTTCTGGCCAACCCCAGTTGTAAGAATCAGGAGCGCCTTGGCTGGTCAGCAGCGTCACCCCGAGAAGGCGAAGCTTTGAACCGCGGCAAGCGCTTCCTGCTGCCTGCAGCATCGTCCGACCTCCCAAGCAGTGCACGGTCGCGAACTCCACGCCAAGTGCAGCGAGCTGGCTCACCGTGCTCGCGACGACATTGGGCGTATCGTAAAGTTTGAGGTCCACAAAAACGCGCTTCTTGTGCTCGTGGAGGAAGTTCACCACTTCAGGTCCGGCGTGAAGAAAGAGCTGGGGGCCAATTTTATAGCGCTGGATGCGGTCGCCCAGAAGCTCCACCAAGCGAAACGCCCGGGTAGCGTCTTCGAAATCTAGGGCCACGACGGTCTTTTCAGCCACGGTTTGCACGTAAAAGGGGTTTATCGACTTATTGAGATTTGTTCAAGTTTTTCAGTGGGTTGGGGGTGTATTCTGAATGTGTATACACCTTGTGCGCTCTAAGCCTTTGCTTTCGCTTGAGATTTCGAAGTGGCTCGCGAACCGACTGGCGGCTGGTCAGGGGGTGTATACAAACCTGGCCTTGAGAGCTCGCGGCACACCCGTTGCAATTTGTATCTAGCAACGCTTAGGAAAGGTATCGCTCATGAACAACATCATTAAGTCATTCAAGTACGGCATCTCGGGTCTCATCTTGATTGCCTCTTTGTTCTCACAAAACGCACACGCTGAGCGGCCTTCTCTAAACGGCATGTCGCCGGATCAATACATCATGCAGCTAGGATCTCCGGCTTTCACTCAGGGCGGAGGGATGTTTCTTCCTGAAGAGCTTCTCAATAGCCTGCGCGGCGGCGACACTTCGATGATCATGCAATATGTTTTGATAAACAACTTGATGAATAAATGCGCTGCCGATGTAAAGCGCTATACCCCTAAACAGAGCGACCCCTTCACGGTTGCTCAAAGCAAATTTAAGTATGCACAGTGCCGTTTGCAAAGCTGCCAAGCGCAGGGAATGTTGGTGTTGGCTTTGCCCCTTCTGAGCGACGTCGCATCTGCGGGCGGGAGTGCTGAGGAAGCTTCAGGCAATCGGGCTTACGCCCAAGCTTTGGCTCAAGGTCTTTCCGGACAGCAAAGCTGTGGCGGTTCGGGTTCAGCGGTGGATCCTGCGCTCGTCAATTACCTTACCAACTAACTCACGTTGTTGATTCGCTTTCGGCGCCTTTCTATCGGATAATATTCCGATGAAAAAAGCGCCTGCTCTTTTGAGCTTTTTCCTACCCGGTCTCGGCCAGCTCGCCCAACAGCGATACCTTTGGGCCGTTGGTTTTTTCCTCCCTTTTGCCATTGCGACAGCCCTTCGGTTATCCGTGTGGGTCATTCCCGTAATCGCCCTCGCTGCAGGGCTGGAGACCCTTCGGTTTCCCAATCGGGGCGTTATATCCGATAAGCGTTTGCGTTACGCTTATGGTGCGGTCGGAGGCATCGGGTTTTTGGCTTGGTTTTCACTGGTGGCATTTGTGGCTTTGCCGTTCGGACGCAATGCGCACCTGAATCGTGATGTGGAATACATTCGCTCTGCGTTCAAGAGCTGCTACTCCCCTCACGCAAGCAGCACGGACGTGGTGCTTGCGTGTGTGCGTAATGGAAAAGCCTCCCGGCTAACCGATCCCTGGGGCACCGCTTACCAGCTTGGTTTCTCTGAAGGTATTTTTGAAATTCGCTCACTGGGCAAAGACAAGCAGGCACGCACAGAAGATGATCTGGTATACCGAATGCCGATGAAGGCAGGGTATTGAGCAGTGCGAACTGGAGTTGTGTTTTTTCTGAGCGTGGTGGGATGGAGTGCGGGTTTGGGTGCTGCCGAGCAAGTTGCTTTGCAAGATCTGCAAAAGCACGATTTTTCAATTCGGCTTAAAGTCGCGCACCCTCGGCCCGAAGAGCGCTGTTTTTTGCTTCCTGAAGTGAATCAGGCGCTTTCGCGAGTGCAGCAAAAAGTGCGCTTGCTTCAGGCTCGATTGAAAGTGCTTCAGTGCTACTCGCCAGAGCTCAAAGCGTTTGCGAAGGGTTCGACCGTTCAATTGGAGTTGGCAGAAAAAGGGACGCTTGCGCCACAGGATTTCCAAAAAGTGCTCAAGGCGGAAGGGTTCCAAGTATTCGACAAGAAAGCGGGGATCTACATTCATGCAAGTAGCGACAAAGGCGAAATCAGAAACATCGCGGTGGAAGCACTGCCTTAGCGCCCTCCTCTTGTCCGTGGCGCTGAGTCATTCGGGGGTTGCCAGAGGCGACGGCTTTGGCGCCTCAAGCATGCTTTTGTCCCTCCATGCGAACCAAACGACCGTCCCTGGGGCCTTTCAAAATCCGGTTTCACTCGAAGCAAGCTTTGGGTTCAAAATATCGAGTCTTATTTATTTTGGTTTTGTAGGGGACTACTGGCTGGCTACCCGTCAAGACGTGGGCTCTTCGAGCACGTTGAACTATCTATCGGGTGGCGCCGAATTGGGATTCTACAAGCCTAGTTATCGATGGTTTTGGTTTGCCGCAGCGGGGGCTTTCTACCCGTTGGTGTTTGGCGGCAGCTCCACTACGGGTGATGAATTTACTGCATTGATTACCCCTATCTCTTACCGAGCGCGCGCCATGATGGGTTTGCGAGTCAGTCAAAAAGTGGCGTTCACTTTGGGAGGGGGTTTTCGCTGGATGCCCTTAGGCGTGCTCACAGGGGCTAGCGGACCTTTTGCAGGCGGGTCGCTCGACCTCTCAGGAATGTTCTTCTCGCTTGGTTTGAGTTTCACTCTCTAACACGGCACAATGACGTCGGTGATTCCCTTAGCGCAGTTTTTTCTCCTGTTTTTGTTCCTTTCGGGCGCTTGCTTTGCCGTCGGTGACACGACAGACACGAAATCCATCGACTTCTTCGAACCCAAGAAAGAACCTGGCTCCGATCAAGACGTTTTCAAGACTCAGGGCGGGATGGGCAGTGACTTCCGCAAGTTTGGAGAAGAAGTAGCGCAGCGCATCGATCGCATCGTAAAGAAGAAGACTTTTGAAATCTGGGGCGATCCTTGGACGATGCAGGGGATTCCCATCGTCTTTCCGAGCAATGCCTCGGGGTTCAATCTCGGATTGCGTCTGCAGTGGCAGAACATCCGCCGCCAAGATCCTCATGAAGTCGAAGTTATTGCGCAAGTTTTAGCAAGTGACCGTGGTCGCCAGAAGCACATTGTTCAAGTGGACTTTCCTTGGGCCTTCAAGAACCGGTTCCGCGTCACGACTCTATTTGCTTACGATCGAGATGTGTCTATTCGTTATTTCGGAATTGGAAACAAAAATCCATTTAGTCAGGCGCTTTTAGATGCCAATGATCCGCTCTACTCTCATGTCCAGGAAGGGCCTACTTTGAGTTTGAGTTGGCTCTATTATCTCACGCGCCAAATTCGCGTAGGGCCGGTCCTTAGTCTAAAGTGGACAAACATTTCTGCAGCCCCTGGAAGTGTGTTAGAGCAGCAGCAACCTTCGGGAGTTGCGGGTGGTCGCTCTCATTCCATGGGCCTTGCTCTCATCTTTGACACGCTCGATTTCGAGCCCTATCCTTCTCGGGGCAACTATCACGAGCTGTTCTTTAATGCATATCAGAAGCATCTCACTGGCAGTCAGTACGACTTTACGCGAACGACGTACACCTTCAGGAAATTCATTTCCCTTAATCGGCGTTTAATCTTTGCCCATCGCACTTTGTTTGAATACCTCAGTGGCGATGTGCCATTCTTTGAGCTGGGCGCCGTGGGCGGGACGGCTTCGGCGCAGGCGCTCGGGGGAGATCGCTTCTTACGCGGTTACGAAGCCAATCGTTTTATTGACAAGATCCGGCTCATTATGGGTTTTGAGTTGAGGTGGGATCCGATCTTTGCGGGTTTTTTCGGTCAAGATATGACGGTGGGTTTTGTCCCTTTTTTCGATGTCGGCCGCGTTTGGCCTGACAAGTTTCCCAATGAGTTCGACAACTGGCATGCGTCGGGAGGCTGGGGCCTACGCTTCATTTGGAATAGCCGTCTCGTATTGCGTTTCGACACCGCCTTCACGCTCGACGGTGCGCGCATTCTCGTGAACCTCGGAAACTCCTTCTAGACCTTCCAAAGCGTCTACATTAACATTCTTTAACCTCTTCTGATCATGGGATGGCTTATCGCTTGAAGAATTCACTGAAACGGACTTTCGACCCTTCGCTTCTGAAGAACATACGATTTGATTTTCCCGCCTCCGTGGTGGTTTTCCTGGTCGCTTTGCCACTTTGTCTGGGCATGGCTCTCGCCTCAGATGCACCTTTATTCTCAGGAGTGCTCACCGGCATCATCGGCGGTGTGGTGGTCGGACTGCTTTCGGGCTCGCAACTTAGTGTGAGTGGCCCCGCCAATAGCTTAACGGTCATTGTTGCAGTTGGGATCCATAAGTTAGGCGGTTTCGAGGCTCTTCTTTGCGCTGTTGTTCTTTCGGGGGTTTTCCAGATTGGCTTTGGATTGCTCCGCGTGGGTTTTCTCGCTTCTCTGTTTCCCAATAGCGTGATCAACGGGATGCTTTCAGCCATTGGTATCACCATCATGCTGAAACAGTTTCCTCACGCTTTGGGTGGCCCTGGCCGGTTTGAGAGCGACATGAGCTTTCTCGAGCTCTGGGGGCAGCACCCTACTACAGAAGTCATTCGGCAGACGCTTTCCGCCGTGAATGGCTCGACGTTATTGATTTTCTCTCTCAGTCTGGTGCTTCTCATTTTGTGGGAAAAACCTTTCGTAAAAAAGAACCCTTGGTTGTCCCGAGTTCCAGGTCCGCTTGCGGCAGCGGTTTTTGCGACTCTCATCAATGGCCTTTTTAAGCTGGGCTTTCCCGATATGGTGCTCAGAGCTCAAGACGGGCACCTAGTGAGCCTGCCTAACATCGATTCTCTCTCGGCACTTTGGGGAGAGCTCCGGTTCCCGGACTTCCGCGTGCTCGGCAACCTTAACGTTTGGACCGTGGGGCTCACTATAGCTGCCGTAGGCAGTATTGAAAGTCTCCTGTCCTTAGAGTCGACGGATAAGCTGGATCCGTTCAAACGAGTCTCCAACACGAATCAGGAGCTTTTTGCCCAAGGAGCGGGGAATATTCTCGCTGGATTGGTCGGTGGTATTCCGATGACGTCAGTCATCGTACGCAGCTCTGCGAATATTTACGCGGGCGCTCGCAGCCGCCTATCCACCATCCTTCACGGGTTTATCCTTTTGTTTTCGGTCGTCGCGTTACATTCCATCCTAAATCACATCCCTGTTTCTGCTCTGGCCGCCGTACTCATTGTGGTGGGTTTCAAACTAGCGCACCCCAAGATCATCCGCGCCGCGTATCGAAACGGTTGGGACCAGTTTCTCCCCTTTGCAATCACTATTGTTGCCATTTTGTTCACTGACTTGCTAAGGGGCGTAGCGATAGGACTCTTGGTGGGCTTGGGGTTTGTGGTTAAAACCAGCTTTTACTCCGCCATTTTGGTTGTTCGAGACGGCAAATCTATCTTGATTCGCTTCACGAAAGACGTCACTTTCATCCACAAAATCAAACTCAGAAAAGAGTTGGCAGCCATTCCGGAAGGCTCCCAAGTATTCTTTGACGCTTCACGGGCGATGTTCATTGATCGTGATGTGTTTGAAATGCTCGAAGAGTTTGCAAGCTCCGCGCCTAATCGCGGAATCAGTGTTGAAATGAAGGACATTTACTTGGGCCAGCCGAAGCGAATGCGACCATCAAAAGAGGAGAGTCGACATGCAAGCGTACAAGAAGCTGCTCCTAGCAAATCGCGGTTGGGCGGCTGAGAAAGAGGCCCTGCGACCAGGGTATTTTGGCGCGCTAGCAGAGGGACAGCAACCTACCTTTCTTTGGATTGGCTGCTCCGATAGTCGTGTTCCTGCGGAGGAAATTACCGGAGCGCAGCCCGGCGAAGTATTTACGCACCGGAATATCGCAAACCTTTATCTTCCTGATGATTTGAATGCGAATTGCGTGCTGGAATACGCCGTCAAGGTTCTCAAAGTGAAGCACGTCATTGTTTGCGGACACTATGGGTGTGGCGGCGTGAATGCTGCCTTATCAAAACAGAGCTTTGGCCTGCTGGATAAGTGGCTAGCAAACATCAAATCTACTCAAAACAAGCATCAGGAGAAGTTAGGCGGCCTGTCTCCGGAGGCTGTGTTCGAGCGCATGGTGGAGCTGAGTGTAGAAGATCAAGTTCGAAAGCTTACCGAAGCGCTTGCCACCAAAGAAAGTCTTAAGAACGAGCAGAGGCCGATGCTTCACGGCTGGGTGTTTGGCCTCAAAGACGGTCTTTTGCGCGAAATCGTTAAGATTTGAGAAAAGCTTCGAGTCGGTCGAATGCTTTAGCGAGATTCGCCGGGGAATTGGCGTAACTCAAACGTACAAAGTTTTCTTTGCCGAATGAAGACCCGGGAACCGCCGCCACGTGGTGGCTTGCCAGCAAGTCTTTGCACAGTTCTAAGTCGTTCTTCCCATGCTCTTTGAGCCACTTTGAAAAGTTCACATAGAAGTAGAAAGCGCCAGTGGGCTTTGTATAAGTGCAATAGTCCTGGAGCTTGTCCAGCCGCTCCATGCAATAGCGCCGACGACTATCAAACTCTTTCACCATCGTGTGGACTACATCGTCCGGAAGCTTGGCAGCTGTGATGCCGGCCCATTGCACAAAGCTCGTAACGTGGCTCACACTTTGGCTTTGAAGTGCTGCCATCTTCTGTATGAGATCGCGATTGCCCACCGCCCAGCCTAAACGCCATCCAGTCATGCAATGGCTCTTGGAAAATCCGCTGATGGTAATGGTGCAGTTGCGTGCCTCTGGTCCTAGTGAAGCGACGCTGACATGCTTAGTGTCGTCATAGACAATTTTTTCATAAATTTCGTCCGACATAATCCACAGGTTGCGCTGAAGGGCCCAGCCGACAAAGTTCTTCAGTTCCTCTTCCGAGTACACAGCCCCTGTCGGGTTGTTCGGGCTATTGATCAAGATGCCCTTGGCACTACTGGGAATGGCGAGGCCCTTCCAACGGTCGACATTTAAACGGAAGCCGTCTTCTTCAAATAACGGCAAGGGAACGAGGTTCGCTCCCGTGAGTTCAATCATGGGTCGGTAGCTGACCCAGGCAGGCGTCGGTACCAGGATGGTATCGCCTTCGTCTGCTAAGCATTGGAGCGCCAGGTAAATAGCGTGTTTTGCGCCCGAGGTGACTAGAATCTCATCCGGCGTCACAGGAAAACCATTCTCGCGCGAAATCTTCTCAGCCAAAACTTCTCGAAGTGCGAGGAATCCGGCGGCAGGGGTGTACTTGGTGATGCCTTCCGCCATGGCCTGGGTAGCCGCTTTCTGAATAGCGTCGGGGGTATTAAAATCCGGTTCCCCTGCGGCGAGCGAAACGACGTCAATGCCCTGGGCTTTCATGGTTTGCGCACGCGCGGCGATTTCCATGATGGAGGACGACTTTAGTTTTGCGACTCGGCCGGAGAGGGTCACCATAATTTTTCCTGCAGTTTCTTTTCCACGTGCGGTGGCACCAATTCAGACACATCGCCATGATGGGACATGACCTCTTTGATCAAAGTGGAGTTAACAAAAAAGTACTTTTCGGACGCCATCAAAAAGAAAGTTTGAAGCTCGGGGTACATCCGGCGATTCATGGTCGCCATTTGAAATTCGTACTCGAAGTCAGAGACGGCTCTTAAGCCCCGCAGGACCGAAGTGATGCCCTTTTCGCGTGCATAGTTGGCAAGTAGACCTTCATAAACGTCTACGGTAACTCGAGGGTCACCTGGAAAACACTGTTCAATAAGCTGTTTGCGCGTAGCCGCATCGATCAGTGGCGCCTTCTTGCGAGAATGTGCCACTAACACGGTGACTTCACTAAAAGTGCCCAGGCAGCGCTGGATCAAATCCACGTGGCCGTTCGTGATGGGGTCGAACGTACCAGGGTAGATTACTCGGCTATTTGTGGGAGTCATTGGCACTCGGCGCCTCGTATCGGAAATAGGTGAGTGTCGACTCACCAAACCTGGATTGCTTCCACGGGGATAGGCCCGCAAATGCGCCCGAAATTACCATTCGGGTCGGGTTTTTTACAAGGAGTAATGCTTCGGGTGCTAAGACGCGAAGAATGGCGCAGAGAAGCTGGTCTTCGAAGCCCTCTTTCCATAGGTCAAAAGGCGGATCGGCCATCACGAGGTCATACTTTTGGGATGTGGTTTCAAGAAAGGGCAGGGCGCTTTGCTGCACGACGAGCGCGCGCCCGGCATACTTTGCAGTAAGTGGGCGAAGGGCTACGGCTGTGCGTGGGTGCGATTCAACAAACGTCACGGACGCAGCCCCTTCGACGAGCGCCATTTCGCCAAATCGTCCTTGGCCCGCGTAAAGGTCGAGGACGCGAAGGCCTATCAAGTAGGGGCGTAAGGTATCACCGGCGCTTTTCAGCGCGCGTGCTCCAACGGGACGCAGGCTTTCTGGGTCTTTGGATTTGCTCAAACGTGTTCTTTGCTACACTGCACGGGCGTTCCACTCAAGACCACGCGTGATCCATCTGGAGAAAGCACCCACCGAACAGCAACTATCCCGTTGGCTCCACTGTTCTCGGCCTGGGCCCAAAGCGCATCGAAGCCCGCTCGGAGTGGATTGGATTGTTGTACATCCAGCGGAGCCGAGGCGGACAAAGGGGCCAGATAGGCCTCAATACGATAGCCCGGTAGCCCGTCTCCCGAAGTCATGATGGCATCGGAGCTTGTAGAAGGAGCGGATCGGGGAGCGGTTGCTGTGCTAGTGGGGGCAACTGGCGCTTGCACCGGAGCAGTGGAGGTGGGGGTGGCCCCGTCTTCGGCATAGTTCTTCAGCTCATTGAAAACAGCCTGACTCTCGGAATAATCCACCGTTGCAACTACCGGCTCTTTCCACTCAGGCGCTGCAGGGGGAGTTACTCCGTCTAGTCCGGGGATGTCTGTGATTCCCATAAAGGGATTGAACCGTGTCCCGCAATCGCAAATCACCTCGAAGAGAAAATCCTCGTGTTCAATCTGTTTCTTACATTGGGGGCAGTTAGAGAGCATGGGTTATTGTCCGTGGCACTTCTTGTATTTCTTGCCACTACCGCAGGGGCAGGGGTCGTTTCGTCCCACTTTGTCTTCTTCCCGCTTGGTGGGAGGGGGTGCTGCCTCCTCGCCACCAGAATGAAAGAACATGGGCTGCTGTCGTTTGGGCGCAATTTCTTCAACCTGCTCGGGCGACGTGACTTGAACACGGAAAAGCTTCGAAATGACGTCTGTTTTAACTTGATCGTCCATCAATTTGAAAAGCGTGAAGCCTTCTTTTTTGTATTCGACGAGCGGATCTTTCTGGCCATACCCTCGAAGTCCTACGCCTTCTTTCAGGTGATCCATATTGAGAAGGTGGTCCTTCCAGAGCTGGTCGATGGAACCCAGGTAAACCATTTGTTCGAGCTGCCGAAGTACTTCGGGTGTCATCGATGCTTCGCGGCGCTCGTAAAGGGCAGTGGCTTCCGCCGTCAGTTTGTCTTCGAGCTCTTTGGATGAAGCGATGGCGTTCCAAAAAGCCTCGTTCACCCCTAGGTCGGATTCAAATAATCCCAAGACCGCTTCGCGAATGGCATTGCGATCCCAGTCGCCGGTGTTTTTCGTGGAGGCAAATGAAGCGCTAATGGCCTGAATTTGTTCCTGGACGATATCCAAAATGAGCGACCGTGTGTTGTCTCCGCCCCCGAGAATGAGCTTGCGCATCTCGTAAACCACTTCGCGTTGCTTGTTGAGGACATCGTCGTATTCGAGCAAGTGCTTTCGAATATCAAAATTATGCGCTTCGACTTTTTTCTGTGCGTTCTCGATGGCTCTGGAAATGAGCTTTGACTCAATCGGAACATCCTCTTCCATGTTGAAGCGCTCCATGTACGCCTTGATGCGCTCTCCATTAAAGATGCGAATCAAATCATCATCGAGAGACATGTAAAAGCGACTGTATCCCGGATCTCCTTGCCGACCCGCACGGCCACGCAACTGATTGTCGATGCGTCGAGATTCATGACGTTCTGTGCCGATGATATGGAGTCCGCCCATCTCCTTGATACCGGGCCCCAGAACGATATCCGTACCGCGACCCGCCATATTGGTTGCGATAGTCACAGAGCCCGGTTGACCCGCATTGGCTACGATTTCCGCTTCGCGTTCGTGGTGTTTTGCATTCAGGACGTTGTGGATCACTCCCTTTTTGCGCAAGATCTCGCTTAAGACTTCCGATTTCTCGATGGAAGCCGTACCGACTAAGACTGGAACTTTCTTCGCGGTGAGTTCGGCAATTTCGTTGCAAACGGCTTCGAACTTCCCCTTCTCCGACTTATAGACCATGTCCGGCATGTCTTTGCGGACCATGGGTTTGTTGGTCGGAATCATCATGACTTCCAGATTGTAAATTTTCTGGAATTCAGCGGCTTCCGTATCCGCTGTTCCGGTCATACCCGAGAGCTTGTTGTACATACGGAAGAAATTCTGAAACGTAATGGTGGCCAGCGTTTGGTTTTCGTTCTCGATAGTGACGTTTTCCTTGGCCTCAAGTGCTTGGTGGAGTCCGTCGCTATAGCGGCGACCTGGCATGAGGCGGCCCGTGAATTCATCTACGATAATGACTTGGCCCTCTTTGACGACATAATCGACGTCAATCTGGAAGATCGCATGGGCCTTGAGTGCTTGGTAAACGTGGTGCACGAGTTCCATGTGCTCAGGCGCATAGAGATTCTGGATGTTGAGTGCTTTTTCGAGCTTTGCAACTCCAGCATCAGTGAGTGTGGCGGATCGGGATTTCTCCTCAATCGTGAAATCATCTTCTTTCTTAAGAATCGGGATGATGGCATTGATGGTGTAGTACTTGTCCGTCGAATCATCGGTCGGGCCGCTGATGATAAGCGGAGTGCGCGCCTCATCAATCAAAATAGAATCTACTTCATCGACGATGGCGTAGTTCAAGGGGCGCTGCACATAGTCCTGAAGTCGAAACTTCATGTTGTCGCGCAGGTAGTCGAACCCGAATTCGTTATTGGTCCCGTAGGTCACATCGGCCGCGTAACTTTCGCGGCGCTGGTTGTCGTTCAACCCATGGACTATCACGCCCGTCGTCAGGCCCAACGCACGATAGAGTTGGCCCATCCACTCGGAATCGCGCCTTGCGAGGTAGTCGTTCACGGTAACGACGTGAGTGCCCTTGCCACTTAAGGCGTTGAGATACACGGGAAGGGTGGCAACGAGCGTTTTTCCTTCCCCCGTTTTCATTTCCGCAACTTTACCACTGTGCAGGACGGCTCCCCCGATCAGCTGCACATCAAAATGCCGCATTTTCAAAACGCGTTTCGACATCTCGCGGCAAGTTGCAAAAGCTTCCGGAAGCAATCGGTCGAGGGTTTCGCCTCGACCAATGCGTTCGCGGAATTCGATGGTTTTGGCTGCGAGACTGTCGTCGGAAAGGGCCGCCATTGAAGGTTCAAGGGCGTTTGTTTTTTCAACAAGCGGTTTTAGCCGCTTGAGTTCGCGTTCGTTGTGAGACCCAAAAACTTTGCGTAATACCGAGGTGAACATCGCTGATATCCTTGAGCTTTAGTCCGGATTACCCTACTACAGATCTGGCCTAGGCGGCAGAGCCTTCTTCAAGAAGTCGCACGAGTTCTTTCTGATATCGGATCATCAGAGCGGCAACATCCTCTCCGGGAAGAGGATACAACGGCGCGCCGATTCGTAAAGTGACCTTATGAGGCCCCAGTTTCGGCAGGCTCCCAGGAGGGGCAATGGGATAGCTCCCTTCAATGGCGATGGGGCAAAGAGGAGCCCCGGTATTCATACACACGCGAAAAGCCCCTTTTTTCAGAGGTTGTAGCAGCCCATCCCGAGTGCGCGTGCCTTCGGGAAAGAGCAAAACACTATTGCCTCGTAACAGGCCCTCTTCTACTTCTTTCATAACGTTCAAATCCGCCGAGGAGTCATTTCGCGAGATGAAGTAGGTGCCCATGGCTCGCAAAGCCCATCCCAGAAAGGGGATAGAGCGAATCTCTCGTTTGGAGACGTATTTGAAATCGGAGGGAAGCATTCCTAGGATGGGCATATCGAACATGCTTTGATGATTGGGGGCCAAAATGGTACCGCGGTTCTTAGGAAGGTGATGTTGGAAGAGGATATCGACTTCCACTCGATAAAGAACACAAAGCCCATAGGCCCAGAAGTGGTGCATCCGGTGGCCAAGGTTTTCATTGAGTAGGAAAGCGGTAATCGTGAAGACGGCGCAGAACGCCGTCCATAGACATGCTAAAGCCAACCATAAGAACTTTGCCAACCCACCCACACCAAGGGTATCTCATCATCTGTTGAGGTAGGCAACGTATGGCGATTCCTCGTCAAATCCCCCAAAGAGGCCCTTATTTAATTGAAGAGGAGCCCGGGAGCAAAAAATGGTGTGCTTGTGGACTGTCCGCCACTCAGCCCTACTGCGATGGGTCTCACGCGGGGACTGGTATTGAGCCACTCACCGTGAACATTCCCGTAAAGCGCAAGGTGGCGTGGTGTGGTTGCAAGTACTCGCAACGCCCGCCTTTTTGTGACGGAAGTCACGGGGAGCTGCCGCCAGGGTAGAGCGGTTAGCCTGCTTTTTGTTCGTCGGCGGTATCAGCGCCTTGGTCCATTTCCTCGAGCAGGGCAATGGCGAGTTTGAGGGTTTCAATCAGTCGACGCTTCTTGGATTGGATTTGCGCGACGGTTTGCCCGGCAGCGCGAAGGCGATCTTCCAGCGATTCCATTTCAAGTTCAAACGCATCGTTCTTGCGCTTGAGCTCTAGAACATGACGATCTTTGGAATCGAGTAGGGCCTGGGTGTCGCGTTTAAGCAGTTCGTATTTGTTCTCGAGCTCTCGTTCACGCAATTTGATGCGCTTTAGGTCGTCGCGAACCTTGTCCTTCCACTCTTCGCGTTTACGCTGCAGGTCTTGGTACTCTTGCGAAACGTTTCCCGAGCGGCGAATACGGTCTTCGTATTCGTTTTTCTGTCTAACCAATTCTTCACGGTAGCGCTTTTCGATTTCGCGTCCTTCCAGACGAGAAGATTCATCGCGACGTCGCAGGGTTTCAAGTTCAGCGACCAAATCTTGGCTCTTTCCAGAAAGCGATTGCACCTGGGAGGTGAGCTTCTTGACGTAAGTCTGGTATTGCCGCTGCTGCTCTTTCAAGTCGCGCGATTCCGCTTCTTTCAATGCGATGTACTTGCGCAGGACTTCCACTTGATTGGTGGAGACACTTCCCGACGTACGGCTAATGTCATCCACCTGGGGTTGCAAGGCGTGGAGTTCCGCCTGCAGCTGGCCCAGGTCGACCGCGGGTTGGCTTTCTTCTAACTGAGCATAGGAAGGCTCGACCGGTTCGAGGTCGATTTTGAAAACGGGTTCGATTCGGGGCAGAGAATCGCCTTCGCTGTCCGCAGGGGTTTCCTTTGGACTGAGCGGAGTGAGGCCTTCGGGTTCTTTCTTAAAAGTTATCGAACCCCGAGGTCCTTTGGTTTTTGAATCGTCGTTACCCACGAACCGCACTCTCCCATTTCACTATCGGAAAAAACACGAAAGGGGTTGACCATGCGGTGCGTCACGCTGTCCAGCGCCGCCAAGCTTGCCAAATCCAGACCATGGCCAATGTATCGAGTTTGCAATAGGCCAAGAGCTTGGCCTGAATCTCTTTGGCTTCGACTTCGGTCATTTCGGTAAACTGCATTTTTGCATAAGCCATCATGGCCGCGCCTCCGTCGGCAATTCGACTGTGCGGAAGCAGGGTGTGGAGTGTTTCGTCGGTGTGGCCATCGAATAAGGGGGGCAAAGTGTCGTATGGATTGTCGACGGGCTTTCCGGCGACTTCATTCAGAGTCGCTGGCAATACCCGTTTGAGCGAGTTGGAGCCTTGGGTTGCCGGCAGATAGATGAAGCGTTTGTAGAGATCGCATAAGTCGACGCACTGGCGCAAGGGCGCCTGTTGGTTGGAGTCGGCGGGTGGTTTGGCAATCGTCTGTATCCACGCAATGAGCGACTCACGGTCTTTTTCTTGCGAGTCTGCCAATTGCGCTGCGATATCGTTCAACACCGTGTTTTCGTGATTCGCGTAGATGAGAATACTACCGGCATCTTTTTCCAGTTGGCTTTTCAGTTCACGAATGAACTCAAAGTTGGGGAACTTTCCGGCCTCCCGGCACAAGTACTCTCCCTGGTGCACGACTTCGCCTGAGGCGCTGACTTGGTGGTGAGAGAACTGAAAAGCAAGCTGTTGGTAGGGGCGAAGCCCTTTGTGAAAAGGAATCGCGGGTCGAAACGTTTCAAAGTCGATAAAGTGTAAAGGGTACTTCACCTGTCCCATTCGAGCGCGCAGCCCATCGACGCGCACTTTGCGCGTGGGGTCGCCTTCTTGCACTTTGCGAACTTGAAGCCACCTTCGCTCAGAGGCAGTCATGCCCTCTTGCTCGGGGTCTTCTTCCGGCGCGATATCTTCTTCATGAAGGTCCTCAATGAAAAAAGCCCCTTCGGCGATGAGTTTGTTTGCCTTCGGCCAGGACCAGACTTTGAACGCAGGGGTTCCCTCCGGCCGTTTTCGCAAGGGCTCCGCCCAACATTCTTTGAAGCCGTTGGGACCTGACTCGGAATTGAATTCGCAATCCCGGCAATGAGTGCCCAAGTAAGCGGGAAGCTTGCGGTTGTTCTGCTGGGCGTTTGAAAGTTCGGTAACGAGTGCGGCGAAGCTGAGAGAGCCCTCCTTAAAGCCAGGCCGGGCTGCGTAGCTGTGTAAGCGGGTGATCGCTGCGACTTCCTCATCCACTCCTACCGTCGTTAGAATGGGTGTGCCCAGAGTCGAGGCAGTGAGGGGGCTGCGTGAGGTGACGACGACGCGCTTGCCCTGTCTTGAAATCAAGAACTTTTGATGGAGGCCGTCCACGGAACAAACTTTGGATTTGTCCGGCAGGATGAGGTGCGGGTGAATCTGGGAAGTGGGGAAAACCTGACGAGCGACATGGGTCTGAAAGGCGATGTCATAAAGGTAGGGTTTCCACTTGGAAGTGGTGAAGGAATCACCCGATCGGTAACTTTTTGCCTTTACCTCGTAAAGATGCAGGACGTTGCCGACTTTCTGAAGCACATCCACTCGGATGAGGAGCTTTTCCCAGGCAAGGGCAGCTTCAAAGAGTGTGATGTCTTTTGCTTGGAGCAAGCGTCGAGTGATATCGATCGCTTTTGCGGGGTCGCGTTCGTCTACTTCGACACCGTCTGGAAACTGTGTCTTCGCAAGTGCTCCCACCTGAAAGCCACCTTCGGTAAGCGCTGTCAGGAAAGCATCGTCGTCGCGATCGCTTGCGTATTTACCGTCGATATAGAAAAGCTTCGTCGGACAATCGAGCGCTTGAATAAACTGTGACTTGGTGAGCCATGCACTCTGCGGTTCGCTCAATCCATTTCTTTTTCGATCGCCCATCCCATTATTCTCAGATACGATTTTCTTTTTTAACGCCTGAGGGAATGAAAACATGAAAAACTGGACAACTCGAGTAGTACTTTGCGTCTTCGCCGCTTGCCTTGCACAAAGTGTGCAAGCCGAAGTGAAGAGATCGGGAACGGTAAGCGGGAAGCCGACTTTTTACATGGGTTTTACTGCCGATACATCCCATGCCTTGCTAGCGAATTCGATCGCCGCTGTCATGGTTGTGAACGACAAGGGTTTCCTCCAATTGAATGCAGCGATGGCGCTGACGCCTCCTGCGCCAAGCGTTACGTTCGGCGTTGGCGGTGCGTATAAGCACGCTATCGTGGGAGATGCTTGGAAGGGTTTTCACGTTGGCGGCGGATTGGCGTTGGGGATCAGCCCGGCAAGTGCGTTCGGGATTAACTTGAACCTGTTGACGGGGCTTCACTTCGAAATCGTCGAAAGCGTCCTGATCATTCTAGATGGTGGCTTGTTGATGAACATTGCAACCACAGGTCCCACGTTCGGAATGAATTTGGGTGCAGCAAATTCGTTCGGTGCAGCAACCATCGTAATGTCGCTCTAAAAATTATCAGTTCGTTGTTTAATAAGAGGCGATTCCGAAAGGGATCGCCTTTTTTCATTTCAAGCGATGCCGAAAGCACGCAATCCTTGCACGGCGCCTACGGCGAGTACGTAGGCTGCGATATTAAAGGCAACGAGCTGGATGAGGGGATACTTCCAATTGCCGAACTCCCTCCGGGCCACTGCCACCGTCGACATACACTGCAGTGCAATCATAAAGAATAGGATGAGTCCTACCGCCGAAGCGACGGTGAAAAGCGGACTGCCGTCCGCTCGGGTGGCAATGCGCATCGATTCCAAAAGGGAAACTTCTCGGTTGGTTTCATTTTGTTCGGAAACTTGCATGACGAGACCTAGCGAAGAAACAAATACCTCGCGAGCCGCAAAGGCAGAGACGAGTGCGACGCCGGTGCGCCAATCGCCCCCCATGGGATGCATCACGGGATCCAGCACTTGCCCGAGCTGGGCGGCATAGCTCCCCTTCAATTTATCATTGGGATTGTCGGCCTTGTAGTTGGGGAAAGTGGTTGCTACCCACAGGGCGACGGAGAAAGCAAAAATCGCCGGACCCGCTTTGCGCAGATAACTTTCGGTTCTTAGGTAAACATTCTTCAAAGCGCCTCTGAGCGAGGGACGTCGGTAAACCGGCAGCTCCAGAAGGAAGAACGAGTGTTCTTCGCTCTTAATGAGCCGATTGACCAAGGCTGCTGCCAGCGCACCGACGACGAGACTGAAAACATAAATACCGGCCAAGGCAAGGCCTGGTTTCCAAGCAGGACTACCCGCGAAGAGGTAAGCGAGTAGTAGGGCATAAACAGGCAAGCGCGCGCTACAGCTCATCAACGGCAAAATGAAAAGCGTTATCCAGCGCTCCTTGCGATTGGGGATGGTGCGCGCCGCAAGCATAGCGGGAATAGCGCAGGCGTAGCCGGATAGCAGCGGTACGAAGGACCGGCCGTTGAGGCCTAAACGTGAAAGGGGGCGATCAATGAGTGTCGCAGCGCGAGCGAGGTAGCCGGAGTCTTCGAGCAAAGTGATACCCAAGAACAAAATCACAATCTGAGGAACGAAAGTCATGACTGCACCCACGCTCAGCACCAAACCACTGCCGATGAAATCCGCTATGAGACTTCCTGGATAAGCCTCCAAAATGCGCGTAGCCAAAGATTCAAAATAGCCCGTTACGAAGTCCATTGCAGGGGCAGCCAGCCAGAATATCGACGTGAAAACGGCGGTCATGACGATGACAAAAAGCAAAGGTCCCAAAAACCGGTGAAGGAGCACGTGGTCCAGCCGGGCCGTCCGTTCTCCTATTGTTCGAAGGGGATGTGCGTCCCGGGCATCTAAGTAAACTTGGGAAGTGATTTGCGCTGCCCAAGTGAGTTCCTGGCTTTGTCGGGCGGTCGACCAAGGCTGGGGAGTGTTTATCGCCGAAGACGGCTTGAGAGAGTGGGTGGTCGCGACGAGGCGATCGATTCCCTCGCCACTGACAGCATTGATGGCAATGACGGGAACGCCCAGGAGTCTCGAAAGCTCTGCGATGTCGATGGTGCGGCCATCTTTTTCGACCAAGTCTTTCATGGTGACAGCAACCGCAAGGGGCAAACCCGTTTCGCGCACGTGTCGCACGAGCGGTAGGTGCCGCGATAGCTGAAGTCCATCCACCACGACAATCACTGCGGTGGGAAAGGTTGCTTTCCGCGTGAGTAAATCGAAAGTCACCTGTTCCTCGGGCGACTTGGGAGAAAGACTATACGTTCCGGGTGTATCCGCAATTTTACACTCGGGTCCCCATTGGCGCTTTAAGTGACCGACCGCATATTCCACGGTGGCGCCGGGGTAATTCACCGCATGATTGTTCGCGCCTGTGAGTGCATTAAAAAGCGTGGTCTTGCCTGCGTTCGGAGGCCCTACCAAGGCAAACGTGGGGGTATTTAGAATCGCAGGCATTGGGCTTCGCTTTCTCTGACTGCGACGGTGGCGCCACGAACGAACAATAGCCAAGGGCCGCCGAAGGGGATCTTGCCAAGCAGGGTAATGGTTTCACCGGGGAGAAAACCAATCTCGTAGAGGCGCTCCACTAAAACGGCAGGCCCCTCAATCGACTTGAGAACCCAAGCTGAGCCTTTGGCCTCGACTCGTAAAACAGAATGGACGGGGTTTTTAGGTTGATGCACGTTTCCTACTCAGACTCAGTCTGAGTACCACCGTGCCCGGCGATTGTAAAAGCCGCCTACAAAGTATCCCAGCGGAAGCTTTCCGCTTCCAAAGCATCATCGGCGAGCGACTTGATTAGTTCGTCGTCGTTTTCATCGATCTTGCTGAAGTTGGACGAAGTACGGCGCCGCACTTGACCCGAAAGGACTGTGAGAATTTCCTTTTCCTTGCTGCACTTTGCCGAACCTTGGCTCTCAATCATCGAGGTCACCCGACTGATGGTGCTGGCGAGGACGAAGAGATCAATCATGACGTCGGCAAGGCGACGGGTGGCGAACTGGCGATCCACAATCGATTTGCCATGTTTGCGCAAAAGTTTATCCACAAACGTGGCGAGTTGGCGTGTCCCATCATTAAAAATGCTCGCAGCTGCCTTAATGTCTGGGTGGTGCTTGCTCAATTCAGCTTTTCCCATGCCTGTGGCGTAGGACATTCTTCGCACGGCATATTCCGACATCACTCCGAACCCTTTGATGGGATCGGTCAGCACGCTGCCCAGCGAGCTTGCGACTTCCTTCAAGTTGCTACCCACATCGTTCATGGCGGTGAGAGCAATAAACAGTCGTAAAATATCGTTCGTGCCTTCGAAAATGCGGTTGATGCGGCAGTCGCGCATCATGCGTTCATACGGAAACTCTCGCATGAAGCCATTGCCGCCCGCGATCTGGAGCGCTTCATCAACCGTGCGCCACAAGCACTCACTTGCAAAAACTTTGCTGATGGCTGCTTCGACCGCGTAGTCCTCGTAGCCCTGGTCGGTGAGTCCCGCGACCATCGAAACGGTCGATTCCGTGGCAAAGCAATCCACCACCATATGACCCAGCTTCTGCTTGATCAAACCGTAATCAGCTATGGGTTTTCCGAACTGCACACGGGTTTTAGATTGTTTGGTGGCCAGTTCAATGGCGCGCTTCATGCCCCCAACGGATCCGCCACCCAGTCCCGTGCGACCCGCGTTCAGGATGCGCATGGCTATTTTGAAACCCTTTCCCACTTCACCTAGAACTTGTTCGTCGCCGACGGTGACATTTTCCAGATAGACGCTCGTGGTGGAGTTGGCGCGAAGGCCCATTTTGTCTTCGTGGATGCTGGTCGTTACGCCTGGCATATCGCGTGTGATAATGAAGGCCGTCATTTTGCCTTCCTTCGTCTCGGTTTTCGCGAAGACCGTGAAGAACTGCCCAATGCCCCCGTTCGTAATCCAAAGTTTCTCGCCATTGAGGACCCACTTATCCCCTTTACGCACCGCGGTAGTCTTAATGGAAGCGGCATCGGAACCGGATCCAGGCTCGGTTAAGCAAAACGCTGCGATCATCTCACCTGTAGCGAGCTTTGGAAGGTAGCGCTTTTTCTGTTCGTCCGTTCCGGCGAGCAACAAGCCGCGCATGCCAATCGAGCTGTGTGCGCCTGCCGTAATGGCGACGGAGGATTCATACTTAGAAAGTTCCTGAATGGCGCGAGAGTAAGCGGTCGAGGAGAATCCCAGGCCGCCATGCTCCTCGGGAATAATGAAGCTGAACAGACCGAACTCGCGCATCTGCTGAAGAAACTCTTCAGGCATATGGCTGTTCTTGTCCCACTCACGATACTCCTTATCCCGCCCCTTCAGCCAGGAGTCGAAGCTCCCAAAGCTAGCTTTAAGCGTTTCCTTCTCCTCTGGCTTGATTTGCGGGAAGGGAAAGATGATGTCCTCAACGATTTCGCCGAGACAAAGAGAACGCATAAAGTTTTCGCTTTTTTTGTCAGTCATGGTGGGTCTCCGTTGAGGTAACTATCTCACACGAGTGCGGCGCGGATCAAAGCTTCTTGTAAAGCCACTTCACCGGCGCCGGTTTCAACGGCAGGTGTGAGCCAATTATCTTGTTCGATGAAGAAAACTCGACTTTTGAACGGCTGGCGGAGGATTTGGGGTAGTCCTTTGTTGAAAATCCCCTGCTTGGGGATAGGAAACGCGTGGCCCCAGCGTGCGAGTCGAATGTCGACGATATCCGGCTGTTTGAGTCCGAGTAAGGGCAGAATTTGCGTCTGAATCTGTTTCGAAAAGGCCGCTTGGTGATTTGCCCAGGCATCCTTGTTCATTAACTCGGCGCGGGCCGAAGTCTGGGGAAGCGGTCTGTAGAGCGTGAGCACCGTGTTGCGCGCGCGAGGCTGGCCTAAGGTGGCACACACGACGTCGGTAGCGCCGGTAGGCTTGCCCTGGTTTTTGGAATCGATGAGAAAGAGTTCGTACATTCTACGGGCAATAGGTTTTCCAATGAGCACCGCGGCGGTGAGATACGGGCGATACTCAATTTCGGCAATCGCGCTCACTCGGCTCGGCTCCAAGTCTGCGATGAGCTTAGCGGCAACGAACTTGGGGCAGGCCATAACAGCCGCTTTCGCATCGATGCCTTTCAGTGCGCCTTGACTATCGGCGTATAAAACTTTGACTCGCGCCTTTTCGACGGTCAGACGCAGAACAGTGCTATTCGCTCTAAAGTTGGAAGCACTGACTCCGCCTTTCATGGACTGTTGGATAAGGTGCTCTGCAATGCCGGCGTTGCCTGCCGGCGCAATGGACATCGAGTGCAAGTCTGCTGAAAGAAAACTGAGCCCGGAGGCCGCGCTGATTTCCGTTGCGGAGGCGTTAAATGAAGACCAGCAGTACGACTCAATTGCCGCACCCAGCAGCGGGGGCAGCGGGCCGAGTTCTGCCTCCAAGGCCTGTCGCAAAGTCTTACTGTCTAGAGACTGAAGGTAGCTCCATCCCTTTGCATCCGCGCTCGGAATGGCCGGATAAGCGCTATCAAAAATGCGTTTGAGAAACGCGGTGTACTTTGCATAGGTCGCTTTATGCGCGGGTTCGGCGGCACCGGACCAAAAGCCTTTCACCGCTTTGCCGTCGACAGCGACCGGTTCTAGTTCGGGTGCGCGTTGCACAATAGAGGCGAGGCCCGCGTCTTTGAAAAGCTGGTAGGGAAGGTCGCCTTTGCTGGGCTCACACATGTAGGCAGAACCCAAACCAAAATCGATGCCGCGCCAGGCCTGCCCTTTGGCATTGCCGCCGAAGCGGGAGGCTTGTTCCAAAACGAGGGGGGAGCTTTTTCGCATCGCGAAAGCAGTGAACAAGCCGCTTAAACCGCCACCGACAATGACGAGATCCGTCTTTTCGAACTTGATGGGTTCTGGGTGTTGGCTCAAGTAGCCAGGGATGTCCCAAAGCAAACGATGCGCTCTTTCAAATTCATCGCCGAAGAAATGCGCGGGCGCGTGGTCATCCAGTGTGCGGTCAATAGGGCCGTACTTGTCGAAGAATCCACCGGCTTTTGATGGCGCTGCCCAAGCGCTAGCTTGGTATTGCGAGAAGTAGTAAGTGCAGGCACCCGCCGTGACCGAACCCAGAAACTCTCGCCGCGTCATCATGGCAGAAGTTTCCCATCGAAAGGTTGCTACGTCACTACTAGAGGTAAAGGTTGAGTGGATCGAGCTTTTCGCGCAAGAGGGTCAGGTGTTTGGCGTCGGGAGGCGGTACTTGGATGAGCCGGGTCGCGATTTTCAAGTCCCAACCGCAAGCGGCCTTTACCTGATCTGTCGTGACACCATGGTAAATCTCGGTCAACACCATCTCGCCATTTTGAAACTGGCAAACACCCAAGTCTGTGATCACCGTCCGAGGTCCTCCCCCGGGCAATTGAAAGGCCTGTCGGTCTTTGCCTTCATGGGAAGAAGGTCGCTTGCTATGAAACTTGGTGCCGGGGCTCGTCACGAAATCAACGGTCGGCACAAAACTGCGTGGACTCATCCGCATCATGATGAGGAGCCGTTGAGAGTGCACGGCAATTTCACAGGCGCCACCACTTCCGGGCAGGCGCACTTTTGGTTTGTCGTAGTCGCCGATGACGGTGGTGTTTAGGTTTCCAAAGCGATCTACTTGTGCGCCACCCAGAAAGCCTACTTCAATGAGGCCACCTTGTAGAAAAAGCTGGAAAATATCCGCCTGGCTCACAATGGCCAAAGAATCGGTAACTAGCGTGGGATCGCCGATAGAAACGGGCAGGCGATCGGGAAGGGTGCCGACGGCACCGGATTCATAAATCATGAAAAGCTGCGGCGCATGAGTGGCTCGCGCGAGGTTGCAGGCAAGATTGGGCAGCCCAATACCCACAAAAACGACTTCGCGGTTTTTGAGTTCCTGTGCCGCGCGTACCGACATCATTTCAGAAGGCTTGTAGGCGTTACTATTGCTAGTAGCCATAATCCACTCCCTCGCACCGTCGCGGCTTCGCCTTCAGGCGATCGATAAGCGTACTTCCGGCTTTATTCATATAGCCCCGGCGATCTTTCACGCCATGTACAAACTCTGCAAAGTAGTCTTGGTAAGTCTTCACTTCACGTGAAATATCTTCCCACTTCACATAGAAGTCGTTGTCGCGATCGTAGTGCCCTTGCACGTAGCTCGGATGGCAGCCCCACGGCTCGTGAACGACGTGGTCGACCAGCAGCCCTGGGATAAGCGTGCGATTGGGATCGCTACGAATTAACGAAGTATCGACGATTTCTTCGGCAACGACGATGACGCGTTTTGCAGCAAAGGCTGCTTCTTTCTGCGTTCCGAGTAGGCCCCATACTTGTGCATTGCCTTCGCGGTCGGCGCGTTGACAGTGCACAATCGTGATATCCGGGTTGAGAGCCGGAACAGTGGCAAATTCTTTTTGGGTGTAAGGACAGCGCACGCGCGCAATATCGGGATTGGCGCCGGGTATATCGGTGCCACCGTAGTTGTTGAGTGGCCAGAAGGGTAGGCCCGCACTTCCTGCGAGAAGGCGTGCGACCATTCCGTAGTGAGAATATTCTTCGAGTACGACACCACCCGCAGCCTCCTTCTCGCTGCGACGTCGTAAAGCATGGAGCGAACCGACGCCGGGATTACCTGCCCAGCTGAACACGAGTTTCTTAACAAGCCCCGCTTCCATCAATTGGTCGTAAACCAAGTCAGGCGTGAGCCGGACAGCCGTGAGGCCACCGATGTTCTGTCGGATAATTTCATGTCCTGCTGCAAAGCAGATCAGGTGCGTGAATCCCTCAATGAGAAGCGTATCTCCCGCCTTTACGCTGTCGGCGATTGCCTCCTTCATCGAACGAACTTTATTCGTCTCGAGTTTAGGCTTACGAATCCGATCTACTTCGTGGTGAGTTTGGTTAGGCATTTATCCAAAATCTCCAGTCCGACCTTCACTTCATGCGAGGTGATGACCAAGGGAGGGGCAAAGCGAATGGTAGAAGCCCCACAAGACAGAAGTAGCAACCCCTCTCGGAAAGCCATTTGCTCCAATTCGCCGACTAACACGGAAGCGGGTTTGCCCGTTTTCGGGTCGATGAATTCAGCGCCGATCATCAGCCCCACGCCGCGCACATCTCCGATAACAGGGTGCTTGTTTTGCAAAGCTCGTAGGCCCTCCATCATCTGTGCGCCAACTTGTTGGATTTGTGGGAGCAGTGCTTCAACCACATCCAAAGTGGCAACGGCAGCGGCACAGCAAACGGGGTTTCCGCCATAAGTGCTGCCATGGCTGCCACGGGGCCAGCTCATCACAGATTCTTTGGCGACAATGGCGCCAATCGGCATTCCCGAGCCAAGGCCCTTCGCGCTCAGCAAAATATCGGGAGCGACGCCGAAAGTCTCAGCGGCAAACATATCTCCCGTACGACCCACACCACATTGCACTTCATCGTAAACGACCAAAATGCCGTGCTGATCACAGATGCGGCGCAAGTCTTTTAAGAATTTGGGCGCCGGCATGACGTAGCCGCCTTCGCCGAGAATGGGCTCGACAAAAATAGCCGCCACTTCTTTAGGGTCGGTATGCGTTAGAAACCAATCAGTTTCAAGAACGGTGGCGCACTCGCAATTCGTTTGGCACCAGCTTTTCTCGTGCTTGGTTGGGCAACGAAACGGATTGGAATAGGGGATGTGGATAACGCCAGGAAGGAGCGGTCCAAAGAAAGCGCGCTGTCCGACTTTCGAAGCGTTTAAGGAGATGGCTCCCATGGTCCGGCCATGAAACGCTCCCTTGAAAGCGATGATACGTTCTCGCTTCGTGTGGTAGCGCGCAAGCTTGATGGCCCCTTCGACTGCTTCGGTTCCTGAATTGGTAAGAAAAACTTTCTTCGCGCCCATTTGAGGCACGTACGACGCCAGTCTTTCACAAAGCTCAATCATCGAATCGTAGTAGAAGTCGGTCCCGCAGATATGCAGAAACTTGGCAGCGGCTTCTTGAATGGCGGTAACCACTTTAGGATGCGAGTGACCGGTGGAAGCGACGGCGATGCCCGCCATGAAATCCAAGTAACGATTGCCATCGACATCGTAAACCCAAGGGCCTTCGCCGCGTGCTATCACCAGCGGGTATTCCTTGATGTACGAAGGCGAGGTGACCTTCTTGTCGCGGTCAATCAGCTTCTGGGCAATGGGTCCCGGAGGGGGAACTTTGATTTCAGGTCTGAGATTTTCCAAGTGACTACTCCATGATGGTGCGTGACTGCTCTCTTCCAAACTGCGCCGCGTAGTAAGGCCCGCATCCGCCTTTTCCGGTGGAGCCGCTGCCTTTCCAACCGCAGAAGGCCTGCACACCAGGCCAGGCTCCTGTAGTCGCTCCGGTTTGTCGGTTGGCGTAAAGCACCCCCGACTCCAAGCGGTCCATGAACAGAGCGATATCGTTTTTCTCTTCCGAATAGATGCCGCCCGTCAGGCCATACTCGCTGCAATTGGCGTTGCGAATGGCGTCTGCCAAATCGGTGAAGGTATCCACTGAAAGGAAGGGAGCAAAGTACTCATCTTGGAAAATGCGGCTCGAAGCCGGCGCTTTGGCAATTGTGGGTGCCACGAAGTGACCGCTCGCAAATTCCTTTTGAGTGCGGAGGTCTTCGCCGCCCACCAGAAGTTTACCGTCTTTGCGGCCCTGACTGACGGCAGCAAGGAACTTGTCCACCGCTTTCGAGTTAATTAAGGGGCCCATGTAAACTTCTTTAAGGGTGGCATCGCCAACGACAATCTTACGAGTCTTGTCGATGAGTTTCTGCAGGAAGGCGTCTTCCACTGATTTATGGACGTAGACACGCGATAGCGCGCTGCACTTCTGACCCGTCATTCCAAACGCGGACTTCATGCAGCCGTCAGAAGCTTTTTCCAGATCCGCGGAGGCGCAAACAAACGCAGGGTTCTTGCCGCCCATTTCCATTAAGCAGGGTTTGGGGAAATCCTTGCTGAACTGGTGGTAGATGCGCATGCCGACTTCTTTGCTGCCGGTAAAAGCAATGCCGTCACAGCTTGG
The DNA here is from genome assembly GCA_041749855.1 of Bdellovibrionota bacterium. Classification (GTDB taxonomy): domain Bacteria; phylum Bdellovibrionota; class FAC87; order UBA2466; family UBA2466; genus JAIEOG01. Next base: position 44,276 of record JBGTAN010000010.1, read on the forward strand.
GTGCGTGATAAGCGCGTCCCCCAATTCACTTCCGGTTCCATACACGAGTTGGAAGACACCATCCGGAAGGCCCGCATCGCGCAAAACTTCGTACAACTTCTGTGCGCACCACGGCGCATCTTGGCTCGGTTTTAGAATCACGCAGTTGCCTGCGAGCAAAGCACCGCCGGACATGCCGGCGGCAAGTGCGAGCGGAAAATTAAAGGGGGAGATAACGACGAAAACGCCAAAGGGGCGTAACTGGGTACTCGTGTTTTCATTGGGAGAAAGCCGTGCCAGCGGGCGGACAAAACCGTCGGATTCCTCCCAGCTCTTTCCGTAGTAGCGAAACAGGTCTGCCGCTTCCTCGACATCTCCGAGGGCTTCTAGCCGATTCTTTCCTACTTCCAAAGACATGATGGAAGCGATTTCGGAGCGTCGTTCAGAGATCAAATCGGCGGCTTTGTTCAGAAGATGAACGCGTTGTTTCCAAGGGGTTGCGCCCCAAGCGACTTGCGCTTTCTTTGCGTGAGTAAATGCCTGGTCTAATTCGGCGGTCGAAATCTTGTGAAAGCGGGCAATGATCTCTTTCGTGTTGGCTGGGTTGCTGTCTTCGAGCAGTCGTCCGCTCGTGAGGGCTTTGCCACCGACCCAAGAAGGGAATTCATTACCCAGAGAGCTTCGAACTTTTGCCAACGCGCCATCGAATTCTTTATGGACTTGGTCCATATCGGCACTGAGCATCGAGTAAGTGATTTTGAAAGCCATGGGGTCTCCTGCTTACCGCTAGGGTTTCCTACTTAAAGAACGTGCGGATACTTGATTCCAATTTATCCACCAGCTCGTCCGCTTGAACCCGAGTTAGGCCGAGGGGAGGTCCCATGACAACCAAATCCCCGTTGGTGCCATCCGCGTGGCCGATATTGGGCCAGAGCGTTAAACCCTGTTCGTAAGCGACTGACAGCAAACCTTCCACCATCTTCCGAGTGCGGTCAAACGGTTGTTTGGTGGCTTTGTTCGCTACGAACTCCACGCCCGCGAGCAATCCGATTCCGTTCACCGTGCCGACCGAGTCGAGCCCGGAGAGCCTTTCGCGAAGCATCTTTTGGAGGTACGCGCCTACGTCAGCCGCGTTGGCAACGAGCTTGTGCTTGTCCATGTAATCAAGAACCGCAAGGCCGGTGGCTGCCATACAGGGGGCTTGCATATAGGTCTGTGCATGGAGGAAGTAGCCGGTGCCCTTTTTCATCGCATCGACATCGTTCTGCCGAACGATGAGCGCACTGACCGGCATGTAGCCGCTGTTGATGCCTTTGCCCAGCACGGCGATATCAGGTTTGAGGCCGTAGTGCTCTGCTGCAAAAAACTTTCCAGTACGCCCGGAACCGCACAGAACTTCATCGGCAATCATCAAGATCCCGTGCTTCTTGCAGACCGCTGCGACGGCTTCGAAGTATCCCGCGGGAGGAGTCCAGCCACCTGTCGATGAGCCGCTGACCGTTTCAAAGAGGAAACCAGCGATGGTTTTGGGGCCCTCTTGTTCGATGAGTGCTTCGAGTTCCTTCGCGTAGTACTGCGCGCCTTGTGTTTCGTAGTCGACGGGGCAGCGATAACCGTACGGGGCACTGACCGAAAGCACGCGCGAGAGCAGTGGGCCAAACAGCTTTTTGTAATGGGGTCGACCGCTCGCGCTTAGCGCGTAAAACGTATTGCCGTGGTAGCCCGGGGTGCGAGCAATAAAAGTAGCCCGTTCCGGTTCGCTTCGCTCGAGCCAGAGCTGGCGAGCAAACTTAATAGCGGCTTCCATGGCTTCAGAACCTGAAGCGAGAATAGCAACGCGATCTAGGCCCAGTGGTTTGGCCTTTTCCGCGAGGCGCTCGGCAAACTGTTCCATTACTTCAGAGGTGAACTGGGTGCCGTTTAGGTACGCAACTTTAGAAAGTTGTCGTGCTATCGCATCAGCAATTTCCTGCACGCCGTGCCCACAGCTGACGACGAGTGCGCCGCCCGCGGCATCTAGGTACTTCTTGCCCGTAGCGTCGAATAGGTAAGGCCCTTCGCCGTGGGTGATTACTGGAAACTGTCGCGAAAGATGTCGTAAGAGAACTTTGCCCTGCGGGTAGGTGACACTTGTTTGCATAGGCGTTGAAGTCTACCATGAGGTCCATGAAATCGCAGTCCGAGTACGACAAACCGATTTACCTGAGCGCTTCGGTGCGTTCTCCCATTGGCAAATTCGGCGGAACGTTAAAACGTTTGAATGCGCCCGCGCTTGCGACACTCACTTTGAAAGAGTGCGTCAAACGATCGGGTGAGAAGCCCCAAGCAGATTGGGTTTTTTTGGGGCACGCCAGGCAAGCCGGTGCCGGTCCGAATCCGGCGCGGCAGGCAACCGTAAAAGCGGGGTTCGAGGTTACGGTGCCTGCGATCACGCTCAATCAGGCCTGTGCTTCCGGGCTTACTGCTGTCTTTGCGGGTGTAGAAAAGATTGCACTCGGCAAAGCAAAGCACGTCTTTGCGGGCGGTGTGGAGAGCATGACGAATACGCCCTACTTTTTAATGGATGCGCGCTGGGGTGCGCGGCTGGGTCATTCCAAAATAACCGACGGAATGTACCAAGACGGATTGCATTGCCAGTTGGCGGATATGGTAATGGGGGAAACGGTAGAGCGTTTCATCGCTCAGGAGCGAAGCATTTCGCGGGCGGAGCAAGATACTTTCGCGTTGCGTTCACAACAGCTGGCCGACAGCGCTTGGAAGCGTGGCGATTTTAAACGAGAGACTTTTGAAATACCGGGAGAGGGGAAGATCGCCTCTTTGTGGGAGGACGAGCACCGAAGAAGCGGGTCAACACTCGAAGCACTTGCGAAATTGCCGCCCGTCTTTAATCCAAAGAGTGGAACGATAACCGCGGGCAACTCGAGCGGCATCACGGATGGTGCGGCCTTTGTGAGGGTGAGCGTGGATGCATCGGGAGCCGAAGCGGAAGTGTTGGGTTGTGAGACCGTGGCATTGGATCCCAAGCGGATGGGTTTGGGGCCGGTGGGTGCCATTGGTAATCTGCTCAAGCGCCATGGCTTGAAAGTGGCTGACATCGATGCCTTTGAGATTAACGAAGCGTTTGCCGCGCAAGTGCTGGCTTGCCAGTCCGACTTGGGCATTTCGCTAGAGAAACTTAATGCGTGGGGAGGGGCGATTGCGATTGGCCACCCGATTGGCGCAAGTGGAGCTCGAATTCTAGTGACGTTGATGAATCGTTTGCGGGGTCAATCCGGCGCGCTCGGTGTGGCTAGCCTGTGTGTGAGCGGCGGCCAAGGCGTCGCCATATTGATCAGGGTGCCTTGAAAGGGGTCGGTGCCTTGAAAGGGGTCAATCGACTTTCAAGGCAGTCTCTACCTTAGATTAAGATGTTTTGTGCCTGATAAGGCTGTGCTTGCCTTGGTTTTTGCGGACTTCATTGTGACTCTGGAGGGACGGAGATTTGCGGTGGAGGCCAAAGCCCAAGTTGAAGTGCATGAGTCGGCCGTGCTCGCTTTAGAGCAAATTCGTTCCGGCTATGAAAAAACAATAACCCCTTTTGTGGTTCACTTGGGAGCGCGCTCCAAGAAAGTAAAGGGAATCTGGTGCCATCCTTGGCAAGTCTTGTTGCGAGAGTTGGGGCTTTAAAGCTAGGCACTGATCCTAGGATCAGTGCCTAACCATTCAAACTATCGGCGAGCGTAACCCTGTCTTTGGGGGCGTCCTTGCGAACGGCCTCCAAATGGGCGTCCGCCCGGACGACCACCGTGAGGGCGACCGCCGCCTCCGGCAGGACGGCTTCCGCCGCCCATGCCCAGTAGCCGTTCCCCTTCGCGATCTCCCTGAAGGAGAAAGCTCAGTGCGCGACCTTCCCGACCGAAGCGACCGGTTCGGCCAATTCGGTGGATGTAATCTTCGCGACTTGCGGGCAAGTCGAAATTGATAACGTGTTCGATATCCGGCACGTCAATGCCTCGTCCTGCGATGTCGGTCGCGACCATGATTCGGCTTGAGCCGGATCGAAACGAATCCAAAGCGCGTTTGCGCTGTCCCTGATTGCGTCCGCCATGCAGGCAAACGACGGGATGTCCCTTGCCGTAAAGCAAGCGTGCCAGGCGATCGGTTCCGCGCTGAGTGCGAGCAAACACGAGAACGCGTCCTTCGCGTTTATCGAGTTCTTCGAAAATAAGCGTATTGCGCTCGGACGAAGTGGTGCGAATCACTTCTTCTTTCACTTTGGAGATAGGCTCCGACAAGGAGCCGATTTCCACGCGAACCGGGTTGTTCAACATCTGGTTCGCCAGGCTCTTAATCTCAGGAGCAAGCGTTGCCGAGAAAAGAAGCGTTTGGCGCTCTTTTGGCAGGTCTTGCATAATCCGACGCAACTGCGGTGCAAAGCCCATGTCCAACATGCGGTCTGCTTCGTCGAGCACCATGAACTTAACGAACGACAAATCGGTCGTGCGTTCTTCAAGGTGATCGCAAAGGCGACCCGGAGTTGCGACGATATAATCGCATCGATCGCGCATTTCATTCACTTGGCGGCTGAAGGATTCTCCTCCCACGACGAGTGAACCGTGCAATCCCAGCTTCTTCGTCATCTGACGAAGCACCGTGTGAATCTGTGCTGCCAACTCCCGTGTGGGAGCCAGGATGAGTCCCTGTTTTGCGCTGTCCGAGTAAAGCTGAGCAGCCATCGGGATTGAAAAGGCGCCGGTTTTACCGGTGCCGGTTTGTGCTGTTCCGAGGATGTCCCGGCCTTCGAGGGCGGGAGGAATCGAAGCAGCCTGCACGGGGGTCGGTTTTTCGAAACCCATGCGAAGTAACGCCTCGGCTAATGCCGGAGGCAAATTTGCGTCTTTAAATGTTTCCACTATTTTCTTCTTATCTATTTATGAGGGAGGTTCACGAACCAAAGGTACAAAACCGCCCAGGTTTTATAATCAGGCGAATGACCTAATGGCTTGGTATTAATCAGGCAGGAAGGTAACTCGACTTCAACGAAGCAGAAGGCATACCACCTAGCTGCCCACTGTGCACGATTATTATTGTCGCACTGAGCATCCCCGACTTGCTTCGCAAGTTTCGCCGGCCCCAAGTCTCAGGGAGCAGTCGACACGCAGCGGAACCCGAGACCGACGTCCGAGTCCGACGGGCCGAGGAACAGATTAGCGCTGAATACGCCCGAAACGGAGACGTCGCCCCAGAAGCCGCCCCGGAACACGGCGCCAACGGAAAAACCCAAATTGCCGTAGCCTAAACCCCCGTATTCACCGGAGATTTTGGTGGTGTAGTTTCCAAAAGGTCCCCACATCTCGGGGTGATTAAGGCCAGTAGTCCACGGCTGTTGCGAAATATTGTTACCTCCTCCCTCATACGGAGGACCTGCGGCGATATCGAGCTTCACCCATTCCCAAACGTTGCCAGCCACGTCCCAGATGACCTCTCCACTGGAAAGCGTGTGGGTTCTTTTCTGGATGAAGTCGGCGTGCGCATTGTTGGCGCAGTTCACGTTTGTCGTCGCAAAGCACGGATCGCTATCCAGGCTCGCCGCAAGCGCGTTCGACGGCCCGTCATCCGAATGCCCGCGGTTTAGCGCATTCACTCCCGCGGTCGAGCCGTTGCTCCAGTTGAGATAAGTCCCTGCCACTTGCGTTAGCTCAATCTCTCTGGCCACCGCCTGCCACTGGGCGTTTGTTATGAGGTCATAACCCGCTCCCAATGCCTGGCATTCTGTGATCGATTGGTCGCGATCGATATTCACCCAGGGCGTTCCAGAAACGCGCGAGTCGGCGGTAAATGCAGCACTGTAACCTTGGTTCCCGTTGTCATCCCCCAGGATCTTCATCTCGTACTTGCTCACACAAAAAGCATCACTCACCAAGACGTCGGTATTGGGACCCACGGCTAGATAATTCGTGGGACAGATGATTCCGGGAATGCCAGTAGCCGTAGCTCCCGCCGTGTACTGGTAGGCGGCGTTGTAGGAAAAAACTTGATAGTGGTACGTCGAGCCATTGGTGAGCGAAGTATCAGAAGCGGTGGTCCAGCTCCCAGAAAGAACGACAACATGCCCACTGACCGTTTGCCCTGCGCTGTACATCTCTCCATCCGTGGGAACCCAACTCACCGCACTTGCTGCATTGCGCACAAGTAAATACCCATCCGCTACCGCAGCACTTCCCCAGCTCGCCTCCAACCGCTGCCACTTCGGTACAAGACTCAACACGGGAATCACAGAAGCTGCCCCTTGCGCTAAACACCGATCCAAACACAAACCTGCCCCGCAACCACTCGTGGTGAGCAGCAAGGTAAAGATCGAGAATGTAATAAAGCGATGCTTCACTAGAGAAGACCTCTTGGACTTTTCGGTATAAAGACGCTGAAGCTTTTGAAATTTCTTAGGAAAGTCCTGGTGCTGTTTCCTGAGGAAAGTCCTGGTGCTGTTTGCTCACATATTCCTGCGGTATTCCCCGCCTACGGCGTACAGGGCATGGGTCATCTCGCCCAACGTGCACACTTTGCAGGCTTCCATGAGTGAATCGAAGAGGTTCAGGTTTTTCACCGCGACCCGTTGGAGTTCCTTGAGGGCCTTTTCTCGCGCCTGGGGGTTTCGCTCTTTTACGGCGACTACGGTTTGCACCTGGGCGTCCTTTTCGGCTTGAGTCGAGCGAATCACTTCTCGAGGCAGGACGGTCGGAGAGCCCTTGGAGGAGAGGAACGTGTTCACACCAATGATCGGGAACTTTCCATCGTGTTTGAGCGTCTCGTAGTAAAGCGACTCTTCTTGAATCTTCCCACGTTGGTACATGGTTTCCATCGCACCCAGTACACCCCCTCGTTCGGTGAGCCGGTCGAACTCTAGAAGTACGGCTGCTTCCACTTGATCGGTCAATTTCTCGATAAAGAACGAGCCTTGAAGCGGGTTCTCGTTCTTCGCAATACCTAGTTCGTGATTGATGATGAGCTGAATCGCCATGGCCCGACGGACGGATTCCTCGGTGGGTGTCGTAATGGCTTCATCATAAGCATTGGTATGTAGAGAATTGCAGTTGTCGAAAATCGCGTAAAGCGCCTGCAAGGTAGTTCGAATATCATTGAAATCAATTTCTTGTGCGTGCAGCGAGCGTCCCGAAGTTTGGATGTGATACTTCAACTTCTGGCTGCGTTCATTGGCGCCATACTTCAACTTCATCGCTTTCGCCCAAATGCGGCGCGCCACGCGTCCAATCACGGCGTATTCAGGATCGATTCCGTTAGAGAAAAAGAACGACAAATTGGGCGCGAAATCGTCGATAGACATGCCGCGCGCTTTGTAAAACTCAACAAAAGTAAAACCATTGGCGAGTGTAAAAGCGAGCTGGGTGATCGGGTTCGCGCCGGCTTCGGCGATGTGATAGCCGGAAATCGAAACGGAGTAGAAATTGCGAACCGCATTCTGGATGAAATACAGCTGCACATCGCCCATGAGCCGAAGCGCAAACTCCGTCGAAAAAATGCAGGTGTTCTGCGCCTGGTCCTCTTTAAGGATGTCGGCCTGCACCGTGCCTCGCACCTGTGAAAGCGTTTGCTTTTTGAGCCGGGCGTAAACGTCTGGCGGAAGCACTTGATCACCGGTGATTCCGAGCAGCATCAGTCCCAGGCCATTGTGTCCTTCGGGGAGCTCAGACCCGTAAGTGGGCGGCTGTAAACCGCGTTCCTTAAAGTAAGCCGCTTTGGTCATCTCCACGGCAGTCGTGAGGTTATTGTCCTTTATGTACTTCTCGCACGCTTGATCCACGGCGGCGTTGAGGAAAAAACCTAGAATCATCGGGGCGGGACCGTTGATAGTCATGGAAACCGATGTGGCTGGGTCTGCCAGATCGATTCCGGAATAAAGCTTTTTGGCATCGTCTAGGCAGCAGATGGAGACCCCTGCATTACCGATTTTGCCGTAGATGTCGGGCCGAATCGCAGGGTCGTCCCCATAAAGCGTCACTGAGTCAAACGCAGTCGAAAGCCGCTTGGCGGGTAGTCCGCGCGAAACATAATGAAAGCGTCGATTAGTGCGTTCGGGGGTGCCTTCCCCAGCAAACATGCGCGTGGGATCTTCTTTGTCGCGCTTCAAGGGGAACACGCCCGAAGTGAACGGGAACTGTCCGGGTACATTCTCCTGAAGGAACCAGCGCAGGAGCTCTCCCCACGCTTCAAAGGCGGGAACCGCTACTTTCGCAATAGCGGTATGGCTTAACGACTCCGTTTGCGCAGGCAGCTTCACTTCTTTGTCGCGTACTTTAAAAGTGAACTCTGCTGCTTCAAACGTTTTCTTGGTTTCCGGCCAGTTTTCGAGCAGCTTGCGGCAATCGGGACTTAAGCTTTCAAGCGTCTTTGCGTAAGCGTGTTCAATCGCCCGGCGATCCTCTTGGCCGACGGTTTGAGTCGCAATTTGTAAGCCGTACGCAGCGTTGGCCAGCCGAACTTGCTCATCTACCCAAGCATTGTGTCCTCGCAAAGCATCGGCAATCTCGGAGAGGTAGCGTGTGCGATCCGGAGGAAGGATATAGGATTTCTCTGATTCACTCCCGGCGTCTTTGCGGTCTTTATGCAGGTTTGCTCCGGTTTTGGTGACAATGCCGTTCATCACCGCGGCGTAGAGCTGATTCATGCCCGCATCGTTGAACTGCGAAGCGATGGTTCCCACCACCGGTAACGTCTCGTCCTGGGCGTCAAAAAGTTTGCGACTGCGCTTAAATTGTTTGCGTACATCGCGCAGCGCATCCGCCCCGCCTCGGCGATCGAATTTGTTGAGTGCGATAGCGTCGGCGAAATCGATCATGTCGATTTTCTCAAGCTGTGTGGCCGCTCCGTATTCCGGCGTCATGACGTAGAGGGAGAAGTCTGAGTGGTCGACGATCTCGGTGTCCGATTGGCCAATTCCCGAAGTTTCCAAAATGACCAGGTCGAATCCGGCGGCTTTCAACAGTGCAACCGAATGGTGCACATGCTGCGATAAAGACAGATGGCTCTGACGCGTTGCCATCGATCGCATGAAAGCGCGCGGATGGTAGACGCTGTTCATTCGGATGCGATCCCCTAGCAGGGCTCCGCCGGTTTTACGTTTAGAAGGATCCACAGCGAGCACTGCGACACGTTTATCCGGGTAGTCGGCAAGGAAGCGGCGAATCAGCTCGTCGACGAGCGAGGATTTGCCTGCGCCGCCTGTGCCGGTGATTCCCAGGACGGGACATGTTGTAGCTTTGGCTCGTGCGGCAATCTCGTCCAACTGCGGCTGCGAGAACATTCCATTTTCAGCCGCGGTTATAAGGCGACCCAGGGCCCCAGGTTCACTGGCCTTGAGAGTGGAAAGTTCCGGGGCCTTCGTGATCGTCGCGAAATCCGATTTCTGCAGTAGGTCATTGATCATCCCTTGCAGACCCATGGCGCGGCCATCGTCGGGGGAGTAGATGCGGGCAATACCGTGAGCATGAAGTTCGGCGATTTCTTGCGGAAGAATCACCCCGCCTCCGCCGCCGAATAGACGAATATGGCCAAAACCCTTTTTCTCAAGCAAGTCGTACTGGTACTTGAAGTATTCCATATGACCGCCCTGGTAGGAGGTCATCGCGATGCCTTGGGCATCTTCGGCTATCGCGCAATCCACCACTTCTTCCGCAGACCGATTGTGGCCCAAGTGTATTACCTCGGCGCCCGAGCTTTGCATGATACGTCGCATGACATTGATAGCAGCGTCGTGCCCGTCGAATAGGCTGGTGGCACAGACAATACGAACTTTGTGGGTGGGCTTGTAGGGTTCCATGTTTGGACTCTTTTACCGTGCGAAAGTCCGGATGAAAAGGTAAGCCGAAAGAATGCAAATACCTTCGTACCTAGTGGGCAGTGGGAACGCGTCGCAGGCAATGCGTACCGCGCTTGAAATCGCGACTCGGCTGGAGAAGGTGGTAGTAGCCGAACCCATTGCGCTCGCGCGCGGTGAGCGCTTGCCGGTGCAGGAGGGTCCGTCGTTGCTGTTTCTAGCGACCCCGCACGCTCTGCACGCGCCCTTGATGCTGGAGGGGCAAGCGGCGGGGTTCACCCACATCGTGACGGAGAAACCCGCGGCGGTAAGCCTGGAGCAGGTACGCCAGCTTTCGGACATCCATGCAACGGTCGCAGTTTGCCACGGGTACCGACAAAACTGGGGTCCTCAAACTTTACGTCAGAAGGTCGCTTCGGGCGAACTCGGTACTTTAATCAGCGTGGAAGGGCGGTACTGGCAGTCTTCCGCAGCAGAACAGGTGCTGACAGGCAAAGCCCGACCGGATGCCTGGAAGAACCATCCCGCGATTTCGGGTCCTTTCGATACCTACTTGGATTTGGGAACGCATTGGGCCGACTTGGTGTCCTTTGTGGTCGGTGCGATGCCCGACTCGGCCAAAGCTTGGTTGAGTTATGGGAATAGCGAAGCCGCCCATCGCGACACCCATGTGCACCTCGAGCTGGGATTTGCGGGCGGCGTGAGAAGCTTCGGGTCCATCTCCAAGACCGTCCATGGAATGGGCAACTACTTGGAACTCGTCATCGTGGGAACCAAAGCCACCGCTAGCTGGAACTTCGAACGGCCCGATGAACTCACTATGGGGCGCGGAAAAGAACGCTCCACACTGATGCGCAGTCCATCGGAGGCCACCGCTTCCGGTATGCCCCCGAATCACGGGCTGGGGTGGTTGGAAGGGTATGTCTCCATCGTGCGACAAATGGTTCGCTCTTTGGCAGGAAAACCCACCGACCGCTATCCCACGCTTGCGGAGAGCTTGACCCTAGTAGAGCGCCTCCTTACTATTGAACGCTCAGTTTAAGGAGTGGCCATGTCCGAAATCCTTCACCGCTTGGTGGAAGCAACCAAATACGTCGTCGATCTCTTTTTGCATCTCGATAAGTACCTCGACGTAGTCATCGCACAGTACGGCAGCTGGACCTATGGCATTCTCTTTCTCATTATTTTTTTAGAGACGGGTCTCGTCATAACGCCCATTCTTCCGGGGGATTCTTTGCTCTTTGCCGCGGGCACCTTTGCAGCGCGCGGCTCGTTGGATCTGGCGTCACTGCTCGTGCTTCTGACGGTCGCTGCGATCTTAGGGGACGCTCTCAACTACTCGATTGGCTATTTCCTGGGAGAAAAGCTTCTTTCCAGCAATTCGCGTTTTCTCAAGCGCGAATACCTCGAGAAAACGCAAAGCTTCTATCAGCGCTACGGCGGCAAAACCATCATCATGGCCCGCTTCGTTCCTATTGTTCGAACCTTTGCGCCGTTTATGGCGGGCGTGGGGCGCATGGGATACATCCAATTTGCGACTTACAACGTCATTGGGGCAATCGCCTGGATTGGGGTCTGCACGCTGGCGGGCTACTTCTTTGGCGCCTTACCCATCGTGAAGGACAATTTCACTTTGGTAGTGCTGGGAATTGTCTTCGTGTCCATTTTGCCAGCGATGATAGAGATCCTTCGAAGTCGCCGTCCTAAGGCGATTTGAATTCACCCTGGCTTTTAGCTAGTGTGGCGACCCATGTCGGAAAAAGAACGCATTATTCTCATTGACGGTAGCGGCTACATCTTTCGGGCCTACTATGCCATCCAGCGCCTCTCGACTTCGAAAGGTTTGCCGACCAACGCGGTCTACGGATTCATCAATATGCTGATGAAGGTCTTGGAAGATGAGAAACCGACCAAGCTTGCCATCATGTTCGATACGCCGAAGCCCTCGTTTCGCAAGCAGATGTACGACGAGTACAAAGCCAACCGCCAGGCCCCTCCCGAAGACCTGGTGCCACAGTTTGCGCTTATTCAGCGTGCTGTGGACTGTTTTGGGATTCGTCGTTTGCAGAAGGAGGGCTTTGAAGCCGATGACGTGATTGCCACCGTGACCCACGAGGCCGAGAAGCAGGGCTATCGCGTCGAAATTATCACTGGCGATAAAGATCTCATGCAGCTGGTGAACGATGACACCACTCTCTACGACACGATGAAGGGGGTTCGCATTGGGCGCGACCAGGTGAGGGAGAAATTCCAAGTCACACCCGATCAGGTGGTGGATGTGCTGGCCTTGATGGGGGACTCCTCTGACAATATTCCGGGTGTGGCGGGCATTGGGCCGAAGACGGCGGCAGAACTGATCAATCAGTTTGGGTCGGTCGAAGGGATTTACGACCGTCTTGCGGAAATCAAGCAAGACAAGCGCCGTGCGACGCTCAGCGAACAGCGGGACATGGCTTTCTTAAGCAAGCAGCTTGCAACTGTGAAGCGCGATGTCCCGTTGGAATACGAATGGCAGGAGCTCAATTACACGGGGCCAAAGACTGATTGCCTACAGGAGCTTTTCCAAGAGCTCGAATTCCAAGGGTTGATCAAACGATTTGGCATGGAAGAAGCCAAAGCGCCGCAGCTGCAAGGAGCCGAGTACACTATCATACGCACCGTAGCGGAGCTGGAAGCGGCTGTTACGAAACTGGAAGACGCGGACGTGGTAGCGGTGGACACAGAAACCACTTCGCTCATTATTCACCGGGCGGACTGCGTCGGTATTTCACTGTGTGGTTTTCCGGGGGAGGCCTACTACATTCCGTTGGGCCATTGCGCACCGGGGGGAACTGAACGGGTGACCGGCCAGCTCACCTCGGAAGAGGCGCTGCCTATCTTGCGGCGGTTGCTGGAGCACCCGCATATTGCCAAGGTGGGACAACACTTGAAGTACGACCTTCAGATCCTAAAGCGTTGGGGCATCGACCTCAAAGGAATCGTGGGCGATACCTTGCTGGAGAGTTATCTCATTGACCCCGATCAGCCTCACAACCTCGACGCGCTATCACTGAAGTACTTAAAGCATAAGACGATTACTTTCGAGGATGTTGCCGGCGCGGGGCGCAACCAGATTGCGTTCTCCGAAGTGCCCATTGAAAAGGCTGCTGAGTACTCGGGCGAAGACGCGGACGTTACGTTGCGTCTGCACAAAGTCCTTGAGCCCCAGCTTGAAGGATTGGGACTCGCGAAGTTGTTCCATGAAGTGGAAGTCCCGCTGATTGAAGTGCTGGGTTCGATGGAGTCCCACGGGATTCTAGTGGATGAACCGGTTTTGAAGCGGATGTCTGGGGACTTAGAAGTGGGGATGGCTGAAGTAGAGAAAACCATCTACGAGTTTGCCGGAGAAACCTTCAACATCGGCTCACCCAAACAGCTCTCTAAGATCCTTTTCGAGAAGTTGGGCCTCAGAGTGGTGAAGAAGACGAAAACCGGTTTTTCTACGGACGAAAGCGTCCTTTCGGAACTCTCCAAAGAAAGCGGCATTTGTGAGGCCATTTTGAGATACCGAGAGCTTGCGAAGCTCAAGTCGACCTATGTCGACGCCTTGCTTGCGCAAATGAACCCGGAAACCAAGCGCGTTCATACCAGCTTCAATCAAACCGTTGCGGCAACGGGGCGTCTGTCTAGTTCCAACCCGAATATGCAAAATATTCCGATCGGATTAGATCCAAAGTATGAAGTGCGTTCGGTCTTTATTGCGCCCCCCGGCATGGAGCTACTCTCAGCCGACTATTCTCAAATTGAATTGCGCTTGCTTGCAGATATGAGTTCTGACCGGGAGCTGATGCGCGCCTTTTTGAATGACGAAGACGTGCATGAGTACACGGCCAAGCAGATTTTTGGTGTTCAGCAAGTCAGTGCCGACCAGCGGCGGGTGGCCAAAACCATCAATTTCGGAGTGGTGTATGGGCAAACGCCTTATGGGCTCTCACAGACTCTGAAGATTTCAACGGGCAAAGCCAAAGAATTCATTGATCGCTATTTTGAGCGCTATTCGGGAGTGAGCCAGTTCCTTCGTTCCCTTGCCGAAGAAGCTTCGAAAAAAGGGTATGCCGTGACTCGCATGGGTCGCCGCCGCTACATTCCTGAGATCAATAGCCAGAACCGGATGCGCCGTGAGATGGCCGAGCGCACTGCGATCAATATGCCCCTGCAAGGCACAGCGGCCGATTTGATCAAGTGCGCCATGGTGACCATTCAACGACGGCTAAAAGCCGAGGGCCTCAAGGCTCACATGATCTTGCAAGTGCATGATGAGTTGGTCTTCGAAGTGCCTGTGGGCGAAAAGGCCAAAGTGGAAGCCATTGTTCGACAAGGCATGGAGGGGGCGATGCAGCTTCAAGTCCCCCTGAAGGTGGAAGTCGGGTGGGGTCAGAACTGGCAGACGGCTAAATGAAGTTCCTGCGCAAGTATACTTGTGAAAAAGGCCCGTACCACGGGGTTGCATTCGAAAAGCGCTCGGTTTCCATTAGAAGTGCAGACGGGGCGACCGCTTTTGAAGCCACTGGCATTGAAGTGCCTGCCTTCTGGTCGCAAACCGCCACCGATTTACTTGCCTCAAAATACCTTTGGCGCGGCGGAAAACGCCCTGCCGAAACGAGCGCGCGACAGGCTATCGATAGACTAGCAACGGCTTGGCGGGTGTGGGGTGAAACGCGTAAGGCCTTTGATACGACGCAAGATGCGGATGTCTACTACGATGAGATGCGGTATCTGCTCATCCACCAAATGGCGTCGCCCAACAGTCCCCAGTGGTTTAACACCGGGCTCTTTGCCGCTTATGGAGAAACAGGTCCACAGCAAGGGCACTTCTTTGTCGATGCGACGGGGAAAGTGAATCAAGCCCACAATAGTTACGAGCACCCACAAGCGCACGCCTGCTTCATTCAAAGTGTGCGCGATGATTTGGTTAACGACGGCGGCATCATGGACTTATGGGTTCGTGAAGCGCGTTTGTTTAAATTTGGGTCTGGGTCGGGTTCAAACTTTTCTGCTTTGCGGGGTGAAGGCGAACCCTTGGGCAGTGGTGGTGTTTCCAGCGGGCTGCTTTCCTTCTTGCGCATTGGAGACTCGGCAGCGGGCGCGATTCGCAGTGGTGGTACGACTCGCCGAGCAGCGAAAATGGTGTGTGTCGATGTGGATCACCCCGACGTCGTGCCCTTCATAGAATGGAAGGCACAGGAAGAGCGCAAAGTGGCTTCGCTCATTGCCGGAAGTGCCTTGCATCGCAAACACTTGTTGCTGGTGTGGAAAGCCGCTCTTGGAAAGCCATCCGAGCTCGATGCGGCGTTGGTTGCAGCACGCAGTGCCGGGGTCCTTGAGAGTTTTCTTCGGTCGACTATAGCCCGGGCCAAGCAGGGAATGCCGCCCGCTGAATTTCCCGAGCTGGGAACCGATTGGCGTGACGAAGCGTACGGCAGTGTGAGCGGGCAGAATTCGAATAACTCGGTCCGCGTATCGGCCGCTTTTATGGCAGCGGTGGAGAAGGGGTTGAACTGGGATTTGTTGCACCGACGCACAGGGAATGTTTCAAAGTCGCTACCCGCAAAAGAAGTGTGGAATCGTATTGCACAGGCAGCATGGGAATGCGCCGATCCGGGACTTCAATTCGAATCTACTATTTCAAGTTGGCACACCTGTCCGGCGAGCGGACCGATTCGCGCCTCGAACCCTTGCTCCGAGTACCTGTTTCTCGATGATACAGGCTGCAATTTGGCGTCTTTCAATGTTTTGCGTTTCTTCGATGAGAAAACGCAGAAATTTGACGTCGAAGGCTTTGCGCACGCGATCCGATTATGGACGCTGACTCTAGACCTCACGGTTTCAATGGCCGGGTACCCCAGTCACGAGATTGCCGATAGGAGCACGCGCTTTCGCACTCTGGGACTCGGGTTTGCCAATGTGGGTGCGTTGCTGATGGCGATGGGATTGCCGTATGGAAGTCCCGAAGGCAATGCCCTGATTGCGGCCCTTTCGGCTTTGCTGACTGGCCAAGCTTACCTCACCTCTGCGGAGCTTGCAGCGCAATGGGCCCCCTTCAACGAGTACGAGAAAAACAAAGCGCACTTTTGGCGTGTGATGCGAAATCACGAGACGGCGCTTTCAGAAATGCCGAACTACGAGGGTCTAACCATCAAGCCGCCCGCGATTGCTTGGAAGCTCGCTCCAGCTGAACTGCGTGACGGGGCACGAGCGGTTTGGAAACAGGCATTGGCTTTGGGGAAGCAATACGGCTTTCGAAATGCGCAAGTTACGGCGATTGCTCCGACGGGCACCATTGGATTGGTGATGGATTGCGACACAACGGGTATTGAGCCCGAATTCGCGCTCGTGAAGTTTAAGAAACTGGCGGGTGGAGGCGTGCTGCGCATTCCCAACCGCGTAGCAACCCTGGGTCTTCGGCGACTGGGTTACGACGAGAAGTCGATTGCTGCGATGGAAAAGTTCTATTTAGAACACAGCACTCTGGAAGGGGCGCCGGGGTTAGATGCGAAACACCTGCCCGTTTTCGACTGCGCTCATCGCGGTGGATCGACGGGCACACGTTCCCTATCTGCCAGAGCCCATTTGGAAGCGGTCGCGATGGCACAGCCGTTCATCAGTGGTGGCGTGAGTAAAACCATCAACCTGCCCGAAGACACGAGTGTTGAAGACGTGCGCCAAGTGCATGAGCAAGCCTGGCGCTTGGGTCTTAAAGCCGTCTCTATTTATCGGGAAGGGTGTAAACTCAGCCAACCCTTGGGATCGGTGCAAGAAAAAGATGATCCCTCTTGCATGGAGTGTGGTTGATGCCGGGAACTGCTTACGTTTACGAGACATTGATTCGGGAAAATCACTTGGACAGCTTTGGCCATGTGAACAACGCGATGTATCTTCAGCTGCTCGAAGAAGCGCGTTGGGAGGCGATTTCTTCACGCGGCTACGGAATGCGGGAAGTGCAGAACAGTCAGAAAGGGCCAGTGGTCCTTGAACTTTCCATTCAGTTTCGCAAGGAGCTGAAGCTGCGTGAAAAAGTGAAAATCGATATGCTCGTGACCGAGTTGCGCGATCGAATTTGGAAGATGGAACAGAACATCTTTAACGAAAAGGGCGAGAAGTCTGCCATTGCGCAAATCACCATGGGCTACTTCGACCTGAAAAACCGCAAGCTCATTCCCGTCGAACCCGCTTGGCTCCAAGCCATCGGCTGGACCCCGTAAAAGGGCGAAAGGTAGATAGGCACCTTTTGGGATGGTACACTTTGCCCATGGGTTGGGGTCGGGGAATTACTATCGGGTTAGTACTGCTCGCGCTTCGTGCCGAGGCTTATGATTGGTGTGGCCCTGCACTGGTCTCCCTCAGCGTCCAGCGTCAATCTACCGGCCGAATGGGTGGCTTGCTGGAAAAACCCAACGAGTATGCCCAGCTGGTAGAGGATGCCACCGCGCTAAAAGATCTGGTGGATGACATCGATAAGGCCTACGTGAAGCTGGTGGATTCCAAGATTCAGAACCAGGGTCTTGCGAGATCTCGGGCGGAAGAACTTGCGCGCGGTGCAATCCATCTAGAAGCTATTCGCCTAGCAAAACCGCTTCTTCAAGAGGGGCTTTTCGACCGGTATTTCGGAAAAGATTGGCAGAAGTCCGAGCTGTTTGGCATCGATGCGGACAGCCTGGGACGATTGCAGCAACTCGTAGAAACTCGAGTGCTGCTGGGCAAAAGTATGGACCGGCTCGAGGATTTGAAAGAAAACGAGCTGGTAGAACTCAGCCCCTATCAATTCAAAGTGTACGGGGAGCTTGTCGAAAACACCGCCGTTCCTGAGCCCTTCCGCCGCGATCTCGAGAAATACCTACTGATGGCCAAGATGAATGCGGGACTGGTTCCGACCCCGCACTTTAATACCTGGGCGGTTTTTCTTACCGACTGGGCACGTGCACACCCCTTCGCACCACGTCGTCGATAGAAAAGTTCGAGGGTGTCTAAGAAGTCGACACACTGTCGACAAGTTGGACAGCCCCTTTTACCCCACGAAATTCAAGTGTTTGGCGCGACAAACTTTGCCAGTGCCTAAACTTTGTACAACGCGCTGTAACTTGTTTGACACCTGTGATCATAAAAAGACTGCCCATTTCAAGTACTTATCTATATCGGCTTAAGTCGGCATAACTACTGCAATAAGCGGGTTCGCCTGTTGGAGAACAGGCGCCCACGAGAGAGAAATTCCAAAGTTAGGGTCCCAGATGAACAAGAATACTTACGTGTTCTCGATCCTTCTCAGCGTCGCCTTCCAAGCCTCGCTGAATGCGGCGGTGGCAGAGGAGTACAACAATGTCGGTGCTCTGAACGAAGAGCAAGTCGCCGACTACGTTCAAACTGAAGTAAAAGAAGTGCTGCCAACTCCTACGGTAGCGTCCCAGATCATCGAAGAGAAGCAAACTACGCAAATCGCTTACGCACCTGCATCAAGTTCAAAGGCAGATGCGTATCTTGAAGCCGAAGTCGAAAAGAAAAGCTCGGAGCACTCCTTGGCCATTACGCCGATGGTGGGGGCGACTGTGTTTTCTGGAACGGACTTGGGCACCTACAACATCCGCAATCAGTACAGCTTAGGCATGGGGTTAGAGCTTCCGGTCAGTCCTTACTTCGCGTTTGAGATCGAAGGAAATTATGCCAACTCGCGCTACGGCTACACGCCAAACGCGATTCCGGGTGTGCCAAACTTCATTAAGATGGAAACCATGCATCAGTGGTCGGTCGGGGCGAATAGCAAAGTGTATCTCACACGTAGCCGCCTGCGTCCCTGGGTGGGGGCGGGTCTTGCGGCAGTGGGATTCTCGATGACGAGCTTAGTGCCAGGTCCGATCGCAGGGAATCCCATTCGCGCCCCCTACAATCCGGTGCTGGGTTCTGCGAACTTGATGGCAGGTCTCGACCTCGATCTGTCTGATAGCATCGCTATCGGTGGTCGTGCAGGCTGGATGATTCCAATCGTCAACCGTCAGTTTGTCGTAAATAACGGCATCACGGCGGCGCCGGGGTTTGAAGAAGCCTCGTTTGTGAACCGGGACTACTACCGATTCTTAGTCACGACTTCCATCAAGTTGTAAAAATCTTCTCCCAGGAAGGAAGGGGAGGCCTAAAATGAGTTGGCGATCATGTGGTGGTGGTTGCAGTTTGTGGACTTTAGGCTTCCCCTTCAAGTTTCAAAGCTTTTGACTAGAGCTGATAGAGAGTCGGCCCAGCTGCCCTTAGGAATTTTGCTGCCCACGTCAGGTAAAAGAAGGCTCACTCGACTTTTGGCTCGAGTGAGCGCGACGTAGAGGATGCGATTGGCTTCTTTTCGTTCCTCCTCCCGCTGCGCTTCCCATTGGGCTGTGTAATGTTCGGTCGCAGAAAGCTCACCGCCTTGGCGAAACTTAAAACCTAGCCCCTGTGGGTTGAACAGAAACCAGGGTTGTCGTGTCGGCGGACGCCGAAGCGGATCGACCAAAAACACTTCTTCAAATTCCAAGCCTTTGGCTGCGTGCACGGTGAGAAGCCGGACACCTTGCGCTTGGTGATTCGCAAAGGAAGTGGGGACCAGTACGGTTTCCTTCTCCCAGGCGCCCAGTTTCTCAACAGCTTCTTGCAGAGTAGGGGCCTTAGCGAGTCCTTCAAAAAGAGCAAGTAGTCCACCGCCGCCCGCGGGCCAAGTGCGAGTGTGGGTAAAGAGTTCCGACAGTGCTACTTGAGTGCTTGCTTGCTTCGCTTCCACCTGCGCGGTGAACCAGCCCATCCAACCCTTAGACTTGAGTTTGGAAAACCAGTTGGCGCCGGGTTCCTCCTTCAGCGAAGCGAGATGGGCATAGGATAATCCGGCGTAGGGGGTGCGCAAAAAAGCGCTTAACGTAAAGTCATCCGTGGCGTCGTTCAAAGCACGCAAGTAGGCGGCAAGGTCTTGCACTTCATACAGCGAAAACAAAGAAACATTCGGTTCACAAGCTATCGGCACGCCTTGTTTGCCCAGTGCGTCTGCAAAAACTCCCATGCGATCGCCATTTCGAAACAGCAACGCCATTTCGTGGGCGGCAGTCCCTTGGCGTAGGTGTTCTGCAACAGCGGCAGCCACCGTTTCGGCTTCCTGATCTTCCGGGTAGTGAATCACGCGAACGGGACGGCCGGATAGTTCGGGCTGGCCAGCGACCATGGGGTTATCCGCTAAAGGGGTGCCTTCGAAAAGCGTACGGGCCGCGGCATTTAGGAAGCTGACCACGTCGCTTTTGGAGCGGTAGCACGTAGAAAGATTCAACGAGGACCCACCGCTGCCTTCTATATGAGACGCGAGATTTAAGAAGAAGCGCACGTCCGCGTGTCGGAATCGATAAATGGACTGCTTCGGGTCCCCCACGACAAAAAGTTTGGTCAACTCGGGTTCTAGCAAGCATTCCAGGATCGTCCACTGAGCAGGACTCGTATCTTGAAATTCATCAACTAAAACGGCTTTGAACTGGTGTTGGTAGTGCGTGCGGACAGCGGGAAAATCTCGCAAGAGCTTCACCGCGAGGTCCTCTAGATCATCGAAGCCACGCAGCCGAGACTTTCGAAGCGCTTCTTCCCAGAGGCGTAGTAGGGGGGTGAGCGCTTCAAAAAGCAGCGCCACTTTGGGGTCTTCCGGATTCGAGGCAGCCAGCGCTGCCCGAAAGCCATGCGGTTCAGAGAGCGCCTCATCGGCCAGAGCGATTAAATCGTTTGGGGTCCACCAAGTAAAAAGACGTTCGGTCAAGCTTGCATCCAACCGAGACATCCACAGAGTAGAAACTTCCTGCTTTATAGCCGCGCGATCGAGCGGCGTCAGAATATCCGCTTGTTCGGCGCCGATGAGCGATCCCCATTGCGCAATGACTTGGAGACAAAAGCTGTGCAGCGTTCCAATCCAGGGGCTCAACAAAACTTCTTCTGCCATAAGCGGCTTGTCGTTCTTGAGACTCGCGTAAATGCGGCTGCGTAGCTGGGCGCCTGCCTTGCGGGTGAACGTTACTGCGAGCACGTCGGCCGGACGAGCGCCCTTGCTGAGGCTACTCAAGTAACGTTCCACCAGCACCGCGGTCTTCCCACTTCCCGCCGATGCGGTCAGGCACACGGGGCCTGGGGCGGCTACGGCATTGCGCTGCTCCGGATTGAGTTCAATCATCAAAGCCTCTCCTTGGATGCGTAGCTGCCGCCTATCCAACCCGTGCGAACGCGGCAATGCGTTCCCAAGTCGCAATACTCGCAAGACGCAGGGGCAGGTGACGGCGTCCAATCACCCGTTTCCATTTTCTTCAAGATGAGCCGCGCCTGATTTGCCCCTTCATTGAGGACGGCCTGCCAGTTCTCCGGTGAAAGGGCGTGTCCACGTGTGAACGCCTTTTTCGCATCCTTGCCGATGAGAACCTCTTGAAGCATGCCGCGTTTGGTTTGTCCTTGTTTCAAATCGAAAAACAGAGCGCCCAAAGGTTTTTCGAAGAGCGCTTCGGCTGCGAGCAGGTAAACCCAAGCTTGAAAGTGAAGGCCGCGTCGCACGTGCTCGGGAGAGAAATCGACAGTGCCTGTTTTGTAATCGATGACCAGACTGTGACCATCCTGCGTTCGGTCGACTCGGTCCATTCTTCCGCGCAACTTCCATTTCTCAAAAGGGACTTCAAAATCCTGTTCGAATCGCGAGGGGGTAAGCGTTCCCAATTGCGTACGCAAATGGGTCTCCATGGCAGGGAGCACGCGCGCAATCTGTCGAAAGCGCGTACGAAGCGCGACTGCGAGCCAAGCAGGTTCGCGGATCTTTTCCTCCGCTTCGAGAGTTTTCTCGAACGCTGCCTCGAGCGCTGCTGTATCGAGGTCGTGCCATTGTGTTTGCTGATAGGCCTGCTCCAACGCCCGGTGCGTAAGCATTCCAAACCAGAGCGCGAAGAGGCGAGAAGCTTCTTGGCGGGGGCGAAGCCGTAGCTGCTGTTCGAAAAAGTACTTCGCAGGGCATTGTGCATAAAGTTCGAGGGCGGTGGCGGTCAGTGTGCCGACGGCTCGGTTGCCCGTGATGGCATCTGAAAGGAGCGAAGGTGCGGCCGCAGGCGCAAGCGCAAGCGGAGGGACGTATCGGACGCTTCTGCGTGCACTGCCTCCGACCTCTAAATCGGGTTTGGCAAACAGGAGCCGCCGACCGGATCGCGCAGAAAACAACGCCGTGATGCGTTCGCACAATCGCTCTTTCGCGGGCTGTGCTTCAGCGAGAATGAAACCCGCCTTACGCAAAGCGCGCCGCTCGGAAGCATCCAGTGCGAGCGCATTGAGGGATTCGGGCTGATCTTCGAAGTAGCAAAGTGTCGTGGTTCCTGACTCCATCGGGAAGGGATGAAAGGGCAGCACCGTGATGTCGCCTATCGCGTGGCTAGCGAGTCGAGATTGCAGATACAATAAACCGCCGGCCGGCCCATCATAGTGTAAGCGCAGGGTTGCTCCGCGGTCCCGAAGCCGCCGCGCTTTCAAAGCTAGGCGGTCCAGTCCGTCGACCGTTCGCTCAAATTCCAAACGCAGGGCGCCTCGTGTTTGCGCTTGCGGTGCTTCCACCGGTAAATCCCAGGTCTCCGTGGTTTTGCCTCGTGCAATTTCGAAAAATAAGTGGGAAGGCTTGCGAGCTTTAATGAAGAGCGTGTCCTCACTCAACTCTAGTTCGCCCACCCGCAACCGCTCGAGCACACGCAAGCTGCGGGCCGCGCGATCGCCTACCGCTAGCTCCGAGTTCAAGTACAGGAGCAGCACCGTTTTTAGAAATTGGTTCTTCTGGGTTTCGGGCAAGTGGCTGAAGCAAAACTCGGCGTCTTCAGCGTAGCGAAGCGGTGCTTCTCGCAACTCTTCGAGGGTGATTAGCCAGTCCCCGGTTTCTGCCTTCGGCGCTTCGGCGAGCGAAGCGATGAAGCTGCTACGTGCTTGCTGGTATTCGAGGCTTTCAGGTTCTTCTACGGTCTCAAGCCATTCATTCCACGTAAGAAGCGGCACGTGCTGAATGTGGGGGTAGAGCGTTCTGAATAGGTCTCTGCCCCATGCCTCTTCGAAGATCCAACAAGGTGCCGACATGGTGGGATCAAACTAGGGCCCCGGACTAGGGTTGGCGAGTGCTTTTCACTAGGGCTTGCGGTAAGCCCAGAGGATGTCGGAGCTACGCGTCGGAGTGGGGCAGTTATCTCTGCGCTTAAGGCATGCCCAGAGCATGAAAGACAAGCGCAAGGTGGTGCAGAGCCTTGTCCAGAAGCTTCGCAACAGAGGCTTCAGTGTCACGGACTTGAGCCCCAGCGGAAGTCCTAAATTTGCGGGCATTGGTTTTTGCTATGCCGGGGCGTCGGCTTCTGACGTGGAGGCGGCTTTGCGTGATGCCGAGCGCCTTTTCTGGGGCGACTTTGAAATTCTCGATTTCAGTAAAGAGCTAGTGGACTACGAAAACCCAGGCGAGTCGCTTTTTACAGACGACTATGATGATCCGAGGGAATAAGGCGCTTCTTTGGCGTATTGCGCGCTATGCCGAGGAAATGCATCTATTCCCAGCATTCGGTTGTGGGCTCGGCATAGCAACCGCAGGTTCCCGGCATCTTGGCTACTGCCGCCTTTGGCCCAAGGCCGAATGTGATCTATTTCAAGGTGGGCAGTTTGGTTGCATTGCACCCCTGAAGTAGATCGAAAGCTGCAATGATGGCCATCGCGCTCTCTTACCTCTCGTTTGAGGGCCGAAGGGACATAGCGGGTGTGTCTTTTAGCTTCTCTCTGCCGTTGTGGGGCCTTCGTCATTGCTTTTCGTAAGGCCTTCTTGATTGCACTCAGAGGATCCTTCTCCGAAAAGGTTCTTTTGGCTTCCTCTAGGAGCTTTTTCAGCTCTTCATCCAAAAGAAGCTTTAAGAACTCTGCTTCCGGCTTAGACTCAGGAAAGACTTCCCGCAAAACTCTTTCCACTTCCCGACTGGACTTGTTCTCTACCTGTGGCAAAAGCTCCTTCGCATTCTCCTTCGTCACAAAGGGTGCAATCATGCTTAGTGCGGTCAGAGAGAGTGTGTTTTCTTGGAGCAAGGGTTTTACAGCTTCTACTTTCTGTGCGCAGCGCGCCGACTGAATTCGGCGGGCCGCTTCCCCTTCAGAGTAGTTAAGACGGCGCACGCAGAAATCAAAAAGGCTCGAGTATCCTTCGCGCAGCCATAGGCGCCGATGGTCCACTTCTGCGATGCATTCCAGCACGGACAAGGTCGTTTGTTTCTCAAGCTTCACACAAGCATCAAGATCCGTGAGGAGCTGTTCGTCACTGGTCTCTTCATAGGGGTTTTTCAACATGCAAGCCTCCAATGAATACACATGTACGTTAAGCACCTGGAAACGGCAAGATGAAAGTGCGCTTGATATCGTCGATAAACCTGAGAAATGAGAAAGACGGCATCGCGCGCGCGATGTTCCTCGGTGTCCGGCAATCAAGACGAGGCGAAGCGGTTACCCCGCAGCGTTCTCTGAAGGGCTTTGAGGTTTCGACGCGAGGTAGCTTTTTCGAATCTGCTGCAGCAGTGATTCGAATTCCTTGAATTCGTCGTCGTTGCGCAAGCGGAAATCGCGTGACCAATCCCCTTGGCTGTACAGCCAAAGCTGCCTTTGTAAGGCAACGATGGGGCCTGTGAGTCGGCGAGTAACGTGAAATGCGGCGGCGAACATCACGGTGATGGAGAACAGGAAAAGCACGAAGAGCGAAATCTCCAGCAGGCGCTGTTCGTGGCGCACGACTTCGATCACTTGAGCAGAAATACCTAACTCATCCCCCATGAAGAGGCTGTAGTTGCGTTGAATAAACCAGGCCATCACAAAGATCATCACGAGTGCCGTGAAGGCACTGACCAGCGTGAGCACCATCGCGTATTTCAACTGAATGGGAAGGCCTCGATACGTGCGCTTTTTTTGAAAGGGGAGTTTCATGAGACTCTAGCTTACCAGCAAACGCCCTAGCTCGGATAGGGTCGACAGTTCGTGTAACGCGCTGTCCCGACGTTCAATCCGAACTGGGCTCAAAGTGCTCGCTCCGACTAACTCGATGGTCTTTTCTGCCCACCGGTTCTGTTGCTGATACAGAGTTTGCTGGTAAGCGCGGATGCGCTCCAGAGGGCCGCCGGGAGTGAAGGAGGCGGGGGGCTCGGCCTCCAAGCGGTTGAGAACAAGACGGGTCAAAGGAATCTCGCGTTCTTTGAGAGTCGCTGCGAACTCCGCACAGTCCAGGGCGCGGCTTTCGCTTGGAACCGTAACGAGTAGAAAACCCGACTCGGGGCTGCGAAGCACTTTTAGAATTTCAAGATTTCGACTGCGAAAGCCGACTTGCATGCCGTCGAGATCCGCCAGGAAAGTTCCCAAAGAATCTAAAAAGGCGGATCCGAAGACAAGCTTTAGAGCTCCCATCGCAAGTCGCGTGCCTGTTTTGAAGAACCGCATGTAGAGCTTTTCTCCGCCTTGGAACCAAGAAAGGACCGAACCGTCCATAAAGTCCGCCAGGCGCTGTGGGGCGTCGAAGAGTTCGCGTGCGTTGTCCGAAGGGGGCGTATCAACGATGATCTTATCGAATGAAGGGTTGTTAACGAATTCAAGCAGCCTTTCCATTGCCGCATACTCATGCGAGCCACCGAGGTTACCTACCATCGTCCGATAAAGCGGGTTGCTCAAGATCTTGCGTTTTTGATCCTCGCTGGTTGCGAATTTTTCGATGATGCGATCGAAATAGCGTTCGGTGTCGAGCATTGTTGCGAAAAGCTCTCCCTTTTCAGTGGGGATCTTTTGCAAGTCGGATTGAAACCCCTTAAAGCCGAGCGCTTGAGCCAGGCGTTTTGCTGGGTCCACGGTGAGCACGACCGTGCGATGCCCTTGATTCGCAAGCGCGAGCCCCAGCGACGCGGCCAGAGTCGTTTTGCCGACGCCTCCGGGTCCTCCGACGAGCCAAACACGTTTACTTTCTAGCAACGGGTTCATTGGATGAGCCTATCAGCCAGCGCTTCGACGCCTGTCTTCCAAGAGTCCGTTGCGATTCGGTCATGCGCGATGCGCGTCATCCCTATGCGCTCCGCCAGCCGTGATACGGACTTTTCTTCCTGCCACCGATGATTGAACCGTTCATAAAGCGGCTTTGCGATCTGAGGTACCAAGGCAAGTTCTGCGTCTGAGGTTCGGATCCAGTCGGGTAAGCACTGGTTCAAATGCAGGTAGCCGAAAGTAAAGCCATGCAGAGGCGTGAGTTTGTCTTTGAGTTCCTGACACTCGACCAGAGGAAGTTCTTCCGGAGTGGCAACGAGATCGAGGCGCACATCGGGAGAGCGAAAGAGCGCACAAACGCGCTCAGCGTCGCGAGCGATAAACCCCATCTTAAAAATTTTTTGCAAACCCAGCGGTGATCTGAAAAAAGAAAGGGCATGCCCACTACTGGGCATATCCACAATTAGCAGATCGTGTTGCTGCTTTTCATAGAGATCGAGAATCTTGCCCGCGACCACCGCATCCGCCAGTCCAGGAGCTGCCATGACAAAAGTTCGAAGGATTCGGTTGTCGAGCACGGTGTCGTAGATCTTTTCAAAACGGATGATCTGAAGCGCGTACTCGCGGAAAGCGGCCAGTGTTTCCAGTCCAACCCAAGGAATTCCCAATTCAGAAGGGGCAGTCGGAACGCCTTCTTTGCCAGAGGGGTTCCAGCCGACCACCGCCACCTTTTTACCTTGGCGGTGGCAGGCGAGTGCAGTGGCCCAAGCGAGCGTGGTCTTGCCGACCCCGCCTTTACCGGTGAGGAAGATGACTCGCTTTTGAAGCGTATTGTCGAGGTAGTCCACGATTCTTTCTTAAAAAGGAACGTCTAGGTTAACCGCGACCGCCTAGGCGCGGCAATCGAAAGCCGGCCCGAGGTTCCAACGCGCTAGGATTCAAGTGGGCGAGAATGATTTGCACCACGCGTTTGGAAAAAAGCAGCCCTGCGTGCCCCACGCCCTTGAGATCGATATGACGCACTCCATCCCATCTCCCACAATCGCGTGGCCAGAGCAAAACGTCCAAGCTGCCGCAAACCGAAACGGCCTGCGTTTTTTTCAGAGGAGCTGCTTGCGCTAGTCGCCGAACTGTAGCGCTATCGGGCGCAAGCTCTCTCAAATGAGGAAAAAGGGAAAAGCGCGAGAGCGACGTGCCTTTGTGGGGCGTACCCAAAGTAACGAGACGTCGAACGAGCCCATCTTGGTTTAAAATTTGAAGCGCATAACGGGCTAGGATGCCGCCCATCGAATGCGCAATGACGTCCACTTGTTCCACACCGAATTCTCGACGCGCGCGATCGATGGCTTCCAAAGTGTGCTCGGCCATCCGCGGAATACTATGTGAGGTGGTCGAAAGCGAAACCGCGCGAAAGTCTTTCCAGCCGGCGAGGGCCATCTTTTGTTTGATCCAAGCGAAAGTAGAAGGGTTGTGCAGCATGCCGTGGACGAAGACGACCGGTACTTCGGGGGCGCGCGAAGATTTCCACAGCGGTGGCATCACGGGTGTGGAAGGCGTTGCAATGCCGAGCGGATAGAGCTCGTAGGCCAGAACAGAAGCTCCCGCTTCACGCAAAATGGCGAGGCTGTCTGTGCTCCACTGCGTAAGCTGAGTTTGGACTCGCCGAGGAACCCGGCGCAATGGTTTTCGCATAGCCCCCTCCCTCAGTCAGAATGATAACACGGGGACGAACCTGTCAACTTATGGTCGGGGGGGCGCCAGTGTGGGGCTTGCTAGAAAGTTTTCATGACCGCGTTGGCTTCACAGCCGATGATGGGAGAGTCGGGGCCAGTAAGAGCGCGACAAAACCTCGCGAACTGAGCTCGATCGTCAGTACCGGTGGGAACCAGGAGGAAGTCGTTGCCAGGGCCGCGTGGCAGCACCGAATACCCCTTGGCTTCAATCCGGGAACGCGCGTCATCGTGCCTTCGGGGGGCAATTTGTAAGATGGCTTGAGCGTAGTCGCTTGAAGCGTTGTGAGGTCGCACCTGCTGGTGTCTTTGCTGTAACTGGTCGAGCGATTGGTCATAAAGTCCCGCGCTGGATAAGCAGCCGCTGTACTTAAAGCCCCACCCAAACTTTAACGCAGAACGACGGAAAGCTTCGCAAACGTCCTTTCCCTGATCTTCGTCCAGCTCAAGGCAGGCGGTTTCGGGTCCGATGCCGTTGTAGTCTTCTCCCCGCAGGTCGGCGCGAATAAACCCGCGCGAAACTTTATTCACGCGGGCCCCTTTAAGAGCACCCGCCGCTTTGAGGTCGGCGATGAGCGTTTCGGTGTCGCGTTTAACACTGTGATAAGGCGCATTTACTTTTATACCAACCACGCGTGTGTTGCCGCGTTCTTCGCAGGTGCCTTCCGCGAAATCCGGAGCGTTACTGAGTAATACGAATTCCATCAAAACGCCGTCTTCCGTTTTGGATTCTTGAACGAGGCGAGTCGAAAGAGGAGGCGGTTCCACGGTCGGGCGGCGATCGGGCGGGCGGTTGACCCCTGATTTGCGGTGATTCACTGGAGCCGCGAATGCGGCTCCTAGCGTCGTAGTCAGTAAAAGGGCTAAAATCCAACCGCGTAACCTCATGGATTGATCGTACTCCTGTCCTTTGCCGGCGAAAATGTATTCCAACAGACTTCACCCTTCCACGCTCAAAATAAGTGAGGCACGAAGTACCCAGGCGCTGCGTCCATCCTTTAACGATTGCCACCGCTTGGCGTAGAGCTATAATCGTCTTTTGGAGACTAGACTCATGAACTACATCGTACGTGTCGGATTCTTGTTTTTGCCTGTCTTAGCTCTCGCGTTAGGCGGTTGCGGTAGCCAGCAATTCACCCAGGGTAAATACGACGATGTGGCCGAGGATCGACTTCTCGACGACAAATTTAATGAGTCTGATATGCGCCGCATTGCGGACTCGATGGTGGAATCGCTGGTTGGCAGTCCTCTTGTGAAGGAGTCGACGAATCGCCCGGTGGTTTTAGTCACCTTGGTAAAAAATCGGTCGCAAGAGCACATCGACATGAAGAGCATGACCGATAAAATTCGGGTTGCTCTCGTTAAGAGCGGTAAGTTTCGCTTCACCGAAAAAGAAACGCGCGGCGAACTCGCTGAGGAAATGGAATACCAGACCCAGAGCGGGTACGTGGATCCCGCTTCAGCGCGCAAAATGGGAAAACAGATTGGTGCAAACTTTTTCCTCACGGGCGAAATCACCGATCGGGTGCAGGAAGTGGGCAGCAAGAAGTACATCTACTACAAAGCCACCTTCAATCTAGTGAATATCCAAACCGGAATTTTGGATTGGACCGACGAAAAAGAAATCCGCAAATACTACCAGAAACGTTCGGTCGGTATGTAGGATGGCCGCTTTGCGGCAGTTCCTACTCCTCGCCTCGGTTCTCTTTGTATCCGGTTGCGCCGGATATGCTTCCCGCATTCGCGAACCACGTAATTACTTTGAATCGGGCAACTACGAAGCGGCTGCCTCGAAACTCAAGGTACTTGTCGAGGCAAACGACAACGACAAGCTCTTGTACTTGATGGACCTCGGTATGGTCTATCACACCGCCCGGCGCTATCCCGAGGCTATCAAAGTGTTTCTGGAAGCTGAGAAGCTTGCCGAGATCAACGACTACACCAGTATCTCCCAAGAAGTCGGTAGTGTGATTGGGAACGATGATGCCAAATTTTACCGTGGAGAGGATTTTGAAAAGATCCTGATCAATGTTTACCTGGCGCTCGACTTTACACTTTCAGGACAATGGGACAGTGCGCTGGTCGAATGTCGCAAAGTAAATCACAAATTGGATTTGATGATCTCCCAGGGGCAAAAGCCCTATGAGCGCAATGCCTTTGCGAAATACCTTGCAGCGGCACTTTTCGAATCACAAGGCGAACTGAATTCGGCGTTCGTCGATTACCGCCAGTTACGCAAGTGGCGTCCCGATACGCCGTACCTGGGTAAAGCGTTGCTACGCGTTTCCGACAGGCTTGCTGCCTCGCAGGAATTCGCAGAGTACCAGGCGACCTACGGGAATGAGACGGACTTTCGTCTGGGCAAAGACCGGGGCGAAGTCGTCTTGATTTTGGAGCAGGGGAAGGCGCCGCTGAAAGGACCTTCCCCGCACATGAACCTCGTCCCGATTTTCAATCGCAGGAACTATCGAAGTCAGTCAGTGATTCTGCGAGACGGCAATGACAAATCGAAATCCGTAAAAAGTCAGGTTCTCTTTGATATTGAACAAACCGCCATCAATGAGCTGAATTTGCGATTGGCCGCGATTACCGCCAAAAAATTGGGCGGAGTTGCCGCTAAAGTCGCTATTGGCTACGGCGTAGAGAAAGCGACGGACAACAAGCTTTTGGGGCTCTTGGCCCGTTACATCCTGCTCGCCAGTGATAAAGCCGACCTACGTAGCTGGACGACACTGCCTGCGACCTTGCAGATTGCCAGGCTTACCCTTCCGGCTGGACGTCGCGACCTGGAGCTTGATATGGTCGACCGCTCGGGCGGGCAAACTCGAAATATTGCCCGCTGGACCGGGGTCGATGTTAAACCGGGGAAAATTCTTTTCCTGAGTTACCGTACGCCGGATTAAAAGTAGTTAGGAAGCACTGTGGCGGTCAAAACCGAATTACCCTCACAATATATTGCCAAAGAAGTGGAAAGCCGCCTGTATCAGGGCTGGCTGGAGATGGACGCCTTTAAGGCCGACCCTACTTCTACGAAGCAACCTTATACGATTATTCTTCCTCCTCCGAATGTGACCGGCGTGCTCCATATTGGGCACGCGCTCACTTGTACACTTGAAGACGTTCTCATTCGGCACAAGCGCATGCAGGGCTATAACGTTCTCTGGTTGCCGGGAACCGATCACGCGGGCATTGCCACCCAAATGGTGGTTGAGCGTAATATTCAAAAAGAAGAAGGCATCAATCGGCACGATCTGGGCCGTGAGAAGTTTCTCGAACGCGTTTGGAAGTGGAAGGAAGAGTCCCAGACCACCATTTTAAGTCAGCTGAAGATGATGGGATGCAGTCTGGATTGGAGCCGCTTGCGCTTCACGATGGACGAGCACCTTTCTTATGCCGTTCGAGAAGCATTCTCTCGACTGTACAAAGAAGGCCTGATTTACCGGGAGCAGGCGATCATTCAATGGTGTCCTCGCTGCCGAACGGCTTTATCCGATCTGGAAGTGAAGCCAAAGTCCGTCAAGGGCAAGATTTGGTCGATCAAGTACCTACAAAAAGGCAATCCATCAAAATTTCTTGTGGTGGCTACCACACGCCCGGAAACGCTTTTAGGTGATACGGCGGTGGCGATTCATCCTGAGGATGAGCGCTACTTGTCGTGGCATGGCAAAGAAGTGGTGGTTCCGCTTAATGGACGGGAGATTCCCGTCATTCAAGACGAGTACGTCGATCGGGCTTTTGGAACGGGCGCACTCAAGATTACGCCGGGCCATGATCCCAACGATTATCAAATCGGTAAGAAGCACAACCTCCCCGTTATCACGATTCTCGATGACCGAGCGGTTTTGAACGACCATGCGGGCGTTTACCAGGGCTTGAACCGAGAGAAAGCCCGCGAAAAAGTGCTTGAAGACCTTCAGGCAGCGGGCTTGTTGGTTAAAGAAGAAGATCACCTTCACAATGTAGGTCACTGCGATAGATGCAGCACGCTTTTGGAACCCAGAGTAAGCGCGCAGTGGTTCGTAAATGCAAAGGTGCTGGCCGTTCCCGCCATTGAAGCGGTCGAGAACAAAGAGATAAAGATCATCCCTGAAGAATGGGAAAAGACCTATTTCGAATGGATGCGAAACATCCGTCCCTGGTGCATTAGCCGGCAGCTTTGGTGGGGCCATCGCATTCCGGTTTGGTATTGCCAGAGCTGCGAACACGCGAACGTCTCCGTGGAAGATCCGACCGCCTGTGAGAAGTGTGGCGATCGTCGCTTAAAGCAAGACGAAGATGTTTTGGATACGTGGTTTAGCTCAGGGCTCTGGCCGTTTTCCACCATGGGGTGGCCGAACGACACGGCGGATCTGAAGGCCTTCTATCCCAACAGCGTGATGGAGACGGGTTTCGACATCTTGTTCTTCTGGGTCGCTCGCATGATCATGCTGGGCAAGAAGATGACGGGGCAGTTTCCTTTTCACACGGTGTATCTGCACCCCATGGTGCGTGACGAATATGGGCAGAAGATGTCCAAAACCAAGGGGAACGTAAAAGATCCCCTGGAGATTATTCAAACGGCGGGCGCCGATGCTTTGCGGTTTACCTTGGCGTCGCTGGCGGTGCATGGACGTGACGTTCTGCTGAGTGATGCGCGCATTGAAGGGTATAGAAACTTCGTCAATAAGATCTGGAATGCCTCTCGATTTGTGTTGATGCACTTTGCGGACAGTGCCGAGTCCAAAATCGATAGGAGCAGCGAAACCAATCGCTGGATTTGGTCGAGGCTGAACGAGACGAAGCGGGAAGTAAATGCCGCACTCGATCAGTACCGATTCTTCGATGCAGCCAACCGGCTCTATCATTTCATTTGGAACGAGTACTGCGATTGGTTCTTGGAATTCATCAAACCAGAAATCGAAGCGCGTAAAGCGGCGAAGGAAACGACGGCGGTGCAGGTGCTGGAAGAAGCTTTGCGCTTGCTGCACCCGTTCATGCCGTTTGTAACGGAGGAAATCTGGCAGCGGCTTCCGATTCGCGGCATACAGATTTCCATCTGTCAGGCGAAGTACCCGACGTTCGCTGAGGCCCTGAAAGACCCGAGCGCGCAGAAGCGTATGGGCCGTGTCATCGCCCTTGTGGAAACGATCCGGTCTAAGCGCGGGGAGAATAACTTGCCTCCCGGAGAGTTGATTGACGCTTTAGTGAGTGGTCCTGCGGCGGCACTTGCGGAGCTCAAGCCGTTTGAAGATCTGGTAAAGCGACTTGCGAAGCTGAAGGTCTTGAAATTTGGTCCACAAGGTAGCGGGGCGGATGTCGTTATCCCCATCACCTACGAGAACGAAGCTTTGGAGATTCGTATTCCTCGTGACCAGCTGGTGGATCTGGAGACCGAAAAAGCAAAGGCCATGAAAGACCTTGAAGGATCGGAAGCCGAGCTGGGTAGGGCTATTGCGAAATTGGGTAGCTCAAACTTCGTCGACAAAGCGCCGGCTGATGTGATCGCCGGTGTGAGAGATCGAAAAGAGGCGCTGGAAAAGAAAGTGGAAACATTACGCGCTTACTTAAGGGAACTCGGAACTTTGAAATAGCGCTAGAGGAGTGACTCGAGCCGCGCCCTTAGGGCATCCCTTCGCGCTCGCAAAGCGGTTGCATTCGAGTCGTCGCCGCGAAGCGCTTGAGCAAAAGCGATGATAGTTCCCGCTTGATCCTGCATATGGAGCAGTGAGTGGGGCGTCAGCGCTTCCACCGCGGGCGACCAGAAGCCGCTCAAACGTGCGAACAGCTGAACCACCACAAACGCCTGCCAATTTTGAAGCCCCGTATAGGACAAGGCAGAGCTAACGCCCCCTGAGATTTGATCGGCCACCCAGGTGGAGACCGAATGGGCCGTATTGGGAACCAGTGTGCCCACCAAAGTGCTCACCATTTCTGTGGCCTCAGATTGTGGGCCTAGGGCTTCCAACTTCAATCCGAGTTCCAACATCTGAAGTCTAGCTTCGACGGCCAACAATTCGGCTTGGGTTTCACGGTGCAAACGCGCGCGCCTCCCTGGGCGGTTTCCCTGCTGCGAGCTGCCTTGGTGGCGCAAACTTGCAATGGTCTGCTTCACTCGCTCATCAATGTTAGGAGAAAGCTCCAAAGACAGCAGCAAGCCGCTCCCCAATTCTGAAAATTCTGTGCCCACGAAGAAGTCCAGAGCATCGACCGCTTCGAGTTCGCTCATGGCATGTGTGAGCGAGAGGAAATCGGCATCTCGGTAGAGGTGATTGCCGCTTAAGGGGTGCAACATCACCCCGTGCAGGGCGGCCCAGCGACGTCGGTCTGTGCTGATAGGCGCTGTGTACTTATTATTGTGGTCCCACAGGAGTTCGATTTGCGCTCCAAACGCTTCGCCTCTGACGTCCAGGTAACACATGAGAAATAGGGCAAGGGCTCGCATGCGTTCTGGGGTGGGGTTGTTCAGCATGCCCTGCAAGCGCAAGAAATCGTCGGGGTTCATTCCGAGGCGTTTGCGATTAGCCTCTTCGGCAAGCCGGTTGCGTGTTTCCCAAAGAAGGCGAAACACCATTCCATTTACAAAGGCCAGCTGGCGTTCCGCGGGCAATTTGGCAAAAGTGGTGAAAAACTCGGCCGCTTTCTTAGCGGACTTTACGCCGAGATCCTGCAGCTGAAGCGCTGCGACCTGCGCCATCGCATGGCTACCCGCAAAACGAATCGATTCGGCATGGGGTGTGAGCGATTGGTGAAAGCCCTCCATCCAGTCAGGCGTTCCCAATGCCTGGTGCAATTTTGCAGCGACTTCACTATCGGCTAGGGCGCCTACACCTTGTTTACTGAAAGAGGAAATCAGCTGCGCGTACTCGCCCGCGAGTTCCAAAGTCCGATGACAATCGGGAAGAGAAGAAGCACAAATCGGGGGAGTGGAGAGCAGCGACGCTGTGAGAACCGTTGTCCGCACGGCTTTAGCAAACTTCATTTTACAATCTCCCCCAGTCATGACTGAGCGCAACAGAATCACCCAGGTAGAGGGTAGGCAAGCCCAAAAAAACAAGAGGCGAGGCGAGGAATACTGCTACGAAAATGAGGATTTGCCTGTTAGCTTGTGCCGGATGTCCGCCCTTTTGGCTCTCCTTCAGCGCTATCTGCTCCCACGGCAAGGCAACTTGCTTTCCTTTGCGCTTTGGCTCTCCGTCGCGGGTGTTGCTCTGGGAGTCGTTCAACTGATGGTGGTTCTATCGGTCATGACGGGGTTCATAGAACTCTTTGAGCGCAACTACACGCGCATCTCCTCAGATATTGTGGTGGTGCCTCGGCCAGATAGCGTCGTTACAGAGAATCTTCCCGCTTCGATTTTAGCCGTTCCAGGGGTGGCTGCGATTACCGCTGCGGAAATTG
The DNA here is from genome assembly GCA_041749855.1 of Bdellovibrionota bacterium. Classification (GTDB taxonomy): domain Bacteria; phylum Bdellovibrionota; class FAC87; order UBA2466; family UBA2466; genus JAIEOG01. Next base: position 79,187 of record JBGTAN010000010.1, read on the forward strand.
CGCAGGGCATGCTCCTAAAAAATGGAGTGGGCGGAGTGGTCATCGAAGGCATTGATCGAGACACGACAAACGGCGTAACGCCTTGGGAAGATATTTGGGTGTCTGCGCCCCGGGTCGATTTGGAAAAAGCAAACCCCTATTGGATGTGGATAGGGGTTCAGCTAGCCAAGAAGCTGGGAGTAAAAGTAGGCGACTCGGTCGACCTCATGGTGGCAGAAGGGGAATCTCGCCGGGTGGTGCCTTTTGTAGTCACGTCGATTGTGAAATTTGGAATCCACGACCATGACTTAAGGTACGTGCGAGTCGATATTCAGGTTCTCAACGAGATTTTTAAGCGGCACCACTTGGAGCCCCTCTATAAGCTCCGGGTAAAAGCTGGGTACGACGTGGACGAAGTAGCAAGCGCCTTGCGCGCTTCGCTTGGCAAACGCGTCAATGTGAAAAAGTGGTCTGAAGTGCACCAAAATGTGTTTCTCGCCGTCACACACCAGAAGCAACTGTTGTTTCTAATCTTGCAGATCATCGTGGGGCTAGCGGCGATGAATGTTGTGAATCTGCTCATGATGAGCACCAATCAACGCCGTCGCGATATCGCTATTTTGCGAGCGATGGGGATGCGTTTTTCCCAGGTGCTTCAGTTTTTCTTGGTTCAGGGCGCCGCGGTCGGAATGGTGGGTATTGGAGTGGGGATCGTGTTTGGTATCGGAGCCACCTACTTGATTGAAGCTTTGCAACCGGCCCTTTTGAGTGAGGCCGTCTACAATGTCACACGTCTACCCATGCGTATCCGTTGGCCGGATGTGGGGTTGATTGCGCTATCCGGCTTTGCTTGTTGTGTTGTATTTAGTTTAATTCCTGCCTTTGGAGCGGCGCTAAGCCGCCCGGTTGGCGCATTGAGGTACGAGTAATGAATTCGAATGCGGTCCTCGTTGCGACCGGGCTTAAGAAAGTCTTTCGCAAAAGTGGCGGGCCCCCTATTGAGGTACTCAAGGGCGCGGACTTGGAGATTTCTCCAGGCGATTCCATTGCTATCGTTGGCAAAAGTGGCAGTGGAAAGAGCACGCTCTTACACCTTTTGGGGACCTTGGAAGCCCCCAGTCACGGAACCGTGCATTTTTTGGGTCAGGACCTTTCAAAGTTTTCTGAGAAAAAGCTTTCTCATTTTAGGAATCACGAGCTTGGGTTTGTGTTTCAATTTCACTATCTCATGGTGGAATTCACCGCGCTGGAGAACGTGATGATGCCGGCGCTCATTGGTGGCGTGGGCCGTAAGGCCGCCAAAGCACGTGCAGAGAATCTTCTGGCTAAAGTGAGTCTTTCGGACCGAATGAGCCACAAGCCTTCGGAACTTTCGGGCGGGGAGCAGCAACGGGTCGCCATCGCCAGAGCACTCATGATGAAACCAAAGGTTTTACTCACCGATGAAATGACCGGGAACCTAGATCCCGCAACAGGGAGCCAAGTGTTCGAATTGATTCAAACCATGCACCGAGAATTGGGAACGGCAATCGTCTCCGTTACCCACGACGATAAGCTGGCTCGGAGCTACCAGCGTGTGTACCGGCTCCGGGACGGGCATCTTGGCGTTGAGTCCCATGGGGCATAACCAGGGTTTACAAAGCTTCCATGGCAAGAGTACCTTAGGCTTCTTTCGGATTTCTCGGTGATGCCAAAAAGCCCGTTTTTACTCATCTTTCGGTTTCTTCTCTGCGGTTTGCTGGCAAGCATCCTCGACGCAGAAGCTATCGGTGCGCCTTCCGTCGTCAAAATCGACGTGCAGGGGAACCGAAAAATCGAAACCAGCGCCATTAAACAGAAGATTTTGACCAAGCCTGGTGCCGCCCTGTCTATGGAGGTCGTCCGCCAGGACATTAAGGCGATCTTCGCCTTAGGCTATTTTGACAATGTCCAAGTGGAACAAGAAGAGGTCCCAGGGGGCGTTCACCTTTTCTATGTGGTCAAAGAGCGCCCGATTATCGCAAAAATCGTTTTCGATGGGCTGTCTTCGTTGGAGACGGACGAGGTCAAAGGCGGCATTGCGGCCAAAGAGTACGAGGTGCTCGATATTCATAAGCTCAATTTGTCGGTCCAAAAGATCAATGAGCTTTATGAAGAGAAGGGGTACTACCTCGCCGATGTTCGCTACGACATCCAGTTAAACGAAAAGCGCAATGACGCTGAAGTGACTTTCAAGATTGTCGAAAACGACAAAGTAGAAGTGCGAGACATCAATATCATCGGCAACACAGTCGTTTCGGATGCGACTTTAAAGGGCTACATGCAGACCCGAGAGGGGGACTTCTTCTCTTGGCTGACGGGCAGCGGTGCTTACCGAGAGTCCGTGTTTGAACGTGATATAGCGACGCTCGGCTATTACTACGGCACCTTAGGGCACGTGCGTGCGCGATTTGGTAAACCCGAGGTCTCTGTATCCCCCGATAAAAAGTTCATCTCCATCGCTTTCAACGTGGAAGAAGGCGACGAATTCAAAGTTGGCAAAGTAGACTTTGCAGGCGAGCTACTGTTTTCCAAAGAAGAATTGCAGAACGAGATGCTGCTCCAGGCGGGAGATGTCTTCAATACCGATACGCTGCGTCGGGAAACCCTTCGGCTTACCGAGAAGTATTCGGATTTGGGTTTCGCGTTCGCGAATGTCGTCCCTCAGCCGGTGATTCACGACGATACCAAAACCGTCGATATTGTGTTCGAGGTGGACAAGGGACAGCGGGTCTATCTCGGTAGGATTAGCATCACGGGGAACACCCGGACCAAGGACCGAGTGATTCGTCGTGAGCTTACCGTGTTTGAAGGTGAACTATTCAACGGAACCAAGAAGCGCGAAAGTCGCGACAACGTCTTGCGCCTGGGCTTTTTCGATGAGGTCGAGTTTCATCAGACAACTTCAAAAGTATCTGACGAAATCGTCGACATAGAAATCAAGGTCAAGGAACGATCGACGGGTCAGCTCATTATTGGGGCGGGTTACGGCGCGGGTGTGGGATTTACTTTCAATGCGCAGTTATCTCAGAACAACTTTCTGGGTAACGGCCAGGTGGCCAGCCTCTCGGCCCAGCTGCTTACGGGTCAGAATTACTACGATTTCAACTTGGGCTTTCAAGATCCGCAAGTGGGTGCTTCGCTTTGGAGCTTAGGCGGGGACCTGTATCAGCTTCAGCGCGAGCTGTTCTCCATCCCGAATTTATCGACCTACAAAGAGATCAAGACCGGTTTTGACGTAAAGCTCGGCCACCCGGTACTGGAGTTCACCAATCTCTTCCTCACTTACAAACTGGAGAAGTCTTTCGTCGATCCGGCGACTATTATCGATCAGTCCATTGTTCCGCCTAGCTCGGTGAACGGCTGGACGAGCAGTGCGACGATGAGCATGGTGTTCGACCACCGGGATGATCGGTTTGAAGCGCGTAAAGGTTGGTACTGGACGCTTTCGGGCGAATACGCCGGCTTGGGTGGGGATCGATTTTTCGCTCGAACCAAGGGCGAGGTGCGCTTCTTCTACCCGCTTTTCTGGGACTTTGTGTTCCGCAGTCGAATGTCCGCCGGCAATATTGCCGCCATTGGTAACAACATCGTGCCTGTCAATGAGCGCTTTATCTTAGGCGGTATGCAGAGCATGCGTGGGTACAATCCTCTTTCCGTGGGGCCCAGTAAGCAGATTACCGCGGGAAGTGGGGGCCCTTTGTCGGCAGCCGCTACGGCAGCTTTGGCCTCGACCGATCCCATCAACTTTGTCGTGGGTGGGCATAGTGAAGTGCTTTATCAGGCGGAAATTGAATTCCCCATTTTGAAGGAAGCAAAGATCAAAGGCGTGCTGTTTTTTGATGTCGGGAATGCGTTCGACGGCAATCTTTTTAGACCCACGGACGGCAGGCGGCCCTTATACTCGAATGTTGGCTGGGGATTCCGATGGTTTACGCCTATAGGACCCTTGCGTTTCGAGTTCGGACATCCTATCTTTCCGGGGGGCGCACCCGTATTCAATTTCACCATTGGACCCCCTTTCTAAAGGAGCACGAGATGTTCAACCGATTTATGATTCCAACGATCACCACCGCCTTAGTTGCGAGCCTCTATTCGCAGGCCGCCGACTTTAAGATCGGTATGGTCGACGTCAAAGAAGCTTTGTTCACCGTTGACGCGGGCAAGAAAGCCAAAGCGCAGCTGGATAAAGAGCTCGAAACCAAACAGAAAGCTTTGGAAAAGCAACAGGCCGCGATTCAGAAAGAAGCTGAAGCGTTTGAAAAAAACGCGGGCATCATGAATGAAACGGCGCGCGCTGCCAAGCAGACCGAGATTCAGAAAAAGATTGCTGAGTTTCAAAAAGCTTACCAAGCCAGCACGATGGAAATGCAGAACCGTGAGCGGGAAGTCACCAAACCCATCATCGACCAGTTAAAGTCGATTGTAGATGGGATGGGCAAAGCTCAAGGCTACCACCTTATCGTGGAAAAGAGTGAGGGCGCGGTTTTATACGCCCAGAACGCAACCGATCTGACCAAAGCCGTCATCGAAGCATTCAACAAAAAGAAATAAGGGGCAAACATGCTAAGCACCTTCAAGCATGCGCTAGCAGCAATCGTAGTGTGTTTGGGTCTTTCAAGCTGTGGCGGAGGAATGACCGCGGACGGGCGGCCTTCGGTTGCCCCGTTGAATGGGAATGTCGACGGCGTGCGTTGGGAGTTGGGCTACGGCAGAGTCCTCAATGCAGGGGGCAACTGGGTATTGGAGTTGCGCTCCGGGAAAGCTCCGAGGAACCCCTGCGATGTGCGCCGGGTGCGTGGACCGGAAACCCCGGTGATTCGGGTTTTTCTAGTCGCTTTGGAGGCGCAGAACTTCCGCTCAGGGCCAGAGTCCACGAGCGTCAGTGTGACTAAGAAGAGCGAAGGAACGAATTCCTCTGCCGCGGTAAGCGCCCAGGGGCAGATCACCGCTGTCGAAGAGGAAACGGTTTATGGGTCGATTTTGATTAATACCGCTGAGGCCCAAGTTTCGGGAAGTTTCGAAGCGACCATTTGCCGCCCTTAAGAGCAAGAGCCTATCCCAGAAAACACTCTTCAATTCGCTGTTTTGCCCGGTGTAAGAGGACGTTTACGTTGTTCACTTTGAGTCCAAGGTCTTTTGCTACTTGAACGGCCGAAACTTCCTCTAAAATTCGAAGGGTCACGACTTCCTTTTGTAATTTTCCAAGCGCTTGTACACAGCCAAGCAGTCGAATGTGATCTTCGGCTTTTTCGATAAGCTGTTCTACGGTCGGTGCGCCGTCACTGAGCGAGGTTGTGGAAATGTCGATGTGATTTTGCGATCGGTAGTGCCGACGGCGGAAATTGCGTGCCGCATTGCGAGTCACAGCAGAAAGCAGCTTGGCAGAATCCACTTCATCCTCCGCGAGTGACCTTGCTTGTGGCAAGAGCAAGAAGGTGTGGAGCGCTTCCTGAACGGCATCCAGGGCTTCATAAGAAGTGAGACCTTCCTTTTGTGCGATTCCAATGAGCATCTTGGTATGAACTCTGGCGAGCTTACCTACCCAATCAAAAAACCGGCTTTCCTTCATCTCTCGACTCCGAAAAAAAAGGACAGGGTGCCAGAGCCCTGGCACCCCGTCGATTGATTTATCTGATCACTCTCTTATGCAATGGGCAGTCGCTTGGCTTTTGGAAGATCGATTTCTGCCTTGGATACAATCGCTACCGCGTTGGTGAAGACTTTCAATGCAGTTGCTGCCAAGACATCGATGACCAGTGCGTCAGAGCCCCCGGCTTCTCGAAGTCGCGTCACTTCCGCTTCTGCCCCGGCACCCCCGGTTCGCAGAACTTTGCGTGCTAGCGCTAAAATTGCGTCCTCTCTCTCATTGGCACCTCGACCCAAGCGAGCGGCATCGATTTCAGGCTCGCTCAGTCCGACCATCTTCCCAACGGTTGAATGAGCCGACAAGCAATAGCCGCAGCCATTGAGTTCGGAGATATGCAAGTTGACAAGCTCTAGCTCTCGCTTTGATAGATCGCCCTTGGACAACGCTTGATCCCAGCCAAGCAGCCCGGCTAGGCTTGCAGGTGAGTGCGCAATGGTGGCAAACAAGTTTGGCACTTTGCCCAGTGCCTTTTTTAGCCCTTCAAAGATGGGGCTCACTTCGGGTACTGCATTTTTTTCTGCGATGGGTTGAATGCGTGGCATTTTAGACTCCTTCTCATGGTTTTGTTGGTAATCAGTGTTTCTCGGGGTGCTGGAGCAGGTGCTCTAGCTGCTTGAGCAGTTTCGCTTCGCTTACTCCACCCACAATTTGACCGATGGGTTCATCCCTTTTGAAAACGATCAGGTTCGGAATGGATCTCACTCCAAAGCGGTGCGCGAGCTCGTGATTGTCATCGATGTTTACTGTCGCAAACGCGATCTTGTCTCCGAGCTTTTGGGCAACGCTTGAAAAGACCGGGGCGAGCGCTCGACACGGGGCACACCACGGGGCAGAAAAATCCACCACCGAAAGTTCCTTCTCGTTCTTTAGAAAAGCTTCAAACTCTTTTAGTCCGATTTCTTTGGGTTCGTATTTCATCACAACCTCCATAACCCTATAGGTCTTGAGATCGCGCAAAATTACGCGCGGCAATATATATTTGTAATTACAGCTAGTTACTGGTGCTATTTTCCCTTCGAGCCGTCCAGGCTTTTCAGAAGATCCGCTGGTTCTGCGCGCTGGGTATAGTCCGTGTCTACGAAGGCGTAAGTGATTTTGCGATCATTTTGTACGATGTAGGTCGCAGGAACCGGCAGTTTCCAATCTGGATTTCCCTGGCTTTTTGCCAGGTCAATTCCGAATTGCTGATAGAGTGCCTTCAGTTCAGCTGGCACTCCAAAAACAAGCCCGAGTTTGCGCGCAAGCTGGTTGTCCTTATCCGTTAGAATATCGAACTCAAGTTGTTTGTCTTTGGTTGTCTCAACAGAAAGGTCGCGCTTTTCCGGCGTGATCGCTACGAGTGTTGCGCCCCTTTTTTTGAACTCCGGAAGGATTTGCTGGTAGCTATTTAACTGAACGTTGCAGTAGGGGCACCAGCTACCGCGATAAAATGCAATGACGACCGGGCCTTTTTTCAGAAGGGATGAAAGTTGAATCTTTTTGCCCGACGCGTTGGGTAAGGAGAAGTCCGGCATCGTATTTCCTACTTTGAGCGCTTTCTCCGCGAGGTGGGATTTTCTCAATTTCTCAGCGGCTTCCTCCATGACTTTCTTTTGTTCTGGCGAAGCTTTTGATGCTTCCCGCATCAATTTGAGCTGGTCGTTTAACGTGACGTTAGTCAGGGCTTTGTCGATGAAAGCCTTTATGTCCGACTCCGCGGTTATTCCGGTTACCCGGCCGTTCTCAAGCCCGCCTAGGAAAGCGATAAAACTTGATTGCGCGTTGACTTTTAGCTGCTTTTTCATCTCGGTCTCTTTGTCGTAGTCGACGGTGAAAACGGTAATCCCTTTCAGAGCGCCTTTGGCTTCCAAAGATGACAAGGACTGCTGTTGCGCGAGGCAAGTTGGGCACCAATCCGCATGGAAATGAAGCAGAATTTTATGGCCCGACTTCTGGGAATCTTTAAAGGCCTCGGATTGGAAGGGCTGCGCCGCGAAGGCGTTTATCGAGATCATCAGCCAAGTTGCAAGGCTCAGTAACCGTTTCATGAGTCTCCCCTCATAGCGACCTGCCGCTTGTTTGGGGAAGCGTATCTGCAAGAGACCGCGGGGTCAAAAAGCTTTAAAGAACCAAAAGACTCAATATAATAATAGCGCCCAAAGCAGCCAGTCGCACCCAAAGTGGGGTGCGCCACTGATCGTCGAGGGAGACAACCGCAGTACGGGCTTGCGTCCGACGCTCTGGCGGAAAAATGGGGGCTCCCATAGGACGGGTTACACGGCGCCGTTCGGTAAAATTCACACGAACGATTTTAGCGTTCAGGTGGGCGGGTAATTCAATTTCTGTGGTCTTCTCGTCGTTCACGACTGGTTCCTCATTCAAAAAGCCGAAGCCCTAAGTTAAGCAAAGTGTGTTTCGAACTATGAAGCGCTTACTGCGCGTACAGAGAGCGGTAAACACCCGAGTATTCGGTCGAGACGTCTACGCAACCGTAGAGACGTCCTTCTGCGCTAACCCAAGCATCGCAGGAGTAACCTACGCGAACGGTCAACGTGTCTTGAATCGTGTTGTTGTACCCGCCGCCATAACCGTACGGGGAGTAACCGCCGTAACCGTAGCCTGTACCTGTGCTGTAACCTGCATAGGACGACAAGACGGGAATCGTTCCAGTCATGGTCATTTGCACTGCACCCACATTGGCAAAGCGACCCGGATTCGAAACGCCCGTTTTCGGATCGGTTGTCGAAACGCAAGGCGCTCCTGCAAGGCCGGTTGGCATCAGCTGCGTGACGCTCTGGAGCGTAAGCGTTGCCGTAGCAACGATGTTTTGAATCGAAGCGCCCGCGTTGGGAGCTTGTGCGTACCAAATCGAACTTGAGAGAGCGCCGCCCGAAGTGCCGTAGCCATAGGAGCTAGTCAAGGTGCTCGCGTAGGCCTGGCCACTGGGATTGAGGGGGAGCACGCCACTTACTGGGACGCAAGCTGCGCCAGCGATAGGTAGAATGCCGGGATTCGGATTGACGGGCGCCGGCGGAGGAATCGGAAGAGGGTCACCGCCGCACGCGCTGAGCACCAAAAGTCCCAACGTCAAAAAAGCTGTTTTAGAAAAGTGTCGCATATCCATCTCCTACTTCACCCAACTCGAGTAAGGCGTCGTGAAGGAGCCAAGCTCCTTCAGATTTCCGAGGTTCATGTAGCTCTTGCACTCGTTCAGCCATTCCAGTTCTTTCTGGGCTTGAACATCGCTAGGGCAGGCCACTTCAGTAACGGTTTCAGTGTAATGTCCGGTATAGGGGTAGTTATCCCAAACCCAGGTGTAAGAAGTCTGAGTGCCTTTGCAAACCTTAGGTAAGCATTGCTTTTCAAGGAGCTCGCCCGCGCTGTTCTTGGTCCGAACGCGGTAGTGGATCTTGCCCGACAGGGTGTCGTTCACAATATTTCCGACCACTTTCACGGAGAAAACTTCGTCCGTGAAAATCATTTCGAGTTCGCTGGAGGTTTGGCGGCTGTATTTCGGGTAGCTGCTCATCTGGGCAGCAAGAAAGCCGCGGCTATCTTCAAAACCGAGCACCATCGTACCCGTGGGCGTGCTGGAGCGTCCGCCCAAGATTTCCATCAGGAAAACCGTATCAACGATGGGTGGCACCACGATGTTCGGAGTGGCGATATCGTTCAACCCAATGAAGTTTGTCGTGTCTTTTAAAGTGATTTCCACTTCCTTGCCTGCATTTGCGATGAGCAAAGGAGGAAGGCGTGTGTCCATTCCAGGGCCTGTCGTAGGAAGGCCCGTGTCGCCACCGTCTGTGGGAGGAACCGGAGTCGGGATGCCTTCCGTCGATTCTGAGTTACAGGCAGCGACGAACACGAACGCCATCAAAAAGACGGTTCGCTGAATCTGAATTTTCCAACGGCTGCTCACTGCATCCTCCACGAAACCAACATCCACTTCCACAAACACCGCTTGTTTAAGCGGCGAGCGTCGGGGCGCACTTCAAATAGAGCGCGGCCCAACGCTTGTTGTGCAAGGGTGAGACCAGAGGGCTCTTAAGGCTGATTGGGCTCGTCGCGGCGTTTGAATTTGTTTAGACGCGGGCCGTAGTACCAATCAATCCAACCAGGGCAGGACGTGCATTCTTTCAGTGCGCATTCAAAATCAAAGGCATTTTCGCTGCGGCGGGGCCTGTCTAAGAAGTTTCAGGTGGAAGACAAGACCCGGCACCGCTTCGCTGGTCTTGACCCTGTTGCCTTCCAAAGGTACTAATTTCCGGTGACCTACATCGTTACCCAACATTGCGTGGATTGCCGGTACACCGATTGCGTAACGGTTTGCCCTGTGGATGCGTTTCACACGGGCGAGCGCATGGTCTATATCAATCCCGACACCTGCGTGAATTGCGATGCCTGCGTGCCTTCTTGCCCTGTGGAGGCGATTTTTTCGGAAGAGACGCTACCGCCCCAGTACCAGGCGTATTTGGAAATCAATGCGCAAGGCGCGCGAGATAACCCCATTATTAATGAGAAGGGCGACGCTTTGCCCGGTGCCAAGACGCTGGCAGAATTAAAGGCGGCCGATGCCACGGGGTACAAGCCACCGGGTTTCCCCTGAGTAGTCCCACTGTTTACGAACATTGCGCTGATTAGTGCTTAGCCAGTATACTGAGAGAGTGCGCTCGTTCAGAGCGCCTCCCAATTATCTAACCAAGTAAGTCTTCTTAATACTTTAACTAACCGGTGACGAAACGCGTCACGCGTCGAGTTCTTTGGCGGACGAATTGCAACTTTATCGTTTCAGGCGGAAACAATTCGTAAAGAGGGGTGCGAGGATATGACCAAGTACCAGACGCTCCACAGGGTACTCCTTGCAGTGGCAGTGGTGTTTTCTCTGCATATCGTCGACTCGCCCGATGCCAACGCCGAGCTTTTTCGTCGCCGCGGCCGCATTCGCCGGCCTTTCTTTCTTTTTAATCGTCCTGTCTTTCGCCCCATCAACCGTCGAGTCATTCGCGTGAATAACAACCGCGTAGCGCAAGTGCGCAACAACGCAGGTCGCGTGGCCCAAGTAAATAACGGCAACGGCCGTTTGAGAATTGAAGATCTGCAGCGGACAGGGTTTGCTCGCATCAAGTTGGACGGGGGAAATCTCGTCGAAGAAGCTCGTTTTTCGTTTGGGGGAGGCCTCAATCGTCTTTTTATTGATCGCAATGGAAGGCTCATTGGAGCACGCGATCCGCAAACTCTTGGCGATTTGCGGTCATTTTACTCCGCCAACTTGAATAAGTTCAGTGGACAAGATGCGGTAGTTGTAAGACGTTTTCTGCAGGCTAATGGTGGCAACACGGGACTCATTGGCACTTTGGTTGCGGGTGTTCGAGATCGCGACGGGCTTTCCATGGGGGTTTCCTTCGCGAACCGGCCGGGCTACGAGAAGTATGCAAACTACGGCGACGTCGAGATCCGAACGGCGGCCCTTTCCTTTTTGATGAATTCTATCAGCGGCTCGTGCAACCTTCTGAACATCAAGCCGGGGAACGTGAACGCCAACGGCAATGTAGTGCTCGATCAGCTGGATGGTTTTGTCGATCGCACGCGGTTAACCGCACTGCTCAGCGACAACCCTTACAGTTGCGGCGACGCGCGAGTGCCGGCACGGACCGACTGGTTGGCCTCCCAGGCGCTGCAGCCGCGCATTTACAACAGCATCATGGGCCTTTCGGATAACCTAGAAGGTTTGGGACAGCAGCTGGGCGTTAAGACCGAACAACGCAATATTGCCGATCTCAATGGGAGAAAGATTTCACGCATTCTCGTAAAAGGGGACGCCGCGGGGTTAGAGACCGGAGTCGGGGTGAACGAACAACGAGTGCTCGAGCGACAAACTCGGCGCACCAATGTGGGAGAATCGGCTTTCTACCGGAGCTATGATTTCACAGAAAATAATGCCTCGGGTCCCGCTACCCGCTCGGCCGATGTGCTCTCCGAAGGCATCCAGTTCGATGCACCCGCGAGCGAAATTATTTTCACCAAGTGCAATGGCTTCCTGGGTTTTTACCTAAACAACGCGGGAGGGGGAAATGTCTCAGCAGACTCCGCACCCGCTGAAGTGGCGATTGATGGCAGCAAGTCGGTGGTCTCGCCAGACCGCTGCTTTAAGTGCCACGCGAATGGATTCTTGGGAGGGGCAGAGCGAACGATTGAAAAGGGAAAGCCCATCAAGGATCGGGATGGCATAAAGGGCCAACCGAATTACACGGATCACTTTGCTGAGATCTCAAAGATCCCGCCGTTTGAGCGGCGTAATGGCGTGCCGGTGAGTTTTCACTCTCAGTTCTTCTCTCCGAACTCAGAATATGCGCTTGCTCAAAAGCGAGATAGCGCCCGATTCAAAGCACAGAAAATTCTCTCCGGCGCCCACCTTCAGGATCCGGAAAAGCCTCCTGGGGAAGGCCTTCCCGTTCTATTCGATTTATCGGATGTTTATCGCCAGCCTTTGACGTTGGAACAGGCTGCGAAGGAATTGGGGACCAAGCCCAGTCAAGCGCTCGCCAATGCGTTGCAAGTTAAAAAGAACCAATCCGGTGACCTGGTGATCAATCGCACCGACTTTGAGAGAAAATACTGCCTTGTGCGAGCAGCGCTGGTTCGCTCGGGAGGGGCAAGTGTGGAGCAGTTCCAACAGCTCCTGCAGCCCGGTGGCGCAAACCACAGTGGTGTGGGTGGTGTAGGCGGCCTTTCCGAACAAGGGGGTCAACCCTGTCAGCCCGGACAGTGCGGGCCGAACCAACGGCGTGTTTTGGGACAATAGGCTTTAAGACTTCGCCTTGAGCGCCTTGAGTTCCGTCGACAACAGCGGAACCACCTCAAAAAGATCCCCGACAATGCCGTAGTCCGCTTTGCTGAAAATCGGCGCCTCTGGGTCCTTGTTAATCGCCACAATCACCTTCGAAGTGCGCATGCCTGCCAGATGCTGAATCGCGCCTGAAATCCCACACGCGATATACAGTTTTGGGCTCACGGTCTTGCCCGTCTGTCCCACTTGCATGTCGTGACCGGCGTATCCGGCATCTACGGCGGCGCGACTGGCTCCCACGGCAGCGCCTACAGGTTCTGCTGCTTCGTGCAAAATCTTAAAAGCATCCGCGCTCTTCAAAGAGCGGCCCCCTGAAATGATAATATCCGCTTCCGTCAGCTCTACCTTCTTGGCCCCAGATGCCTGGATCTCCACGAGCTTAGCCCGGATATTTCCTGGGTTGGCGGCTACTTTCTCCACTGTGGCTGTTTTCGCACCCGTTCCGACGGGCAAGACATTCGGGCGAACGGAAAACACAGCAGGCCCTTTCGTGAAGCTCACACTCTTTGAGCATTTGCCTGCATAAACAGGGCGGCGGACCGTAGCGGCTCCGCCAGAAAGTTTAAACTCTGTGCAATCTACAGCGATGCCCACGCCGAACTTAGCGGCCAGACGCGGCAAGAAGTCTTTTCCTTGTGAAGTGGCGCCCGTGATAATCGCCGAAGGGCCACGCGATGCCAAAAAGGCGTGCAAGGCATTGGCATAGCCTTCCGTGGTGTATTGCTTAAGCGCTTCGTGTTCCAAGAAAACGACTTTGGAGGCACCGTGCGCTCCTAGCTCGTCTTTGAGCGAATCGGCAAGACCTTGTCCCAGCAAGACAACGGTGGGCTCCACGCCTTGTCGAACGCACTCGCCCAGCAACTCATGGGTGACCCGTTTAAGATGCCCGTCTTTCACTTCTCCGACTAAAACCACTTCTGACATGGTGCCTACCTTCCTTAGATGACTTTTGCTTCTTCGCGAAGCAATCGAACGAGTTCTTTCACTTGAGCCGCTGCATCGCCCGAAATCTTGATTCCGGCTTTACGCTCAGGGGGAAGTTGGTAGCCCGTATCTTTGGTGCGGGCTGTTTCACTTCCTAGGCCTAAGTCGGCGAGCGTGTAGGTTTTGATTTCTTTTTTCTTCGCCTTCATGATGCCCGGCAGGCTCGCATAGCGGGGAGTGTTGATGCCTTTGTTTACGGCAAAGAGAGCAGGTAAGGGCGTTTCAATGAGGTGTTTCGTCCCCCCTTCCACTTCGCGCTCAGCTTTTGCGGACTTCTTATCGGCCGCGATATCGAGTTTCACGACGACAGAAACGGAAGGCCAATCTAAAAACTCGGCGACCATTCCGAAGGCAGCGGCTTGATCATCGTCGATGGCTTGTTTGCCGGTGAAAACGAGGCTTGCTGCTTCTTTTTTGCAGACTTCTGCAAGCGCTTTGGCCGCCACAAAGGTATCGACGGTGTCATCGGTCTTCACATGGATGGCGTTATCAGCTCCCATCGCGACTGCCGTACGGAGTGCTTCCACCACGCGATCAGGACCCGCGCTGACCACTGTTACAGAACCTTCTTTGAATTTATCGCGGGTTTTAATGGCCTCTTCAATCGCGAACTCGTCGTAGGGATTGAGGATCCATTTAATATCGGACTTTTCAATGGAAGCGCCGTCACCTGTTACACGGATTTTGGTTTCTGTATCCGGAACCTGCTTTAAAAGCACGAACACGTTCATGGACAGTCCTTTCTAATCTTTGAGTAGATGACGAGCAATGACCACGCGCTGAATCTGCGAGGTCCCTTCATAGATCTGCACAAGCTTGACGTCGCGCATGATCTTCTCAACGGGATATTCTTTGGTGTAGCCGTAGCCGCCAAAAATCTGGACAGCATCGGTTGCGACTTCCATAGCCATGTCCGCAGAAAACCGCTTAGCATGCGAGGAGGCGACACCGGCTTCGGCATCGCCGTGATCGATTAACCAGCCCGCGCGATGGCAGAGCAGTCTTCCCGCTTCGATCTTGGTGGACATATCAGCGAGCATGAATTGGATCGCCTGAAATTGAGCAATCGGTTGATTGAACTGCCGGCGTTCTTTGGAATAGCGAATGGAGTGTTCCAGCGCCATGCGAGCAGCGCCTACGGCACTTGCTGCGATGGGGGTGCGTGTGCGGTCCAACGTTGCCAAAGCCACCTTAAAACCTTCACCCACTTTACCAATTTGATTCTTCTTAGGTACTTTCACGTTCTCAAACGTAATCGACCGGGTATCTGACGCCCGTTGGCCCAGCTTGTTCTCGGGCTTTCCAGTGGAAATGCCGGGAGATTTTGCATCCACCGCCAAGCAAACCATCCCTTTGGTTTTGAGAGATTTGTCGACGGTGCAAAAAACACTGTAGAGAGAAGCGTGGCCCGCATTGGTGATCCACATCTTGCTACCGTTGACCAAGTAGTGGTCTCCCATGTCCTTGGCGGTAGTAGAGAGTGATCCGGCGTCTGATCCGGCGCCGGGTTCAGTGAGGCAGAACGAAGCCAGTCGGGGCTCTTCTAAAAAGGGGACCACGAGATCCTTGATTTGCTCGTCTGTACCGAAAAGAAGAATAGGGTAGAGACCTAAGGTGTTCACGGCAATGCTGGTACACATGCCCAGACATCCCGCCCCCATCTCTTCGCTAATGATCACGTCATCCAAAACACCCAAGCCCAAGCCGCCAAACTTCTGCGGAATGGCGATGTTCATGATGCCGAGTTCCCACGCCTTTTTAATGATGTCGTGTGGAAAGTCGCCGTTCTCATCGTACTTGGCGGCGTTAGGTGCCATCTCGTTCTGCGCGAACTTACGGACCATTTCTCTTAAGGCTTGTTGTTCTTCGGTAAGCTGGAAGCTAATCATGTTGAATTTCCCCGCAAGACCACGCTCCAAGCTATTCATAGAACGGTGGTTTTTCAACTTCTTTTGAGTTAGCTTGAGCTTCTTCATTATGAGTGACGCCAAGGCACGCAAAGCGGTTTTGATAATTCTAGACGGATTCGGGATCAATCCGAACTCTGAGAACAATGCAGTCGCTCAGGCCGACACTCCCACACTGAACAGCCTCATGAAAAATTCGGCTCACACGAGTCTGGATGCTTCGGAAAGCCATGTGGGATTGCCGGCAGGCTTCATGGGCAACTCTGAAGTGGGGCACTTGAACATCGGCGCAGGCAGAATTGTCTATCAGGACTTCTCACTGATCAGCAAAGCCATTGAAGACGGAAGTTTTTTCACGAACCCCGCGTTTGTCGAGCTTACCCAAGCGATGAAGAGCGCAAAAGGCACGCCCACCTTGCATTTGATGGGCCTACTGTCTGATGGCGGTGTCCATAGCCATCTCAGTCACCTGCTTGCGCTCGTGCGCTTTGCCAAAACCCAAGGGGTGAAGCGGGTGGCGATTCACGCCTTTACCGATGGGCGCGATACTTCGCCAACGGGCGGGGTGGAGTACTTAAATACGCTGGAACGTTTTCTCCAAGACATAGGTCTGGGGCAGGTGGAGACGATCACCGGGCGATTTTATGCGATGGACCGTGATAGTCGATGGGAGCGCACGGAAGCGGCCTATCAGGCCATTGCGCAGGGGCGGGCTGACTACACATTTACTGACTCGGCCGCACAGGTGCGCAAATTCTACGATGCGCGCATTACCGACGAATTCCTGCCGCCTTCGGTTCGCAAAGGCTATGCGGGGGTTAAAGACGGCGACGCAGTGGTATTTTTTAATTTCCGCGCGGATCGAGCCCGACAAATAACGCGCGCCTTTATTCAGAGCGAGTTTCCGTACTTTGCTCGAACTAATGTTCCGACGTTGTCAGGCTTTGTGATGATGACTCCTTACGACGCCACCTTTGCGGCTGCCGCCGCATTCGGCAAACCGAAAGTGGCAAACACGTTAGCGGAGTTTGTGGCCAACCAGGGGTGGAAGCAGCTCCGCATTGCGGAGACGGAGAAGTACGCGCACGTTACCTACTTCTTCAATGGGGGCGAGGAGCGAGTCTTTGACGGGGAGAAACGCCTGCTAGTGCCCTCTCCACGTGACGTGCAGACCTATGATTTGAAACCAGAGATGAGCGCTGCGGAAGTAACCGACCAATTACTCGCTGAGGTGAAGAGCACGCCGTACCAACTGGTCGTCGTGAACTACGCAAACTGTGACATGGTGGGTCATACTGGAAACCTTCGTGCCGCAGTGAAGGCAGTGGAAACCGTCGATAAATGTTTGGGCCGGATTTTGAATTGGGTGGAGTCTTCCGGAGGCTTTGCGCTCATCACGGCCGACCACGGAAACTGCGAAATGATGCAGTCCGTCGACGGGTCGCCACTCACGGCTCACACCACTCTACCGGTGCCACTCATCCTCTTCGACCCAGAGCGTAAGAGCCTGACACTCAAGTCGGGCGGTCGGTTGTGTGACATCGCACCCACGCTCATTGATCTTTGGGGCTTCAAGCCGCCCCGCGAAATGACCGGCCAAAGTTTGATAGCGCACTGAGTCAATTGCTCGTCGATAAACCCTTCATTTGGCTACGGATTTCCCGCAAAACATCCGATTAGAGAACGTATGTCTGCGGGACGACTTGGAGAATTGTTAGTCGCGCGGGGAGTGATCTCCGCCGACCAACTCAAAGAAGCATCTGAACTGCGTAAGCAGGGCAATACCCGTTTGTCCGCAGCTCTCGTTCAATTGGGACACGTAAACGAAAACGTGCTCGTCACTTTCCTCAGCCAGCAGTACGGAATTTCAGCCATCTCTTTAGAGGACGTCGAGGTCTCCCCGGAAGTCACTAAACTCGTTCCTGTGAATCTGTGCGAGAAGCACGGATTGGTTCCACTCGGAATTGAAGGGAACCACCTGAACGTTGCGATCAGCGATCCAACCAACGTCGCCGCTGTCGACGATATTCGCTTCCTGTGCAATATGGAAGTGACTGTCTATTTGGCGACGGAAGGGGCGATCAAGTCTCTGACTAATAAAGCCTACGGCAAAGATGATTCGAACGACGCTCCCATCTCGATGGACGAGTTCAATGCCGAAGATGACAAGACCGGGATGATCGAGGTTGGTGCCGCCGACAAGAAAGACGGTTTCGAAGTCGACGCGAACGCCGCAACGGTTTCCGACAAGCCTGTCATTCGCCTGATCAATAAACTTTTCGTTGAAGCGATTCGGCGCAAATGCTCCGACATTCATATTGAGCCGTATGACAATCACATGCGCGTGCGCTTTCGCGTCAACGGCAGTTTGCTCGAAGTCATGCGACTGCCTGCGCAGATGAAGTCTGCAACGCCTGCTCGTATTAAGGTGATGGCGCAGTTGGATATTTCCGAAAAGCGCTTGCCTCAAGATGGTCGCCTTCAGGTAAAGACGAAGGACAAGAAGATCGATATTCGTGTCTCCGTGCTGCCCACCATCTTTGGTGAAAAAGTCGTCATGCGTATTTTGGATCAAGGTTCTAGTACGCCGGATATCAAAGGCATCGGGTTTGAAGAAGATCAGTACAAGTTCTTCAGCAAAGCCTGTGCGCAGCCGTACGGCATGTTGCTCGTGACCGGTCCTACAGGGAGCGGAAAATCCACCACCTTGTATGCCGCACTTTCCTCGGTCAATGGACCCGATGTGAATATTTCAACGGTAGAAGATCCGGTCGAATACAACATGGCCGGCGTCAACCAGACTCAGGCCAGAGAGAATATCGGTTTGACCTTCGCCGCAGCACTCCGTTCGCTTTTGCGCCAAGATCCCGACGTCGTCATGGTCGGGGAAATTCGAGATACAGAGACCGCTGAAATTGCGATCAAAGCGGCTTTGACCGGCCACATGGTCTTTTCGACGCTTCACACCAACGATGCGCCCAGCACGATTTCTCGGTTGATGCACATGGGCATCGAACCCTTCTTGATTACCGCTTCTCTCATCTTGGTTCAGGCTCAGCGACTCATTCGCGTGATTTGCGATAAGTGCAAACAGCCCGATACGCGCGTTACCCGCGAAGCGCTCATTGAAGCTGAAACCCCAGATCACTGGTTGGATACCATGCAGCCAATGATGGGTAAGGGCTGTGACAAATGCGGTGGTACGGGCTTTAAGGGGCGTCGCGGGATCTTTGAAGTGATGCCGATGAGTGAAAAGTTGCGCAACCTGGTCATCAAAGGTGTGAACGCGGATGAACTAAAAAAGGCGGCGATTGAGGAAGGTATGCTCACTTTGCGACAGCACGCTCTTATCAAGCTTTATCGCGGTGAAACGACGATTGAAGAAGTCTTAAACAACTCTCGTCCGGATGGGGATCTCTAATGGTTACGCTTTCCACCTTGTTGCGTGCGATGTTGGAGCACAAAGCTTCCGATATGCACATTACTTCCGGGAGTGCCCCCAGCTTCCGTGTGAATGGCCGAATTCTCAAAGCCAAAACGGGCGCGCTGAACCCCGCCGATACCAAAGAGCTTTGCTACTCCGTGCTCACCGACACACAGAAAGCTTCTTTCGAAGAAAATAAGCAGATCGATTTCTCATTTGGAATCAGAGATGTTGCGCGTTTTCGCGCGAACGTTTACTTCCAACGAGGTGCCGTAGCCGGGGCGTTTCGTCATATTCCTTTTGAGATTCCTCGCTTGTCTACTTTGGGATTGCCTCCCGTCGTCGAGTCGCTCATGCGCCGACCCCGAGGGCTCGTGTTGGTCACGGGAGCAACGGGTAGCGGTAAAACTACGACTTTAGCGTCGATGATCGACTCGCTGAATGAGACTTCGCATCAGCACATTATTACCATTGAAGATCCCATCGAGTACATTCACTCGCACCGCAGCTGCATCGTGAATCAAAGAGAGGTCGGCCAAGATGCCATGGGCTTTGCCCCCGCACTACGCGCGGCACTGCGAGAAGATCCTGACGTCGTTCTTGTCGGTGAAATGCGCGACAAAGAAACCATTGAAACGGCTTTGGCTTTGGCTGAGACGGGCCACTTGGTATTTTCTACCTTGCACACGAACAGTGCCTATCAAAGTGTAACGCGTATTATCCAAGTGTTTCCATCGGACGCGCAGGATCAGATTCGGTTGCAGCTTTCGATGTGTTTGGAAGGTATCATCACGCAGTCGCTCATTGAGCGCGCGGATCGCAAAGGGCGCTGCTTAGCGGCCGAGATCATGATCCCCAATCCTTCCATTCGCAATCTGATCCGCGAAAACAAACTCTTTCAAATTCAATCCGCAATGCTCGTGGGGCAGGAAACCACGGGCATGGTCACTTTCAATCAGTCTCTGATGACTTTGGTGCGATCCGGCAAGATCACCCCCGAAGAAGCAGTGAGTGCGAGCCAAGACCCCGATGATCTATTGAAAAGTATTCGTGAGCAAAGGCGTTTGACCGGATAAGGACGGAGGCCCGAAGTGCGTTACCGCTATGTAGGAGTCACACGTCAGCGAGAAACCGTGACGGGTGTGCTTGATTGCGCAGATGAGCAAGAAGCAAAGCTGAAGCTGCGTTCCATGCAAATCCGTCCGGAGAGCATTACGCCTGCTAAAGAAGTGGGGAGTGCGGCCAACAAGACTTCATTGGATAAGATGTTCGGCGATATGTTCGCGCCCAAAGTGAAGCTGAAGCAGCTCATTTTGTTTACCAAACAGTTTTCATCCTTGATTGATTCTGGCGTTCCCGTGGTTCAGTGTCTGGATATCCTGCAGCAGCAAGAGCGTCGCGGGACACTCAAGACCGTACTCGCCGCACTTAAAGTTGATATTGAGTCGGGTTCTGGCCTTGCCACTTCGCTTTCCAGGCACCCCAAGGTGTTTTCCGAGTTCTTCATTCGCATTGTAGAAGCGGGTGAGTTGAGCGGTACCTTGGATACCGCCGTTAAACAGGTCGGTCTGCAATTGGAAAAGTTGGACAGGTTAAAGGCAAAAGTCATCAAGGCCTTGTCCTATCCTGCCATCACTCTCGTCATTGCAGTGGGCGTGTTGATCTTCTTGCTCATCAAAGTAGTCCCTGAGATTGCCAAACTCTACTCGGACGGAAATGCGCAGCTGCCTGAGTTGACGGTTTTTGTGATGGCGATGTCCAAGTGGATTCAAGAGAACTTCTTGATGGTGTTCGGAACCATGACCGTCGTGTTCTTCGGATCGGGTGCACTTTATCGGATGCCTGCTTTCCGAAAGGTATTCGATCCGCTCGCACTGAAGATTCCGCTCTTCGGATCCCTTATTTTGCGTTCTGCTATCGCACAGCTCACGCGGACGCTTTCAACGCTGGTCTCTAGCGGCGTGCCCCTGCTGCAGGCATTTGAAATTTGTCAGAAGCTGATGGGCAATCTTGCGATCAAAGAATCGATCCAAATTACCATGTCCTATGTTCAGGAAGGGCGCACCATTTCCGCCGGACTCGCTGCGAAGGGCATTTACCCTCCCATGTTGATTCACATGGTCAATATTGGCGAGATGACGGGTCGCTTAGATGAGTTGCTCAACAAGGTGGCATCGATTTACGACGATGAAGTGGACGATGCTATCTCGGCTCTCACGGGCATGTTGCAGCCGGCCATTATTCTAGTCGTGGGTATTATCATCGCTTTCTTGCTGGTGGCGATGTATCTGCCGGTCTTCCAATTGGCCGACAAGGTTGCAGGAGGCTAGCGCATGCGCATTCTAAAAGGCGCCACGCTTGGCCTTGGTCCCTTGCGGGAACATGGTGCAGAGACCTTGCAGTCTCTGATGGCAGCACGCCTAGGGATGCTCTATCTGCTTCTAGGGGTAGGGGTCTTTGCGCAGGTCCTCCAGGTGGGGAACAATCCCACGCTCGTGCTTTTTGGCTACGGGCTTTTGGCGTGCGCGTTTGCATTCAATGGTCTCTTTGCACTCTTGCCCGACCGCGTGAGCGAAGGATTTTGGCCGGCATTAGGGCATGTCCTGTTTGACATCTTTCTCATCTCCGCATGGATCCACGTGGCTGGAGAACGGGAGAATCTGTACTCCCTGTTGTATCTCGTTCAGATTCTTTTCGTCGCTCTGACCTTGTATCAGCGTGCAGCTCTCATGGCAGCCGGACTTGCCGCGACGGGTTTCGGTATTGTTTTGCTGGCGGCTCCCCCAGAAGGGGCTCTGTTGTTGTGGACTGTGAACATGACTTTGTTTGTCCTTCTGGGCTTTGTCGGCGGGTATTTAAGCGAAGAGCTTCACCGCACGAGTGAGCGGCTGGCCGAGCACGAAGTGCGTTTGAAACAGAATGAGAAGCTCGCGGCAGTCGGGCAATTGGCGGCAGGTATCGCTCACGAGATTCGCAATCCACTCGCTGGAATGAGCGCCAGCATTGAAATGCTGCGTTCGAGTTTGCCACTGGAAACGGTGGGCAAGGAAAATCAGAAACTGATGGATATCGCTTTGCGAGAGATTCACCGCCTGAATCAGCTCATTTCCGAGTTTCTCGACTTTGTAAAACCGCACCAGATGCAGGTAGAGCCCGTCGACTTGAGTCCCCTTATTGCAGAAGTGGTCTTTGCTCTGCGACACCCCGAACATCCGGGCCGTATTAAGTCGCTCAAAGGGGGCATAGCCGTACGTCAGGATATCGAACTCAAAGAAGTATTCGAGCCATCGGTTGCCGTCGCGAATTCCGCAAAACTCAAACAGGTGATCTGGAATCTGGTAATCAACGCCATCCAGGCGATGGACAAGTCGGGTGTGATCGAAGTGGGCTGTCGTCAAGACGGTCCGCAACGCGTTGTGTTTTGGGTGCAAGATCAGGGGCAGGGCATGAGTGAAAAAACGCTCACGCATTTGTTTGAGCCCTTCTTCACCACCAAAGAAAAAGGCACGGGACTGGGGCTTGCTACCGCTTACAAGATTGTAGAAGCGATGCGCGGCGAGATTCGAGTGGAGTCCAAAGTGGGCCAGGGTACACGTTTTGAAGTGCTATTGCCGTCTGCTAGTCGGGCGGTTGGGGAGGTTCGATGAAAGCTCTTACTTGTGCAGGGATCTGGATGTTGCTTGCCTGCTTTCCAGCCTTTGCTGCTGATAAAGCACTGGATGAAATCGTAAAGGATGCTCCTCCGCTCGCTCCCGTCACATCCGATGCGGAAAAACGCCGATCGAATTTATTCGGCACGCTTAACGACCGAGCGCTCTTGCAAGTGGGTCTTAGAATGGATGCCGCTTACTCAGGTGGCGGCGTTGTCACGCAAGGCTTCTCGATCCCCTCTATTCGACTCACCACTTGGGGGCAGGCGGGAGATTTGATCTCCTACCGATTTTCACTCGGCCAAACACGAGAGTTTTCCTCGGTATTGCTTCCGCAAGTGATGCCGGTTGAAGCTTTTATTGATTTTAATAGCGCCACTGCGATGGATTGGGATCCTCGTTCTAAATTGTCACTGCGAGTGGGTTTGACCACTCCCACGTTTAATCCTTGGTGGTCGCCAGATCTGGCTGATATTGCGCTTCCTGATTATCACCAGACGCACCGACTTCTTTTCCTAAACCGCGACATCGGAGCGGAAGCGCATTTTGAACCTATTGCGAACAAGCTGGCTCTGACTTTTGGGATCTTCAATGGGAGCGGCATCTTCAGTCTCAACACAAACAATTCCAAAGCGTTTACGGCCAGCGCAAAGGCACTGTTTTCCCTGGGGAGCGCCAAGCTGACTTTGGGCATGAGTGCTATGTTGCACGAGCAGGCCGACCCTACGAGCGTGAATTACAAATCCAACCTAGTGGGGAACTTTTATACGGCCCTCGAGCTGTCCCCCGACTTTAGAATTACCGCTGAGCTGTTTGGGGGCGAGTTGAACGATAGTACCCGTACTGCAACCCCTCTCGGTGGCGCGGGAACCTTGCACTTGCCTTTGTTCTCAGGGGTCAGACTCTTTGCGCGTGCCGAAGTGCTACGCAACGCTGGATTTGGAACTGGCTTTGTCCGCAATGGCGAATTCGGTCCGTTGCTGGAGCTTCATAAAGCGGCTCATGCCTACCTCTTCTACCAATACCTCGACAGGGGCGGCTCCATCGAAAACATGGGCTGGGTCCGTGTTCGCCTTTTGCTCTAAGTCCCCACGCGTCGGCTTTTTGCATACTGTGCACGTGCACCGTGTTCCAGTCGGTGATGGGCATAGCAAAGGGTGGTCAGGTTCTCCGCCGAATGCAACCCGCCTCGCTGCACTTCCACAAGATGATGCATTTGAATCCAGCGCTTCTCGGTACAACGCCCCCGAATGGGATGGGTGTGAGTGCACTGTCCCCCATCACGCTGGTGCACGGCATGACGAATTGAAGCGGGAGCTGCGGTTCTCTTCCCGTTCTTGAAAGCCAAGGCCGGTCGAGGGGTTTCAACTGGGGCCTGAGCCGTCTTTCCGGCGACTCCTTTTGCTTTGTTCACAGGGTGGTGTCGATTGAGAAACTCTTTGAGAATCGGCTTAAGCAAGTCTCCCACCCCAACTGCCTTCGATTGATTCTGACTCAAGAGATCTTGGGCTTGTTTCAACAAACTTTCAGTCTCGCCATCTATCATGCATTGGAGTGAGAAGTACTGCTCACTCATCGGGCGCACACGATCGGGAACGGCTTCCCGAGGGCATTGTTTCACTACTTCCTTTTCCAATGAACGGCTGCTGAGCCTTTGCGCCTTCTCAATCCATTCGGTTTGATTGTCTGGAGTCAAAACAGAACAGATTCTTTTGGCTTTTGGCAGAGTGACTTTGCCGACTTCAATAGCTGCCTTTAGGGCAGGTAGGTCTCGTGCCTTTCGGGCTACTCGAATCAGGGTGAGGGATTGGTCTTCAGAGAGCTGAAGGACCTGTACGCAATAGGAGTAAGTGCTTGTCAGAGCAAAGTGCTCATAGATTCTAGCCCGGTCTACTTCCATGAGAGCCGAAAGCAAGTCGTTCTCGCACTTGCGGTATTGCTTGCTCAGATTAACTGCTTTTTCGTGAATCGCTTGCCACTGCATTGATGCCTCCATATACATACGGATGTATTCTCATGTGTGCTGCGTGGCAAGAACTATCGTCGATAAAAATAGCAAAACCAAAGGGTGTGCACGTGCACAGTGAAGCCCCAAGCAGGCGACGTAAGGCATCCCCCAGACCCTCGGTGCATTTCCAGAACGTACCTTCTTGCATTCTCATGCTGAAAAAAATACTGTGTCGCCGACGCCGCCGTGGTGAAATTGGCAGACACGCTGGTCTTAGAAGCCAGTGGGGAAACCCGTGGGGGTTCAAGTCCCTCCGGCGGCACATAGTCCAGGCAGGACATTGGCGGAGGACCCATGCTACGAGCTGCAATCGGAGGCTCTACGGCTCTACTCCATCCGAGGGGGCATGGTCCCTGGGTGGTTAATTTCTGATAGCGAATACCCCGTCCCAACCGCAGTGGGCAAGCACCCGGTTTCGATAGTTTTGAAAGTTTCTGAACCCGAAGGCTCTTCGGGAGATCAT
>JBGTAN010000011.1:0-96378 GCA_041749855.1 Bdellovibrionota bacterium
ACGGTAAGTGGAGGTGGCAAACCTGCCACGCTGTCCACAGGACTCGTGATCTCTGTGCCCTACCACATCAAGCAGGGCGACCTTCTGAAGATCGATACCAGAACCGGTTCGTACGTCGAAAAAGTTAAGTAGGCCGTTTCCTTTCAAGTCTCTTATCGGGAAAGGAATAGTGGCCGGGCGGAGCTCTCGCATGGCGACTTTCCATCCAAAAGAAGTTTTTCAAAAAGCTCGGGAAGCCGAGCGACAAGGTAAGAACAAAGACGCAGCCGCTCACTATGCGTCGCTAAGCGTTTACTTGCGTCGTCGGGGTAAAGATGCAGAGGCGTTCACCCTCATTCGGCGAGCGATTGGTTTAGACCCGCGCATGGTTCGATTTCATCTTCAGCTCGCGGTATGTGCGGAAGTGAATGGCGACCTTGCAGCCGCGGACGCGGCGATCGAATATTTCACAGAAAAGGTCATCGAAAAAGGTAAGTCGGAATCACAGGCGCCCGTCGTCGAGAAAGTGTTGGAAGATCATCCGCGCTTGAAAAAGCTCTTTTTCGACAAAGTGTTAAAACTCGATCGCACGACCAGCTTGCCTTTTATCGGGCGTGCGAAGAGTTTGCGCGAACTGGGTGACGTTGACGGCGCAGTTCGCGAGTTAGTGGACGCCATTTCGGCTGGTACCGATCAGAAGGTCGTGATGGGGGAACTTGGCATTGCGCTTGGCCAGTGGGGTAAGCCCGAAGCTTTGGCGCACTTTGAAAGGTTTAGCCAGGGCAAGATTTCAAAAGAAAACTTTCTGGTTTTGCTAAGAGGGCTTACCCGTCCTACCGAAGCTGCCGGAGGTTCTTCAGTCGGACCCCTACTCGAAGAGAAGTCGTTGCGTTCGTTGATTGAAGATCTGGAAAGAGAAATTGGAACGCAGATCGAAACCCCCGAAAAGGAAATTGAGCCTTTGCTCGAGGAGTTTCGGCGCCGGTCGCAGCCGATTTTAGGCAAAGATGCTGGTGCTCGAATGGACATGGCGCTAGCGTTTTTCGAAATGGGACTTCACACCGAGGCGTTGGAAGAGCTAGCGCAGGTGGAAGAAACCGACCGTCGGTTTGGTGAGGCTCAGGCACTGGTAGGCGAGATTCATATTTTTACTGGCAGCTACCTAGCAGCCCTGGATGCTTTTCAACGCTGCCTGCGGATTCCGGAGCGGACCAGCGAAGTGGAGCAGGAAGCCCGCTACAAGCTCGTTCAAGTGTTCTATAAGCTGGGAGATCTTCAAAACGCCTTTAGTGCCGCGGCTGAGTTAGAAAAGCAGGCACCAAATTACCGTGATTTACGTCAATTAAAGCATCAGATCCAAGAGGCCATGGGTTCTTGGGGCCGCGCTCAAAGCTGATATGCGAAAGTTTGTCCTCACTTTATTGTTCATTGCACTCGGAGCCTACGCTGCCCTGCACCTTATTTTGGGCAGCAGCCCGGTTCAGCGTCGTGTCGTGGCGGAGCTCCAAGAAGTCTTGGCTGAATATGGTCTAGTCCTGCATATGGAGAGCATCGAATTTTCTGCTCTTTCGCCTAAGATCTATTTGAATCGCGTTCAGTTGGAATCAAAACCCAAAGCGAAGATCGAACTCTCTGAGCCCCTTTCAGTCGATAAGATCAAAATCCAATTCCGTCCAATAGGGTTGTTATTTGGACGCATCGTGATCGACGAGCTGATGCTCTATCATCCCCGCGTTCAGATACCTCGGGCAGACAAGCTTTATAAAAGCGCCATGGCGCTCATGGGCTCAAAAGGCGCCATTCGGGTCGATCGAGCGAATTGGGACGTGATCTTTTACAAAATGGGCTTTGTGGATGCCCTGTTTGATATCCAATCACAAGATCCTCCTTTTTCTGTTCGCTCGCGCAGCTTGACCGCTGCGGTCGAAAAGGGGGTCAGGCGTCCAGAGGTCCGTGGTTGTCGAGTCCTCCAATCTCGAGCTCTCCTGGGAGAAGTATGCGGTTGCTCTAAGTCGAGTGGACTTGGATGTGGATCTAGGCTCCGACTCGCTTAGATTGAATAGAGGCATTGTCGAAAATGCAGATTTTGC
This sequence comes from Bdellovibrionota bacterium, assembly GCA_041749855.1. Classification (GTDB taxonomy): domain Bacteria; phylum Bdellovibrionota; class FAC87; order UBA2466; family UBA2466; genus JAIEOG01. Next base: position 2,070 of record JBGTAN010000011.1, read on the forward strand.
GATCAACTTAGTCGGCGTCTCCCGAATGCCCACCGAGGCGCAAAAGATTCCAGACACCGCCAATCTATCGTTCGATATTAAAACAAAACTCGCGTTCTTAAATACCTTCCCGTCGCTCTCTATTCCCCCGCTTGCTGGCGCGGTTGCCACCACTGGCAACATCAGAAAGCAGGGAGAACTCTATTCTGGAAAAGGCGATGTAAAGTACGAGGGGGTTGCGGTCCGCGGCTATGAAGTGGGCACTGGAAAACTCGCCTTCAGTTTGGACAAAAGACGAGTGGATCTGACGCAAATGGATTGCGTGTATGCGGGCGGTTCATTCAAAAGCTCCAGGATGCACGTTGATCTTGCTGACGGTTTTCCCGTCTCAGGGGAGCTTTCGTACCAGGGCTTGAGGCTCGAAGAAGTACTCAAAGCCGTGCGTGTTCCCGAGCCGGTGGTCTCCATGGAGACGGCGGGGCAGATCAAGGTCAGCGGTTCGCTCGATCCTTTTGAGCTCAAAGCCGACTTGGATTCGCGCTTTACTGCTTTGCAAGTGTTTGACGATGCGGCCAAGGGCCGAGCGCCGGGGAATGATTTGATTCAGTTCGGCGACGGCACCTTCAAAGGACCCCTGAAATTCACTTTGGACAAGATGGACTTCGAGGGGGAAATTCGCGGCCTAGATGGTTTTCTCAAGACCCAAGGGTACGTAGGGTTTGATGACACGGCTCGTGTCAGTGCGGTGGGCGAGAAACTGTCACTAACTAAGATGGGACGCATTGCGAAGCTACAGATGGCAGGGGTGGGAAATGTCACTGCGGAAGTGATCGTAGGTCCCAATGACGGCTCCGTGTCTGGGGCCTTCGACATAGAAAATGCAGAAGTCGCCGATTTGGTTTTGGGGAGCGTGCGTGGCGAAGCTTTCTACCAGGGAGATTTGCTCTCATTCGAAAACTTGGAGCTTCCCTCTTTGGAGCCGGTTCGAGGCAATGGGTTCGTGGACTTCAAGGGGAACGACGTAAAGTACAAATTTTACGTAAATACTCGCCGGACCGAGACCGATCAAATCTTCCGGGTTCTGAAAAACCTCAAGCTCCAATTTGATATCCCCACCGGGGGAGAAGTTGCCTCGCGCATTGTGATTGAAGGTGAGGATAAAGCGGGAGTCCGGGTGTCGGCCACCGGTCAGGCTAAGAATTTCCGGTGGTTCGACGAAAAATGGCTCACCGGTGGATTTTCCCTAAACTACAAAGATCGGTTGTTCGAGCTGAATAAAGCGCTTCTTACAAAAACCTCGGGTGCGTTGGAAGTGAAGGGCCGATTCGGTTCAGACGTATCCAGACTTCAACTGTCGACGTTTGGACTGGAGATCAGCAACTTCGAACGCTTTGGGACCGCATCCATTACGGGCGAGGTGGCGGGGAGTTTGCTTTTCGAAGGTCCGAAAGAAAGGCTTTTCCACTATGGAAAAGGGGAGCTCAAACTCGTAAAGACCAAGTTTCGCGGCGTTCCTATTGCGGATTCGACCGTTCGGCTGCGACCCGATGGCGATCGCTTAGAGTATCTTTTCAATTTAGGCAGTGATCGCTTGCGCGGACGTTTTGTGCGGTCGCCCCATTCCAAGAGTGATGAGCTTTTGGTGTATTTCCAGGACTACGATTTTGCCCCGCTGCTGACCCTTGCGCTGAGTCGAGACATTCCCCCGCTCTCTGATTTGAAAGCCACGGGAGAGTTCGCGATCAAAGGCAACTTTGAGGAGTTTAGTTCCCTCAAAGGAGGGGGATCAATCAATCAACTGCAAGTGGGCTTCAAGGGGACGCCCATGCAGATTCACCAGCCGGCAAAAGTGAAGATGGACGAGACCGGGGTGCACATCGATTCTCTCTTCCTACAGGGGGAAGACAGTCAACTTAGCCTCGCCTTGAATTATGAACCGGATAAACGCATGGATGCGCGATTGGATGGCCGAATCGATTTGCAGTATTTGCAGCCTTTTATTCCGGGGCTTGAATATGGCACAGGGAAGGTCTCGATGGGGTTGCGAATGTCCGGGCATCCCTCCCGTTACCAACTGCTAGGAAATGTCGCTTTAGAAAGTGGCACGTTCCGACTTCTGGGCTTCCAAGACGAATTTCGCGCAGTCGAAGCGCGTTTGAGTGCGAGTCAGGACCGAATTAACGTGGATAGGTTCGACGCCAACGTCAACGGGGGACCGGTCCGAGTCGAAGGGGATATGCGAATTGATCGGTTCCAAACGCTCGTTCCCTCGCTGAAGGTTCATGCCGACAAAGTAACCATGAAAATTCAAGACTATCTCTCCGGTAAGTTTTCTGGGGAGCTCGCCATTCGGGGCAAAAGTCGACCGTACTTGCTCAGTGGCAAATGCGATATTCATGAAGGCACACTGACGCGTTTTACTAGCGGTTCATCTTCACTGTCTGAGAAAAAGGACCCGCTCTTTAATTTCGATGTGCAATGCAATGGGTCCGAAAAACTGATGGTGGCCACCGATATCATGCAGGCGGAATTCCGAGGCGGTTTCCACTTGGTCGGAAACAATGTCAATTTGGGACTTCTGGGAACCGCTGAATCCATTCGTGGTTCTGTTCTCTTTAGAGACACAGCGTTCGCCTTGGATTCAGCTTCGGTGAAGTTTGAATCACCCAATGAGATCTTGCCGCGGTTCAGAGTAGCTGCTCGCGCGAACTTGCGCGAAGTAAAGGCTTCCACCACAAGCCCTCAAGGGGGAGGCGGAATTCAGGATATTCAAGACTACGAAGTCAATCTTCAGGTCTCAGGGATTCCGAGCGACTACAAGATTCGTCTGACTTCCACGCCGGCACTTCTCGAAGGGGAAATTATCTCGCTCCTGGTTTTGGGCGTGACGACTCGAGCACAGGATGGGAACTTCATGGATCTGGGGGGTGCTCTCGTTGGGCAAATTCCGCTTCAATCCAAATTGAAGAACCAACTGGGTCTCAATATCAAGTTAAGTACTCAAAGCCAGAATTCTTCTTCGGGGTCTTTGAGCTCCAGCACGCCTTCGGCGGATGTGGGAACAGGCCCAACGGTCCAGATACAAAAATCGATTACTGATAAGACCAAGCTGTCTTTTTCCAACTCCTTGGATGCGGCGGATCCGATTCGGGAGTTCCGAATAGAGCAAATGCTGGACGATAATATTACTGTGAACGCCACAACCCGTGATCGTTCAGGCAATGCACAAGCGCCGCCGCAGGCATACGGGTTAGATTTTAGGTACAGATTCCAATTCGAATGAGCAGCACTTTAAGAAATGTCCTTTTGTTTGCTTGCTTGGCGCACGGGTGCGCGGGGCGGACTTTTGCCGAGCTTCAGGCAGATGGAAAAGCGATTGTCTCTGTGTTTTCGGAGGAGCTACCGGCAGATGAAAAGGATGCTCTTGCTTTGGACTTGGGCTTGCGAGTGGGCGCCACATTGAACGAAGCGGACCTGAGCCAGGCCTTGCGCAATCAGGGTCAAGACGGGCGCTGGATGCGGGTATTCGTCTATGCTGAACCAGAGGGCAAAGGCATTCGCCTACAGTTGCGCGGTACGCGCGTGCGCAAACTGCGCAAGCTCGAGTTCCCTGACGTCGATCCTGAAGTACTCGCCGAGGTAAAAAATAGAATCCGTCAGGATCAAGATCAGACGGCAGATGTGGAATCTTTCTCAACTTTGCGGCAAGCGTTGAAGGAGGCGTACCAAGATCGTGGCTATTACTACGCACAGGTTCAGTTTGTTACCCGAAACCTGAGCCCTTCCGAAGCGGATGTCGACGTTCGGGTCGTTCCCAATCAACCGACGCGGGTTTCTCGAGTTCAGATTCGGGGAGCGCCGGAAGATGAAATAGCAGCCATGACTGAGTTGATCCCCTTGCACCCTGGGGACATTTTCAACAAGCAGAAAGTCACTGACGGGGTTGAACGGATTAATTCCTACCTGCGGGCGAATCAGTATCCCTCCTCGCGCGTTGCCGACACCGTCTACACCTTCTCTAAGGATTCCTTCGAAGCGGAAGTTTCGCTCATCCTAAAAATGGGAGAGCGGTTTCAGATCCGATTCACGGGATACACCGTATTTGATGAAGTCCAGTTGAGAACTTTGCTCACGGATGAGGTTTTGGCTCAGGCGGATCCGAGTGAGCGTATTGCTGCGTTGGTCGAAGCGAAGTATCGAGCGGTCGGTTACCCCGATGCCACGGTGCAGATTCACAAAGCACTGGTCGATGAGGGAAGGCTCAACCTGATTGAATTGCGAATTCAAGAGGGTCGGCGGGTTCGAATTAGCGATTTGAGGTTTGCAAGCGGTGACAGAGCGGGCGGCGTCGACCTAGAGCAGCTCTTTTTTGAAGTCGCCCCCGGAGTCCTACAACGAGGATTGTACTGGGCGGAAGGAGTGTCGGAGGCGGTTGACAAGATGCAGGAACGCCTGCGTGCGAAGGGATACCTCAATGCCCGTATTGCCGAACCGAAGCCCACGTTTAGCGAGGACCGCCAATCTGTCGTGCTTTTCTTTGATAGTGATCTCGGTGTCCAGACGCTGGTTTCCAAGATTACGTTCTCAGGGGCAGACAGTCTCGCTCGATCTGATATTGAAAAGCAACTCACCGTGGAAGTGGGTTCTCCCTTAAATCGCGATGCGGTTGTGGAGAGCGGAGTAAGAGTGCTGCAACTGTACTCGAATTCTGGCTTTCCCCAGGCTAAGTTTGCTCGCCCTCCGGAAAGTACTATTGAACTATCACGCGACCAAACTTCCGCCACAGTCTTGTTCGAAATTGTCGAAGGGACCAAGTTTAGTATTGGTACCATTCAGATTGAGGGCCTTCGAAAAACCAAAAGCAAGACAGTCATGCGCGACCTTGGCCTGGAGACGGGCGATACCTACGATGCGAGTCGAGTGCGCCAGGCCGAAGAGAATATCAGTCTGCTGGGCCTTTTCTCGAGAGTAGAGATTATTGAGACTCCTAGTCCGGCGCGCCCGGGCGAAATGGATTTGCGTGTTTTGGTACGCGAGACCCGCCCTGGGGTTGGAGAAGTTGGCTTGGGGGGCGTTTACGAGGAACCCCGTCTACGCGTGCGCTCGTTCGTGGGACTAGCGTACAGAAACGTTTCCGGTTTGAATCAGACTGCGTCTGTGCGGGGTCAAATAGCGCTTCCGTTTTCTCGGGTTGGAACCGACCTCTCCATTCCCTTCGTGGAGTACGAAACCCTACTTGGGTATCGTTACCCATGGGCGTTGAACTTGCCGATTACTTTCAATTCGCAACTCGGCGTCGATAGAATTGAAGTGCGACCCGCAGAGCAAACGATTCTCACTCGAGTGCGTGTGGAAGGTCGGCTGGAAAAGAAATTTAATCCCCGTATTACGGGAATCTATCGCCTGATTCGCGTTGAGCGAACCACCACGCAGAGTCTTAAACCCGTGGATCCGGCAGACGGGGTCGCTCTGACCGAAAGCATCGGTTCTACAGGGCCAGGAATCGTGGTTGATTTGCGAGATGATATCTTCAATCCGACGCGGGGAAGCTTTCATGCTTTTGATTTGGAGCTTGCGCTACCGGCTCTTTTCTCGCAATCCAACATCGCGTTCGTTTTGGGATTGATGCGAAATTCTTTCTACGTACCTTTGCATTCGAGCGTGGGTCTCGCTTTTTCTCTCAATCTTGGATATGCGCATTCGCTTCTAGGTGATCAACCGATTGCGCGCGCTCGTTTGGTGAGTGAACTTTCTTTGGGTGGGCAGGGGAGTATTCGCGGTATCGCGCCACGTCGTTTGTCACCAGATCTTGCCTCAAGACGAATGGCTTTCTACAACGGACGCGTGGAACTCAGCACGCGGTTGTTTGAGGATTTTGGTGTGGCGGTTTTCTTTGATACTGGTCAGATTTATCCCGATATGCGCCCCCTACCTCGGAGTGATGGCGTCGGGGTGGGTTTGCGCTACAAGACACCCGTGGGTCCCGTCGTTATCGATTTTGCGAAAGGCATCGGTAATCTGGGCGAAGCCGTGAAATTCTACTTCACCGTCGGTACCATATAATTTCCTTGAAAGGGGTCAGTCGACTTTCAAGGAAACCCCGGTCGAACAGGGCCATTTTGACACTGCTACCTTGATTTTCTCCTTGAAAGTCGACTGACCCCTTTCAAGGAGGGCTAGGCTTTGGAGGATTTGCGGGTGACTTTGGCGTTGCGGGGTCGGGCTTTGGAGTCGATTTGGTTGGCGCGGCTGCCGCGTTCTGCTTTCACCTTCAACACTTCGCCGGGCTGAATGCGTGAACGGCGCAACGAGTTCCAACGGTACAGCTGACGCACACTGACGCTATACTTCTCCGCAATCGACCAAAGTGTTTCGCCACTTTGCACCGTGTGATCCAGAAAGCCGGATTCCGAAGGGCCAGCGACTGCAGGAACGGCCTGAGGGGTGCGCTTTGCTTCTCGGGGCCCCATCGCCGCTGCGCTGCCTTGTATAGTCAGCTTTTTGCCTGGAAATATTCGGGCATTATCCAAATCATTCCAATCCAGAATATCTGCAACCCGTACATCGTACTGCTCAGCAATTGACCACAGAGAATCACCTCGTTGCACCACGTGAGTTGTGGAGTCACCCGTTTTCGGCTCGGAATAGGCCTCGGGCTTAGCCCCTTTGGGGATGATCAGCGACATGCCCGGCTGGAGCTTTTCTTTGGTGCTCAAATTATTGACTGAGGCGAGGTCATTTTTTCTGATGCGATGGCGACGCGCGATCGTGCTGAGTGTGTCACCACGACGCACCAGGTATTCACGGTCTGCAGAGCCACCCGGTACGAGAGAAGCTCGCATAGCGGCAACGGCTCGTTCTACTACCGCACGGCTGCCCACCGGAATTCGAACCTCATGAGAAGCGACATTGGGCGGTACACTCCCCCGACGCAAATGGGGGTTGAGATCGAGAATTTCATCTTCCGGAGCGTCGACGAGCTCAGAAATCTTTTTCATGGAAACGGGGAAATTCACAGAGACGGTTTCGTACTCGAGCGGATCTAGGTAGGCGATGTCTTCAAACTGGTACTTGTCTGGATTTTTTGCGATGATCGCTGCTGCAATCAGCTTCGGAACGTAATCCTTGGTTTCACGCCGAATGTGGTTGGTCTGAGCAATGCTCCAGAAATTGTTCGTTTTGGTGGAGCTAATCGATCTCAAGATCTTGTACTCACCGGCGTTGTAGGCAGCCGCAGCAAGGTACCAGCTTTCGAACATCAGGTAGAGATCCTTCAAGTACGCCGCAGCGGCCTCCGTGCTTCGAATGGGATCCTGGCGTTCATCCACCCAACCATCCACTCGCAATCCGTACCGGCGCCCCGTGGCCTTGATGAACTGCCAGGGACCGACCGCTTTCGCGCGTGATTTTGCGCGCACGTTAAAGCCGCTTTCAATAAGCGCAAGGTAGACCAAGTCTTCCGGTAAGCCTTCGCGCTTTAAGATCTGCTTCATCACCGGGATGTAGCGGCTTGAGCGGGCCAAGTAGCGCTCCATATGGGGACGTCCGCGTCCGGTGAAGTAATCGATCCAGCCTTCAACTCTGGAGTTCATCGTGACTGGAAAATCGTAGCGAGAGTTATCGTACGCGGCACTCGTGTTGGGCTCTTCGACCTTGAGAACTTCATCAATCGAATAGTGTTCGATTTCATGAATCCGGCGCGACTCAACATTGCGCGCCTCTTCTTCAGGCAAAGTGTCCGGGATGGCGGTGGCGGTGTTTGCGACATCGGGAAGTGTCCTAACACGCTTCGATTTCATGGTGCCGCAGGAAGTCATGGTTAAAATCGCAGGTAGCAGAACGCTGGCAATCCACCAGACGGTACGTCGATTTTGCATGATTCCCCTTTGGAAGAGCCTAAGTTCCCATTATAGCCGGGACCCCAAGCATCAGCGATCTTTTTCCCCGATACTAACGCCCCTTGTCACCCGGGAAACCACAATCCACAAGGGTAAAGCTTCATTTTGAGACGGTTTGAACGGGCAGCTAGTGACGCGTATTAGAATGCTTTTCGGCTTCAAGCATCCCTTCCATGATTTCTCGAAGGTAACTTGCAGCAGCGATCCGTAGCTGGTCGAGGGTGAGGTTTTTTACGTCGATGTTCTTTCGATCCATCAGCGAGCGCAATTCACGACGCATCGTTTTGCCGGGCAAGCCAGTGAGCTTGACCACATCGTTGAACAGAGCACTTCCCTTTTTCGCTTTACGCGACTTTTGAGTCTTTTTTTTCAATCTTCTTTTTTGGGAAGAATCCCCGAACCCGAAATCATGCTAACACACGAACTCTTCCGATCAAGCCTAAGATCATGTGTCTATCGAGGTTTTACGGTTGGGAAAAACAGGGAAAAATCCAGATTTCGTTAAGAGCAGTGCGTCATGCTGGGCGGCCTGATTTAGGTCGGTACCATTGCGCTGGGCGCAAGGTTCTCAAACGAAGTGTACTGACCGAGCCACGCCACTTTTACGGTATCGCGGGGTCCGTTACGGTGTTTTGCCACGATAAATTCGGCAAGCGTCGCGTTGCTGCCTTGCTGATTTTCAGCATCTTCGCGGTGTAAGAAAATAATCAAGTCGGCATCCTGCTCGATAGCGCCCGATTCGCGCAAATCTGCCATCATGGGGCGTTTGTCCGGCCTCAAATCGATGTTCCGATTCACCTGGGAAAGTGCAATGACCGGAACGCTCAATTCCTTTGCCAGCGCTTTGAGCCCCCTGGAAATTTCTGAAATCGCATTCTCACGGTTTTGCGCTCGGGCGTTTGTACCGGTAATTTGCAAGTAATCCACAATCACAACACCCAGGTCGCCCAGTTCCGCTTTCATGCGACGCGCTTTGCCGCGCATTTCGAGCACCGTCAGTGCAGGAGTGTCGTCGATATAAATCGGAGCTTCTGACAGCAACCCTGCTGCGCGCGTGAGTCGCCCCCAATCTTGTTCCGCGAGTTTACCTGTGCGAATACGTTGCGAATCCACTTTGGCCTCGGCAGCAAGCAAACGTGTCACGATAGATTCACGAGACATTTCCAAAGAGAAAAAGGCGACGGGAGCCTTCACCCGCACGGCCGCGTGCCGAGTCACTCCCAACGCAAAGCTGGTTTTACCGACGGAGGGACGGCACGCAACGATGATCAAATCGGAGCGTTGAAAGCCGCAGGTCAGCTTGTCTAATTCGTCATAGCCGCTGGGACATCCGGTTATCTGGCCTTGGTTCTCAAACCGATGTTCGAGCTGAACAAAAGCAGAACGCACGACATCGCGCACGTGAATCATCCCGCCTTTCATTTTGCTAGAAGTGAGCCCAAAAATGGATTTCTCAGCGTAATCCAAAAGCTCCGCCGTGGTTTCCCCCGGATCCAGGCCACGATTTCCAATCTCGGTACAGGTGGTAACGAGGCGACGCTTGATGGCTTGTTCAGCCACCAGTTTGGCGTGGTACTCCGAGTGAATGGCCGAAGGGACGCTCTCCAGAAGTTCTGCCAGATAGCTTGCGCCCCCTATCTCCTCGTAGAGCTCCATTTCTTTGAGCTTGGCGGGTAGTGTGACGGCATCGATGGGCTGACTCTTAGTGGCCAATTCGCACATCGCCGCAAAGATTTTCCCATTAGCGGGGCGGTAAAAATCATCTGGAGTGATCGAATCGATGACCTTATGGAAGGTCTGATTGTCGATCAGAACGCCGCCTAGAACACTCTGTTCGGCTTCAAGGTTGTGTGGGGGGAGGCGATTCATTTGCATAGGCGTATCTACTTAAATGCGCATCCCACACCACAGCGGTCAAGCGTATTACGCGTTGGAAGGCAGTAGCGGGACGGGCGGCCCTTCCAGGGTGGCTGGGACTTCGATTTCGGAAACCCTCTGAATAGCGCTGTTGTAGCGGGACAGGTGTGTGCCCGCAGTAGCGTAGACTTTCTGCGCCTTGTCTAATGCGCTTCCCACTTCATCAAACCGTCCTTGGAAATTCTCCAGATGCGCGGAAGCTTTGCGTAATTCCCCTAGCGTGTGTTCTACGCCTTTGGCCATTTCGTAGTAGTTGCGCGCCGTTGCTACGGCATGGAGCATTGCCGCGAGCGTATTAGGGGAGACAGCAAAAACTTTGTAGCGCGCCAACTCATCGCAAAGCGCTGGGTTACGCAAGACCTCAAAGTACAGGGTTTCGCTGGGAACAAACAGGAGCGCCATCTCGGTAGTGCCATGCTCTGGGTGAATGTATTTCGTTTTTATGGATTTGCCGATGACCCTCATGACTTCCACGAGATCTTTGCGGGCTTTATCCAAGAGTACGGGATCTGCCGTCTCAAAAAGCGGCATCACTTGTTCGCGCGGGAACTTACTGTCAATCGGCAGCACGTATTTCGGATACTTGATAACCGCGTCCACGCGTTCCGTAGATTCTGGAGAAATTTTGTACTGAAACTCATAAGCATCACGCGGCAAATAATCGGTGAGAAGGCGCTCCAGACTGGCTTCCCCGAATCCACCGCGTAGATGGGGTAATTTGAGAAGGTTATTCAAGTCATTGATGGATTGTCCCACGAGATTCAAGCTATGCAGCTGGGTTTGAGCATTCTTCAAAGCATCTTCGACCCGCGCAAAGTGCGTAAAGCCTTCTTTGAGATTGAGCTCCAGCTTGTTTTGGACGCCTTCGGAGAGTTCTTTCAAACGCGCATCAAGCCTTCCATCAATCGTGTGAAAGCGGGCTTCTAGGGCTTGGGAAGATTGCTGTAAACCAATCTGGAGTTCTTGTCGGTTGTTCTGCAAATGTTGCGCGATTTCAGTCCGCAGGGTGGTCGCTTTCACTTCCGAGCTACGCTCAATCTCCTGCTGTTGAACGAGCATCTGGTTCTGAAGGCGCTCTAAACTTTCCGCGACTTGCCGTGCGCTTTGCGCAGACCCCCCTTGGTTTTTAGAAAGCATGTAAATCAGGGCGCCTAGGGCGCAAAGAACCAAGATGCCGATACCCGTTGCGAAAGCTAGTTCCATAAGTAGAGGGAATATAACTAGGTCCGTCACTTCTGGCGAGAAGGTTTGAGAAGCGTCGGTGGCAACGTGTTTAAGTCTGGTGCTCGCCTGCCAATTTGCGTCACCGATAGCGCCCAATTGGGCGAATTCCGCGGGTTTTGGAGCTCGAACGCCGGGGGTCTAGGCAGGACACGGCCGGCATACAGATTGCGATAAACGCTCTTGAGGGTGTTCCTTTGGCACCTCACGCCGGGAGGGCGGAATGAGCTGGAAAATGAAAATGTTTTTTCGTAAATGGGCGCCGGTTGCGCTCATCGCAAGCGTGCTTTTCGTGGGGTACACCCACCTGCAGCGCGGCGGACGCGCCTCGGTGGGCAGCGTGCTGACTTCAGCGCGAGTCGCCGCCACGAAAGTACCTGTGCTGGGCACCTATTTTAAGCGTAGCAAAAGCCGGTATCAGAGTGCCCGAGCGGGACGTAGCGGGAAGAGCTACGCGTATGGCAAGCGCGCTCGTCGCGGTAAAGCCCGACACAGCCGCCGCGGCCGTCGCCGGTAAAATTTTTCTAAAAGGGCGGGGCGTAACGCCCCGCCGCATTTTTATTCTCCCCACTTTGTGTAGACTTGAAAGCGATGAAAAACTTTTCTCGCTTAATCTGCACCCTTCTTCTCCACTGTACTTTTTCAAACGCCGAAACTTTGAAGCCGGCTGACTGTATCGCCAAATGGAAGACTAAGCCGCTGGGGGTAAAAGTCCTTGCGGCGCCCTCGATAGCCGCGGCGCTAAAACAGAATCCAAGTTATGCGACATTGCAAAGGGACCTTTCCTCGTGGACGCCCGACTTCATCGCCGCAGCCGCTTTAGAATTAGAACAACAAGTTCTATCGGCTTGCGTGAATCGCAAGCTCATGGCTTTGCTCGGTGTGTTTCATACCGACTATGTCCGAAAAATGGGATGGGTGGGGACCTTGAGCAAACCGGGGCTGGTGTTCCGAGCGCTGGTTACCACCGGTCAAGATCGCGCTGCGGTTGAAACCGCGGTGACCTCAGTGGCGACTTCCGGAAAGAAACCGGCCGGCGATCAAGCGCTAGTGAAGCAGGTCTACGGCGAAGCGGAGCTAGTTGATGGCATTTGGGTGGTAGGCGGAAAAGCCACGGCTCTCGAAAATCTGAAGCTGACGGTCAGGCAGATGTGCAAAGGTTTGAAGAGCTGTCCCTTCTGGGATCCTTCTTTCATCACTCACGTCACCATTTTGCCCGGAACGGGGGTCGCTCAGTATGTCCCCGAAATCGGTGTTTTACGCCTTTCTGAAGATCTCGTTGCTGAATTTACTCCTCTAAAGCGAGTGATTATCGCTCACGAGTTAGCGCATGCGGCTATTCGGCGTGCGGAACTCAAGGAAGGAAAGCTTTGGACTCAGCAGTTTGCCGAGCTGTCCGCCTGGAAAAAAGAAGGCAGTGTCTGGCGCACGCCTGCCACTGCGATGGAAGGGCTCTGGCAAGACGAGTTAACAGTCGATTCCCTGAAACAGCCTGGCAACTCGCAGTATCGACTTCAGCCCGACCCACCGATGCCTGCTGTGGGTGAGGTCGACGGCTTTGTCTTTGCCAAGACGGCAAGAGAGGTTCAGACATCGGGCGACGTTGCCGAGGATGTGGCCGACCACATCGCAGCGTTTGTGGTGTATCCCAGCCGTTATTGTTATCGAGACAAACCTATCGCCCCCAGCAAATACTCTTGGGTGGCTGAGAACGTTTTCGGCAAGGAGCGGAGTCTCGATTGCAATGCAATCGAATAGGACTATGCTTGTCCTCCATGAAGAAGCTCGTCGTTAGAATCGTTTTTGCCCTTGCACTCAGTGGTTGTGTGACCAACCCCGATACGGGTGGAACGGCATTTATTATCACATCGCGGGCTGAGGAAAACTCGCTCGGGAGCCAGGCCTACGGTGAAATGCTCGCCAAAGAGCGCTTGTCCTCGAACGCGCGCTGGAATCAAATCCTTCAACGCGTTGGACAGCGAGTGGCGGCTGCAGCGAATCAACCTGACTTTCAATGGGAATTTCGCCTGATTGAATCTCGCGATAAAAACGCGTTCTGCCTTCCGGGTGGTAAAGTCGCGTTCTACACCGGGATTTTCCCGACGGCTCTCAATGAAGCGGGACTTGCGGCCGTCATGGGACACGAAATTGCGCACGCGACGGCACGCCACGGGGGTCAACGTATGACGATTGCGTTCGGGACGGGGCTTGCCTTCGAAGGGTTGAGCCAAGTCTTGGGTGGCGGGCGGTCTTCTCAAAAAGCAATGTTGCTGGCAGCTCTCGGTCTCGGAGCCCAAGTGGGCGTGGCGCTACCCTTTAGCCGCGGCCACGAAACTGAAGCCGACCAGATTGGGCTCATTTACATGGCCCGAGCTGGCTACGATCCCAGTGAAGCCCCGCGCTTTTGGGGCCGCATGTCGGGGGGCGCAATGCCTAAGTTTCTCTCCACGCATCCTCCCAGCGAGGAGCGAAAGGCGGCCCTCGAAGCGCAGCTGCCGGATGCGTTACGAGAATATGGGCGTTCAAACCAATATGGTTTAGGCGAAACCCTTTAGCTCTTCTTCATAAAAGGTGCGAACAGATCAATGGGCACCGGGAAGATCGTCGTCGAATTATTCTCCGATGCGATTTCACTGAGCGTTTGAAGGTATCTTAGCTGAAGGGAAGCCGGGTGTTGCTCCATCATTCCAGCGGCCTCAACCAACTTCTGCGCTGCTTGAAATTCTCCCTGTGCTTGAATGACTTTGGCGCGGCGTTGCCGTTCTGCTTCGGCTTGCTGCGCCAAAGCGCGCTGCATTTCCTTCGGCAAATCGACCTGCTTGATCTCGACGGCCGAAACTTTGATACCCCACGGTTCCGTGTGTAAATCGAGAATCTCCTGGATACGTTTATTGAGGACTTCTCTTTCGGACAAAACGTCATCCAACTCAACTGACCCGAGTACGGATCTCAGAGTCGTCTGGGCGTATTGATACGTGCTTTCCAAATAGCTTTCCACATTGTTGATCGCCTTAATGGGGTCAATGACTCGAAACAAAATGACTGCATTGACGACGATGGAGACGTTGTCTTTGGTGATGACGTCCTGAGGGGGAACGTCCGTCGTCATGACCCGCATGCCGACTTTCACCATACGATCGATTCCCGGAATGACGAAGACAAGGCCGGGGCCTCTGGCTCCCATTAAACGCCCCAAGCGAAACAAAACGCCGCGTTCATATTCTTGAAGGACGCGTAAACAGGACGCCAAAAGAAACAAAGCCGCCGCGATGGGGAACAGCAGCGCCATACTAAAACCTAACAAAAGAACCTCCGCTTTAAGCGGGAGTGTGCCCCTGTGGACTCACGAGTAGCTGCATCCCGCGGACTTCCTTTACCACAACGATGGCGCCTTTGGGAATTTCACCTTCTGCAGTGACCGCATTCCATAGTTCGCCTTGCACGAAAACCATCCCTTGAGTCTGAGAGATAGCTTCGCGGACTTCCCCGTACTCACCGACCATGGCTTCGAGGCCCGAAGCGTTTTTCTTCCGCTGCGCCTTGAGAATGGAGTAGCTGATGAAAGCAGCCGCACTTGCTAGGACCGCGGCGGTCGGTAAGATGAGCGCGAGCGAGATTTGAAAGTGGGGAGATTGGGTATCCATGAGAAACAAACTCCCAACGATGAAGGCTAGGATTCCGCCGACACCTAGTACTCCGAATGTGGGCAAAAAGAGCTCGGCGACGATGAGTGCAAAGCCTACCAAGATGAGGGCGAGCGCCCCATAACTAATCGGTAGGAGTTGAAACGAAACCAGGCTGACTAAAATGCAGAGCAGTCCAACCACTCCCGGCAGGATCAGTCCAGGATGGGAAAGCTCCAGCCATAAACATAGAGCGCCTAAACTCATGATCAGGTAGGCGAGATTGGGGTTTGCGAAAAACGAGACAGCGCGATGCTTTAAAGTCATCGGTCGGTCACGGTAGGTTACGGCCTCGGTGGGAAGAGCGGTGAGCTGGCCCTTGGGAGCTTTGAGTTTGTAACCTGCCAAGCGGGCTTGCAGCGTCGGAAGGTCTTCCACCACGAGATCGATGACCCCTTGCTTGAGTGCCTCTTCTGCGGAAATCGAAGCACTTTCCTTGACCGCTTTAGCAGCCCACTCCGTGTTGCGGCCGCGGGTTTTGGCAATGCTTTCCGCAAAGGCAGCGGTGTCATTTGCCATTTTGGCTGCCATGACCTTGTCGGGTTGTTCGCCTGGAGTCACCGGGTGTGCGGCTCCAATGTTCGTGCCCGGCGTCATCGCGGCGATGTCCGCTGCGAAAGTAATGAGTGCGCCAGCCGATCCTGCGTGCGCGCCACGCGGCCCCACCAAAACGACAATGGGCACATCGGAGTTAAGCATTTTCTGAACGACCTGACGGGTCGTGCTGAGCAAGCCCCCAGGAGTGTCCAGCTCCAAAATGAGATGAGGCGCTTGTGCGCTTTCGGCTGCTTCGATAGCGGAAATAATGTAGTCGCCGGTTCCAGGATTTATCGTATCGGAAATATGAAGTACCGGGACTTCAGCGCCATAAAGGGAGAAGGAAAGTCCTATTAGCGCTGCGAGGATAACAAGGTATCTCACTTAGCCCCCAACTGTCCCATGACGATTTTCATATCGTCCCAAACGATTTTCTTGGCGGGAGGATTTCTGAGTAGGTACGCGGGATGATAGGTGGGCATCACCTGAATCGATTCATTCCACGTTAGCTTTTGGAGCTTTCCCCGAATGGGAGCCAGTTGTTTGTGTCCGCTCACGAGCGTCAGGGAAGCAGTCGCTCCCAGTGCCACAATCATTTCAGGCGCAACGGCTTCGATTTGCTGCCGCAGGAAAGGTGAGCAGATCGAAATCTCTTCTGGGGTAGGGACTCGATTCTGAGGTGGCCGACATTTGACCACATTGGCGATGTAGACGTCTTCGCGCTTTAAGTTCATCGCCTCAATGATTTTAGTGAGTAGCTGTCCGCACCGTCCGACAAAGGGCAGGCCCTGTTCATCTTCATCGGCTCCGGGGCCTTCGCCCACGAACATAAGGGTGGCTGTGGGATTGCCCGAGCCAAAAACCAGATTCTTTCGTGAGGGGCAAAGCGTACAACCGCAGCCGTTGCCGAGCGCTTTTCGAACGCCCTCCAAAGTCGGTTTTTTCGTCTGCGCCTTCTTCTTAGCGGTTCCCGTTTCGGTATGAGTCATTTTCAAGGTGCGGTCCTCAGGTTGAATATCGACACCAAAGCCCTTCCAAAGGGCAATGTATTCACGTTGCAGGTACTGAAAGTGTTTCTCGTCCAAGCTTCTTGAATACTACATGGCGTGCCGGACGTGAAATCCCTTTTGGGACAGGGCATGAAGGATTTCTTGGGTGTGTTCACTGCCTCGGGTTTCGATCTCCACTTCGATTTGTGCTTTGCCGAAACCGGACTCTAGGCTGGATCGCTGGTGATAAACCTGCAGGATATTGGCACCTGTCTCTGCGAAAACGCCTGACACAGCGTGCAGTCCTCCGGGTCGGTCCGTAATCGTTACAATGAGACGGACCAGCCGGCCTTGCTCGACCAAACCGCGATTGAGGATCTGCCCAAACGAAGGAAGATCGATATTGCCCCCACACAAAATCACGGCGATTTTCTTTTCGGGGATTTTATTTTCGAGTATGGCCGCGACTCCGATGGCACCTGAGCCTTCCACTACCATCTTCGCTTTTTCAGCAAGCAACGAAATCGCATGCGAAATAGACTCTTCCGAGAGCATGAAAACATCGTCCACACAGCTTAAGACATGAGCCAGCATCTGCGGGTGCATGCACTTGGTCTTTATCGTATCGCAAAGGGTAACGTGCACGGGTTCTTCGACGACCGACTTGCGATGAAATGACGAATGTGCGGTGGGCGCATTGGCGGCAGTCAGGCCGTAAACTTTCAGCTCGGGCCGCAGGGCTTTGAAGACGCTCGCGCATCCGGAGATGAGTCCTCCGCCGCCAATCGCAATGGCGACGGCTTCGATGTCTTGAAACGCGGGATCTTCCATCATCTCCAGAGCCAGAGTGCCTTGCCCCGCAATGACCATGGGGTCTTGAAAGGGGTGAATAAAAACGTAATTGCGTTCTTTCGCGATGACTTGTGCGCGCTTAAACGCTTCATCGTAAACGTCCCCATGGAGTTCGACTTGAGCTCCCCAATCCTGCGTGTTCTTGATTTTCACTTGGGCTGTACCGGTGGGCATAATGATAGTGGCTCGAACGCCGAGCTCTCTGCAGATCGCTGCAACGCCTTGAGCGTGATTGCCGGCACTTGCTGCAATCACTCCATTGCGTTTTGCCTGTTCCAGGTTCTGCAAAATGCAATTGGTAGCACCGCGCAGTTTGAAACTGCCCGTGCGTTGGAACAGCTCGCACTTCATGATGACTTTGCGCCCTTCTTTGGACAGCACATCCAGGGGAATCAAGGGAGTGGCGCGCACATAAGGCGCAATGCGCGTTCGGGCTTCCTGAATTTGTTTAAGCGGAATGGGCAGCACGGTGGATGGCATGGAGCTATCCTACCGTGAAAGATTCCTGCTTGAAAAGGACCCCTTAAGAACCGCCGGCGCCGAGGAACAAGGTCCCGTAGAAGTCCGAGAACGGCTCGAATTTCTTTGTCGGAAACTTGAGGTCAAAGGGTTGTTTGAAACCACCATGAAACTCAACTTCGGGCTTTAAGTCTAGAGTGCCACCGGCGACGATAACTTCAGCGTAACCGTCTCCGTTTAGATCCGCTGCGCCCACCTGGAAGAGTCCTCGGTGGTTCTCGAGCGGGGCGATGCTGCGAATCAGAGCGCCGGTGCAAGAGAAAATTTTGACTGGGGGAGCGTGGTCCCAGTAGCGCGTGTCGGCGTAGTCCCCAGAGCCGGCGATAAGGTCCATGCTGCCGTCGCCGTTTACATCTGCAGCCGCCACTCCGATGGGTCCTAAATAGCCTGAGTGCGCAGTAAAGTTCGCAATCATCGTGGGAATCGTGTTGTTCGTCGGCAGAGCCGCGAAGTTGTCAGCCACTGCCTTGCCGCTAAAGGCGCGTAAGATGCCTTGAGAGCAGGGGCTCACTGCGATGTCCGTGTAACCATCGTTATCGAAATCGGCTGCTGCGAGTCCAGCCACACCAGCGCGAACGCCGTTGACTGAAGGCAACTCGAAGTTAGCAAGTACGATGGAAGGGTCTGCACCGCTTAAGATGCGAATGCGTGGGGCTACCGACGGGCAGCCACTGCCAACAATAATATCTGCTTTGCCATCTCGATTCACGTCGCCTGCTGCAATTGTGAAATCGTCGGTATCGGATAGTCCGGATACCGCTTCAAGCAAGAGATTCGGAGAGGGCTTCGTGTTCGTCCATGCGGTGCGCGAACCTTTGTAAACCCGGATGCGCGATCCACCGGTGGGGCCGGCTGCGGCAGCGATGTCTTGCACGCCGTCACCATCGAAATCTGCTGTGGCGACTCGAACGCCGTTTTGGAAAGAACCTTCGAAGGCAGGGAACTGTTCGGTGAGTGCTGCGTCCCAACCGCGATAAACTTTTATAGCGGGACCTGTGATTCCGGAAGCGACTTCCTGGTCTGCGGCAATGGCCACCAGATCCGCCGGAGTAGAGATGTGGTAGGTCTGGCAGTTCACCGCTTTACCGGTGCTATCTTTCAATTCGACTTTAACCAAAGGAGCGCCCGCCTTTTGTACGCGCATGTTTAGCTGTGGCAAAGCGCTAGGTCCGACTGAAGTAGCTCCGAGGATCTTCGGAGCCATGAAGCCCGTCGTGTCGGATCCTTTGTAGGTCAGCGTGAACGGAGCCGTACCACCCTGAGGGATGGCGCGGACACGCGTAACGCTGCCTGTAAGACTGGCCAGGCTGCCGTCGGACCCGTACCCGAGTGGTGCGGTTTCGACGTTGCAGCCGAGCAGTGTTCCACCTGAAGTGGAACCGGTGTTTCCCACGTTGAAAGTTTTGCGGCAAAGCACGGTACGGCCGTTGGAGACCGCTTCGACTTTGGCGATCTTAGTGCCGTTGAAATCGTATTGCACTTGAGTCGTTGCTTCGATGGCAGAAGTTTTCACAAGCTGCTGATCAGAAACCGACCAGTTCGAATTGGGTTGAAACAATTTGAACGTCACGTCGCCGGGAGCATTGATGGCGGTGAATTTGAAATCGGCAAGTGATCCTGCTGGGAGGCTCTTTTGGGATTCTGTGATCTGAGCGATGTCGATGCGGCAGGTGAAGCCATCGTAGCTAGTGGCATCGAGCACTTCGACTGCGAATTCACAATACGCTTTGTTGTTTTTTGAGTCGCGCACTTCTACCGTTTTACGAACAATCGTTCCCGCTTTATCTGCGTTGTAGTGACCGTAGATGGAGGTGCTAGTTCCAAAGTTTGCGATGTAGCCAGGAATGGATTTTGTTCCAATGCCGGCGAAAGTGTCGACTTGCAGGCGAACATCTTCGCCTACTGCTACCTGACTCGGATACGGAGTGGCGGTGCAGGAAAAAGTTTGTGTGCCGCTGTTAAGCGATCCCGTTTCAGACTCTTGAAGTTCTGAAGCTAAGCAACCTTGTGTGCCGCCTAAACATCCGCGAGGACCACCCGCTGCTTGGGCGCATCCCAGAGCGAAGGTGAGGAGTGCTGCTGAAGAAATGTAAAATGCCTTGTTCCAAACCATAGTGCCGTCCTTGCACCCATCAAATTGCAGACCTGGTGCCAGTGCACTCCGATTGGGCGAATAGCCAGAGTTTGCAGCCTGGGAATCAGGGCTTAGCCCTAGGTCGCCCCTGACCCGTTGCGAGACAGGGGTGTATACAGCGAGAGCACATCGAAGGGTGCGCCCGTAAGTACTTGAAAGCGTAGGGCGTTAGGCTGTCGACCCTTTGTATACGGCACTTTGAGCCTAAATCCGGGTTTCTGATCGGTTTCTGAATACACCCAGCAGGGAGGGCGGCAGGGGACCCAAGCCGACGGGGTGATGGGCTTGTTGATGGTGCGCGGAACAAAGCGTAACCAAGTTGCGTGCGCAGTGCTGCCCGCCTTGTGAAACAGAGACGCGGTGGTGTCTCTCAAGCCAACGGCGACTCGTACATCGGCCGAAGCGAGGATGGATAAAAGTGCAGCGGCCCTGATCTCGGTGGTTCACACTATCGGCAATGGCAGCCGGCACCGCAACTCGCTTTCCGCCTCGGAGTGCAGGAGTTGAAGCGGGGGACTTGGAAAGCCTGGTGGAACTCTGAGTCCTCCGGGCTTTGGCTACAGGGTCATGTCGTTCTACGAACTCGGAGAGGGAGGCTTTAAGCGCGGTAGTTACATTGGTGTGCGCACCCAGTTTCTGACTGAGCAGGTCTTGGGTGCGTTGCAAGAGCCGTTGGGTTTCTGCGTCTAGCGAACAGCGAAGCTCGAAAAGATCCTGTGCCACGGGGCGAATCCTCTCAGCGATACTCGTTTGGGGCGACACAATGGCAACCTCGCGCTCGAGTGCTCGTGTTGAAAGCGTTTTGGCCTTCTCGACCCACTCGTTTTGATTGGCTTGCGTGACCACAGCGGCAATTTTCTTGGCTTTTGAAACGGTAAGTGAGCCGTCATGGATAGCTTTTTTTAACTCGGGGGCCTCCACGGACTTACGAGCCACTCGAATGAACGTATAGGCCTGCTCTTCGGTGAGCTGCAGGCAGTTCACACAGTAGGCAAAGGTGCTGGTTAACCCGAAATGCTCGAAGATCCGCTCTCGATCGGCTTCTATCAAAATCTCAAGAAGAACCGCTTCCGACCGTTTGAAACCGGCAGTCGCCTGCAGCGCGCTTTCGTGAATGTCTTTCCAATGTCTTTTCATCTGAACTCCCTCCGACTGAACTGGTCACGTGACCAGTTGAATACATGTGTATTCAGTTTGCGGTGAGATGGCAAGAGTTTATCGACGATAAAAAACTGATTATCGACGCAAAACAGTGGGCGTCGGTTCGTAGTGTCTAAGCAGACCGGTAGGTCTAGAAGGGAAAGGATCAGCCGACGACCGGACTCGAACCGGTGACCTGCTCATTACGAATGAGCTGCTCTACCGACTGAGCTACGTCGGCACAAGTAGAGAAGGCAAAAAGTAGTGCAGGCAAGGTCCGTTGTCCACTGTGTTGAATGGGGAGTGACTGGTCACGTGACCAGTCGTGTGGGGCTAGGCCCTTTGCTCGGTACGCTCGGGGGCAGCGACGGAAGAGGAAGCAGACGCGGAGGCGACGCCTTTGATGGATCCTACGAGATACAGAGGGCGTTGTTTCACTTCTTCGTAAATGCGAGCGACGTATTCTCCAATAAGGCCCAAACACAGAAGCTGAATGCCGCTTGCGAAAAAAACCGTTGTCATCATCGAAGCCCAACCAGGGATGGCGAGGTCGGTAAATAGCTTAACTGCAATAATGGTCGAACCTGCACCGATGGCCACGGCGGAACAAAGAATTCCAAAAAGAGAAACCATTCGAATGGGGACGATGGAAAAGCTCAGCAGCGCTGTAATGGCGAGCTGAATCAATCCCCAGGAGCCCACACGGGAGGTTCCATGCAGTCGGGAATTTCTATCCACCCGAACGGCAGCGACGGGGCCAGAAGCGTAGGCTACCAAGCCGGGTAAGTACCGGTTCTTTTCCGGAAGGGCTTTGAGTCGAGCGACGACATCGGCATCTAGCAGGCAGTGTGTTCCGAAATTCATGGGCGGAAGCTGGCGCGCCACTTTATGAAGCAAGTAGTAAAACAACTTGAAGAAGAAGCGTGAGCGTTCCTTGCGCTCTCCGCGTTCAGCAACAACGGTCTTCGCGCCCTCTTTCCAGGCCTCGTAAAGGGCGACGAGCGCATCGGGCGAATCTTGAAGGTCTGCGTCCATGATACAAAGCGCATCGCCTTGAAAATGATCGATACCGCAAGCCAGCGCGGCGGAATGTCCAAAGTTGTGAATCAAATCAACCACGCGCATATCCGTGCGCTGTTTGGCCATTCGATGAAGGAGTT
Organism: Bdellovibrionota bacterium; assembly: GCA_041749855.1. Taxonomy (GTDB): domain Bacteria; phylum Bdellovibrionota; class FAC87; order UBA2466; family UBA2466; genus JAIEOG01. The sequence goes on from JBGTAN010000011.1 coordinate 24,099, forward strand.
CCGTGCTGCCGTCGGAAGATCCATCATTGATAAACAGGTAACTGACGTCGACTTCGTGCTTGATATGCGAGATCACGCGATCGAGTTCGCGAGTCAGCGGAACCAGGTTCGCCACTTCGTTAAAAATGGGCAGCAGGATTTCAATGTGCGGTCGTTTTTTCATGGATCGAATAGTGAGATAACAGTTTAACCCTGAATGGGTTGGGTCGAAAGGACTTCGGCGTCGGCACTGCCGTCGGCGAAGCGCAAGCGGATGCGGTCTCCCGGCGAGAGCTGTGCTGCGGCGCGCAGCAGGGTGCCGTCGGTTTTGCGTGCCAAAGTAAACCCTCGACCCAGAGTTTTTAGCGGCGAGAGCGCATCGAGTTTTTGCGAAGCCGCTTTCAATCGGGCCTGGGTCAGCGCGAGGCGTTGCGTCATGGAGGTGCGGAGTCTGCGAGTCATTTTTTCGAAATCGCCTCGCAACCTCGCGATACGTTCTGTGGGACTAATGAGCCTTCTTCCTAGATGGGCGAGGTGGAACTTTCGCTGCTCCAACCGTCCGCGCAGGACTTGGATGAGTCGACGTTCCATCGACTGCACTTGGAGAGCCAAGTCTTCATACTTAGGGAGCACCAGTTCGGCTGCGGCAGAAGGCGTGGGCGCGCGCATGTCGGCGACAAAGTCGGCAATCGTAAAGTCCACTTCGTGTCCCACAGCGGAGATGATGGGGATTTCGCACAGGCTCATCGCACGTGCGACATTTTCTTCATTGAAACACCATAAGTCTTCGATGGAGCCACCGCCGCGTCCGACGATCAAAACCTCCACCGGCCTAGGAGGATTTGCCTGGTTATAGCTTTCCGCGAGCTTGAGAGCTCGGACAATTTCTCGGCTTGCGGCTGCGCCTTGAACAGCAGCATGAAAGATCAGGATCTCGCGTTGGGGGAAACGGCGATTGATGACATTTAATATGTCGTGGATGGCCGCTCCGGTTTGGGAGGTAACCACTCCGATACAGCGCGGTAGCACCGGAAGGGGCTTTTTGCGATCGGCAGCGAAGAGGCCTTCCTGCTGCAGGCGGCTCTTCAACTGTTCAAAGGCCAGTTGCAGCGCTCCGGCGCCCACCGGTTCAACCGTATCGCCTACCATCTGGTACTCGCCGCGTGCTTCATACACGCTGATGCGACCATGGACGAGTACTTCCATGCCATCTTCTATTTGAAACTTCAGCTTGGATAGAACGGGACGAAAGAGGCACGTGCGCAGTTGCGCTCCCGCATCTTTCAGCACGAGATAAGCATGGCCGGAAGCAGGCTTGCGGTAGTTGCTAATCTCGCCTCGGACCCAGACGTCGAAGAAGGCGTTCTCCAAATGGCCTCTAAGGCGGCGCGTTACCTGCGAAACCGTCGGTACCTTGCTTTTCCAATCGACTGTCAGAGCAAGGGGAGCTGGATCGGCTTTCGAGAGCGCGGTTGGGTTTAGGGAGTCCACCCCGTGTAGCTATTCGGCGCTATGCTGCTTGGCAAGGCCATGATAATTTTCGCGCTGTCTGGGGTTTTATTAAAACATGGGAGGGGTTCATGCTTAGAGCACTTGCTGCTAGCACTTTATTGGTGGCGTCTGTCGCCTTTGCGGATTTGCAGTCCGCGTTTCAAGATCTGATCGATTACGTTCAAACCACGAGTAATCCGGCGGTTGCCGAGTTGGAAGCCAGGGCGCAAGCCGTGGAAGACGAAGCCAAACTGGTGTTGTCGGATGTAGGACGAGCCGAAACTGATAAACACCAAGCGTTGCAGGCCTGGGTCCAAACTTATGGCCTTGTCCGCAATTTCGACAAAGGCTTGTTTCAGCCCAAGCTTGAAGCAGCGGTGGCGGAAGCGTTGAATCGCTATCCTGGTAGCTACGAAGCTGCTTTGGGCGAGGCGTATCTGATTGTCGGTCAAATGCCGACGATGCAATTGCCAGATTTTTTGACTCGCATGCGCGACTACGCAAAAGCCTATCCAAGTTACACGCTCGGGCAGCAGCTGCTCATGGCGTACTCGGAAGCATATGCCGCCTTTGATCTGGCGATCGCAAAGTCCATTATCGTTGAAGGTCTGAAGATGTATCCGGGCGATACAGACTTAACCGCATTCGGCGAGAGTCTAAAGCACGTGGGCCAGCCGGTGGATCTTGCGGGACCCACGCTCGATGGTGCCGCCTTCGACTTGGCAAATTTTAAGGGCAAAGTGGTCGTCGTTGATTTCTGGGCCACGTGGTGTGCGCCTTGCAAAGAGATGACTCCTGAACTCAAGCAGCTTTACGCCGATCTTAACTCCAAGGGAGTCGAGATTGTGGGTGTGAGTCTCGATCGGGATAAGAAAGACGTGGAAGACTACGTGGCGACTCACCAACTGCCATGGACCCAGGTTTTCTTTCCCACGCCTGCAGATAGGCAAACTATCGCTGCGAAATTTGGGATTGTCGGAATTCCCACTTTGTTTGTCGTGGGGAAAGACGGCAAGCAAGTGGGGCTAGGCGCGCATTCGCTTGCTCGAGTTAAAGCGCTCGTGCAAGACGCGCTTTCCAAGTAATGTCTGGCTCACCCCGTGCTAAAATGGCTGGCACGGGGATGAGCTATGACATCGGTTGTTGGACTTTTAAGCATTTTCTGGTCCGTTGCACAGGCATCGGCGGCTCCCTGTTCGTTCGAAACATTGTACCTAGATAAAACGCCATTCGTTCCTCCGTCGGCGGTTCGATCGCTTGCGCTGGTGCGCCAACCCCATGAACTTGAAGTGGCGGGGAATGTACTTAAGCCAGGGGAGAAGTTCGCAAAGGCGTCGGAAGGTTTTGAAACTAACTGGATTCCTGCCGACGACTACGTGGCGGTCGTTGTGAATTTGACCGGCAAGCCGGGAGACGACGTTGTCATTTACAATCCGATAGTCGATTGGGATCGGCAAAAGCCTGCTCAGTACCAAGCCACCCCGGAATCGTTACTTCAAAGAGCGGCCGATACGTTGGGAGTCAGTCGAGCGAAGCTTCGGATCAAGCTCAAAGCGGTGGGGCGTTTTCGCTCCATCAAAGGAAAGTTCTACTTAGGAAATCCCCCGCCCGGCTATGAGCAGACCCGGGAGAATGGGCTCTACTTCCGTCAAGCCCTTGAAGCTCGCGGCCTCAAAGATGGAGCGCCTCAAACGGTTGCGAATATTCCAACGGGCGCTGCTCACGCGGCACTTCTAAAGAGTAATATGACCGATCCGCAGCGGCGCGCGGCTCGAACCACGCTGGCTCAGCTGCACATGCTTTTGGCAGAGCAACTGCCCGACACGAACAATCAGTGGCTCGTCCCGGCAGAATCCCTGGACGCCTGGAAAAAGCGGGCCATCAAATTTCGCAAAGGCATGAATGAAGACGAAAACATTCGGATTAAACTCCTCGGGCATTCTCCGAGGGGAGAAACCGAAGTGGAAAGAATTGCTCGGCAAGCTGCCGAGCTCCTTGCCTTTGAAAAAGCCATGAACCAGGCCGTTGAGTCAGTGGGAGAAGCCAATCGCGATGGACTGGATGTCGCTGTCGACAAATTCTGTCGAAAAGTGGCCGATTGCGAAAGCGCTATGGATGACTTGCTGGATCAGGTCATTTCAGTCGCTCACTCAGCCAAGCCTCGATAGTTTCTTCAATCCCTACGCGTCTTGTGTCAAAATAGCCCGTAATGGAAATCTGGCGTAAATGCAGTAGCTGCAAAAAAGACCTTCTTTTCAACGCTCCCTACTATGTTTGTTCGGTCACGACCTGTCAGTCAAAGGTGACCAACTATGCTTTCTGCAGCGTCTCTTGCTGGGATGCACACTTGCCTACGGAGCGGCACCGTTCGGGAAGTGCCGGTGCCATTGAGCGCATTGCACCGGCGTCTGGTTCGGCGGGAGCCACTCGGAAGGTGGTTGTGGGACGGCCCGGTGTGTCCGTGGCGGAAGCATCCAAAGACGAAGGGGATGTCCTCGTAGTGGTTACCAAGATTCGAAAGTACATCCAAGAAAGAGCTGGGATGAACACCAGTGGAAGCGTTTACGATGTTTTGACCGACAAAGTGAAAACGCTTTGTGATGCGGCGATTGAGCAGGCGCGCACCGACGGTCGAAAAACGGTCATGGACCGGGACTTCACCTAGGAAGCTGGCTGAAGGGCTTTAGGACCACCATGAAGACGATGACGATGAGTAGCAGCGTCGGAACTTCGTTGAGAATCCGAAACATGCGTGTTGTGGTTTTGCAGTCTCCCGCCTCTAAGGCGTCCTTTTGCGCTCCGCCGTAATAGGTGACCCAGGTCATTCCTGCCACTGCTGCCAACTTCATGTGGAACCACCCTTGCGAAAAAAAGTCCGGTTTCAGCGCTAGCATCGCAATCCCAAATAGGTAAGTGGCAACCATCGCGGGGATCGTAATGTAACGATACAAGCGGTACTCCATGACTTGAAGGCGTGCCTTCACAACGGTTTCGGACTCCATGGAGTGATAAACAAAGAGGCGGTACAGGTAGAGGACACCTGCCATCCAAGCGACCATGGAGATGATGTGGAGGCTTTTGACGACGAGATAGAACGTTGAGTCCATGGGTACCCTCAATCGCTTTCATCGTTCTAGCGGCAGGCGAAGTCAACCCAACGGTAGTTCGACGGTTTCCGCTATCCCGGGTAACTCGGTTTCTTCGCTGGCAAATGCACGTGGCGCTCGGGCTGCCAATTTGCGCTTTAAGAAATCTACTTCGTATTTGCGTGCGGGTTGAGTCAGTTGCGCTTCTTTTACCTTTTCGAACGCGTGAATCACGGTGGCGTGGTCTCTATCAAACGTCTTTCCGATTTCCTCCAACGACAGAAGGGTCGAAGTGCGTGCAAGGTACATGGCCACTTGTCTTGCCCAGGTGGTAGCGCCCTTGCGAGATTTGGACATGAGCTCCGTTCGGGGGACGCCGAGGTGGTGCTCAACCAAAGCTACAATTTCGCCCATGGAGATGGCTTCACGAGGCGGTTCGACTCCGGTTACTTCCTGCGCAATGTAGTCGCCTGTGAGGACTCGATTGTCTAGCTTCGCCTGCAGGTGCACGCGAAGCAGTGTGCCAATTAAATCTCGAATATCTTTCTGGCCTTTGTCGGCCAAAGATCGCAGCACAGGCCCTTCGACACTGATCTGATTGACCGCCGCCATCTGTCCCAAAATCTCGACCTTCTCCTCAAAGGAGAGGGGTTTGATCTCCGCCATCACTCCAGAGGTCAGCCGAGACTTGAGCGGTTCGATGAAGTTTTGGAGTCGCTGCGGGGCGATAGTAGTTGTAAAGGCGACCTTCCCGCCGCGCGATACGATGTCATTGAATACGTGCAGGAGGGTTTCTTGGGTGCCTGTCTTATTTGCGATGCCGTGGACATCATCAAAGAGAAGGATGTCTGTCTGCTCGGTGTAGAGCTTTTTGAACGTCACAATATCGTTGGAACGAATATGCCGAATGTAGTCGTAGGTGAAACTTTCTGCGTTGGTATAGCGAATGCGTTTATCGGGAAAGCGTTTGTGCAGGCGGTGACCGATTTCGGAAAGGTGGTGGGTTTTCCCCATGCCTATGCCGCCCAGCAGAATGAGAGGGTTGATTCGGTTCTCGGCCGTCTCGGCAAATAGACCCACGCACTGAAAGGCCAATCGGTTAAAACCGAATTCGAAAAGCGGGTGGTGGAAAGGCGGAAGCCGTGGCGCTTCAGGTGCAGTTGAAGGAGCTATTTCCGGTAGCGTCGACTGTTCGTTCTTATCGACGATGCGCAATTGGGGGCGTGCCGGAGTTTGGGTGTGTGTTGCGGGCAGGGGAGCGAGCGGTGAAGCTTCTGCGGCTTCCTCGTTACTTTGTCGGACGAGAATCTCAAATTCGAGTTGGAGCGCCGAGCCGCAGGTTGTCTGAATGGCGCGGCGAATTTGCTCGCCGTAATGATTCCTAACCCAATCTTCATGGAAGCGACTGGGCACACCTAGGACAACGCACGTTTCATCGTTGCGGATGTACTCTACCGGCGAGATCCAGTTCTGAAACTGAGTCTGCGGGAGTGACTCTCTGATAGAGTTTATTGCGGCGTCCCAATCAAGCTGCATTTTACCCAATACGCAAACCGTTCTTATATTCTTTTTCCCCAGGTAAGAGCAAAGGGGGCTGGTTCGGCCGATCTTGCGATGAGTGGTTCTCTTTATCCACAGAGGTAAGTACTCAATAGTAAATGGGATGACGTGTGGTGTTGCTCGTTCAGGCCCGCTTACACTGGATCTACGAATAAAGCCGTAATTGATAAGTCATATCGAGTACCTAACACTGTTATCCACAGCGTGTGGATGAAAGTCTTGTTCGTGTTTATTGCGTTTTTTTCGTTGTTTTAGAGTTTTCTAAGAAAAGCTGCGTTCTGCAACGCCCGTAAGAAAAGCGAAAATGACTTCAGCCGCAATGCGGCTACTGCGCTCCGTCGGGTCCAAGCCGGGGGCCGTTTCGGCAATCTCCAAGTACTTTACTTGCGACTCCTGACCCGAAGCTCTCGCAAAAGCACAAAGCTCCCACGCCGAAAAACCCAAAACGGGAGCGGCGCTGGTGCCCTCTGCTTCAGAGCAACAGTCCATATCGAGCGTTATGCCAATTGCGTCGCAGCGCTTCAAAAGCGACTTGAGCGTGATTCGAAACTGCTCAATCACGGGTTTCTTGCCGATCCTCAGTGTCTCCAGGGGGAGAATTTGAACTTTCTGCTGGCGGCAGTATGCCCACGCAGAAGCGGTATTACGATTGGGGCGCGCCCCAAACTGAACGAAGCGGCTCCCCTCGAGCGCTCCGGTTTCTAGTAATTTGCGAAAGGGATTCCCACTGTGGACCTCGGCGCCCTCCATCTCACGTGCATCCAGGTGAGGGTCGAGGTTAATCAATCCCCAGCGCTGCTTCGGCGTGAGGGAGCGCACTCCCTCAAACGTGGGCCACGCGAAGTCGTGTCCTCCCCCTAAGGCAACCACCGCTCTGTCGCCGGCAGCTGCTGCTGCAGCGAGCGTGCGGGCGTTGTCGTGCGTTTGAATGAGTGCTTTCGCGGTTTGAATATCGCCCAAATCCAGCAGGCCAAAATCCTTCTTCCAACTGCCATCCGCTGGAAGGGTCATGCGATAGAGGTGTTTGCGAATAGAAGCCGGTCCTAAGGCCGCACCCGCGCGCCCTCTATTGGCAAGCACTCCCTGATCATCGGGATAGCCCAATAGGACAGCCTCGCGCATTAATTGGCGCTTGGGGGGAAGTTGAGTGACCGGACGAACCCATTCGCCCAGGCGAAGGTCGCCGGGGCGACCTTTGAAAAAGAGTTCTTGTGGCACGTCGCTGCGTGGAAGCATCGGCACTTTGTACCATACTCTTTTGCATGGATGATTTTCTTGAAGAACTAGAAGAAAAAAAGGCGAAACGGGGTTGGGTAATCTTGCTTTGGGCGTCTTTGGCGTTCTTTGCTTACCTGCCGATGTCCTGGGTCCTGGGAGAGGCGGAATTCTTTGCCGGCTCACTGCTGAAGATCAAGGGGGCGACTGAGACGCTGCTGCTTTCGATACCATTGTATCTGCTATCGGTCTATGTGTTGCTAGCCGCCCATTTCGCCCGCTCGAAGTTTGTGGTGCCGGGTCAAAAGCCAGCCCGTCTAGCGATTGCCTTTTTGCTCTGGGGTTTGCCGCTAGCTTCATTTTCCTACTGGATGGGCGATTTCACGGGCGCGCTCTATGCGCACACAACCATGATCGCTTTGGCTGGGGCGCTCGCGGTGCCGCTCCTCATTTTCTGGCGCACCGGTTCACTGGGGCCGTTGGCAATCGGCATCGGGGTGCTCTCGGCTGTCTCGGTTTTTGTTGTCGAAGACATATTGAGTCCGTTTTCGCCGTTGTTTGTGTACGCTGCTCAAACCGCCCGCCTCCAAACTTTACGAACCTTGTCGCTCGTGGGGGCGGTACTGATTGCGACCCTTTACCCGGTGCCTGTAATGGGAAGGGTGAAAGAACGCGCACAGACCATGAGAGCCACCCTGATTGCTTTGGCTGCGTTGAGCTTTGGGCTCTTTGTTTGGGAGAGTGTGGGTGGGAGCGCACGGTTGATTGCGCCTGAGACGTCGTGGGTTTGTCTAGTTGCGCTTGCGCTCTTTTTCGATCGTCGGGATCGCTTCTCGCAGACCGCCTTTACGCTCATCGCCAGCGTTCAAGGGCTACTGTCGCTGTTACAATTCGTTGTGGATGTGATGCTTCCTGACGGAAGCGCCAGTGGTCAGTTGCACCTGCTGCTCGAAGCATGGACGACCGTATGGATTAGCCGGGAGCTAAAGCGCCGGTGGGTACAACGCCGGTTGCGGCAAGTTAGCGGGCGACCACTATCTGACAAGTTAGAGGAGCATCCAGCTTCAGTCTAGCAAGCGACTGCTGACTCTTTTGCTCGAGTGTCAGTCGGCCATCCGCTGAAACCAAATGCGTGCAACTCAAACCCACGGTAATGGCTTTTCCGGCCGGTGTTACGATCGCCTGACAGGCAGAACCCGGGTTCGAATGGGGGTTCACTTCGAACGCTCCCGCCTCTGTGGTTAGACGCGCGACTCCTACCGAGTGATGACTGACATCAAATCGAAGGGCCTCCTTTGGCAAGTTGCGGCGGACTGTTTCGTAGTTTCGCAAAACCAAATTAAAACGAGAACCGGGCGTCTTTCCATCCACCATTTGGACGTACAGATCAGCGCCTCGGCGGACGCACACACTCTCTTCCGCCTCGATGGACTGCGCCGTTGCTAAAGTCGAAAACAAAAGAAAGGAAGTAGTGAAAGAATAGAACAACCGCATCAACATCCCCCGTAAAGCCCAAACGTAACTGAAGTGAAGAGGCATTTTAAGGGGAATGCCGCACTGAGTCAATGGTTTGTAGAGGTCGCTTGGAGAATTTCGCGGCCTTCTTCAGGTGCCCCTTTTTGTCACCGGTGGCTAGCGGTCTGCCGAGAACCATAGGCGTGGCCCTGCGGGTTCGTGCCTGCGGGGCGGTGAAGCCTAGTGGTATGCGGGTTGCTTTATGAAGGCTTGGGGACCGGAGGCGTTGGAGCGATGTAATGCGCCGAGCGCCGATAAAATCTTTTCTGACGCTTGCCTTAGCGTTCAGCTTTCTGAATCCAGCCTTTGTCGCTCCGGACCTCTTTTCCACGCGCTTTGTCGCCGAAGATCCCAAAGCGAAAGAGCCTGAGAAAATTGGAGAAGAGGAAGATGCCTCTTTGCCCAGTAGTGCCGGCGAGAACTGGCTCGATACCTTTCTCTTTCCCCTCTGGAGTACGGCGACCCGTTGGGACGAAGTCACGCTCGTCTTGGGCGGATTCTACCTTTTCCACAAGGGAATGAAGACTTGGTTCTATGATTCGCTGGCCAAAGAAGGTGTGGGAAACTTTGCTAAGTACCGTGGGTATGTCGGCACTTGGAAAGAGAAGCTGGGCCAGCACATTCGCCAAAATTACGAGTATCGGGTCTACCCCGCACAAATCGAACGCTTGGAAGCGACCAATGAGCGCCTGCGAGAAGAGCTCCGAAACTTACGCGGCAGTGGCGCACTTATAAAGGATCGCAACTACGAGACGGAAGCAGAGCTTCACCGCAAAATTGAGAAGAACGAACTGATGATCTCCGAGATGGTGGAGAAGGTGCCTCTGCTAGCTCTGGAGCGAGCTTTGACTCCGATTTTGGAAGTTGAAGGCCAATTGGATGCGCAATTGACTGAGTTGGTGAGAAGTGCTCGGAAAGTTGAAAGAGAGCGCAGGAGTCGAATGCCAAAGCTGAAAGGGCTGACAGCAGAAGCGGAAAAATTGCAGGAGCTATGGAAAGCGACGCGGCAGCCTCACTGGTTTGAGGATTTTTTCAATTCTGAAAGCGGGCGGATCTTTGCAGATACAAAAGAAGGCAAAGCCTGGATGCATAGTCACAAAACGTTGATGGCAAAAGCCGGTGAATCGGAAGTGTTCTTACGTACGGCGTACAACGCGATGATTGATGTTTTTAACGGTAAGGTTAAGCCCAAGGACCGCCTTCCGAAGATGGCGAGTCCGAACAAGCGGTTTGGAACCGCGACCGATACTTTCACGATGATTCCCCAACGTATTCTGCCGGCAGAGCACACCCGCCCCTGGTGGGATGTGAAAGCCCGCTGGAAAGGCGATTGGGATGTTCAGCAGGAATCGGCAGAACGAGTGGGTCGAGAAGATGTCCGGCTCCTTATCAAAAAGGCATGCGACCAAACGCTCGCGCTTTTGAAAAAAGATGAATTGGCAGCACGAGGGATGGCGCGTTTGCACCGAGTTTATATGAAGCCCATTGCGGGCCTCGCTTTGGGCTCGGCGTCTGGTTACGGCCTGTATCGATTTTTTACGGATTACGAGCAACGTAAGGGCGTGAGTTGGGCGGAGAGTCGCAAGCAGAAAAAGCGCAAGGATCGTATTAACGACGAAGCGCGAACGGCTTTGTCTGCGCAAGTTGCAGAAGAGTTTACAAAGGGCGCGAACAACCGTCTCAAACCCTTTTTGGAGCTCGTGCAAAAGCACCTGTTGAAACAGCAAAGTGCCATCATGGAACGAGTCTACATTCACCTCAATCCGACCGCGGAAATCGATAGGACGGATCCTACAAAGTTTGTGACGCCTTTCCATCCCAAGTTTAACGTTCGAGCGTTCCGACGCAATTGGCGCGAGCAGGATCACTTGGATCCGGTGAAAGCCTTTACCAAGCGTATGGTGGATTTAAGGGAAGATCCTCATGCGGAAATCGACTTGGTGGAAGCCACGCTTCGCGCGGCTGTGAGCAAGGCGGGCGAGGGTAAAGTCTCCACCATCGACCAGCTCATCAAGCTGATCTACACGGAAGACAGCGCCATTCAGAAAACGGCTCTGAATTCGTATATCACCTTCGTCTATCGCGACGCGATTGGCCCGTTGTATCAGGTGGAGAGCAACGTGGAAGTTCTGAGCGGAATCGAATCGGACTACCTTAAAGAGATGAGTGCAGCCACCATCCAAGATTTGATTCAGCGTGCGATAGATCAAAAAGCAGGCAAAGCGCCGCTGATTGTGGTTCCGAAAACGGTTGTCCCTACCCCTGTAGTGCCAGTGCCTGAGGGAAGTACCGCGACTTCGACCCCGTCTCCCGGGATTACTCAAGGTGCGCATCAGCCTCCTGTGGCGCCCGATCCCGTTGCAAGTCTCGGCCTGCCTGGTGGCGGTTAATTAAGGGCGAATGCGGTACATGAGGCGAGGAAAGGCGGCTGCCTCTCGCAGGTGATCCAGGCCACAGAGCCAGGAAATCGTTCGCTCGAGCCCGAGTCCGAAGCCCGCATGGGGGACGCTCCCGTACTTACGAAGATCGAGGTACCAGGAAAAATCTTCTTCCTTCAGTCCGTGCTCCGCGACTTTGCGTTTGAGCGTTTCGTAATCTTCTTCGCGCTGTCCGCCACCGATGATCTCTCCGTAGCCTTCAGGCGCAATACAATCCACCCCGAGAGCGACTTCCGGGTTGGTCGGGTCCGGCTTCATATAGAAAGCTTTGATCTTGGTTGGAAAGCGATGGATGAAAACGGGGCGGTCGTAAGCTTCCCCGATGGCAGTTTCCTCGGAAGCCCCAAAGTCTCCACCCCATTCAAAGGCAATGCCCTTTTTCTTAAGCACTTCAACGGCGTCGGTGTAGCTAATCCTCGGAAAAGGCGCCTTCACATTCTCCAAGAATCCGGTGTTTCGTCCCAGTGTTGCGAGTTCTTCTTTGCAATGCGTAAGAACGAACTGCACGGTGTACTCGAGAAAGCGCTCTGCAAGCTGCATGTTCGCTTCGAGATCATTGAACGCGACTTCAGGCTCAATCATCCAAAACTCAGTGAGGTGCCGCCGAGTTTTGCTCTTCTCCGACCGGAAAGTCGGTCCAAAGCAGTAGACCTTTCCGAAGGCCATGGCGCCGGCTTCACCGTAAAGCTGTCCGCTCTGAGAAAGGTAAGCTTTCTCACCAAAGTAATCTGTGGAAAAGAGCGTGGTCGTTCCCTCGCAGGCTGACGGCGTAAAGATCGGAGTATCCATCAGGATAAAACCTTCTTTATCGAAGAAGTCGCGAACGGCTTTGACGAAGCGATCGCGGATGCGAAGCACAGCGTGCGGCCGCTGACTGCGTAGCCAAAGGTGCCGGTTGGAAAGCAAGAAGTCGGGCCCGTGTTCCTTCGGGCCAATAGGATAGTCGACCGCTACTTGAAGAATCTCGATGCTCTGTCCATCGAGCTCGAATCCACCCTTTGCGCGTGCTTCGGCTCGCACGGTGCCTGTAACGTGTAGGGATGTTTCTTGCGTGGTTTGCTCAAAGGTGTCTAGCACGGCATCAGGCACTTGGCCTTTGACGAACACAACCTGAACGGTCCCACTGCCGTCGCGCACCATCAGAAATTTAACTTTGCCGCTACTGCGCTTTGCATAGACCCAGCCCCGCAAGGTAACGGACTGACCGGCATGTTGAGAGAGTTCGGAGATTCGGGCGAAGTTCAAAGTCGCACCTCTAGGTGGTCACCACGCGACGTGTCGGTCCGCCCCGCTTCTTCATCCAGCGATCTACATAAATCGTCATAGGAGCCGCAATGTAGTACGTCGAGTAAGTCCCAATCAGAATCCCGATGAGCATTGTCTCAGCAAAGTCCTGGATAGGTCCCTCGCAGAAGATTGCGACGGGCAAAATACTCAAGAAGGTGAGACCCGCAGTCATCACGGTGCGCGAAAGCGTCATGTTGATGGCTTTGTTAATGGTGGGGCCCAAGGGAAGCGCATCGCCCCCCTGCTTAAAGAGTTCCCGCACGCGGTCATAGATAACGATCGTGTCGTTCACTCCATAGCCCGCAATGGTCAAAAGAGCGGCGACGGCCGTGATATCAAATTCCTGCTGAGTGATGATGTAGTAACCAGAGGCGACGATCGTATCGTGCGCCAAAGCCACCGTGGCGCCGGGAGCAAACTTAAAGTCGAAGCGAAACCAAATATAGATAGTGATCATCAGGATCGCGTAGACGAGCGATCGCATAGCGGACGTCTTCAACTCTGCGCCTACTTTGGGCCCCACTATATCCGCTTGCAGAATCGTGACGTTGGTGGGTCCGACTTTCTCAATGATGCGTGCGGGCAGCGTCGCGTTTTTACCATCCGCCGGCGCGTTGCCCGTGATGAGATATTCGTTCTGTGTCTCGTCCATCGAAACCACCGTGGCGCTTCGGTCGCCTAGGGACTCGATCATATTGCGGACATCATCAATGGGCGTGGGGTTGGTGAACTTCGCCGTGACGACGGTGCCCCCGGTGAAATCCACACCAAAATTAAAGCCCCTGGTGAAGATCCCAAAAAGTGCTGCCCCCACCGAAATCAACGAGATGGCGATAAAGAGGGGGAACTTGCCGATAAAGTCGATGTTGGTGTTGTCCGGAATGATTTGAAAGAATTTCATCTGTGAGCCTTAAATGCTGAGTGTTTTCCGATTGCGCGACACGACGAAGTAATCGAAGACGACGCGGACCACGAAAACGGCCGTGTACATGGAGCAAATCAATCCCATCAAGGTGGTTACAGCGAACCCGCGAATGGGCCCATAACCGAAACTCAACAAAGTGAGTGCAGCGATGATAGCCGTCAGGTTGCCATCGAAAATGGCGGACCAGGAGCGGGCAAAGCCTTCTCCGATAGCCGAGTTCACGGACTTGCCATTTTTCAATTCTTCGCGCATGTGCTCGAAGATCAGCACGTTCGCATCCACGCTCATCCCCAAGCTCAATGCTAACCCCGCAAGGCCGGGAAGGGTGAGGGTGCCTTCAAAGGAAGCCATGAGGGCTACGACGAACAAGGCGTTCAGCGAAAGCGCCATAGTCGCAACCGCGCCGGAAAGGCGATAGTAAATGAAAAGCAGAATGAACACCGCAAGGAGTCCGCCACCAAACGAGCGAACTCCGGCGCGAATCGCATCCGCCCCTAACGAAGGGCCGATGACTCTTTCTTCTAAGAAAATGAGTCGGGCGGGCAACGCGCCCGAACGCAACACAAGGGAGGTATCCTTTGCGTCATTTTGCACATCCGCTATGGCGCGACCTCGCGTTCCCATTTTGATGACTGCGCGGCCGCCCCCAATTTTGTCTTCGATGTTGGGGGCGCTATGCAGATTGTTGTCTAGGACAATGGCCATGAGGCGATTGACGTTTTCGCCGGTGGCCTTTTCAAACTTGATGGCCCCTGTCGGAGTGAGTTGAAAATTGACGATGGGGTCGTTCGTTTTTTGGTCGTAGGAGTAGTACGCATCTTGGAGATCTTCACCTGTTACCAGCGCTTCACGCTGCAAGAGCCAGGGTTCATAGGTGGTTTCCTTCGTGTTTACGTCGGTCTCTTTGTGAAAAACGATTTCCGTGCCCTTCGGCAGCTTTTTTTCTAAGTAGAGGTTCAAACCACGCGTATATTCTGAAATGGGCTTAAGCGGATCGGGTTTAAGGCCCTTGGCTTTTTCATACTCGGCGACCCAACCCGTAAGCTGGCTGTAAGGGACCGATGGATTCTGCCATTCGCGACTGGCTTCCACGATTTGGAAAGAAAGCTTAGCGGTGCGCGAAATAATGTCCTTCAGACGGCCTGTGTCAGAAACACCGGGAAACTGAACGAGAATTTTGTCTTCACCCTGACGCTGCAACGTGGGCTCTGCGATTCCGAATTCATCGATACGATTGCGCAACGTCTCAAGCGCCTGATCGACGGCCTGGCCGCGAACCAGTGTCTTGTACTCGTCGCTGAGTTTCAAGAAAGCCACGGTAGACGATTCAGAGACGAAGTCCACCACCTGGGTGAGTTCCTGGCCGACGAGCTTTTCAAGTGCGCGCCAACTCTGCTCATTGTCGTATTTCACCTCGACCGTGTTATTGGGCAAAGCGCTCGCGGTGATGCCGGTAAGTTTATTTTGTTCAGCAAGTTCTCGCAGTTGTACGGCTACTTTTTCAACCGCATTGCGATTGACCTCATCAAAGTCGATTCCCAGAACGAGGTGCAGACCGCCTTGCAAATCCAAGCCCAGTTTGAGTGTTTCAGAAGGAATAAGTCGGTAGAACCAGGGGTCATCTGCCTTGGTTACCCGTGGGACCGTTTTGCCGGCTCCAAATTTCAACGCCGTGGGTATAAGTAGGTAGCAGGCGAACAAGATAGAAGCGAGAACCGTGGTGATTCTCCAGTTGAGACTCTTCATAGATGCACTCCCGTTGTAAGTCTCGTTGGACTAAGCTTTTGGCTTAGACTCATCTTTCAAATTATTTGCGCTTTCCAGAACCTGGTTACGCAACATCTTGAGGCAAACACCTTCGTCCACTTCGAGAGTAACAAAGCGTTCACTTAAAATCTTAATTGTCCCGATGATGCCAGCATTGGTGACCACCATGTCGCCGCGCTTTAGCTCCGTCAAAAACTGTGCATGGAGTTTGGTTTTCTTCTGCTGGGGGCGAATGATTAGAAAGTAGATGATTCCAAAAATCAGAATCAGCGGAATAAATTGGCTGGCTCCCGGTGCTGCCGAGGCGGGGGCGCCTTCTGCAAAGGCAGCGGTGGCCGTTAAGAGGGCGGTGAACATCAACTTAGTTAACTGGAACATCTACTTCTTCTCCTCAGGCCTACCCCGGTCCGGGTACGCTTTGCGCATGCGGGGCGCGAGCTCCGCGTACAACTGCGGAAAGCTGCCGTTCTCAAGGGACTGCCGGATGGCTGACATAAAGCGGTGATAGTAATGGAGGTTATGGAGGGTGGCAAGGCGGCACCCTAGGATTTCTTTGGTGATGAACAGATGTCTCAAATACCCCCGAGAGAACGAGCGACAGGCTGGACAGGGGCAATGGACATCCACCGGTTCCGCACTCATTTGATGTACTTGATTGCGAATATTGAGCAGGCCATCGTCGGTATAAAATCCCCCATTGCGTCCCACGCGGGTGGGCAGCACACAATCAAACATGTCTATGCCGCGGGCGACCGCTTCCAGGAGATCGCGTGGAGTGCCCACTCCCATCAGGTAGTGAGGCAAGTCTTTCGGGAGTAGGGGTGCCAGCCCTTCGAGCACGGTCACCATTTCGTCATGGGTCTCGCCAACACTCAGTCCCCCAACAGCCAAACCATCTATCGGAAGCGCAAGGGTCCCTTTCAGACTCTTTTCCCTTAAGGAGAGGTCGGTGCCCCCTTGAACGATTCCAAAAATCTGTTGAGTAGGAAGTCGAGGAACGTCCAGAAAACGCTTTGCCCACAAGAGGCTTCTATCGACGGCGCTTTCAATAGCGGCCTGGGGGCTGGGAAGGGCCACGCACTCATCGAACACCATGGCGATGTCACTTCCGATGGTTTGCTGAATAGAGGCAGAGAGTTCTGGGGTGAGATGGATAGTGTCGCCATTTAAGTGCGACTGAAAAACAACGCCTTCGTCGGTCACTTTTCGGCGGGCGCCCAAGCTGAAAACCTGAAAGCCGCCACTATCCGTCAAGATGGGGGCGTCCCAATTCATAAACTGGTGCAAGCCACCCAAATGCTTCATCACCTCCATGCCGGGCCGAAGGTAAAGGTGGTAGGTGTTCCCCAAAATAATCTGGGCTCCCAGTTCCTTGAGTTCCCAAGGCGCGAGTGTTTTCACCGCCGCGCAGGTTCCTACTGGCATAAAAGTAGGCGTTTCGACGACGCCGTGGGCGAGTCGGAGTCTGCCGCGTCTTGCCCAGCCTGATTGATAGAGCGTTTCGAAGTTTGCCAAAGCAGGCGCACTCTAAGCCCTAAAGGGACTTCTTTTCTAGACTAAAGTGTTTAGGGTAAGGTGCGTCGCACTATGTGGAACAAACCCGGAATAACTCTGTTTCCTGCCGTCAATGCCGCCGTTCGCAAGGAAGGGCGCTTGCTGCTCACCCGACGCTCTCAAAAGATTCGGGAGCCCGGTCTTTGGTGTCTACCGGGAGGCCATCTGGATGGGGGGGAGAGCTGGATGGAGGGGACGCTGCGCGAGCTCAAAGAAGAGACGGGATTGCGAGCCCGGGACGGACAGTTGCTAGGAATTTACTCCGATCCCTCCACCAATACGACCACGGACCACCCGGGGGCGCCGACGGGAGTGGGGCAGTTTGTGACTGCCGTCATCTTGTTTGACGCCTTTGTTGGCAACGTCACGCCGAACGAGGAAGTGGACGAGTGGGGATGGTTCGCGCCCGGAGAAATTCCTGGACCTATGATTGCGTCGCACCTTG
This sequence comes from Bdellovibrionota bacterium, assembly GCA_041749855.1. Classification (GTDB taxonomy): domain Bacteria; phylum Bdellovibrionota; class FAC87; order UBA2466; family UBA2466; genus JAIEOG01. The sequence goes on from JBGTAN010000011.1 coordinate 41,361, forward strand.
TTCGCATTGATGACGTGTGGCGTTTTAGTGGCCAGGCCTTCATTCGATGATTTCCCCTAGGCTGCGTCCAACGGGATGGCAGTGGTGGGTGGTGTTCTGGTGTGGGCTCGTTTTGGCGCCTACGCTTTTGCAGCGCACGGGCCGAACTGACCTTGAGATTTTGCTCGATGCCGCCACCCGTCTTAAGAGTCATGAATCCGTTTATCGTCTACAAGATGCGAACGAGCATACCAAGCCACCGCCCGTGACCGTGTTGATGCTTCCCTTAACGTATCTCCCCCGAGCGCTCGTTTTGCGATTATGGGACGTGCTCAATCTCTGTGCTTTTCCGGCGCTTGTGCTTTTGGTTCTGCGACACAGTGTCTCGGACAATCAAGTGTCCCGGTTTTTGTACTTTCTCTTGTTTTTCCTGCTGACTCCCTGGAACTCGGAACTCAGGCTCGGCCAATACAATGTGTTGTTGCTACTGCCGCTGACAGCCGCGTCGCTCTATAAACGCAGTCTGCTCAGCGGTGCCGCTTTTGCAATTGCGGTGTTGTTCAAGCCGACTTTTCTTCTGTTGGGGCCTTGGGTGCTCTGCCATTCGAAAGAGCGCTTCAAGACGGTGCTCTCAGGTGCCGTCACCGCAGTCGCTCTGTTTCTGCTCTACGCAGCGGTGGTGGGTTTTGATCGCCTCATCCCCGACACGATGGAATGGGTGCACTTTCTTCCCCTCTCATCTGCAAAGCACTTACTCCGTCTGGACAACCACGGCTTGCCGTCCCTTCTGGGTGGTGGCGCCAACCTACTTTTGGCAACGGGTTTAGTGCTTTCTTTGTGGAGCAGTTGGTTCTCGGCCTGGCTGATGGGCTTGAGCATCGCGGTGGTGCTTTCGATCATTTGCTCGCCCATGGCTTGGCTACAAAACTATGTGCTTCTGATCCCCGCTGTCGTCTGGGCTTTGAGGCGTCAGCGGTCAACCTATGGAGCCATTCAGCGTGTCTACGAAGCCGCACTTTTCATTTTGTGGATAGGGATCGGCTTTATTAATCCCACGACCTGCCGGCTACTCGGGTGTGAGGCATGGGGATGGCCCCGCCCCCCACTGACAGGCTTGCTCGTGGCATGCATACTTGTCGCTATCTCTGAAAAGTGTTTGAGGGCTAACCCTGAACGGTGGGCGCGGAACGGCTTCTAAGCAGAAACAGAACCAGTAAACCGCCGATGGCGCCGACTCCCAAACCGATAAACTGTGCAAGGACCAATCGATTGAGCGCCCAACGAATGGGCTCTGTGCAGCTGAAGCCCATTTCCACAGGAGGGTCGAAATACCAGGTGATGTACTTGGGCACGAGCCACATGACGAGTAGCTCACCCGAAAGCCCGCCTACGATGAGCGACCAGATTATTTTTTTGCGATCCATGCTGCTCCTAAAGTGAGTGGAAGGGTCCCCTATAAGCCGGATTCTGTCAGCAAGCTTTCGCAAGCTGGGACGATCATTCCTCTAGCCGCGCCGTTGCCGACGCAGTCAAGCGGTCTACCCGGGAGTTTAAAGAGCGAGCCGCTCCAGCGAAGCGTTGTGCACCCCGCATTCCCTGTTTGACCTTGCACCCCGTAGAGCTTGCCCGATTTCACTACAGCAGCTCGAAGTTCCGCCTTTTAAAGGGCGAAACTTCCACCCGCCTCCTTCGTCAAGGGAGGCAGTAACGCTCTGTACATCCTTTCTGTTGCGCTGGTCCGCAGCGCGCTCCCAGCATTCGAGAACGCTTGGAGTGCACTGGACGGGTGTTACCCGCTACGGTGCTCTATGGTGTCCGGACTTTCCTCCCGTAAGCTAATGCCTACCGGCGATCAGTCTAGAGACCCTTCCAGGCGCGGATATACCACTTTTTGCCGAATTGTGGGTGACTGCGTTCGACGGCGCTGGCATGCTCCGTCGGCTTCGACTATGGCAACGGTTTTTAACTTCCCTTACCGCACGGTCGCCGAGATTTCGCTCCGCGCACTCCTGCGCAATCTCTACACGCTTCGCAACTTGAGCGGAAAAGAGGTCATTCCCGTCATCAAAGCCAATGCTTACGGGCATGGCCTTTTGCCCATTGGGAAGGCGCTGGTCAATCGCGGCTCCGTCACGATGGTGGCGGTGGCGACACTGGAAGAAGGAATGCAAGTTCGTCAGGCCATCCCCAGAAATGTCCAGATTCTGGTTCTCTCCGGGTTTTTTCCGCACCAGCTAGATGCCTATGTTAAATTCCGACTCACGCCACTGATTCACACTTTGACCCATCTGAAATCCTTGCAGGGCAAGAAGTACCTGCCCGATCTCCATCTAAAGATTGATACGGGCATGCACCGCCTTGGCATTTTGCCGAAGCAAGCCGACGAAGCCATCCGGGTCATTCAGAAGCTGCCTGTTAAGCTCAGCGGTTTAGCGACCCATTTCGCGGAGAGTGAAGTCATGGACTCTTCGTTCGTCGACCAGCAGGTCGCACTCTTCGAAGGCTTGTACGATAAGTTTCGCGATCAAAAGGTGTTGCATACCGATGCGCGCATCCATGTGGCTAACTCGGGGGGAGCTATGCGAGGCAAAGCTCCGATGGCGAACGCCATTCGTACCGGCATTTCGCTCTATGGAGTATCCCCCAATGATCGGTTGCCCCATTCAAAGGACCTACTGCCCGTTTTAGATTGGAAGACGCGCATTTTAAGCCTGAAAGAAGTTCAGGCCGGCGGCACAGTCGGGTATGGTCGGACCTACAAGGCAAAGCGTAAGGAAAAGATCGCTCTGCTGCCAGTGGGCTACGCGGATGGTTACTCCCGTGCATTAGGGGGCAAATCGTTTGTTATTATCAACGGCAAACGCAGTGCTTTGCGGGGCAGAGTTTCTATGGACCTCATTGCGGTCGATGTAACCCATCAGTCCGGTGTAAAAGAGGGGCAACTGGTAACGCTTTTGGGTGTACAGGGGAGAGTCGGGCTGACAGCCGCTCAAATGGCGCGTTTTGCCGGTACCATCTCTTACGAAATTTTATGTGGAATCTCGGAGCGAGTGCCTCGAGTGTATTTGGATTAGGTAATGAAAGCGTCACAAGAATTTATTCCAGGCCAGTGTTGGATGAGCGAAGCCGAGCCCGAAATGGGCATAGGATTCGTGCAATCGGTAGATGCTTTGTCAGTGGAGCTCAGTTTTCCGGCGGCGGCACGTACGCGACGTTATAACAAGCGCACTTCTCCTTTGCGCCGACTTGAGTTTCGGGTGGGCGATACGATCAAAGCCGCTACCGGCGAGTCCTGGCACGTGGAGAAAATCGACGTCCGCAAAGGGCTGAATTGGTACGTGGGTCCAGATGGACGCGCGCTGTGTGAAGCCGGCATTTATGCGCAGTTGAAACTCCAGCGGCCTTTGGAGCGATTGCTTGCGGGGCAAGTGGATCCGCTTGGCGCGTACTTGCTGCGGTTAGAAACGTTGGGCCATCGGGAGCGGATCTTGCGATCGGCGGTTCGAGGGCTAGTGGGGCCTCGGGTCATGTTGCTCCCCCACCAGGCCTACGTCGTTTCACAAGTCAGCAGCCGCGGGTTACCGCGCGCGCTACTCGCCGATGAAGTAGGGCTAGGCAAAACGATCGAAGCGGGTTGGATTCTTCACCAACTCATCGTGACTGAACGCGTGCGACGCGTGCTTCTGATCGTCCCCCAAGCACTCGTGAACCAGTGGTTCGTCGAGATGCTGCGCCGCTTCAACCTTTCTTTTTGGGTACCCGATGCCGAGACAAACCCTACACTTACCCTCGAAGACTTTCAGGAGCGTGAACGGTTTATTCTGTCTATTGAATCGCTTGAAGACCCCATCCAATCCGAAGCTTTGTTACAGACCGAATGGGACATGATTGTGGTCGACGAGGCGCACCGAATTGACTGGAGCGAGGAAGACCCGTCTTTGGAGTACGTCATTCTAAAGGCGATGAGCAATATGGCTAGAGGCGTGTTGCTCCTGACCGCAACGCCGGAACAATTGGGGCTCGAAGGCCATTTCGGGCGTCTCCAGCTAGTAGACCCGCAACGGTTTCCTTCGTGGGACGCCTTTGAGAAAGAACACGATCAGTACCAGGAAGTCGTCGCTTTGGCGGATGCTTTACTCTCCGATGTTCCCATCTCTAAGGAAATTACCGCTGACCTGAAAGCCCGTCTTAAAGGGAAGCTTCCGGCCGCGACACTTAGTAACGTCAATGCGCCAGAGCATCGCCGTGAGGTGCTGCTTGCGCTCGTTGATTATTACGGCACGGGACGCATCTACTTTAGAAACTCTCGTCGTGTCGTGCAGCTCGAGGATTTCGCGTTCCCAAAGCGCCACCTGCACACCTACCCATTGGGCGAGGTAGAGCCTGCGAAACGGGAAGACGTTTTGGTGGTGTGGTTAGCCGAGCTTTTAAAGAAATATCCTCAAGACAAAGTGCTGCTGCTTTGCACGTCCGCCAAAACGGTGGTCCGACTCAAGGAACGCTTGCTCAATGAACATGCTCTGAAGGCGGTGGAATTCCATGAGCAGATGCAGTTATTGGCCAGAGATAGAAATGCAGCTTACTTTGAAGACCCTGACGGTGCGCGCATTTTGCTCTCCAGCGAAATCGGGGGAGAGGGACGCAACTTCCAAGCAGCCCGACACTTAGTCCTTTTTGATTTGCCGCTGGAGCCAGATGTCCTCGAGCAACGTATTGGACGACTCGATCGCATTGGTCAGAAGCACGATATCGAGATTCACGTGCCCTTCATTGAGCACACCGTCGAGGCTGTGCTTCTGCGTTGGTATCAAACCGTCTTTAACGCCTTCGAAGGCCCTGCTAGTGGGGCGGGGCCCATTCACGAGCTGCTCTTTGAAAGGCTCGAAAAGTTTCTACTCAAGCCCGCGATGCCAGGCGGCATGCAGGAAGAGTTTGAAAAGCTTTTGAGCGATTCGGCGCGCTCCTATCAAAAGGCAGTGAAAGCGATTGAAGCGGGTCGCGATCGGCTCATTGAAATCAACTCATTCGATGCGGAGCACGGCAAGTCTCTGACCGAACAGATCCAGATGGCGGAACGCTCCGGCGAGCTTAAGGCTTATTTAGAGAAAATATTTGATGGCATGGGCATCCATGTGGAGAAGCTCGGCGAGGATGCGATGTTCGTCGAGCCGGGCGACAGCATGTTTGCGGAGTATTTTCCCGCTTTGCCCCCAGAAGGCATTCGTATGACTTTCTCTCGTGAGCGCGCGGTGGTGCGAGATGATCTCACGCTGATGTCTTGGGATCACCCGATGGTGACCGACACGATTGATTCGGTCTTTGCTCAGGAGTTTGGGAACGTGTCTTTGGGTTGTATCAAGGCACCTGCCCAGCATTTGCTGGTCGAAGCGAATTTTCTTCTCGAGGCGATTTCAGATGCGCAGTGGAATGCCGATGAATTTTTGCCCTGTGAGCCGCTACGTGTCGTGGTGGATGCCCGAGCTGCCGAAGTGGCCACGCGACAGTGGCCGTTCAATAAGATCCACGATGTTTTGTCTCCCCCCACTAAAGAGCAGATTATGGGCTTGAGCAAGATGCCAGCGAACGCTTTGCGCGCGCTTCTTAAGACGGCTCAAACCGATGCCGAGAAGACGGCAGCGCCGTTGGTAGCCGCCGCCATGACTAAAATGGAAATGACGATTGATGCTGAAATAAAGCGTCTGAAAACCCTGCAGGGAAAAAATCGTTTAGTGAGCGATCGCGAGATCGATTGGTGGAAAGATCGAAAGAAAAAGCTCAAAGCTTCCTTTGAAAAGGCTGGCGTGCGGCTGGATTCACTTTGCTTCGTGCTGGTTGGGTTCTAGGACTTCTTGTGCAATTCCAATGTGGGACGCATGTACATCGCATTGGCATCCACGTTTAATAAAATGAAAGTTAGGTCATCGGGGAGAGGGGTCTTGAGCGTGGCGGCATCGACCTCCGCGAGGAGCTTGTTGCGTCGATCCAGGGACTCTGTTTCAGCTGCAAGTGCGCTGAGTATCGCTTCGAGTCCGGCAGTATGGTTCGCGAACGCCGAGCTCAAGCCGTTGGAGTGAAAGAGCAGCGTATCCGCTGGTTCCATCTGGAACGAATGGCTTGTCCACGTTGCCGTGTCCGCAACGAGAGCCGGGTGTGAGGGGAGTGCAACGGTACTCAGCGTGCCTTTGCGCCAAAGCCGAGGGGTTAGTCTGCCTGCACAAGTCACATCGAGCGTTAAGCGGCTACGATCGAAAACCGCGTATAACACGGTGAGTGTGTCTTTTCCCTGCGGCTGCTCCGCTCTTACCGCTTCATTGAGATGGGAGACAAAGCTCGCTGAATCGGCAAATCGACCACGCAAGTCATCTAGCCGAAGTTTGAGAAGTACTGAGAGTAGCGATGCAGCGGTCCGATGAGAGGTGGCATCCGCAAGAAGCAACCCGAAACGTTTCTTGTCGCCATACTCAAAAATATCAAAATAGTCTCCACCCTTGCCGGAAGCGGGCAGATACTTACTCAGGACCGTGACACCGGCTACGTCGGGAGAAAACTTAGGGTAGTACTTGCGATGAATTTGAGTGGCGAGCCCCACATCCTTTTCCATGCGTTCCAAAAGTGCTGCCGAGCTCTCGGCGAGATGCTCCTGCTCAAGCTGAATCTTTTGAAGCTCTTGCTGCAGTTTTAGCTCCCGCTGGAGGGAGGCGCGGTGTTGGACGGCACGCTGCAATCCCAACCAAAACCCTGCTTCCCAAGAGCTCTCCAGCCAGACGTCGTCTTTGTCGTCGGCATTGAGAATTTCGGAGTAGCGTCCAGGACTAGACAGCCAAGCATCGGGAACGATGATAGCAATCCAGGCTTTTGTGAGCGCGGCCCGTACGATACCCAAAGAGGAAAGACTTTTGGGGTCGGAAAGTTTCCAGATGACCACCTCAAAATCGTCCGACGGCGGTAGGGTGCGCTCATCCGCGGCGAAAGCAGTGGAGAGGTGGTGGTGGTCGAAAGCTTGTTGAAGCTCTTTCGAGGGCTTGTTTCCCAGAAAAAGAAGTTTCATGGATCTAGAGTATCAGGTCCGTGCTTGATATCAGCAGGCAAGTGCGCAGTGTCGCTGGGGGATGGTGCGGCGTGTTGCGCGACGCCCACCCGTTTTCGCAACGATCGGTTCTGGAAATACAAAATCACCACTTGAGTGCTCGCTAACGTAGCGCCCACGAGGACGCCCAGCAGGGTGCTCGTCATCACCACGAATCCCAGTCGGGTTGGCGCCGTCGACCAAGGTCCGATGGTCAAGACCACCTGTTCCGAATTGGCTTCGACGAACCCTACGCCGTAGTACACCAATACGAGGAGCACCACTAAGAACGGAATGATTCGTAAGCCTCTCATTTAAGCTCTTTTCCAATGGCGGCCGCAATTTCTTCGAAGCTGGTCATCAAGTGCTGGGGCAGGCATTTGGTCTCGGCGAGTACGGGCATAAAGTTTGTGTCGCCCATCCACCGAGGCACAATGTGAATATGTAAGTGCTCCTTCACCCCAGCGCCCGCAGCTTCCCCCAGATTCATGCCCACATTGTATCCCTGTGGTTTATAGCGGGCGTCGAGCGCTTTCATGGCGAGCTTGGACAGTCCATTCATCTCACTTAAGACATCATCCGGAAGATCCGTATAGAGGGCCGTGTGCTGGTTGGGCACGATCAGCAGATGTCCGCTGTTATAGGGAAACTTATTAAGAATGATGTAACTCTTCGACGCCCTGTGAACGATCAGGGTTTCTTTGTCTGGAGTCAGCGCTTCATTTTGTCGGGGTAGTTCACAAAAAATGCATCCCGTCGGCGCTTTGCCTTTTATGAATTCCATGCGCCATGGTGCCCAGAGGTGGTCCTGCATGGGTCTACCGCTAACGGACGTAGAGGGGATTGTAAAGCAAGTAGGGGACTTCTCGGTTCATCAAGACGCGAAACAGGCTCGCTTGCTTTACCCAGACCTCTAGTCGATAGGCCCCATCTTTGTCCACGGGCACCCGCTCTACTTGGCGAGCCGCTGGGATTTCTGCAACGGCCTCACCATCGCGCAAAAGCACCAGTCTTTTTCGGTTTGGAAGGGTGTCCGGGGTGCGGATGACAAATTCGCAGCCCGGCTCGCGCAAGGCAAACTTATCGCCGCTGCGGTATTCCTTCTTTCCGCACGTCATCGTCCAGTCGTTGCCTTCAAAGGGGTGAATGGCCTGCATCAGAAGCGCGCTTTTTCCCTCGCGCAGCGATCGGTAGACCTGTTTGCGTCTTTGATCGAAGTTCGTGGATAGCGGGCCGTCTGGAAACACAATCGTCGAAGCAACGGCTAAAGTTTGATTGACCGGCGGAAAGAGAAGTCCGAATCGATTCAGACCGGGCCAGTCTGAGAGATCGTCGGTTGCAACAATTCCGAAGTGTCCTGGATTCACGGTATTTGTCGCATCCCACCCGACGAAGTCGCGGCTAAACGGTTGATACAGCCGTAATGCCCCCAAGTAGGGATTGAAGGGACTCACAGCGAGTGTCAGTGCGAAGGAAAGCGGACTATCGAAAGCGTGGCGTTCCACGAGCGACCGTAAGTTAATCAGTTCCACCCCTTCAGGCATGCGGTCGAGACGCTCCCACGGATGAAAGACGCTTGAGGGATGGGCGGCTACGACAAACATGCCGGCCCGAGACTCTTTTCCAAGAAAATGGTTCCAGCCCAGTTCTCGAATGCGAGGGCCAGCGAGAGTGGCCGCTGCAGTATGAGAGAAAAAAACCAAAGCGTGTCCAGAGGGCGTCGAAATTTCCATCTCAGGGTAAAAGTCCACTCCCCGTCTGGTGCCCGCAACCGATTCAGGAAGGGTCTTGTCTTGGGTGGCGAGAACCACAAAGCCGAGGCGAGAGCGTTCTGCCGCTGCTGCTATTTGATCCAAAATCGGCTGCCGAGCACTCCCCGGACTCAATGCGACGTGAACGCTACCGGCTATGTAGGGTGGACTGCCTTCATCATATTCAGTCACACGCAGAGGCAATACGGAATAAATCTCAAAAAGCAGAGCGGCAAGAATCAACGATGGAAAGACGCGAGTCATCAGCGTGTGTATCGAGAAAGCCAGACTCGACCCCATTCGCGGCCGCGTTCTGCTATCACGAACTCCTTCAAAACTTGGCGATTGGGAAAGCAAGCCAACGCAGGAATGTGCCGGGCGTGGTCATCCAGTGCCAAAACAGATTCCTGCGAGCAGCTGCCCTGCGCATTGAGGGTGAAATGGCTGTTGCGTCCGGCGGGGACAATCTGTTCAGACGGCACACCTAAAAAGCGAAAATAAGAGGTCCACTGATAGTTCGTCAGGAAGAGGGGCCCCTTGAGCTGCTCGGCTTTGAAGTGTGCTGCTACTTGCTCGGCCGTATCAAAGCGGGCGCGCAAAAGAGAAACGCGATCGCCCGGATGTTGGAAGGGGCGAAGCAAGTGCACGAAAACAATGCCCGTCGCCACCACGGGAACGGCAAAGCCAAATAGCAAGAGAGCCCGATTGATTCCTCGGAAAGAGCTCCATGAAAGCAAGCGATCGGCCAGCGGCCAAAAAGTGAGGTAAGAGACCACTGCCCAATTCGCTTCAAGTGGGGTTCGGAACGCTTTGTACACGAAGAAAAAGAACGGCAAAACAAAGAACCAGAAGTATACTTGGGAGCGTGCGTCCGCACAGAGGTCTTTGGCCCGCATGAGTACCCACGGGAGCATCAAGAACGGCAAGGCTCCGAAGAGGATAATCTGATCCCCCACAAATTTTCTAAAGCCAGCGAACGAACCTGAGGCGTTCATCGAATGGTGCCACTGAAAACTTAAAGGCAGAAAATCGTGCTGGACGTTGAAGATGAAAATGGGCAGGACCAAAATACCTGCCACTAAAAGGTGTAAAACAAAGCCAACCCCCCAGGCTCGGAACTGAGTGCGCGTGCCCAGAACAACGAGGGTACAGGGTACAGCGAGCGCCATCGTGTATTTGCTCAGTGCGCCCAACCCTAAAAGAATCCCACCCAAGATCCAATGCGGCCAGGGAACGGGTGAAGCGCTATACACCCGACTCACGGGATCGTGACTCCAGCTATCGAGTCGGGCGTTGGTGCTACTCAACCAAATCGCATAGACCAGCCAAAAGAAAACCAGAGGGAGATCGGGCGTCATGAGAACCGATCCATAAAAGACAATCGGACAAAGGAAAACGAGCCAAACCAGTCCACTTCGATGGGTGAGCTTGAGCAGCATCAACATGACCGCGAGACTCGTAAGCACAGCGGGTAGGCGCAAGGCGAAAATAGAGTCGCCGAAGAGAGCCGTCGAAAGGCGAATCAAATACGCAGTGATAGGGGGATGGTCGTAGTAGCTCATTTGTAAGGTCTGAGCCCAACTCCAGTAATAGAGTTCGTCTTCTGCGGGTGGAAGGAAAGTCGCCAGCCAGATATGGATTGCCGTGAGTAGCACCATGCCCCAGGCCGTCCCTGAGGCGCCCAGAGAACTCAACGCGAAGGACTTGTATGAGCTGTTGCTACCGGGAGCAACCAGCAAACCTTTGGAATGTGCGTGCAAGGACTTCTCCGGCTAAAGCATTACCTGCTTTACGCGGCTTTGAAAAGGCGCGATCGCCGAAGATAAGTTATTAAATGCAACGCGTTAGGACTGCTGCTCTTCGACGTAACCTTTGTAGTCGTCGGAAGACATCAGATCTTCAAGGTCGCTTGCGTCTTTCACTTCCACTTTGATGAGCCAGCCGTCATTGTAAGGATCTTCGTTCAATAGCTCAGGAGCGGTGGACAGCGGAAGATTCACTTCCATGACACGCCCGGAAACGGGCGCGTAGAGATCGCTCACCGCTTTCACAGACTCTACGACACCGAACGGATCGTCCTTTCGGATTTCTTCGCCTTCTTTTGGGAGCTGTACGAAAGTGATGTCACCTAGGGATTCCTGGGCAAAATCCGTAATGCCGATGGTTGCAATGGAGTCGTTATCGAAAAGAACCCACTCGTGTTCCTTTGTGAATTTAAGATCGGATGGCACGGCCATGAGAACTCCAGTGGCTCAGTACACTAGGAGCTTGCCTGGCAAAGTGCAAGACTAGCTTTCTAAAACCAACTTACGGAGCTGGCTTTTTTCGCTATCCGAAAGGGGCGCCTGGGATCCAGGGGGCGGCATCGATCCGGAGCTGATAGCGCGAATCGATGCGTCTATAGGTTTCGGACCGTGACAGGAGTAGCAACGTTTCTCCAGCAGATCCTTTTGCGCAAGGTTAGAACGGCTTTTTTGCCCATTCAGTTTTTGTCCAATGCGGCGAATCGTTTGCACGCGTTGGGCGTTGGACTGGCTCGGTGGGCGAAAGCTAGTCTTGAATGTCTTGCCCGCAGCGCCACTTTGGATAGTGGCTACGCGCTGGGGCTGAGCTTGCGCGACGGAGGCCGCGCGAAGGGCTTTAGGCGCCTTCACCCCTTTGGGACGTCCGTCTATCAGCTGAGAATCGCGCGCCATCCGCTCATGCGGTATCTCTTTTTCATGTTCCTCGCGAGCAAGGGTAGCGGTGCCCATGCTGGCACGATTGGCATAGGTTTCCAGTGCCGACTTCATCGACTCGCGATCGGGTCCTAAGTAGAGACGTTCCGCTTTACCATTTTTGTAAAGCTCCAAGAAACGTTGGCCACTCGGGTCAACCCAAGCGATCGCTTCGACGAGATCTAAGGCACCCTTTTCGTTTCCCGCCTTTAGCTGTGCTTCAACGAAAGACATCACAGAGCCACGAGCAATTTTCTCGCGTAGCGCTTTCTTGGCATCCTTGCGATCTTTATCAGTGCTGTTCTTGCTCAGTGCTTTTGCGACGTTTGCGGTCACTTCTTTTTCGTTTTTCTCGTGCTGAGCGAGGTAGCTTCCCTTGTTAGGGCCTTGCTTATCCCCTTCGCCAAGAAACTTCTTATTAAAAGCATCGCTTTGAGGCGTTTTAATCTCTTCCCCCTCTAAACCTGAAGCGGCCCAGAAGAGTCGGTTCAGGAGCGCGGCGCGTTCGGGATCAGAAATATCTTCTTCCCCCATTTTGGTAATTTCTTTTTGGGCGCGCTTTTTCGCGTCGGCAATTTGGTTCGGTCCGATCGTCGTGAAAAGTTCTGCTAAAAGATCCGAGATATCCGTTTCATCGTTCTTTTTTACGTTGTTTTCCAACGCAATAGGCAGGCGCTTCTGGTACTGATTCTTCAACGAAGCTTTGGGGCGGGCAAAAACGTCTTTGAGCAAGTCCACATACTTATCGATGTCCCAAACGCCTTTAGGCCGCTCAGTGGTGACCTTGGAATCTGAGTCGGTCCCTGCGTGCTCTGGGGTTTCTGCAAAGCCGAAGCTTGCGACAATAAGAAATCCAAAGAAAAGGGAACTCACGAATTGCGCTTTCATCTTCCGCTCCACTTCCGCTCATCCACAACCGCTTCGAAGCGGTTCCCCTAGCCGTCTACAAGTGCAACGCAGGTGCCATGGGGTCGTGCGTGTAGCCACCTTCGGTGTGCGCAATTCGCGCTGAGGCGAAGCCCCGTATTCTTACGGAATGCGCGTGTCGTGGGCATGAAAGCATTGAGGAAACTGGATTGTGAATACGCCTTAAGGGGGGTGTTTACTTCGTTGTCGCTGCAAGCTTGCGTCGTAGCTCCCCTGCTAGCCAGCAAATCAGCACGGCAATTCCGATGACAGGCACCGAAAAGTACTCGAGACGATTATTCCAGAAGGTTCCAATCAGGTCTCTCGTGGTGAGGCTGTAGAATACGATAAACAGACCCAGAGCGATTCGGGCGGCTCGAGCGTCCTTGATAAACGCGCTGCGGGTGCAGAAAAAGATGAGCGGCGTATAAAAAACCCCCATATTAATCCATCCCATGGGCACGACGAGCGCCACGAGTGCGAAGCTGAGAATAAATCCCAGCACCGAAGCTTCCGGACTTTTCGTACGGTGAAGGGATGGCAAGAAAAGCAAAACCGGAACAGCAACCGCGGCGGCGACGGCGAAGGGGTAGCTTTTCTGCCAGGGGATTCCAAAGAGCTGTCCCCATCGCATGAGGGCTGCAGGAATATTTTGAAAGTAGAGCGAGTCCATCGCCCAGTGATCGCCAAAATGCGCGAGAGAGTCCCACTGGGCTTGCACGATCCACAGAGCGTGACTGGGGCCTTCCAAAAGCGCTGGAACACCCAAGTAGAAAAAGAAAAAGAACGCCAAGGAAAGAAAAGCCACCTTCCAACGCCCCGCCCAGACAAAATAGCCCACGAGAAAAGCGGGGTAGATCTTCAGCGTAATCGCAGCGCCGAGAATCGCACTCGATAGCCACGGTCGGATAAGGTGGAGCCAGTATGCCGCGAGCATCAGCGCTGCAAGGGGCAGTCCGATATTTCCCGTGATGAAAGCGTCGGAGGCAGGATAGCTTACCAGCAACAGAGCCGTCACTTCAGCGGCTCCCGACCGCCCGATGGGCAAGTCGGGGACTAGTCTTCTGGCAAGCTGCACGGATCCCCAAAGCAGAAACAGGAAGGACGCTGCAAAAAGGCCGAAGTAAACTTTTTGCCCGATCGCGGGTCCTAGTTTCGCAAACGGAATAAAGGCCCAAGCAAAGAAGTAGGAGTAATGGAACTTCGGGGGTTCCATGCGCCCGGGCTCATAAAGATTGACCCAATCTCCGGACGCGACTCGCGCGGCCGCACGCTCATACATCCCGTAGTCGATGTAACCATTGCGAGCCTTAAAAGCCATGAGCCCAACGAAAATCAGGCAAAGTGCCCAAACGGTTCGTGTCATGGATTGGCTGCCAAGGGGGTCATGCTTTTTTCTTGGTATGAGAACTGACAAAGGGAAGGGGGTGTACATGCATCGAAACGAGATCCTGGCGTACCTCGAGCAAAAAGTCTTTCTCGCCGGAAAACTTGGAATCTACCAACCCTAAAGCGATCGGATGGTGCAAATGAGGACTGAACGTTCCGCTGGTGATGATGCCGGCCGGCTGTTTGGTGCGCGAAAGGATTCTGGCTCCGGCTCGGGCCATGCGCCTATCCTCTATGGCAAATCCGCGAAGCAATCGTCCCGGGCCGGATGCGGCGATGTTCTCCAGCGCTTGTTTTCCAATGAAGGCTTCTTTCTTCAATTTCACGACCCACTGAAGTGCAGCTTCCAGTGGATTGATTTCGGGACTGATTTCGTGTCCGTGCAAGGGATAGCCCATTTCCAATCGTAAGGTATCTCGAGCGCCCAGACCAATGGGACCCAACCCCTTGGGAGCGCCGATTTCCATGAGCTTTTCCCAGATCCCCGGTGCCTCTGAGTTGGAAACGTAAATCTCAAATCCGTCTTCGCCGGTGTAGCCCGTGCGAGACAGATAACAAGGGACACCAAAAACTTTTGCTTCTGCTGCCCAGTAGTAGGCCAGGTTCTTGACGAGCGTCGGATCCGAGCATTCACACAAAAGCTTTTCAGCAAGGGGGCCCTGAACCGCCAGGAGACAAAGCGCGTCACTTTGATCTTCGATGGAAACCGATTTCGGTAGATGATCGGCAAGCCAAGCGAAAACAGTGTGGCGGTTGCTTGCGTTGACACAGAGAAAGACTTCATCGGGTTTGCGGCGGTAAGCGATAATATCGTCGATGACGCCGCCTTTGGGATTACACACCATCGAGTACTGCGCTTGCCCCAAGGCCACTTTGGAAAGATCATTGGTCAGCAGTCCATTGAGTGCAGCAACGGGATCGCTGCCTCGAACACTGAGCTGCCCCATGTGGCTTACATCAAACAGTCCCGCGCTCGCGCGCACTTGTTTGGCTTCTTCCAAAACACCAGTGTACTGAACGGGCATCTCGTAACCTGCAAACGGTACCATCCGAGCTCGCAGCGAAACGTGTTGAGAATGCAAAGGCGTGCGTTTGAGATCAGGCATTTGCTCATCAAATAGAAAGACACGTGGGGGGTCAAGACCATAGAGCCCAAGTGGAACTTAGGAAAAAGTCAGCTTGGCGATTAATCAGCGCATAGCCTCTTTCGCGAGAGGTTGATTCTTTTTCCGTTCCGGTAGGCCCCGACGACCGGGAAAAGCCTGTTTTGCTACAAGCTGATTGTGGGCCCGGCACAACACCCTGAGATTCGCAATGTCTTGGCTGCTACCACCTTTCGCCCACGGCCGAATATGATCAATCTCCAAATGTGCGGCTTGATTGCACCGAACCCCCGAGGCGGAGCGGAAGGAGCAGCGATGCTCGGCAGCCGCTTTGACTTGCTGTCTGAGGGGTTTCGGAACATAGCGTGTGTGCTTTGTGGGCTTTACATTGCGCGGGCGTTTTGCCGCCAGAAACTGCTTCAGAACGCGTTTTAGAAAAACGGTTTCGTCCTTCTCGGACACTTCCCGGTGCGCTTGCTCCAAGAGCCTTTTGAGCTCTTCATCCAGCGAAGCTTTGAAGAACTCTTCCTTTTGCCTGGCCTCCGGAAAGTGCTGACACAAAATGTTTTCAATCTCGCGAGTCGACTTTTTGCAAACCTCAGGCAACAGCGTCGAGCTGTTTTGGTGCGTTAGATAAGGGGCAATCAGGCTCACGCCCGAAAGCGATAGTTCGTTCCGCTCCAGGAGTGGAGCCACTTCCTTAAACTGCGCTGAGCAACGAGCTGCTTGAATGCGCCTACCTGCTTCTCCTTCGGAATAGTTCAAAAAACGAACGCAGAAGTCATGCAGACTGGAATAGCCCTCAACGAGCCAAAGCCGACGGCTATCTATCTCTGCCAAATACTCCAGCACCTGCGCGGTAGAGCGTTTCTCCACTCCGACCGCTTCTACAATTCCTGCCAAGAGCCCCTTATCACTCATTTCCTTCAGCATCTGAACCTCCAAAATACATACAAGTGTATGTATTTTGCGCCGTGCCGTTTGGCAAGCTGAAAATACGATTTTATCGACGATAAATAGCGAAAAATGCGGGGCCAACCTCTCGCGCGAGAGACATTCCAAGTCGCGGGCAATTCGCTCTCGTCCCAGCGCAACCTCCGCTCCAAATAAGGGGGTGTCTACAACGACAAACGCCCCACTTCGCTGATTGCGAAGGGGGGCGAATCTGTTATTTCAAAAGTCGAGACTAAGCGGCTTCTGTATCCGCTGTCTTTTCTTCTTTCTTAGGAGCCGCCGCTGGCGCTGCTGGAGCATGCGTCGCTTCGAGGCCCTTCACATAAATGTTCTGGTAGTGGTCTTCGCACAAGCCATGGCGATTGAGTCCCATGGGTTTGTGACAGCCATAATCATGGCAAGCTTTGTATCTGGCTTTTGCGAATTTGCCATGACGCCACTGCCGGTAGTGATTGTTGCAGTAACCTTTCGCGCGGTATTCGCGCTTGCAACCCTGGGCGCTGCAGGACTTTGCATCCGCTTTTTTCGCGCGCGCCTTCGTTTTACGAGGAGCGGAGGCTTGCGTGCCTTCTGCTGAGGCTTGCATCGTTTCCTTCTTTTTCGCAGGGCTCTTCTTAGTGGCTCCCGCCTTCTTGGTCGTTTTCTTTTCCATCGCCGTCCTCCACCTGGCTTATCGGTCGAGATGACGCAAAGTATTAGCGCTGGCCGTGCGCCTGTGTAAGTGACTGCAGACAAAAGGTTTTTTTCGGGCTTCAATAGCGCGATGTTGCTATCCACCTCTAATACGGAGATTGCCTTCCAGGCGCAATCGGATGCCTCTTTGAAGCGGTCTTATTGGATTTTTAGGCTCATTGCCCACCCTTGGCTGGTGAGAATCGGAAGCGGGCTGCTAAGAGCGGCGCTGTCTTTGCGGCTTCCCGTAGAGGGGCTGGTTAAAGCCACTCTTTTTCGGCAGTTCTGCGGAGGGGAGTCCCTGGAACAGTGTGTTCCGGTCATCGATTCCTTAGGGAAATTCAACGTCGGCACCATTTTGGATTACGCCGCCGAAGCGAGTCAGAATGAGAGAGCTTATGATGCCAATTTCCAAGAGTTTGAACGGGCCATTGCCTTTGCCACTCGGGACAAGCGCATTCATTTTTGTGTCGTGAAGTGCACAGCGCTCGTTCGTTTTGAGTTATTGGAAGCGGTCCAATCCAAGGCCCCGCTGACGGCTGAGGAGCAAGCAGAGTGGGTGCGCGCGAAGGCCAGGATAGAAAACCTATGCCAGCAGGCGCATGCTTCGAGCATCCGCCTTTTTATGGATGCCGAGGAAAGTTGGATTCAGGGCACCATCGATACACTTGCCACTCAAATGATGGAAAAATTCAATCGCGACTGGGCGTGTGTGTTCAACACGCTACAAATGTACCGCGGCGACCGCATGGAGTTTTTGCGGCGTTCTTTTGAAGATGCGGTCGCCGGCAAATACCTCCTGGGGCTAAAGCTGGTTCGAGGTGCCTACATGGAAAAAGAGCGCGCACGCGCCCAAGAGAAGGGCTACCCCTCACCGATTTTGCCAACCAAAGCTGCGACGGATGCGGCTTACGACGACGCGCTTCGGTTTTCGCTGGATCATTTGGATCGCATTGTACTGTGCGCGGGCACTCATAATGAGGCGTCAACCATTGCACTCACCGGTTGGATGCAGTCGCAAGCGATTACCAAAGGCGATACGCGCGTCACGTTTTCGCAACTCTATGGGATGAGTAACCACCTCACGTTCAATTTAGCCGCTGAAGGGTATGTGGTTTCCAAATACGTTCCCTATGGACCGGTTAAGCTCGTGGTGCCGTACTTGTTGCGCCGGGCGGATGAGAACACGGCGGTGGCGGGGCAAACGTCCCGCGAGCTGACGCTGATCCAACAGGAAATTGAGCGAAGGCGCAGGGCGAGCTATAATGGGTGAAACTCGATTTGCCACGAAAGCCGTTCAAATGAAGCTCTTGTTGTCTTTCGCCCTGTCCTTTTTCTTGATGTCTTGCACTGGGTCAAAGTTGCAGACGCCTTCGAAGCCCGAAGATAGGGTGCAGCTTTTTGTCCGTCTGAGCTCTGATGTGAAAAGCCCGGATGATAAAGCGATGCTCGCGCAAATGTGCCAGGGACGAATGCGCCAGGCCATTGATGCCATTAGTGATGACGCTTTCTCGGTGGCTTACGTCAATCAGCCCATTGAAGTGAAGGATTTTAAAGTGGTTCAAACAGAAATTGACGGCAATCTCGCTCGCGTTCACTACCGTCTGGAGATCCTGAACCCGAACGGACAGGACACTACGGTAGAAACGAACGAGCGCGAAGTGGAGTTGCTGCGCGTGGATGGTCAATGGTTTTTGGAAGCCATCCGTCCCAAAGGCTCCGATCAAATTGCTTTCACGCGCGGGATGATTTTCTAATCCCTCACGGCTTGCGCACTTTTTTCGAAAATCTCCGCCCACATTTTGCGGGTTAGCCTTCCTGTATTCGTATTCTGTCGACTCGGATGGTAGCTGCACAAGACGCGCTCAGAACCCATCGTGTGAAGCACACCGTGGCCAAACGCGGGTTTCGGTGACGGGAGTGCCATTGCCTGGCGCTGCAAGAGTTTCAAGACGGCGTTAAACGCAATACTCCCCAGCGCTAGAATCAACCGACGTTCTTTCAATAGGCGAAACTCTTCATCGAGAAAGGTCGCACAATGGGAAAGCTCCTCAGGCAGCGGTTTGTTGTCAGGAGGGGCGCAGCGTCCGGCCGCCGAAATATAAGCGCCTTTAAGTTTCAAACCATCCTCACTCGACACCGAAGTGGGCTGATTCGCAAAACCCGCGTCGAAGAGCGCTTGGTAAAGCCAGTTGCCACTGCTATCGCCCGTAAACATCCGCCCGGTCCGGTTTGCACCGTGTGCGGCTGGGGCGAGTCCGACGATCCACAGTCTAGCCTTCGGATCTCCAAAGCCGGGGACGGGTTTGCCCCAGTAAATCCAATGGCGAAACTCCCTCTTTTTAGTTTGTGCGACCTGATTGCAATAGGCGCGTAGGCGGGGGCAGCGGTTGCAATGGGTCACTTCGAATGTGAGTTTTTGAAAAGTTTCCATATGCTTGCTTACCCTCAGACAGCCTGCTAGATTCCCCGGATACTTTTATAGCCGGGGAGACACATTCTGATGACCGTAGAAGAAAAAGTGAAGAATATCATTGTCGAACAGCTGGGCGTCGACAACGAAACCGTGACGCCGGAAGCTTCATTCATTGATGACCTGGGAGCGGATTCCTTGGACATCGTTGAGCTTGTGATGACCATGGAAGAAGAGTTTGATCTCGAAATTCCAGATGAAGACGCGGAAAAGATCAAGACGGTCAATGACGTTGTCAGCTACATCAAGTCCAAAGTTAACTAACCTCACTCTTGGCTTGAGATGAAACGCGTCGCAGTCACAGGCCTCGGGGCTTATACACCTATCGGAAAGAACTCGGCCGAGAACTGGGATTCGCTCATGAATGGGCGGTCCGGGATTCGACCGATAACGCTGTTTGATGCGACACTGTATACGTCTCGCATCGCCGGCGAAATTTCCGACTACAAGCCCGAGGAGCACTTCGATGTAAAAGAGCTTAAGCGGATGGATCGTTTCATCCAACTAGCTCTGGTTGCAGCGAAAGAAGCGATGGAGTCTAGCGGACTTCAAGGCGCCGGTGCGGCTCCTGAGCGTATGGGAACCAGTGTGGGCGTCGGTCTTGGTGGTCTAGGCGTTATTCAAGCCGAGCACAAGACGGTACTGGAAAAAGGTCCCCGACGCATTACTCCCTTCTTTATTCCTATGGTGATTAGCAATTTAGCTGCGGGTCACATCTCGATGCGATACGGCCTGAAAGGCCCCAATACCTGCATCACGACGGCCTGTTCCTCCAGCGCGCATGCTTTGGGCGAGTCGTTTCGACTCATTCAACGTGGCGACGTAGATGTGATGTTCGCTGGCGGCGCGGAATCCACTATTTGCGAGTTGGGCATTGGCGGCTTCTGCGCGATGCGTGCGCTGTCGCAACGCAATGAGGAGCCTACCAAAGCATCTCGTCCGTTTGATCGCGATCGCGACGGTTTTGTGATGGGAGAAGGTGCCGCCATCGTGGTTTTGGAAGAGTGGGAGCACGCCAAAAAGCGAGGGGCTACTATTCTTGCAGAAATGATTGGGTACGGACTCAATGCAGACGCATTCCACCTGACGCAACCCGCTCCCGAAGGCGAGGGCGCGGCCCGTTGCATGAATTTAGCACTGAAAGACGCGAAGCTGAATGTCGACGAAGTAGATTACGTGAACGCCCATGGGACTTCGACTCCGATTGGCGATGAGCTTGAAACCACCGCTATCAAAGCCGTTTTCAAAGATCACGCTAAAGCACTCGCCGTTAGTTCTACCAAGTCCATGACGGGACACTTACTCGGAGCAGCCGGTGCGGTAGAAGCAGTCTACTGCATACAGGCTCTGCAGAACCAAGTGGTCCCTCCCACGATCAATCTGGACAATCCCGCCCCGGGGTGTGATTTGAATTACGTGCCGCTTGAACCCCAGCAGCTCAAAGTAAAGGTGGCACTCTCAAATTCCTTCGGATTTGGCGGAACGAACGCAAGTGTGATCTTTCGCCGTTTCGAATAGGCGGTCTTTTAAATGAGTGCTCCCTTACACGTGTATCTTGGTTCCGACCATGCGGGTTATGACTTAAAAACCTGGCTTCAGGAGCGCCTCAAATCTGAATTCCCTAGTGCAAAAATCAATGACGTTGGAACGCATAGTACCGCTTCCTGCGACTATCCCGAATTCGCACGGGCGGTCGGCACCGAAGTCGCCAAAGGCGGGAGTTTTGGCATATTAGTTTGCGGGTCAGGAATCGGAATGGCCATTGCCGCGAACAAAGTGAAGGGCATTCGAGCCGCGCAAGTGTGGAACTCTACTTCGGCGCGCCTTTGCCGACAGCACAACGATGCCAATGTCATTTGCCTGGGTGCTCGGCTTTTAGGGCAAGAAGTGGCATGGGATGCACTTCGGACCTTTCTCAAAACAGAGTTTGAAGCAGGGCGACATCAAAAACGAGTCGACCTCATTCACCAGATGGAGACGCCATGATCAACAGCCCACTTTCCAGCACGGACCCCGAGATTTACCAAGCGATTCAGAATGAAGCGCGCAGACAGGAAGAAAGTTTGGAGCTGATTCCGAGCGAAAATGTGGCCAGTCTTGCCGTCATGCAAGCGCAAGGCAGTGTGCTTACAAACAAGTATGCGGAAGGGTATCCGGGGCGTCGCTACTACGGTGGCTGTCAATTTGTCGATGACGTCGAGGCGCTTGCCATCGCCCGGGCC
Organism: Bdellovibrionota bacterium; assembly: GCA_041749855.1. GTDB lineage: Bacteria > Bdellovibrionota > FAC87 > UBA2466 > UBA2466 > JAIEOG01. Next base: position 62,593 of record JBGTAN010000011.1, read on the forward strand.
AAGGCATTGTTTCGCGCGGAGCACGCCAATGTTCAGCCGCATTCCGGCTCGCAGGCAAATATGGCGGTTTACCTCTCTTGCTTGAAGACAGGGGACTCCATTTTGGGAATGGATCTTTCTCACGGAGGGCATCTCACCCACGGTTCTCCCTTCAATTTTTCAGGCATTTTGTTCAAGAGCCATTTCTACGGGGTGCGCCCGAACGATCATCGCATCGACTACGATCAAGTGCGTGAGTTGGCCCGATCGATTCGCCCGAAGATGATTGTCGCGGGAGCCAGTGCCTATCCTCGTATTCTGGATTTCGAAACGTTTGCGTCGATCGCGAAGGAAGTAGGGGCTTTGCTATTCGTGGATATGGCGCACATTGCTGGTTTGGTAGCCGCCGGAGTGCACCCTTCTCCCGTGCCGCATTCGGATTTCGTCACCTGCACGACGCACAAGACGTTGCGCGGCCCAAGAGGCGGACTGATCCTTTGCCGGGAGCCTTTCCAGAAGGCTGTTAACAGCAAGATCTTTCCGGGGATTCAAGGGGGTCCTTTGATGCATGTCATTGCTGGAAAAGCGGTCGCCCTCAAGGAAGCGATGTCGGAAGACTTCAAGAAGTATCAAAACCAAGTGGTTAAGAACTGCCGGGCCCTGGCGGAAACGCTCCTGGGCGAGGGGATCAGTCTGGTTTCCGGCGGAACCGACAATCACTTGCTGCTCGTAGATTTGCGCCCCTTGAAAATCAACGGCAAGCAAGCGGAAGAATGGCTCGATCAAGTGGGATTGACGGTGAACAAGAACACCGTCCCCTTCGAGACAGAGAAAGCCACGATTACCAGTGGGATTCGGTTGGGAACTCCGACCATTACCTCGCGTGGAATGAAAGAAGAGGATATGCGATGGCTCGGCAAGGCGATCCCCGCGGTGCTTCGCGACCCCTCTGAGAGCAATTTGTCCCGGATTCGTGCCGAAGTTAAAGAAGTCTGTGGTAGGTTCCCGCAATATTTAAAACTATGAAGGGCAACCGAAGAAAAGCTAGGGAGGACGCACTCCAAGTCTTGTACCAACTCGACATGAATCAGCCGCTCACTGCTGGAGCCGGTCTTACCCACTTTGAAAAGCTCTTCAATCCAGAAGGTAAACCGCTCGACGAATTTACGCAGCGGCTTGTTCTGGGGGTGGCAGACTCCATCACCCAAATCGACGCAACCATTACGCGCTTTTCGGAGCACTGGCGCAGTGATCGGATGCCGACCGTGGACAGAAATATCCTGCGCTTGGGGATCTTTGAGTTGGAGTTTTGCGACGATATTCCAGCGACGGTCTCGATCAATGAGATGGTCGAAATCGCCAAGCAATTTGGCTCTGAAAATAGCCCTGCCTTTGTGAACGGAATCCTCGACCGGGTAAAAGTCGCCTTGAATCGCCCCGAAAAAGCTAAATAAGTCGGTGCTGTTTGCGCTTTCCAATCAAATCGGTAGGATTGCGTTAGGGTGGCAGCCATGACTGTTGAAAAAGTAAGCTATGCGGGCAATCCCGAGCGAGTGACCGAAGAAGTCTTTGATTGCGTCTGGGTGCGCTTCGCAGAACGTAAAGAGCCGAAGCCCATCGCGAGCCAGGTCCTTCAATGGGTCGATTGGCGGCTTCAGGGGCAGCTTTCCCGTTACCTTTTGGGAGACAAGAAAGCCCTTCGCGGGCAAACGACTTTTGTGCCAACCGCGCATCGTCTCGCCACTCCGCTGGTGGCTTTAGAGCCCCCCGGAGAGCTCAACTGGGAAGCTTTTTCCCGAAATTGCCTCGGTATGGGTATTAAACGGGTGCTGATTCTTTGCGAAGCCTCCGAGGAGTGTTCCGCGCTGGACAAGGAAGTACGCAAGTGCGCGGATTCCGGGCTTCAGGCGGTCGTACTCGGTGCCGACGGGGCCGCAGGTAGAAGTTGAGAAAGCACCTAGGTCGACATCCCACCTCTGAGACCGAGCGCGTGCTCGCCGTAGGGCTTCAGCTCGCGGACGATTCCGAAAAGGATGTTTGGCGCTCTCTGGAAGAACTGGAGCGTTTGATTACCACTTTGGGGGGCATGGTTGCCGAGTGCCTGGTTCAAAAACGGCAGCGGCCGGACCCCGCCCTGTACATTGGGAAGGGCAAGGCCGGAGAAATTGCGGCCGCTGTGGTCGAACAGAAAATCTCTCTCGTAGCGTTTGATGCCGAACTCACAGGCTCTCAGCAACGCAATCTGGAAAAGACACTTCGGTGTCGGGTAGTCGATCGCACCGGCATTATTCTAGACATTTTCTCGCAGCACGCTCGAACCAAAGAAGCCAAGAATCAGGTGGAGCTTGCAAGTCTTGAATATCTCGCAACGCATTTGACCCGCCGTTGGACCCACTTGGAACGGCAAAAGGGCGGCATCGGGATGAGGGGCGTAGGGGAACGTCAAATTGAGTTGGATAGGCGTCTGATTCGGCAGCGCATCTCAAAGCTCAAGCTTGAGTTGGAGCATTTTAATAGCGAGCGGGCAACGCAACGGCTGCATCGTGGCGACAAATTCTTGCGGGTCGCCATTGTTGGCTACACCAATGCGGGTAAATCGACTTTGATGAATCGTCTGACGGCGAGTGAAGTCTATGTAGACGATCGGTTGTTTGCGACGCTCGATTCCACGGTCCGCATTATTGACCCGAAGACCCGCCCGCCCATTCTTTTGAGCGATACGGTCGGCTTTATTGAAAAATTGCCTCACAGCTTAGTCGCTTCGTTTCGCTCAACGCTTCAAGAAGTTTTAGAGGCCGACTTGCTTTTGCATGTGGTGGATCTCTCCTCAGACACGTTCCGCGTTCAAATTGACGTGACCAACGAGGTGCTGGGTGAAATTGGAGCGGGGGAGAAACCCAGCCTTTTGGTTTTTAATAAAGCAGATTTGCTGAAAGAAGTGTTTTTGCCGAAGATCGTAGAGCGAGGGTATATCGGAAGCGTGGTCGTCTCCGCCTTTTCGGATGACGATATGCTGCGCTGTCGCAATGCCATTTACGACTACTTCGAACGCGACATGCTCGAAATGGAACTCGTTGTGCCTTACAGCGATACTTGGCTTCAGTCTCAAATCCACGAGTATTCGAAGATTCTCAAGAAGGATTATCTCGAAGACGGGGCGCACTTTAAGATTCGCGTGATGCGATCCACTGCCAACTGGCTCAAGCTTCAAATTCAGCAGCGCTTAAACTTAACCTCTGAATTAGGACGTGAGCGATGATGGACCCATTCCTCAATATTTTTGTTGTCTCCGATGGCACCGGTGAAACCGCCGAGCAAATTGTCAAAGCGGCCTTGGTCCAATATGCCCGCGAGGGTGTGAAAGTGAAACGGTACAAGAATATTCGTACCGAAAGTCAGGTCATCCCCATTGTGGCGGAGGCATCGCAGGCACCGTCTGTGATTGTGTTTACCCTCGTTTCGGATAGTCTCCGGTCGGCGTTCGCGCAGCGTTCAGAAGAAGCCAAAGTGCCCTGTGTTGACGTTCTGGGTCCGCTGATGGGGCTTTTCTCCAAGTCCTTGCGAAAAGATCCGGAGCCGCGTCCGGGGCTATTCCACCAAGTGAACGACTACTACTACAAGCGCATCGAAGCGATTGAGTTCACCGTTAAGCATGACGACGGGCGCTACGCGGACAATCTGGAGAATGCCGATATCATTCTGGTGGGATTGTCCCGCACTAGCAAAACGCCGCTGAGTATTTATCTTTCTTACAAAGGTTGGAAAGTTGCGAACGTTCCTATCGTGAAGGACATCCCCTTGCCCGAGAAGCTTTTCAAAACCGACCAACGAAAGATCGTAGCACTCTCCATTGATTCGCAAACGCTCATGCAAATTCGGCGCGAGCGGCTCATTCGGATGGGCGAGGGAAGCATCGGGAGTTATGCGAGCCCCGAACATGTGCTCTCCGAGATTGAGTATTGCAACTCGCTATTTCGAAAAAATCGCCGCTGGCCTGTGATCGACGTAACGGGAAAGGCTTTGGAAGAAACAGCCAGCGAAGTCGAGAAGTACATTCGAGCTGCCATCCCTGAGAAGTTTAGCGAAGGGCGCGAATAAGGATAGTCGCTGCCTGAGTAACGCGACGCAGCCGATAGCAATCGTCAAATGTGATTGCGGTCAATCGACTGGTGAAAGATACTTATTCCCACTGGGGTGAAAGATGGGCAGACTTTGGGGAGTTTTGCTTTTGGGGCTATTTGCGGGAGCTGCGTTCGCGGGCGATCCACCTTTGTATCTCACTTTCTTTAGCGGCGAGCGCGAATCCCAGTTTGACTTAGAGAACGCGCGAGGCGAGCACGCGGCGAGTGTGGAATTGGAGCAGTTTGCGCATATGGATTTCGATCGAAATACCAAACTTCGCAAACAAGGTGCGATATCAGAACACGATCTCCAAGAGACGATCATGCGTCGCAATGTAGCCGTGGCGCGCACGCGCTATTTTGCAAAGAAGATGACGACCTATGAGGCAGAAGTGGCCCATCGTCGTCGCAATGCAGAAATTGCTTCCGGGGCGCCTGTGAACCTACCTGCCTTACACGACGAATACAGGCGGATGTGGCTTTCACAATGCGACGAATACAAAGTGCGAGTCGATTGGGAACAGGCCAATGTCGACTACGCGAAGTATCGGTACGAGCTTGCCCAAGAGCTTCACGAGAAAAAGGTGAGCCCCGAAATGGAGGTCTTGGCGCGTAAAGCGGAAATGCGGGCTTCTGAAGAACGTCTGAAAATGGTCACGCGCGTGAGCCAAACGTGTGACAAGGACTTACCTGAGCTAAAAAATGTAAATGCAATGCAGACGAATTAAAGGTCTGCCTTAGGTAGACGTCTGCCTAGCGGCGCAGGTCAGTAGGACCCACGCCGCTCGGCAAAGCATCCAGCTCTCCTCTCGGAAAGCATTGGGGGGTAGGGGACGAGTCAAACCTCACCGGACACTAGTCTCCGGACAAACTTCAAAAACCACACTCGAATCCGCATTCGCTACCACGTGAACTAAGAACCCCGGTTAGACGAAGTGAAGAACGTGCAGCTAAACGAACCGCGATCACTTCAAAAAACGTTCTTACGGACAACCAGATACCAAATGAGTTTGCTCTAATTACATCCCTTAACGAATGCTTCCTATTTGCAACGGCAGTGCCACGCCGCCACGCATGCAAATCCAGCGGGAAGACTGATGGAGCGCGACTTAGGTCTAGTCGCGCACTCGTGTATTCTCGGTAAAGTGCGGGCGAATCCAGCAGTTGCAGGTGTTTCGGTCTGAAGGTCGTGGAACGCGCCTTTTACTTTTCTATGCAAGCCACTGCCGGTATACAAAACCATCTCTTATGACGTCTGTTGAACTACGAGGGTTTCGAATGCGGTCGCGCTATTTCACTTTTTTTATTGCCGGGCTCGCTTTAGTGGCGGGATGTACCAAGTCACCATCGAAAGAAGCAGCTCCCGCTGCCTCTGCACAGGTGGCGGTAGCCAATCCGATTAAGGATGGGCTCACGATTGCCTATCATGCGGGCCGTGAGGGTTCGTGGGAGCCTTGTGGGTGCCAAACCACCCCTTACGGAGGCCTCGACCGGGAGCTCAATGCGCTGACCGAGATGCGAAAAGCGGGTGAGGTTCTCTATTTGGATGCGGGCGATCTCTTTGCCCCAAGAACCGGCAAAGTGGCTTACGACTCGTACAAAGCCAAAGCTCCGGGACTCGTTTCCATTCTCAATGAGCTAGGCCTTCAGGCATTTAGTCCGGGGCCTGCCGACTTTGCACTGGGAGTCGACTTTCTCAAAACCCAAAGCAAAGCCGCCAAGTTCCCTTTCATCAGCACCAATGTGGTGGATGCCAAGGGAAAGCCTGTGTTCGAGCCTTTCAAAGTGTTTGAAGTGAAAGGCAAGAAAGTAGCCGTCTTTGGTATCGTTCCCCCCACCACCAAGGTTGGTAAAGGGTTCAAAGTCTTGGATCCGAAAAAAGCGGTGCTGGCGCAAGTGGCTGCTGCGGGTAAAACCGATCTAGTGATCTTGCTCTCAGGCCAGGGCAAACATGAAGCCGATCGTGCGTTGGGTGTTTTGCTGAGTCCTGTGAATGTCATCATCGGCAATGATCCCCGTCTGACGTTGAAGCGCGCAGAACCTTCTGAGAAGCAGCTACTCATCGATGGGCACCAGTACGGTTTCTATCTGGGCAAAGTCGTCTTGGATTTGAAACAGCCGCTTACGGGTTTTTACTCCGACGAAGTCCGCAAAGAACGCGAGCAAAGCATTGCAGGGTATGAAGCGGCGTATGCCGAGCTCCCTGACGACAAGCGAAAAGCGGCTTTGAGAAAACGCATTGATGGGATGAAGAAGCTGTATCCTGCCGAGCCGGTCGCGGGAGCGTCGCGGTATACGCACGAACTGATTGCATTGGACAGTGAGCACTATGGGACGGCTAATAGCATCACTCCCAAAATGGCTGCGGAAAAAGAACGCGTGAAAAAAGCTGCAATTGAAACAGCTCCATCGAAGAAAGATGGCAGCAAAGCGGCTGCGCCAGCCAAGAAGAAAAAGTAGACACGGCGGTTCCGCTTCATCCGTTAAGGGGTAGTGCTGGTCGGGCTTTTCGACTCTTGTGTGGCTTTTGCAGCTACTGCCGATTCTAAAGCTTCAAAGGCCGGCCCACCGACGGAGTAGAAATGCGTCGTATCGAAAGCCAAAGATTGAATGAGATCGGTTTGGGTGTCTAGCAACTGCTGCATCTGCGCTTTTTCAATTTCAGGACTTTCAGCCGGGGTCTTACCGCCACGTTCGGCGTCAGCGAGGAGTTTTAGCCAAATAGCTTCACTCTCGGTAATTTTAAAAGTAGCTGCCAGCTCCTTCGCTTGCTCATGGCGCGCGCGTACTGCATCCAGCGCGGCTGCCGACATGTCCATTTCGGTGGCCCCCTTGTCATCCAGCGCCAAAAAGGGGAACGAATCCTCGGGGAGAGTAATTTTCTTATTCGCTAACGCTGCTCTCCAAATCGTGACAAGCGACAAAATAGCCGCGCGTTCTAAGTGCCCTTCCGATTCGAAAGGGCGACGAGCGACGTTTTGGCGCTCTTCAAACATTTCATTCCATTCCAAGTCAGCGGCTAGCTTGTCTTCGTTATGCCCCGCATTCATTGCGCCCACCACGATAATGATTCCAATCGCGCTTGCGATCTCAAACTTGGCTTTAAGTAGAGCTTTTGGCGATAAAGCTCTCGCGATCAACGTGCGCGGAAAGCCCATGAAACGTGTCAGCTGGTCGTCATCTCGATCCAGGCCTTTCAAAGGCGGCTGTCCGTTGCGAATATTGTTGGCTCGGAATTCGTCCAGCTGTGGTCGCGTAAGCCGAACGCCTCTTCCAGCATCTTTAGCTAATACGGCTTCATATTGTGCGACCGAAGCTTCGACTCGACGGATGGCATCGCGAATGGCCCGATGGTTGGAGATATCTTTTCCACCTGCCCATTGTGACGTGCGAACTAGCTGTTCGGTCGGAGGAATGGTCTTGAACTCAATGCCTGTGCGTGCTTTGACCATGCTCTGCATGTCGAGCATCGAGGTGCGCCACTGGTCATAGGCCGCTGCAATTTCGGCGGTATCTGCCTCCATGTTGCGAAGCAGAGTATCGTCCGTTTCCGTTTCGAGGGTGTCTGCGCGCGTTCCGGGGTAGCCGCTTTCGGTCGGTTTTACCCCAGCCAGACGTTGCGCGGTTCTTTCCCAAACGCGTTTCCCCCATTCCCGTTTCTTGCTTAAACCCTGTAGAAAGTTAGAGCAGACTTCTGCCCCGAAACTTTCCCTCACCTGCCGCCGCAATCGACCATCGCTGATTTCGCCCAAGCTATCGGACAGGCGGGTTTCTGCTTCCGCCAGCCGTGTGAGTGGCTCTTTGAATCGGGGGTCATTGCGCAACCCACCCGGGAACTGGTCTTCGTAAGCGACGAGCTGCCGGAGTGAGAGATTGCGAATTTTATGCGCTCGAGCGGTGAGGATTACCCGGCCTGCGACGTAAATGAGCGCGGCCCCTCCCGCTGCCCACTTTGCATAGGCGGTATCGCCGTCCTTATTGCGGATGGAATTGAAGAGGTTCACCAAGAGACTATGTTCGCTGGAATCGTCTTCGCGGATAAAGGGGCTCTGCTCCGGTGTCTCTGCTTCGAGTTCTTCGGCGCGAACAGGCACCTGCCCGAGCAGGAAAAGCCCGAGGACGCACTTCGCTAGCCATGGATTTTTAGTAAATGACCCCATAACGCACCGCCCCAATGCCGCGCAATATACTCGATTTCACGGTCCACCGGGGCAAAAAAAAACGCGCCAGGCACAAGGCCCAGCGCGTTTACAGACTTTGGCTTCTTGCAACTCTCTTATGGAGCGATTGCGTACTCCGGAGCCTTGCCTTCGCGAAAGCAATGGTCCAGCGCTTCGAGCGATGCAGGGACGACGCCTGCATTTTCACTCTTAGCTGCGGGCAAAGTACTAAAGAAATTGACGCCACCTTCTACGTAACGAAGCTCAGCAACTTGTGACTTTTCTAGGGGGAAGCCCTGTCCGACGGTGATGACGAAGTTTAAGCTGCCATCTTGGTCGTATTGGTTGTTCACCCATCCCTGGTACAAAAGTTTGTACTTGGAGGCACAAGCAGCATCACCCGAAGTCGGGCAAACGATAGCAGCACTTTCCATGAGTGACTTCAAAGCCAATGCACGATTGGTTTCTGCTTCCACAGAAGCCGGTTGGTTTGCAAAAGTAGCTTCGAACTGTGCATCCGGAGCAAACTTGGCAAGAAGCTGTGTGTTCTCCAGCGACTTAGCTTTGCTCGGTAGCAAGTTCATCACATCTTGATTACCAACAGCAGCCAATTCAGCCGTCAAAGCGTCGCGAGTGATCGCGCCTTTTTTGATGGTGTTGGCAACTGCCTGCATTTCAGCGCTAGCAACGAGCGTCTGGTCGGCTTCGAGGACAGAAGCGATGTCGCTCATTTCCTGGGCAGTCAGAGTGCGCTGAGTGGAGGTCAATGCAGAAGCCACTACGCTTCCCAAGCCGTAAACAGCTGGGGCTTCTGATGCAGCAACCACTACACCACCTAATTGGCGACCAGCGAGTTGCGAAGCGGTGAGCTTGCCTGCTGCAATTTCCACGGACGCTTGAAGTCCCTGAAGTGCTTGTCTTTCAATCACTGCTTCAGCGGCAGCGAGATTTGCGTGCGCTGAGCTTGTTGCTACCAAGGCAGCAACGGAAGCCAAAAAAATCTTTTTCATCAACCTATCCTCCTAAAAAGCCAAAGGCCGTCCAAAAAATGCCAAAAGGAACATACACATTTCCCAAAGCGTTTTGAGTGCTAATAGCAGATTTTGCAGGGCATTGTGAACCTTTTTCTTGGTGCATGGGAAGACGGGCGGAACATTTCCCGGAGCCAAGCTGAGGTGACGAAAATTGTCTCATCATTTCTGCTATTTCCGAGAGGTTTGCATTGACTCAAAGCGTTAAAATCCTTACAATGTCCGAACTTTTTACGTTTAGTCTCTAGCGCTTGCTATTTGGGGTTTGGTACTCACGGGTTTGGGGAGATGCTTTGCATCGCGTTATTGTCAGCCACATTTTAGTGGTTCTTATGGTGGTTCCGCCTTCGGCGTGGGCCCAGCCGAGTACGTCTGCACAATCGCCTATTGCTGTTAGTGAAGATCTGAAGCCGGGCTCGCGATTGGCGACGCTCCAAAAGCTCCACGAGAGTTCGTGGCAAATGTACGCGATCCTCAATCACCAGATTCCCGGCGTGCTTTTTCACAAAGCGCCCGTAGAGCAGGTCATTTTCTCGCCGTACCACGATTGTTCGCCAGGACCGTTGACCCAAGACCAGTTGAAGCAGGCCGGTACGGCTACGCTCGACGCTTTACTCGCCCAAGCGCAGACGGCGGTGGCCTCCTACTTAGAAGGCCGTAAACAAGAGTTGGGTCTTCTAGAGTTCGAAGATGCCCGGACGCAAGGGACCGTCCTGCCGAATATTCCGCTTTCCGTAGGAGAGGCACGCTGCTTGCCCGCGCCCTACTTCACTCTGCCCGCGCCGTACGCCAAAGAGCAGTGGTCGATGAAACGCGAAGAAAAGCGCCTGCAGGGGAAGCTTTCTTCGCCCTTGATGTCTGAGCCCCTGTACGTGCCTTTCACCCGCAAGGACGAAAGCGCGCCTTTGACTACCGAGGAAGTAAAGGCGCTCGTTCAATGGGTGGCTTGGCTCAGGGAGTTTCGAAATTCCCAGGCGCTTTACGAGTCTTTCCACAAGGGTCGCAAACAAATCGCTGCGCCACCTGATTTTACGGTCTCCCAAGAAGTCGGTAAGAAACTCGACTTGCTCTATAAAGGAGATGACCAAGCGCTCACGCGTACTTATCTAAAGGACGAATCGAAAAAGCCACGGCTGACTTCTGCTCAGATTACCGCTGACAAAATTTATGAAGGAACGGCGCTTCTCGAAAGCCAGCCCCACTTTGTGCCTTGCGGTGCTCAGTGGTGTTTGCAAGATGGCAAACAGGAAGAACTCACAGCGCTCGACGAGAAGAGCGTTTTGGCGCTTCAAAGCTCTAGCCTATCCCCCGGCGCCTATTTGGACGCGCTCATTCTGCTCGCCAAGCGCAGCTCGGTGATGGAACTCATTGCCGTTAACGGCTTGCTGCCGGAGAAGCTACGTTTCAAACAATTGCCCGAGGTTTGTCGCGTGGAAGACGCATCGCCGTCTTTGATTGGCGAAACCGGCAGCGAATTTGAACGCGTTTTGCAAGACCACAGCACACTCACTGAGCGGCAATGGTGGGTCTCTCAAGTGGGGATGGGTCTCCAGCAGTATGTCCTTCAGGCCCAGTTGCATGAAGCACCTCCTATTTCAATATTTCCCGCAACTCCAAGCCCAGGTGCTGCGAACTTGTATGAGCAGGCAGATGCTTTAGTACGGAAGTTTGTCGTAGACTTCTTTGCGAAAATCTCTGCCCCAGAGGGTTACCTGTCGACCTGGAATACCCTAGGCGAAACTGTTTTAGCGCGTACGAAAGAGAGTGCCTTTTCGCAAAGCCTCAGTGATCGCTTGGGGCAAGAAGATTTAAACGACTTTACGTCGCTGCTCGGCGAGCAACTCCTTGTCATGTTTGCTTCTGCACGGGAGCAATTGGAGACCAAACTCACCGGTGAAAATTGGGATAGCCGCAAAGAAATTATCACGGAGCTCATTCGTAAAACCGTTGAACAAGCTTTGATCGATAGCCTTGCGCAGTATGTGCAGTCCTTTATGCCAGAAGGATTGTTTGTCACGACTGGCATTGGGGGGGTGCCGATGCTTCTCATCGATAAGCCCACCGAGCGCGCGGGAAAGTTTTGGGAGCAATATTTCGAGTTCAATTGGCGTGAAATCGTTCGTGACCAGGGCTTTGCCGATACACAGGCGATTGCGGAAGTGGTTGTGCAACGCCTGTTTGAGACGCCCGCGCTTCAGGCCGCGCAGAAGCAATCGACGCGCTTTGATGCCGATACGGTGGCTCGAAAAGAAGTGCGCACGCGTTTGAAAGCGCGCTCCACGGAGATGGAAGAAGCGGTCCGTGCCGAGGAGACCATCGAGTACCTCATTTCCCAAGTGAATTGGGGGAACTCGGTAGCCTACAATCTGCTTCCTGGAAAAGGGAACTACTGGTCGGAAATCGCTGGCAAGTATAACGGCGAAGCGCCCGCTTGTTTCTACATTAAAGACGACAAAGGGCACGGCTATGGGCGCAATACGTTTGGTAGCTTAAATCCTCTTCTTCCTCCCGATTACGAGCATCTCAAAAAGGGATTGGCCTCGATGGCCGCGCGCTATCGCAAGCAACTGACAGAGCGTTTTGAGAAACGCTACACGAAAGAGCAGCTTCAGAAGCTTGGCGTGCATAGTCATGAACAACTCGCGGATGCCGCCGTGATGAAGTTCATCACTATCTTGGATGCCAAAGATGAAGTAGACGCTGGGCGCGTCGCTGGCATTCTCACGGCCGAGTTCACTGATTTGTCCAAATGGCTAAAGGGCAGGTCTGCCGAGAGCTGGTACCTCGGGCAAAAAGAGAAACTCGTCAAGCAGGCTTACGATTCTTCGCTCAAACCTTTGATGGAGCTGCGAAAAAGTGAAGTCTCCCATACAGCTAATTGGGATGCCTATCTCGATACTCGTCTAAAGTCCGTATTCGGCGGGGAGCTTCCTCTGGCCACGGCACCGACGAAAGCTGAGTTCCTGGACCTTTATAGCTCTTGGAATGTCAGTGAAGCGGAAGAAGGGGTTAAAGCAGCCGAAGCGATTGCGCGTTTAATGTCTTCTTCAGAGGATAGAAAAGTGTTTGCGGGCCGGGCCGGAGAAGGCTGGGCGAAACTGTGTTCTGAAGACCCGGAGCGCTGCGAAGCTTACCTGAACGAGATCCAGGAACTTTTGGAAACCGATGCTCTGAAAGCTTTGCAACGCGAGTACATCTCTGTTTTTTCTCCTCAGAGGTTGTCGGTGCTCATCAGTCGGCAAGCTCCCGGCGTGCCGGCATCTGCAATCTCTCCCGTCCAGCGCAAAGCTCAGATGGGGCAGTTTTGGTTTGTTCCGAATCTTCCCGGCGAAGCTTGGTTTGAAGGGGAAGGGGTTGTTCCAGGGAAATGGGGCGCTGGCTTACCGGGCGCAGAGCGCGACGCGATTCTCGCCGCTCGATTGGAACAGGCCAATACGGTGAGTGACTTGCTGACCTATTACTTGGATCTGCTTCCTGCCGGTAAGAAGGATTTCACGGATGCCGAGCTGACCGAAAGCATGCGTGCGTTTGTGAAAGCGCATCCCCAGGTGTACGAAGTGTGGAAAAAGGAGATGCTGCGACTGGTTGAAGTCGCACGGTTGGGGATTCGTTCTGACAATGCAGCCCTTCGTCGAGATTCTTATGAAGCGTATCGCAATCTGTTGGCTACTTCGCTCAGGAATCTCACGTTTGCGGAGACGCTTCAGGGGTTGAATAAGGCAAGCGGCGAAGGCTTCCACAAAGAGATCGCTCGTCGTTACTTGCCTGGTTTTCCCCAGTTTCGTGCTTCGACTCTGGGATTGATTGGCGAAGCGGCCATGCCCAATCAAGAAGCCACGCAGGAACTCATCTCGCTCGAAGAGCAGTTAGCCAAGCTTGCGGACCAATTGGTGCTGGTTGAGCAACAAGGCGAAGACACGACGGAGTTACAGAAAGAGATTGAACGGAAAACCAAGAAGCGTGCACAAGCCGTCGTGCGCTACCGGAAGTTGACCGAGTTAAAAACTTTGCTCAGAGCCTTTGCAGCTGACCTGCCGTCGGCCAAACGCGCTTTGGTTGCTTTAGACAAATTGGAAGGCGGCTCGAACCTTTGGGGCCACCTCTATCAGGATGCCCGCAGCGCTCGTCGCAAGAGCGCGCGCCACGATTTATCGGCGAAAGAAATTATTGAAGACTTGAATCACGTTGCCTCAATGAGCGCGGGTACGTTGAGCACCTCTGGAGGGACCGCGAAACGCTTCCTCGAAGATTTGAAAAACTACTGTGGGGCGAGAGCCACGGACGAAGCCTTTCGCAGTCGCTTTGACTTAGTTTACGAAGCGTCGCTCGAAGCGCGTATGGAGCAAATGAGTGAAGGGAGGCGCGAGGAGCTCGATCGCCTGCGCGCACTCGCAGTATCGAAATCCTCTTATTGGAGCGACTATCGCTCGAAAGTGTCGGGTCGCTGGACAGAACTTAAAGGCGCATTCCGCGATACCGATAATTCCAATCGGTTTTGGACGGTGTTGGAAAAGAGTCGAGCGACGGCTTCTGATGCTCTGAGTGCGGATTGGAAAGCAGCGATGCGCTCGGAACTGCCCGACGCTTCCACTTTTTGCGGGTACATTGAGACGCAGAGCACTGAACTGGTTGCTCGTTTGGGGCAAACGGAGGAAGACCAAACTCCCGACACCGATTGGCTCACGGATTACTGGCATTTGGTGAACACGGCTTCTGCTGTGCTGTTTTCACGGGGTTCCGAATTTGCGCCGTGGACTGAAGTGGTTAAAAGCAAACCGCGCTTGCGTTGGTTTCGGGGGGCGCCCTCTGATGAGTTAACGGTTTCAATCGATCCGCAGAAAGAACTCAACTGGCAGGCATCGACTCCTAGCTTGATCGAATTTTTCCATCAGAAGCCTAGTCTGGAAGTCATCGAGGCGATGTGGCCGGGAGATTTGTTGCTGCAGCTGGGCATTGCGCCTTTGACCGAAGCATCGCTCATCAATCCCATCGCTTGGATGAACACCTTGAGCCCTGTCCAGCGCTTTGCGTTGCGGCAGCAGATGCAAAGTTACTTCGACGAAACGGCACTCTTCGGTGGGCCCGGCACGGACCTAATGAAAAACTGGGTGGGGCTCGACGGCTTGCCGGATTTGGCGAGTCGCGAGGCTTGGTGGAAGCGCCTGGAAGTACTTGCACGCAATTGGCAGAAGCTATCGCCTGAGCTGCGCGTACTGCGCACGCGACAAGCGGGCCAGCCAAAAACAGCTAGGGCTGCACGTCCGGGTTGGACCGTGCTTGCTTCAGCTCTGGTGCGCACACTGCTTCAGGGCACGCTTTACCGGATAGAAGGCGATCGGCTGGTGGCTGCGAAAGCGGATCCCGATTTCTCGTTGCGCGTGGCGAGTGAAAAGCGCCTGGAAGAACTGGAAGCCACTTTAGATGACGACACTTTAACGCGATTGGCGCAGAGCGCTTTCCAGATTACAAAGACCGTACAGCATCGTTCGGAACTCGAAGGGTCGGACCCCGCTTTGCCTTATACGGCTCTATCGAAGGACACGCCACTGCCTGCGGGTGCCGGCTTTTTCACACGAGACCATGGCATTTCGCTACTCGAGGCGAAGGCCACTCGCTCTATTTGGAACTGGATGTTGCAATATCAGATGCGCACCCAGAAGGGGTTGAGCGCGCAAGTGGCCAAACCCCTTCCCTTCACAGACCAATGGGCGCCGCAAGGCAAGGTGGCGGATTCCAAGCTGCAGTTTGAACAGTGGTTTGAGCTGGTGAGAGGGCTTGGAGCAGACGACGCGTTTGCAAAGCTCGCTAAAGGCCAGAAGCGGGCGGGTCGGCCGCGTTTGTGGCATCTCTATCCCTCTTTAGCTGAGATGAAGGGAGCGACGGATAGTGCGTACGCTCAAGCAATAAGCTTTTTGGATCTTTGGGATCGCAATGCTCAGGCTTCGGATGAAAAAGGGACTTACCCCTATTTACTGGGTTTGCTGAACTGGCATACGAAACACCGCGCGCAAGATATTCCGATGGGAGTGAATACGCCGGCTCTCAAGGGTCTGCCCGACGGATTCATGTCCTTGCTCCTTGCCGATGTTCTTGCCGTGCTGGAGTTGCCTGTCGACGATTTCGAAGGTTGGAAAACGCCGCTCACGACCAAAGGGGATGCGATCGATTGGTTGGCAATGGCGCAAAGCAAAAAGTCGTATTTGGTGGATGTAGGTAAGCACCGCGTTTACTCGGCGCTAATGGAAACGCCCGCTTCAGATATCAACTACACTCCTTTCCCTGTGACCGAGTCCGAGCGATCCTCGTTGGGAACGAGCCAGAGTTTTGACGAGTGGTACAAGCTTGCAACGGATCCTGAGCGCAAAGCGCTCTACGCGATGTTCGAGCGAAACGAGGATCAGGTCGAGTTGTTCGAAGCACTCGCGGAAGATGGCCTCGTGCTTCAAGGCGAGAAGACATCGGATGCCCCCGGAAAATCAGCCACTGCTCAGGAGTGGGCCAACTACTTCGCCCTGGTTGCATCCCGGTTTGACCCGAAGAAGCGCGCTGAGTTGGTGGAAGAGGTAAAAGACATCGCGCTATTGCGAGATCGCCAGGCTTATGTCGCTTTCCGACAAGCTGTCAGTGACCCTAGCCGGGATCGCCAACTTGAGAAGATCCTCAAGGGTTACGGGCTCTATTCGGGAAATACCAGCTCTGTCGAAGCCATTGGTCCTACAAACCGAATAGCTCGAGCAATCTATTTGGGTGGTCAGATCACGTTCGATCGTCTGTTTTCTGGCAAAACGGACGAGCAGCAGAAACAAATTGAAAAAGATCTGCGTGCTGCCGACACCTACTACCGTCTGGAAGCACAGACCGACACTTACTGGTCGGGCATTCAGGCCGTGGGGAAGAATATCTTGGCGGGGCTCGAGCCGCTGTGCAAAGAGCGGTCACTGGTTTCACAAATTAAGACGCCTGAAGAGTTTGAGGCAGCTAAAGACCGAATTTGGAATATGCGTTTGCCGTTGATGGAAGGCCTGATGAAGGTCGCCGATGAGTATGCGCCTCCCGGCGGAAGTGACGAGCCTCGTCGACTGATGCAACGCATGCTGCTCCAAGCCGAACAAGATAGGCAGGCCGCTGAAAAGCGAGATGCCTGGATTGGCGCTGGAGCGATGGGACTATTCGCGGTCTTCATGCTTTACAACCGAGTTCCCGCGCTTGCCAGACTGGCTTCCAAGCACCCCGCGATTGCTGCATGGGGTTCGAAAGGCGTGGGTATGGCGCTCGGGGGCTATTTTGGTTTTCGCCTCTCGCAGACAATGGACGACGATTTGGGTTGGGGCCTCTACCAGTATCTCGAGGAGCAGACGGGCATCTGCCAATTTGTGTATGGGGAGAAGTGTGATTTGCGTGGGGCGCCTCAGCGCGTAGCGCTGATGAGTCAGGTCCGTGACAGTCAGCTCATGGGTTACTTGCCTCTCATGACGGATGAACAAGCATCTCTTCGGGATGAGCAGTTGGAAGGCGTGCGGAGTAGACAGCGCAGCGTATGGACTTGGTTGGGTTACGGACTTCAGCTCGCCATTACCGTCGATATCATGGGCGTACCCGTGCTGCGCGGGCTAGGCCGATCAGCAAAATATATGGGACGCCAATCTCGCCGGTTGTGGGCATGGAAGCGAAACACGTTAATGAGTAGCGATCGTAGGGCGTTGGCCGGCGCAGTGAAATCGAAATTGGATCGCACGGGCTCGTTGTTAGGTGAAACGTCAGCGTCGTTGTCGACGAAGACCCCTTTCACAGCGGCCGAGGATCTAAGAATCACTCAATTGGAAGTCCTGAAACGGGAACTCCAGGCCTGGAAGGTAGACGACCTTTTGGCCCCCTCTCAGTCGGTTACCACTCTGTTGCTTAAGGATTTGGAAGTTCAGGCGAAGGCGGCAGCCAAATTGGGCCAGCTTAATATGGCCACCTTGGAGTCCACAGCGACCAAGCCGCTGGTGGGCCCTCTGCTAGAGATGCAGCTCAGCAGCCGGGTTCGACTTCAATTTTTGAACGAAGTGAAAGCGCGTCTCACTTCAGCGACACCGCACCTCTCGGTAGATGATTTCATTGTGCTACTCAGCAAACAGGTTAGCCCCTTCGAGCGCTATCGCCCTTGGTACTTTCAAGGTACTGGGATCTACCCACTCACGCCCTCTGTATTCAAGCTCAGTCGCCTTTCCAAGATTGCCGACGCTAACGTCGGCGCACATCACACGCTGTCGTATTACTTTATGACGGGTTGGATGGACGATGCGCGTCCTTTACTCGAGTCCGTTGCGGGCAAGCTTGAGATTTCACAAGAGCAGCTTTTGAAGGACATAGTGGAAGGCCGTCTCTTCGTTCCCACGCGTGCGATGACGGTGGGAGGCGACGACGTCGAAGCGCTTGCTGAAAAAGCGACTCAGCTTCGCGAGATTTTTAAATTGGGGTCTTTGCAATCCGATCTGCCATTTCTGAAGGCGTGGGTTGGTCGAGATTTCGAAGCGCTGCGCGCGACTTTCGCAAAGGGGCCGACGTCTGTGATTGCTGGTGCGGGGGCAATGAATGTCACAACTCCCGTAAAACCTACAGCTCCTGTTACGACGGCATCGGCAGCTCGGGATTCGAGCACGGTGATGCAACGCCTTCTGGAAGCGCCCACGTCGGAAGCGGTGAATCCGATCTATCGCTCCTTTTTGGAAGCAAGAATCCCCGCGCAGGTTGGGACGGTAGAGATCGATCGCCAAACGGTCTTGAACCTAATCGATAAGCAAACGGCGCAAGCTATGGAAGTGGCTGTGGGTCGGTATTTGCGCGAGTTTGGAGCCGTCCCTTCGCAGACTCTTGCACAGATGCGGCTTGCCGCTCGATTGCGTCGCGCGGTGGAATTAGATGCCAATGCCCCATCGGCGTCATCGGTTTCACGCTTTTTTGAAACCTACACGAACGCAGTGTTGGCATCGCCCGAGAAGCTGATGCGGACCGAGCTTTCTCTTACCGAGGCGAAAGCAGTGTTGGAGATCGCGCCTCAGAGCGAGTATTTTACGGCGCGCGAATTGCGCCAGGCGGCGGACTTTGCCCAAGGAAGGGTGAATGGGGAGATGGTGGAATCTGCGCGGAGCCTCCTTGCTCGATTTCCACGCGACGATCGATCGCTCACGTCACTGGACGATCTTATGCGAGCGCTGGAGTTGCCACCGGAGGCGTTCAAAGCGCAGGGACTAGCGGGTCGCCTTACGGGCAATTCGGTTAGCACTCGTGGTTTGTCGTACGAGGAGTTCTTTCAGTTTAAACGTCTGTTTTCCTCGACACCTCCGGAATCTTTTCGCGAGGCCCAGAGCATTCTACGTTTATCGCCTCCAAAGGAATTCGATCCGGAGATTTATGCCGGTTGGGTGCTAAAGCGCTCGAAGGGCTTACAGAACGAATTGAATGCTTTGCGTGGCGGAAGTAACGAAGGGGAGATGGCAGACGCTCTTCGCAATGTGAAAGCCGCCGAAACACTGATGCTGAAGGAATTGGGACTTTAGGAGTAATGGATGGACCGCCGATTGCACAATCTTATCGAGGTAAAACACGGGGTGGCAGAAGCGATGCGTCTAGGCACTCACGCTTCCTGCGCTCTAGACAGCTGTGTGCCGAAAAACCGGCGCGCACTTAAGGAATACAGTCCGATGACTCGTTGGGGCCTAAAATTTGCGTTAATTGGATTCCTAGTGGGAAGCCTTGGTTTTGCAGTTTCTCCCGATGCGAATTTTACCAAGGTCCTTACTCGGGCGACCCAGCTTGCGCAGAGTAATTCCCATGCCGAGGTTCGACTCGAGCATATGATGGCATCTCTTGCTCAAGGAATGAATGGTCCTGAGCTGCGAGATTTGCGCGAGGATCTTGGGTTGAGTCAGGATCAGCTCAAGCAAGTCATTGCCGCGCTCAATGAAAAAATGAGTGACATCCCCAAAATCGCTGGTGGAAAGCCACCAGTCATTTCAGAAGGCCTGAGTTCCGTTATCAGGGACGCCGATTTGATGGCCCAGTCCGCCGATCAGAACTTCCTAAGGCCCGCGCACGTGCTTGCGAAACTCGTGGAAGCTCCCGGAGACGCTGCCTTCACGGATGCCGTTCGCGTTTTGAATCTCACGGAGAATCGTGTTGCAGAACTTTCCGGAATGGATCGTAAAGCGGGCGAGGAAAGGTCTTCCGGTCCCCGGAAATCAGAGCTCGACAAGTACACTATCCCTTTGAAGACCGGTGAGCACGATATCGTGGGGCGTGTGGGCGAAGTACAGGAGTTGCTGAAGGTCCTTTTCCGACCGGAGAACAACTCGGTGGTGTTGTCAGGCGAAGTTGGCGTGGGACGCGACGCCATCGTTGAGGCGGCCCAAAAGAAGATTGCAGCCGGAAACGTTCCGGAATCGCTCAAAGGTAAAACCATCGTCGTGTTGGATCCAGAGAAACTGGAGGAGGGGGCGAAGTACCGTGGTGAATTGACCGAGCGGTTGCGGGCTTTGAAGACAGAATTGGCCAGTCGCAAGGACGTCATTCTTTATATCCCCGACTCAGATAAGTTGCTTGGAGCAAAAGAGGCAGAAGGGTCGGCGAAAGCGGAGATCGTGAACAGCTTCGCAAGCGGCTTGAGTGAGGGGTTGCAGGTTATTTTTCAGACGAGTCCGGAGAATGTGCGTAAATTTGAGCAACGTTCCAGTCTTTGGCAGCGTGTGCAGCTCGTCAAAGTCCCCGTGCCCAGCAAAGAAGTGGCGCTTCAAATATTGGGACGTCGCCGACGGTTATTGGAAGCGCGGTTTCCGATCAAGTTTGAGCCGGGTGCTGTCGAAGCAGCCTACGAACTGTCTGAACGCCACATGGATGAATCAGCGCAACCTGGTCGCACTTACCAGCTGATGGCGGCGACGGTAACGGACCTCGCTTTTCAGCAGGCGGTCAAGGGCATGCTGGATTGGGAAAAGTTGGAAGACGAACTCATTCGCCTTGAGGAGCGCAAATCGGAACTTCTTGAAGAAGGTATTTCCGCTAAGAACAAGAGCGAACTCAAATCGATCGAAAAACGACTGCTGGATGTGGAGTCGCGTTTGGCGGCGTCGCGCAAGAGTTGGGATGTCGGCCATGAAATGGTCACCCGGTTGGATGATTTGAAAAACGATCCGGAGGGGAACACCGCCGAGATTCAGAAACTGAGCGAGGATATCGCTGCCCTCCAGAAGACTCGCACCCTGGTGACGCGGGAACACTTGTCCAAAAAGGTCGAGGCGCTAACGGGTAAGCCGGCGGGCAATTTAAATGAAGATCTGAAAGCGCGCCTGCGTCGATTGGAAGACGACATGGCAAGGCGCGTGATTGGCCAGCCACTAGCAGTTTCAACGCTTGCGGCAACGGCGCGAAATGGGGCTTCTGGCAATGCAGCCAAAGGGCGTCCTCTCGGGGTGATTCTGCTCTACGGACCGACGGGTGTGGGAAAGACGGAGATCACCAAGGTTTTGGCAGATGTGGTGTTTGATTCGGAGGAAGCCCTTCATGAAATTGATATGACCGACTACATGGAAAAATTGTCCATGTCGCGGCTGGTGGGCGCACCTCCCGGTTACGTTGGATTCGAAGAGGGCGGGCAGCTGACCGAGAAAGTTCGGTCCAGGCCTTATGCCGTGGTTCAATTGGACGAAATCGAAATGGCGCATCCAGATATTCTCAAGCTTTTGATGCCCGTTCTCGATTCAGGTCGCTTAGTCGATGGGCAGGGCCGCACCGTCGATTTTACCAATACCTTTGTCATTATGACGACCAATGCAGGTCAGGAGATAGCGGCTCGGACGGATATCGATGATGTTCAAAAAGATGCGCTTTTGAAGCACGAACTGGAATACAAGCGAGGCGTGCCTCGCGAAGTGATTGGCCGTATTGACGGGTTTGTTCCATTTAAGAAGCTGGATACTCAGAGCATGAGGAAAATATTGCAGCTCCAGCTGGATCGTTGGCAACGAGGCACCAGCGAGCCGAAAGGGTTAGAAGTTGTGGTGATGGACGGCGCGCGCGATAAGCTCGCTGAGCTGGGCTATCAACCCGATTTTGGAGCTCGTCCTTTGCGCCGCGCCATTGAAGTGTATCTCACCAATGAGTTCACCAATTTAGAGTTGAACCATGAGGCAGAGCTCGAAGCGGCAGAACGTTTTGTGATGAAGTACGAGCCTTCGGATGACCATTTCGAGTATCACATTCCGGCAAAGGGCGCGGCGGTCGCGCAGATTGAAGGTCCAGTGGACGGGTGCCCATCTGCTTTAGCCAAGTTGCGTGTGAAGGCAAAACCCATTTTCGCGCCACCCGCGGCGATACCTGCGCCACCGGTGACAGCGCCGACGGCTTTGGGTCACGTGTTAGGGGATTGATTTAGGGCTACTTGCGAAGGCCGAGATAGTCGTTATGCGTCGCGATGAACATCTTCAGCGCCGTGGTGACGAGCTGGTCGACCGGGATCTTGGTGTTGGCTTCCATGGTTTTGAGGTCTTTCACGATGTGTGCGTGAAGGGAAACCTGAAGCGGAGTGGCTTTGAGTTCTTCCGGTTTGTAGGATTTTTGCATCATGTTGGGGCCCCGGGTTGTTGGGTAGCAGCAGCTTAGTAACCATGATAATCTTTAGCGGACTTCGGTCAAGGGATTGGTGTGCTCGATAAGATAACTCGCTTGTTCAGAATGCTGTTCAAAACGGCATCCGTAACGATTGCAGTGGTGCTCGTTCTTGGAGCAGGCTTCCTCACGCTTTTTCTAATCAATATCTACGGGAGTCTTCCTGAAGTTTCCTCCTTAAAGGACTTTCGACACCCGACGGCTACTGAAGTCATCTCAGACGACGGACGTAAGATTGGCGAGTTCACCACGGAGCGTCGTTACGACGTCAAATTCGAGCAGATTCCCAAACACGTGATCTTGGCTTTTGTTGCAGCCGAGGATTCCAACTTCTACGAACACAAGGGAATCGATTTCAACGGTATCTTCCGGGCGGCTTTTTCCAATTTGGTTCGAGGTCGCTACGCGCAAGGCGGGTCTACGATTACCCAGCAGGTTGCTCGAAGTATCCTGCTGGTATCTCGCAAGAAAGAAATCACTCGGAAGGTCCGCGAAATCATTCTGGCGCGGCGCATGGAAGATGAGCTTTCCAAGTCCGAGATTTTAAACCTCTACCTAAATGAGATTTATCTGGGGCATGGGGCCTTCGGCATTGGTGCCGCGGCGCAGAATTACTTTCACAAGCGTGTACAAGATCTCACGCTGGCGGAAGCAGCTATACTGGCAGGGCTTCCGCAGCGACCTAATGAGTGGAACCCCTTCCGCAATCCGCACCTGGCAAAGAATCGCCAAGCCTATGTGCTCAGGCGCATGCTGGATGAGGATTTTATTACGGCAGAGCAATCGACCCAAGCGCTCGGGGAAAGTCTCAAGCTTTTCGTCGTGGAAGACCTCAATAACAAAGCCGCTCCCTTTTTTACGGAATACGTTCGCCAGTACCTCATGAACAAGTACGGTTCCGACAACGTGCTGACACAAGGGTGGAAGGTCTATACGACCGTTCACTATGAAGCTCAAAAGGCCGCCGAGAGCGCGATGAAAAAGGGTTTGCGCGCAGTCGATCATCGCCTGGGTTGGAGGGGGGTCACTTCAACTAAGACGGATCCGGAGCAAGTTCGGGAATTTAATTCCAAGGCCCATGACTTGGTTTTGGCGAAACTGACGAAGGGTCGCATTTTGCCGGCCAATGTCGATCAGGAGTTTCGCAAGCTCCAATACGACCTGGAACCGATTCAGCAAAAGAACTCTCCCTACTTCGGTGTCACTCCTTTGAAAGAGGGCGAAACCTATCCGGCGATTGTGAATGTCGTGGAAGGGGGGCGCGAGGGACGCGCCCAGTTGCAAGTGGGTGAGACGGTCGTCTGGATGCCCTGGCAAGGAGCCGCTTGGGTTTCCAGCAAGGAAGCTCCCAAGAAGCAACTAGATGAGGTTCTCAAGGCGGGCGACGTTGTTTCGGTCAATGTCTCAAAGATCGCTCGCGACCAGGGTTACATCGAAGTGAGCCTGGATCAGGATCCCGAAATTGAAGGCGCCTTGCTTTCGTTCGATATCGAGAATGGCTTTGTCCGGGCGATGGTCGGTGGAAAGAATTTTGAGCTGAGCAAATTCAATTGTGCGCTCCAAGCGAAGCGTCAGGTGGGTTCCACCTTTAAACCGCTGATCTATTCTGCCGCTTTGGACAAGGGTTTCTCCCCCTCTTCGCTCGTGACGGATTCACCGATTGTTTTCAAGTTCGAAGGCGATTTGGATGCCGACAACTCTGGCGAAGATTGGCGCCCCCATAACTACAGTGGGACCTTCGAGGGTGAGATTCCGCTTCGCCTGGCGCTCATTCGCTCGATGAATATTCCGACGGTAAAACTGCTGGATGAAATTAAAGTCGATTACGGAATTGCGTATGCCAGGAGTCTGGGCATTACCGCCGTGCTGCCGCGCGACTTAAGTATCGCTCTGGGAAGCTGGTCGAGCAGTCTAGAAGAGCTCATGCACGCGTATGCGGTCTTTCCTCGATTGGGCAAGCCGGTCACGCTCAGCTACATCAAGAAAGTCGTAGACGGGCAGGGCAATGTGCTCGAAGAGTGGGGCGGCAAGGGCCACGAACCCGTTGTTGCGGAAGCGGCGGCGCCGACCGCTACGCCGGGAGTCGAACCTGTCGTCGCTTCGCCCATCAATCCCTCGTTAATGACGCCTTCGCAGTCGGGCAACCTACCGCCAGATACCGTAATTTCGCCGCAAACCGCTTATGTCATGACGGATATGTTGCGCGGCGTGATCCGAGAGGGCACGGGACGCGCGGCTTCTGCGATTGGTGGGCCCGTTGCCGGAAAGACAGGCACTTCAAACGATCACCGCGATGCCTGGTTCATCGGCTATACGCCCGATACGATGACCGGTGTATGGCTGGGATACATGAAGGACAAGGCACTTAAAGTGGGTGAGACCGGTGGAAGTTCGGCTGCACCTATCTGGGTGGATTACATGTCGCAAACGGTAGGAAAGTTTGCCATGAAGCGCGAGTTTACGGTCCCTGAAGGTATCGTGTTCGCCTATGTGGATCGTAAGACCGGTCGCCTTGCTGATACCAAGAATCCCAACCGCGTCCGCGTCGCCTTTCGTTCTGACACGGTTCCCAATCGAGATGCCTCCAATTTGCCTCGCATAGGCGAGCCGGGCGTTCGTGCCATGAGCACGGCGGGCGATGGCCTCGATGCAGGCATGCCCAAGGTCGTTCCCGAAGGGGAAGCCGAAGAGGGCGAGACGAATGACTACCTTCGCCAGGGGTACGACGAGTAGCCCCCTAAACGGTACGTAGCCCGCAACGCACCGCACCTCCAAAGGCCGAGTTCTTGTCTAACCCGGTTTCGTTGTGTTACAACTTCCGCCACTTACGCGGTCTCTTCGGGAAAGCGGGTAATCCCCGCTTTTTGTTTTTGAGAAGGACTTGCGCGAACCGAGCTAAAGTGTTGGAAAGTATTGTTAAAACAGAGCTGGAAGAAGAACTCCTTGAAAAGGGAGATGCCTTACTCTCGCCGCTTGGCTATCGGATAGTTGATTTAGATTGTCGTTTGGGGAGCAAGTCCCTGCTTCGGATCTTCATCGAACGCCTGAGCAGTCCGGGCGAAAGCGTGTCGCTCCAGGATTGCGTGACCGCTAGCCGAGCCCTCAATGAATGGCTTGAGACCTTTGATGGAATTCCAGGGGCTTTTGATCTGGAGGTCTCCTCCCCCGGTCTGGATCGTCGTTTGCGCTTACGTAGTGACTTTGAAAGCAATCAGGGGCAGGAAGTTCATCTGAAACTGATTGAGAAATTAGAGGGCTTAGGAGCCCAAGTTCGCGGTGAGCTAGTGAATGCGGACACAGAAAAAGTTTTGATAGGTTTAGACAAAAAGCAGGTGGGCGTGCCCTGGGCGAACATTAAGCAGGCCAATCGGATTTGGAAAACGGAGTAGGATATGGGTTCTGAATTAGCAAGAGTCCTCGATCAAGTAGAGAAAGACAAAGGCATCGACCGAGCAGTGCTCGTGGAAGCTTTGGAATCAGCCATGTTGATGGCGGCGAAGAAGAAGTTCGGCGCAGAAAAAGAAATTGAAGCGCACTTCAATGAGGACCTCGGGGAAATTGAGCTTTTCCAATTTAAGACCGTCGTGGACGACGTTGGAAACGACGATACGGAAATTGGTTCTGATAAAGCCAAAGCACTCGACCCAGATGTCGCCTTGGGAGATAGCATCGGAATCAAGCTGGATGCTTCAGAGTTTGGCCGTATTGCCGCACAGACTGCAAAGCAGGTCATCATCCAAAAAGTGCGAGATGCGGAACGCGACATTATTTATAACGAATTCAACGTCCGCAAAGGCGAAGTGGTCACCGGAACATGCCGTCGCATTGAAAAGGGCTGTTTGATTGTCGATTTGGGACGCACGGATGCGATTTTGCCGGCAAGAGAGCAGATTCCCGGCGAGTCTTATCGCCCCGGCGATCGGATTTTGGGATTCCTTATCGATGTTCAGCAAACCCCTCGCGGGCCCAAGATCGTCTTGTCCCGCACGTGCCCAGAGCTTCTGGTTCAGCTCTTCAAACAAGAAGTGCCTGAAGTGAATGAAGGCATTGTTCAAATTAAAGCCGCTGCACGCGAGCCGGGGATCCGAGCTAAAATCGCAGTGGTGTCCACCGATAGCGATGTGGATCCGGTCGGCGCTTGCGTCGGCGTGAAGGGATCCCGTGTTCAGAACGTGGTGCAGGAATTGCGCGGCGAGAAAATTGATATCGTGCCGTGGGATTCAGATGAAACCCGTTTTGTTTGTAATGCTTTAGCTCCAGCCGAAGTCACCAAGGTCCTCATCGACGAACACAATCATTCCATGGAGATTGTGGTCGCAGACAACCAGCTGTCCCTCGCGATTGGTCGTCGGGGACAGAACGTGAAGCTGGCTTCCATGCTGAGTACTTGGAAGCTCGACATCGTCTCCGAAACCCGCATGCACAAGCGAGTGGAAGATTCCAAGAAGCTGCTCATGGCGGTTGAGGGCATGAACGATACCCTGGCGCAGAGTTTGTATCAGCACGGTCAGACCGTGGAGCGCTTGGCGGCTGCGGATTTGGTGCAGCTTGCAGCGGTTCCTGGTTTCTCGGCTGAAAAGGCCGCAGAGATTAAGACCAATGCTCAGGCGATGATTGCTTCTGGCAAGCTAGCTGAGATGAAGAAGCAGCTGTTGGATGCTGAGAAAGCAGCAGTAGCTGCGGCGAAAATGAATTCAGATGCGGTCTTCGAACGCCTCAAGGCGGAAGTGAAGGCGCATGCTGAGAAAGAAAAGTCCGAAGGCGAAACGGCCGTAGCGGAGGCGGCAGCAGCCGCTGCCGCTGCACCGGTCGTTGCTGCCGAACCGGAGAAGAAGGAGTAGGCCAGTAGGCCTAGAGAATGGCGACGACAAAATTAAAAGTCTACGAACTTGCTAAGGAACTCGCCGTTGATGGGCAGCACCTGGTGGGGCAAATCCAGCGGTTGGGTATCGACATCAAGAACTCAATGAGCGTGCTGGGTACCGAAGAAGTCCGCACGGTGCGCGAGCACTACCGCAAGAATGCGAAATTAGATTCAAGCGCAGCGACGGGAACAGCAACGCCGAAAGGGGTCACTGAAAAGCGCGTCGGGGCAACGGTGATTCGTCGCCGCAAAGGAGCTGAAGTCGCACCGCCTCCCGAGCCAGAACCGGTGGAGGAAGCACCGGTAGAGCAAATGCTCGCGGCTTCGGAAGAAGTGGAAGAGCAAGAAGAAGTCGCACAGGAAAGCGTCGAGGAGGAGACTCAGGAAGAAGAGGCTGCTCCTTCTGAACAAGAAGTAGCCGCAGCGGCTCCGACTAGTGAAGGCACGCCTGCAGCCCCGGTGGTGAAGCCGCCCGTTAAACGTCGGGTTTTTGGCAGTATCATCAAGAAGACGACGACCGAAGCCCATCTCACGGAGAAAATTGGGGCCAAGGTCGAGAAGAAGGAACGTCCTAAGACTGCTGCTACCGCGGCTGGAACCCCTGGAGCGGCGGACGCCCCTGGTGCGATTCGTCGGGTCAAGGAAGTAGATTTTGCTACCCCGGAAGCGGCGAAGGAAGCTGGAAAGCGCAAGCTTGCTGCTCGCCAAGATATGGTCTTCCGCAGCGCGGATTACCTCAAACGGGAGCTCATTCACGCGACCAAAAAGAAAAAGAACGTCATTGCACGTCCCGCTTTGCGTACTCAGATTACCAAGTCTGCCGATCACAAACGCGTCGTGATTATGGCGGATACCATTCAGGTTTCGAATTTTGCCTTGCAGATGGGCGTAAAAGCGACTGCGGTCATTGCAAAGCTAGTGGCAATGGGCGTTACGGCGACCATTAACGAAAGCATCGATTTTGATACCGCCGCTTTGGTTGCGCCGGAGTTTCAGCATGAAGTGAAACAGGAAATGTTCCGTGAGACGGATTATATTCCTCAAGTCGATGTGTCAGCGGGCGATCTGAAGACGCGTCCCCCGGTGGTTACGATCATGGGCCACGTCGATCACGGGAAAACCTCGCTTCTCGACGCGATTCGCAAAGCCAAAGTGGCTGCCGGCGAAGCGGGTGGAATCACCCAGCATGTAGGCGCCTACACCGTTCAAGTGAAGAAGGGCAAAATCACTTTCGTAGATACGCCCGGCCACGAAGCTTTCACTGCCATGCGTGCGCGTGGAGCGAAGGTAACGGATTTGGTAGTCGTTGTGGTTTCCGCGGTCGACGGTGTGATGCCTCAGACGCTGGAATCGGTGAACCACGCGAAAGCTGCCAGCGTTCCGATCATCGTAGCCATTAATAAGAGCGACTTGCCCGATGGAAATCCCGATCGGATTAAGCAAACACTCGCAGGTCACGACTTGAATCCGGAAGAGTGGGGCGGGGATACGATGTATATCCCGGTCTCCGCTAAGACCGGCAAAGGCCTTGATCAGTTGCTTGAAGGTATTCTGCTCCAAAGCGAGATGCTCGAGCTTAAAGCGAACTACGACATTCCGGCTCGAGGCACGGTCATTGAGTCCCGACTGGAAAAAGCCCGTGGTCCTTTAGCGACAGTGCTCGTGCAGCATGGTCGTTTGAAAGCCGGAGACCTGGTGGTCTGTGGCGCGACTTTCGGAAAAGTCCGTGCGATGCAGGATTCCAATGGCAAGAAAGTCACGGAAGCCGAGCCTGGCGATCCGGTCGAGATCTTAGGCCTGCCCGAAGTGCCAGTGGTAGGTGATGATTTCTTTGTCGCGCAGGATGAGAAGTCTGCACGTGAGCTCACTGGGGTGCGCGCAGAGCGCGCCAAGATCGCGTCCTTGAGCAATCGTCCCAAGATGACCCTAGAGCAAATGCTCGCAGGCGGCGCCGGAGTCGAAAAAGAACTGCGTATGGTGCTTAAAGCCGACATGCAAGGTTCTGTGGAGGCCTTGCGCGAAGCGCTTTCAAAGATCCCCAACGATAAAGTGAAGCTGAGAGTGCTCCACTACGCTACCGGTGGAATCACCGAGGGTGACGTCATGCTAGCTTCGGCGAGCAAGGCGGCGGTCGTAGGTTTCAATGTTCGTCCCGACACCAAGGCATTGAAATTGGGTGAGGCAGAAGGCGTCGAAGTCCGCACTTACAGCATTATTTATGAGCTTCTGGATGAAGTCCGCGCGCTGATGGAAGGCTTGCTGGATAAGCAGGTGAAGGAACGCGTAATTGGGCGTGCCGAAGTGCGCGAGCTGTTCACTGTTCCCAAGATTGGCACCATTGCGGGAAGCTCGGTTTTGGATGGAAAAGTGACTCGCGGCTGTTACTTGCGTCTGTTGCGTGATTCCCGCGTTATTTACGAAGGAAAAGTCAGCAGTCTGCGTCGCTTTAAAGACGATGTGAAGGAAGTCGCGCAAGGTTTTGAATGCGGGATTGGCCTTGAGAACTTCAACGACCTCAAACCGGGTGACCAGTTTGAAGCTTTCATTAAGGAAGAGTCGCTAGACACGCTGTAAGGCTTGTTTCGACCTAAGGTTGTCCGTGATAGCAGGTTCTAGCTCACATCGCGTTCAAAGAGTGGCGTC
This sequence comes from Bdellovibrionota bacterium, assembly GCA_041749855.1. GTDB lineage: Bacteria > Bdellovibrionota > FAC87 > UBA2466 > UBA2466 > JAIEOG01. The sequence continues at coordinate 92,036 of JBGTAN010000011.1, forward strand.
TCTGATTCGCTCGGAGATTTCTAGACTTTTGGTCTCAGAAATTGCTGACCCGAGACTGCGACACATCATCATTACCAACGTCGAAGTGACGAAAGACCTCCGATATGCTCGTATCCAATTCGAAAGTATCGACGGAGCAGCCGAGAAGGAAATCATGAAGGGTCTCGGCAAGGCGGGACATTTCCTTCGCAAGAAGCTCGGTGCGAATTTGGATTTGCGGTATGTCCCAGAATTGCGTTTTGAGTCCGATAAGCATGGAAGTCAGTTGGATCGCGTGTTGTCCTTGCTGGATGAGGTGAAGCAATCATGAACGAGATGGTTTTGGTCATCGACAAAGAAGAGGGGCCTACCAGTTTTGACGTGGTCCGTCGTGTGAAGCACATCCTAGGGGGTTCAGCAAAAGTCGGCCATGCCGGTAGTCTCGATCCCTTTGCTACCGGCGTGCTCGTGGTGCTGACCGGTCGCGCAACCAAACTCTCGGATGCCCTTTTGACGGCTGATAAAAGTTACCGTGCCTGGGTGCAATTGGGGACTCAGACGGATACGTTGGATCGTACGGGAACGGTGGAGAAGTCAGCACCCGTTCCGGAGCTCACCGAAGCGCGTATTTGTGAAGTGCTGGCAGGCCTGGAAGGGGAGTGGTTTCAGACGCCTCCCATGTACAGTGCCAAAAAGATTCATGGCGTAAGACTGTATGACCTTGCTCGGCAGAATATCCGGGTACGTCGTAATCCTATTCCCGTTCAGCTACACCGTTTGGAGTTCAAGTCCTTCAAGGACGGCGTGGTGGAGCTTGAAGTAGATTGCAGTAAGGGCACTTATATCCGCAGCCTGGCCGAAGAAATCGGCAAGCAGCTCGGAACGGTGGCTCATTTGAAAGAATTAAGGCGTCTGGCATGCGGTGAATTCGTTCTAGAAGAAGCCGTAACGCTCGGAAAGCTTGAAGAAGAGTTGGAAAGCTGGCAGAAAAAAGGCTTCCGCAACTATCGGAAACTCTTACAGGGAGAGTGGATGGGGCCTTCCCCTCGGCAACGGGTGGAAGGTTTGCAAATGCATAGTAAGGGTGATAGACCCTGTCTGGTTTAATGATGCGATCAAGAGGTAGGCATTGAGTCTCGACAAGCAAAAGAAAACGGATGTCATCACTGGGTATCGAGTGCATGAACGCGACACAGGGTCGCCCGAGGTGCAGGTTGCACTTCTCACAGAGAAAATCACGGCTCTGACGCCGCATTTTAAGGAACATAAAAAGGACCACCACTCCCGCAGAGGATTGTTGAAGATGGTGGGCTCACGACGTCGGATTCTCGATTATCTCAAGAAAACGAATGAAGAGCGGTATACCGCCCTTATCGGCCGCCTGAAGATCCGCAAATAAAGTAACCTCCGGGCCGTCCCGCCTATGGAGAGAATAAAGGAAAACAATGAAAGCCGTCGAAGTTAGTGTCGACTACGGTGGGCGTACGCTCACCTTGCAAACAGGAAAATTGGCAAAACAAAGTGATGCAGCGGTGCTGTGCACGTATGGCGAAACAGTGGTCTTGGTGACCGTGGTTGCAGCCAAAGAGATGAAAGAGAACCAGGATTTTTTCCCCCTCACGGTGGATTTCCAAGAAAAGTATTATTCCGCCGGACGGATCCCCGGTGGATTCTTCAAGCGTGAAGCGAGGCCCTCTGAGCGTGCGACGCTCTCGGCTCGCATGATTGACCGGCCCATTCGGCCGCTTTTTCCCGAAGACTTTCTGTGTGAGACCAACGTCGTTGCCACTGTGCTGTCGACCGATGGTCAGAACGAGCCCGATATCGTGGCTAGCATCGCAGCTAGCGCTGCATTGCACATTTCAGACATCCCTTTTGAAGGTCCCGTGGCGACGTGCCGCGTGGGTTTAAAAGACGGTGTGTTCTCGATCAACCCTTCTCCAGCCGAACAAAGCGAAAGTGAATGCGAGTTGCTTGTCTCTGGTGTTCGCACCGGAGTGGTGATGGTTGAAGGCGCTGCAAAGGAAATCTCCGAGCAGAAAATGATCGACGCCATTGATAAGGCCCACGAGGCGATGCAGGCGATTTTCGATCTCCAAGATGAATTGAAGAAGAAGGTCGGCAAAGACAAGCGTGAGTATCCGAAAGCCCCGCGCGATAAAGAACTTAAAGCGCAGATCAAGAAAGCTTGCGCGGATAAGCTAGAAAAAGCGTTCGCAGTACGCGAAAAGCTCGCGCGCTACAACGCTTTGGCCGCGATCAAAAAGGAACTCAAAACGAAGTTCGAAAATCCTGAGCCCAAGACCAAGGAAGAAAGAGCCAAAAATGGCTTGATTGGCTTTTACTTGGAAGAGCTCAAGAGCGAATACGCTCGTAATTTAACGCTGGAAAGCAAACATCGTATTGATGGGCGTAAGTACAATGCGATTCGTCCGATTTTCTGTGAAACAGGCTTTCTGCCTCGTGTGCACGGTTCGGCGCTGTTTACTCGCGGCGAAACGCAGGTTTTGGGTGCGATTACTCTGGGAACGTCTGACGACGAGCAGAAAATCGATTCCATTAACGGCAATTTCCAAAAAACCTTCATGCTCCACTACAACTTCCCGCCATTCTCGGTCGGGGAAGCGCGCCCGTTGCGTCCACCAGGTCGCCGGGAAATTGGACACGGGTTCTTGGCTGAGCGTGCGCTGTCGTATGTGATTCCGCCGAAAGACAAGTTTCCGTACACCGTTCGGTTGGTGAGCGAAGTATTGGAATCTAACGGCTCGTCCTCCATGGCCACGGTTTGCAGTGGCTCCATGGCCATGATGGATGCGGGTATTCCCATTCAGAAGCCTGTTGCCGGTGTGGCGATGGGACTTATCAAAGAAGGCGCAAAGTACGCTGTGTTGTCGGATATCTTGGGTGATGAAGATCACTTGGGCGATATGGACTTCAAGGTGTGCGGAACCGCGGATGGAATTACCGCTTTCCAGATGGATCTCAAGATCGGCGGCGTCAGTCGCGACATCATGGAAGAAGCTTTGGAGCAGGCACGTGAAGGTCGTATTCACATCTTGGAAAAGATGAACGAAGCGATTTCCGAGCCGAAAACGGAATTCTCGAAGTACGCGCCCCGTATTTTCACTATCAAAGTGCGTCCGGACAAAGTCCGCGAAGTCATTGGTAGTGGCGGTAAGGTGATTCGTTCCATTATTGAACGCACGGGTGTGAAGATCGACATCGAAGACGATGGTTCGGTCAATATCGCCTCGAGCGACAATGAGAGTGCTCAAAAAGCTATCGACATCATCAACCAGATTGTTGCCGAGCCTGAGATTGGCAAGATTTACGAAGGTAAGATCACACGCATCGCCGATTTCGGCGCGTTTGTGGAAATCTTCCCTGGAACCGATGGGCTGTGTCACATCTCGGAGCTGGAGCACTTCCGAGTGCGCCGAGTTGAAGATGTGGTGAAGGAAGGCGAAATCATCAAGGTGAAATGCCTGGATGTGGACTCTCAAGGAAAGATTCGTCTTTCCCGCAAAGCCTTGCTTCCTAAGGATGGCGCGCCGGCTCCTACTCGCAGCGACGACGCCCCGGTAGAGACGGGGGATGCCCCTGCTGCAGAAGTGACTGCGGAAGCTAGCGCGGAAGGTGCTGAAGAAGCCGTTTCGACTCAGCCCGTAGGAGAAGATGCTCCGCCTCGTGGGGAGCGTTTCGGTCGGCCGCAAAGAGATCGCGGCGGATTTGATCGTGGACCTCGTCCTGATCGGGATCGGGAGCCTCGTCCAGACCGTGGCCCCAGCGAACGTTCGGAACGTTTTGGCAGAAGTGATCGTGAGCCGCGTCCGGACCGCGAAGCGCGTCCGGATCGAGGACCAGACCGTGGCGGCGACCGTTTTGACCGTCCTCGCGAAGACCGGGGCGGATTTGATCGGGGCGGCCGAAGCGACCGTCCTCGTGAAGACCGTCCAGAGCGGGATCGTTTTGCGGGTCGTTCGGAAGGCGGACGTTCAGAAGGCAGTCGTTTCGATCGTCCTCGTGAAGATCGCCCCCGCGATGACCGGCCCAGAGATGATCGTCCTCGCGACGATCGCCCTGAGCGCGGAAACGAAGGGGGCCGAGACCGTTTCGCTAGGTCGGACTCTGATCGAGGGCCTCGCGGTGGAGGCCGCGGCGGACAAGGCCGTGGACCGGATCGAGGACCTGATCGCGGTCCGCGTGACGACAATGCGGGCAACCGAGCCGACTACCGAGGCGGCAGCAGCCGCAGTACGGGTGGCGGCAGCGGCGGCGGTCGTGGACACTTTCGTGAGGGTGGCGGCCGCGAAGGCGGTGGCTCATCGAGAGGCGGCGGACGCGGAGGTCGAGGACCAGGGCGC